>DATGER010000155.1:0-28007 GCA_035309865.1 Chloroflexota bacterium
GGGGGTTGGGTTGGTGTGGCGACTGTGATTGGCGTTGGGATCGGTGTTGGTGCGAGGGTGGGGGATGGCGCTGGGGAGGGTGTCGGACCAGTTGTTGGCTCGGCGGCGGCGGCGAGCGGGAGTGAGGTCGGCGCCGCGCCGAGCTGGGGCCGCAGGTAGCGGTTGGCGAACAGGCCGAGCGCGAGGGCCAGCAGCAACACGCCGCCGAGCGCGGCGGCGACCAGGGGCCAGGGCAGCCGAATGTACGGCGGTGCTTCGGGCTCGGCGTCGGGCGCGTCGTCCATCTCTCCCCCGTTACCACACCAGGCGTCACGGGAAGCGTCACGTGGCGCTGAAATCGCCCCTAGCGTTCCGAATTGCCCGGACTTCTGTCAAGATCGGATGTCAAGAACACCGGGCGCGGCGATGCTACTATGGGCCGCCGATGATTTTCGTCGACTACCTGGGGCCGGCCGAGCGATTGCCGCAGGTGCAGGCCGTCGTCGGGCGTGAAGTCGGCGCGGCGTTGCGCGTCAGCGCGGAGCAGGTGGCCGTGCGACGGATCGTGACCGACGACCCGCGCGACGAAGTCGAAGTGTGGATCGAGCTGAGTACCGACGAACAGCTGTATCGGCTCGGGCGGCTGATCGCGCAGCGCATCAGCACCGGGCTGCGGCCCGACGACAGCGGACCCAACGTCTGGGTGATGTACCGCGTCGTCCCGCTGACGCACGCGTTTCTCAACGGCGACGCCCGCGGGCGCGGCGCGGCCACGTTCGAGTAATTGGCGCCTACGCCGCGGGCGGCTTGGGAGCTGGCTGGGGCGCCAGCGGGAGTTTGGGCGCGTCGGGCGGGACGTCTGGCTGGTGGAAGTAGCGGCGGATGATCCGCGCCCCGATCGGCGACGCGTCGTTGGTGCCGCTGCCACTTTCGACGAACACGGTGACGCTGATCTCGGGGTTGTCGGCTGGCGCGAAGCTAGTGAACCAGCCGTGCGTGGGCAACTGGTTGTTGGCGTCGAGCGGCCCGGCGTACTGGGCGGTGCCGGTCTTGGCCGCCACGCGGAGGCCCGGGATCTTGAACCACTTGAGCCACGGCCCCTCGAAGCCCCACTCCATCGCCTGGCGCATGATCGCCAGGTTGCTGGGGTCGACCGGGACGGGTCGCCCCTGCTCCAACTGATTCTGGGAAAAGTCCTTGACGACGTTGCCGTCTGAGTCCAGCTCCTGCCGAGCCAGGTGGGGCTGATACAGCGTCCCGCCGTTGGCGATCACGTTGGTGGTGTTGGCCACCTGCAGCGGCGTCGCCAGCACATCACCCTGACCGATGCTCATGTTGTAGGTATCGCCCTTGAACCACGGCTGGTCTTTGTGAAACTGTTTCCAGGTCGGATCGGGAATGGTGCCGTCCTGCTCGCCGCTGATGTCCAGGCCGGTGCGCGACCCGTAGCCGAAGGCACGCGCATACTTCGCCAGACGATCCACGCCCAGCCCTTCGAACAGGGTCTTGTTGCCCTCCTGATAGCCACCGCCGAGGTAGAAGAAATAGATATTCGACGAATTCGCGATGCCCTGGAAGAACACCTGCGGCCCGTACGCGGCGTTGTCGTTGAACGGCTGGCGCACGCCCGGGTACTCGTCGGATTCGACGTACATGACCCCCTTGGAGTCGATGACCGTATCGCGATTGGCGACGCCTTCCTGCAACGCCGCGGATCCGACTACCAGCTTGAATACCGACCCGGGCGGGTACTGGCCGGAGTACGCCCGCGGGAACATCGGCGTCTTTTCCTTGTCGTTGAGGAGCTGCCGCAGCTCGTCGTCGCGTGACGAGTCGCCAATGATGTTGGCGTCGAAGCTCGGCGTGCTCACCATCGCCAGGATTTCCCCGTTGCGGGGATCCATGACGATCGCGGCGCCGCCAGGCGCGTTCCGCAGGCCCTCCTGGAGGATGCGGGTGACATCGCGCTGCAGATCGAGATCGAGCGACAGCACCAGGTTGTTGCCAGGCTTGGCGGGCTCGCGCTGGAGCTCGCCGACCTCCTGGCCACTGACCTCGACCTGGTACGAGCGCCGCCCGGGGATGCCGCGCAGATCGGCCTCGTAGGCCTGCTCGACGCCCGCGGCGCCGATATGGTCGTCGAGGCCGTAGCCCTTCTGCTGGAGCTGGTCGGCTTCGTCGGGCGAGATCGCGCCCATGTAGCCGATGATGTGCGAGATCAGCGTGCCGTCGGTATAGCGTCGGGTCGACTCGACGCCGACCTGCACCCCGGGCATGTCGAGCTGGTGTTCGGAGAGGCGCATGACCGCGTCGCGGTCGACGTTGGAGGCCACGGTAATCGCGTTGAACGGGTTGTAGTCCTTGCGCGCCTGGCGCGCGTCCACGACGCGCTGGATGTCGTCGGGGGGCACCCGCAGCTCGTTGGCGACCCGGATCACGATTTCTGGCATCCGACCCTTCGGCACATCTGCCGGGGTGATCGAGATCACGAAGATCGGCGCGTTGGTCGCCAGCAGCGTCTTGTTACGGTCGTAGATCACGCCGCGTTGAGGCGCGATGACCGCCTGACGGAGCCAGTTCTGCGTGCCGCGGTCGTTCAGCGCGGGGTAGTCGACGACCTGCAGCCCCCAGAGCTTCGCGCTGAGGATGCCGAACAGGAGCAACACCACGCCCCTGAAGACCCAGGTCGCGGTCCGCGGCCGCTCCTCGGCAGGAGTCGGCTCGAGCCGCTCGAGGCTGGGGATCACGTTCCGCGGATTCTACCCGGCCGGGGGCTCGATTTTGGCAGACGCTCAAGCGCTGACGCGAGACGGAGAGAGTTTTATGAAAATTTGTAGCGTGTGTTTAGCGTTTGGGGCGGCGGAGGAAACTGGGGACTTCGTAGTCGTCGTCGCCCTCGACGGGCGGGAGGATGGGGCGCGGATCGGATCTCGGGCGGCCGCGCTCCCACTCGGCGGGGGCTGGGCGGCGCGGGCGGGCGGGGTCCACGTCGCGCTCGCGCGGAGCTTCGCGCTCGCGTTCCCGCGGGGGCGGCTCGCCGAGGCGGACGCGCGGTTCCGGATCCCGCACCGGTGGCGGGGGCGGCGACTGTGGCGCGCGCCGAGCCGCGGGCATGGAGCGCCCACCGTCCTTGAGACCCGTGGCAATGACGGTCACCCGGACGTTGTCCTGGACGCGCGGATGGATCACGGCGCCGAAGAAGATGTTGGCGTCCGGATCGACCGCCGACTGAATTGTCTCGGCGGCCTCGGTGACTTCGGCCAGCGTCAGGTCGGGCCCGCCTGAGACATTCAGCAAGACACCCGTCGCGCCGTCGATCGACACGTCCAGGAGCGGGCTCGTGATCGCCGCCCGGGCGGCGGCGACGGCTCGCCCGTCGCCGTGGCCCTCGCCAACGGCCATCAGCGCGGTGCCTGCGTTCTGCATGACCGACTTGACGTCGGCAAAATCCAGGTTGATCAATCCGGTCATCGTGACCAGGTCACTTATCCCCTGGACGCCATCGCGCAACACGTCGTCGGCGACGCGGAATGCTTCGATCACGCTCATCTGGCGGTCGGCCAACTGGAGCAGCCGATCGTTCGGGATGATGATCAGCGCATCGACGTTGCCTCGCAGGCGCGCCAGGCCCTCTTCAGCCGACTTGCGCCGCTGATAGCCTTCGAAGCTGAACGGGAGGGTGACCACCGCCACCGTCAAAGCGCGCGCGTGGCGCGCGATCTCGGCGATGATGGGCGCGGCGCCAGTGCCGGTGCCACCGCCGAGCCCGGCCGTGATGAAGACCATGTCGGCGCCCTCGAGCGCGTCGATCAGCGCATCGCGACTGATCTCAGCAGCGCGCTCCCCCTGTTGCGGGTCCCCACCCGCGCCCAGGCCTTTGCCGCTGCGACCGCCGATGGTGATCTTGCGCATCGCCGACGACATCTGCAGTGCCTGCGCGTCGGTGTTGACGGCGATGAACTCGACGCCCTGCACGCCGGTTTCGACCATGCGATTGACGGCGTTGCTGCCGCCGCCGCCGACGCCGACGATGCGCACCTCGGTGAATCCACGGGCGGGCGATTCGTGGGGCGCGTTGACGATCTGCGGGACGATCGACACCGCGCGGGTCAGATCCGCCATGCGATCGGGGTTGAAGCCACCCCGCTGGCGGCCGTTAGGCACGCGACATCACCTCGTCTGCCAGCGCTAGATATGTGTCCATGGCCTTTTCGGCACCGACATAGTGAAACACGGATACTCCCACTGACCCCGCCTCGAGGATCTTGCTGTTGGTGCCGACTTCGGTCGCGAATACGGCCACGCCCCAATTCTTACGCACATAGTCGGCCACCTGGCGCTCCTCCTTCAGCCGCCGATCCATCTTGCTGAGCAAGATGCCGAGCACTTCCAGGCGCGGATTGACGTACAGGATTTCCTCGATGCTGTCTTCGAGCATCTTCAGGCCCTGCAGCGAGAAATAGCGCGCCTCGGTCGGAATAATGACTCGCGTCGCGGCCACCAGGGCGTTGATCGTGAGCACGCCCAGCGATGGCGGCGTGTCGATCATGATGTAGTCATAGTGTTCTTCGAGGCTGAGCAGTTGATCGCGCAGGCGGAGTTCGCGGCCCAGCTTGTTCATCAGTTGCGCCTCGGCGGCTGCCAGACCATCGGCCGCGGGCACGACCGACAGCCGCTCGGGCGACTCGAGCCCATCCACCGATCCGTTGGGCACGCATACCACCGGGAGCGGGACGCGCCGATCCAGCAGGGCGTCGGCCACGGTGTGCTGGCCTTCCTTTTCGAGCCCGAACGCGCTGGTCAGGTTGCCTTGCGGGTCCAGATCGATGAGCAGCACGCGCCTGCCGCGGAGCGCGAGGGCAGCACCAAGATTGGCGGTGGTGGTGGTCTTCCCAACCCCGCCCTTGTGATTGGCAACGGCGATAACGGTCGCCATGTCGGGCTGTGGGCTTCTCCGCGACGCGGCGGCATCCTAACACGGGCCTCAGCTCCGTTCAATCACTTGACCGGTTATGTGTCGGATCCGTGTCGCTTGGGCGAAGATGCCGACACACGGACCGGTTTGGTGTACAAACACCCGGCCCGTTCATGTCAGTCGCTCCGCCCACTGAGCAGATCGTCACCTGTCCCGGTTGCGGCGGACGAAACCCGACGGGTTCGAACGAGTGCGACTGGTGCGGTCGGCCGTTCGTGTCCAAGGGCGGGCGGCTGCGGCTCACAATCTGGCAGTTGCTGACCAGCCTGCTGCTGCTGGGGCTGATCGCCGCGGTCGCGGCGCTGGCCTATTTGAACCAGGGGCGCGCGCTGCCCCCGGTGCGGGCCAGTAGCGCCACGACGCTCCCGGCGGCGACGTTCGCGCCGACGCCCGCGGTCACTCCGCGGGTGAGCGCTGCAACTGCGCCCACGTCCACTCCGGCGCCGCTGAGCTTGCAGCCGGAGCCGACGCCGGCGCCAACCTCGGCGCAGGAACCGACGGTCGAGCCGACGCCGATGCCCGAATTGCAGGCGGCGCGCATCGTGAATACCAATGGTCAGGGGGTCTCGGTGCGCCTTCAGCCGGGGCCTCAGTCCCCCCGGCAGGGGGTGCTGCGCGAGGGCACCCGGGTGCTGCTCACAGGCAACGACCAGACCGTGGCGGCGAGACCGTGGCGCGAGATCGAGACCGAAGATCACAACTTGAAGGGTTGGGTGCAGGGCGATTTTCTGCAACTCCAACCGACCACTCCATAACACACCGTTCGGCGAACAGCGGCGTATAATTGAGCCCCGGCCCAGTCCGAAGAACTCCATGCCGTCTTCGCCCCCGCCCGACAAGTTCCAGCGCGAGATCGACGACATCATTCGCATCGCCGAGCGCCGGCTCGAGCACCAGTCGTTCCGTTATCGGATGCGCCGCGCGATGCGTCGGCTGGGGACAGATGTGAGCGCGTTCAACTTGCGGCTCCCGCCGGCTGAGACGTTCGGCGGCTGGGGATTGGCGCTGTTGTTGATCAGTTGGCTGCTGTCGCTGTTCAGCAGCATGCCCCTGATCAGGTTCGCGCAACCGTGGGTGCTCATGCTCGGCATTCTGTTGCTGACCGCCGGCCTGATCAGCTCGCTGGTGCGCGGCAAGGGGACGGGCGGGACGGGCACGAGCGGCGGCGGCAGAATGTGGCGCGGCGAACGGATCGCGTACGGCAGCCCGTACGGCGAAAGCTGGCTGAGCCGGCTGCGGCGCATGTTCCGCGGCCGCTAGCACCGGGGTTCGGGTCGCCGCTCAAGGGGTCAGGCTTGAGTCAGTGCGCCCGGTGGGTGACGAACGTGGCCAGGGCGTTCAGGGCGTCGCGTTGGACACCTGGCGGTAACGGTTCCAGCGCGGCGTGCGCGCGGGCGACCAGCGCTTCGGCTTCGGCGTAGGCGGCCGGGATCGCGCCGCTCTCTTGCACCAGGCGGACCTGCAGTTCGACGTCATCTGACTCGAAGGCGGCCCGCATGTGGCCGTCGGCCAGCTGCCGATCGCGCATCAGGATCACCGGCAGCGTGATGGTGCCCTGACGCAGGTCGCTGCCGACGGGCTTGCCGAGCGCCTGCGCGGTGCTGGTGAAGTCGAGGATGTCATCGACCACCTGGAACGCGAGCCCCAGACTCTGGCCGTAGGCGCGCAACCCCTCAACCTGTGGCTGGCCCATCCCGGCGAGCAGGCCGGTGCCCTGACACGCGAGCACGAACAGCGACGCGGTCTTGCCACTGATCGTGCGGAAGTAGCGCTCGCGGCTCAGACTGGCCCAGATGTGCTTGCCACCCAGCTGGCCACTGGCGTCATTGATCTGGCCCTGGGCCATCGCGCCGAGCGTCTCGGCAAAGAGCCGCACGACGTCCAGGTTGCCGGTCGCGACGCACTCGTGCGCCGCCTGTGAAAACAGGTAGTCACCCACCAGTACGGCCAGCGCGTTGCCGACCCGCGCGTACAGCGTCGCCCCACCATGCCGGGTATCGGATTCGTCGACGATGTCGTCGTGGACCAGGCTGGCCGTGTGCAACAGCTCGACGCCGACCGCCATGTGGTTCAGCGCCCGCGGCTCGACGGTCGGCTGCATCTGACCGATCAACAGCGCCAACGCCGGGCGCAGGCGCTTGCCGGTCCCTGGCAGCACCGTCGAGAGCATGGGGCCCAACACCGGGTCGTCACTTTCGGCGATCGCCGCCAGCGACGCCTCGGTACTCGCCAGGCCAGGCTGGACGAGGGCGAGGATGGCGCGAATCGCGTCGGGGTGGGGATGTACCGAAACGCTGCCGGACGGGCTCACCGAACCTCCAGGGGAACACGCTCGAGTGTTGGAAAGAGTCGCACGCTGTTGGCCCAGAGTTGGTCGACGAGTGCATCGCAGGTGAGGCCGACTAACTCTGCCAGGTAGGTGGCCGTGTCTCGAACAAAGCCTGGCTCGTTGCGCTGACCGCGATGCGGCATCGGCGCCAGGTACGGGCAATCGGTTTCGACCAGCATGCGGTCGAGGGGCACGCGGGCGACCATGCTGCGCAGATCGCCGGCGCTTTTAAAGGTGAGCGGGCCTGCCCACGAGACCCAGTAGCCGGCGTCGAGCATGCGCTCGAGATAGGCCGGGTCGGTCGAGCTGAAGCAGTGCAACACGCCGCGCACGGTGGCGGACGCGGCGCACAACGTGTCGGCAACGTCGGCGTCAGCCTGGCGATTGTGCACGATCACGGGTAGGGCTAACTCCTCGGCCAGGCGCAGATGCCACGCGAGGGCTTCCTGCTGGCGCTGCGGCGGCGTGAGGTGTCGATAGTAATCCAGGCCGGTTTCACCGATGGCGACCACCTCGGGCGCGCGCGCCAGCTCGGCGATGGCCTCGAACTCCGCGTCGGACGCGGCCGCGGCTGAATTGGGATGAATGCCGACGCTGGCGCGTGCGCCCGGCAGTTGGTGAGCCAGCTCGACGGCCGCGCGGCTGCTGGGCAGGTCGTAGCCGACCAGGACCAGGGCGGCCACGCCCGCGGCGGCGGCGCGCGCCAGGACGGCGTCTCGATCGGCGTCAAAGGCAGGATCCATCAGGTGGGCGTGCGTATCCACTAACCCGGGCGCGGTCATTCGGCTTTCTCCGCGCCGGCCAACGGGGCATTGCGGCCGCCGACGACGATGGTGAACTCACCGCGGGGCGGGTGTTGGGCGAAGTGGGCCTGGGCGGCCGCGGTCGTGCCGCGGAACACCTCTTCGAAGTGCTTGGTCAGCTCGCGGCCGATCGCGATGGGACGGTCTGGGCCGAGCGTGGCGACCATGTCCGCCAGCGCTTTCTGCACCCGATGGGGCGACTCGAACACGATCAGGGTCATGTCGCTGTCGAGGTGGTGGGCAAAGAGTTTGCGGCGGCCGGCGGCGGTGCGCGGCAAGAAGCCCAGGAAGCAGAAGGCGTGCGTCGGCAGGCCTGAGGCGACCAGCGCGGTGATCACCGACGACGCGCCGGGCACGGGCACAACGGTGTGGCCGGCCAAGAGGGCGTCGCGGATCAGCGGAAAGCCGGGATCGGAGACCCCGGGCGTACCGGCGTCGGAGACCAGGGCGACGTCGCCTTCGGCCAGGCGCTCGATCAAGCGCCCGCGGCGGGAGGGGGAGGTGAACTCGTGGAAGCTGGCCAGGGGGGTGTGGATGTCGTGGGCCCGAAAGAGGGTGCGCGTCACGCGCGTGTCTTCGGCGGCCACCAGCGGGACGGCTTTGAGGATGCGCAGCGCGCGCAAGGTGATGTCTTCGAGGTTGCCAATGGGCGTGGCCACGAGGTAGAGCGTCCCCACGTAGTCTTATTCAGCCTTCGGAACTTCCTGAAGTATACGACAAGACAGTCGCCTGCTGCCTTTCGCCGCTCGCGCGACTGGTATTTCCCAGGGGTACCCTGGAACCCCCGCCGGGGACGCTGGACCCACGGGACTGGGTACCCGGCGGAACGCATGCCGCGTGGACTGCGGGGTGCCCTGGCTCCGCTGGGGCGAGGTGTACTGTCCGGGCTTCCGCGGTTGGATGTGCGGCGGCGAACCTGGCGGGCGGAGTCGCCGGCCGGGCGGACGCCGGAGCGGGGTCAAGGCGAAAGACCTCTGGTAGTATCAAGCATGGACCGCTGCGGCTGGAGGTGGAGCTCGGCGCATCACCTCGACCGCCGCCCTTGGCGGGTCGAGCCGTTCCCGAGTGCTCCGCCCGCCCGATCCCGTCCGCTAGCAGCGCCCCGCGAGTGTTCCACTCCGGGGCGCTTGTGTATCCAGTGGAGTAGCTATGCCCACAACTGTGCGTGAGCCCGTTGCCGACTTCGGGACCTTCGAAGCTGACGTGCGGACCGCCGCTCGTTCTGATCCTGGCCCTCACCCTGACAAAACCCGACTTCGACCCGCCTATGGCTTCGACGACGTGGCGATCGTCCCCGGCGTCGAGACGCTCCACCCCGACGACGTCGACCTGCGCTGGGAGATCGGCGGCCGGCGGTTCGCCATCCCGTTCATCGCCTCAGCCATGGATGGCGTGGTCGACGTCCCGTTCGCCATTGCCCTCGGACAACGTGGCGGGCTGGCCGTGTTGAACCTGGAAGGCCTGCAGACACGCTACGACCAGCCCGAGGACGTGCTGGCGCAAATCGCCAGCGCCCCACGCGAGACGGTGACCGAGCTCATGCAGCGGCTCTATCAAGCCCCGATCCGCGACGCACTGGTTGCCCGCCGCGTCCAGGAGATCACGGCGGCGGGCGTCGACGCGGCGGTGTCGTCGACGCCGAGTCTGGCAGATCGCCTCGGACCCATCGCCGCCGAGGCCGGGGCAAGCCTCTTCGTCGTCCAGTCGACGGTCACGTCGCGTCGGTTCCGATCGCACAACGGCAACCCGCCGCTGGACTTCACGCGCTTTTGCCGCTCGCTGCGGGTGCCGGTCGTCGTCGGCAACTGTGTCGGCTTCGGCGCCGCGCTCGAATTGATGGAGACCGGGATCGCTGGCTTGCTGGTCGGCGTCGGCCCGGGCGCGGCCTGTACCAGTCGCGAAGTGCTCGGGATCGGGGTGCCGCAGGTGACCGCGACGATGGACTGCGCCGCGGCTCGGGACGCCTTCTACCTTCGCACGGGCCGTTATGTGCCGATCATCACCGACGGCGGCATGCGCACCGGCGGCGACATTTGCAAGGCGTTCGCCAGCGGTGCGGACGCGGTCATGATCGGCTCGCCGTTCGCCCAGGCCATCGAGGCGCCGGGCCGCGGGCACCACTGGGGCATGGCGACGCCGCACGCTGGCTTACCGCGCGGCACGCGCATCAGGGTCGGCGTCGGCGGCAGTCTCGAGCAGATTCTGTTCGGACCGACCAGTCTCACCAACGGGACGCAGAACCTGGTCGGGGCGCTGCGCACGTGCATGGGTGTCTGCGGGGCCGCGACGTTGCAGGAGATGCACGCGGTGGCGATGGTGATCGCTCCGGCGATCAAGACCGAGGGCAAGAGTTGGCAGCTCAGCGGAGCGTGAAGTCCGCGGAGTTCGCACCTCACTGCGGAGTGTGAGCACGGGTGATTGACTCGCACGAGACGCATCGGGTTTCGACGTCGGATGACGTCGAGGTCAATACGTACCTCGAGATTGCCGAAGCGCGGGCGGCTCTGGCGGCTGAGGTTCAGCCGCTGGCGGGGACAGGTGTGGCCGGCGGCGTGGCCGAGCGCGATACCGTCGCGGTGATCGACTTCGGCTCGCAATACAGCCAGCTCATCGCGCGCCGCGTGCGGGAACACCACGTGTACTGCGAGCTGATCCCGCACGACGCGCCCGAGGAGCGGGTGCGGGCGCTGCGACCCAAGGGCTTCATCCTGTCGGGAGGCCCAGCCAGCGTGTACGCGCCTGGCGCGCCGCTGGTGCCGCGGTACGTCCTGGACGCTGGCAAACCCATTCTCGGCATCTGCTATGGCATGCAATTGCTGGCCTATCAACTCGGCGGCGAAGTCGAGCCAGGGACCAAACGCGAGTACGGTCCGGCGGTCGTGCGGGTGTGCGACCCGCCCGCGGCCATCTTTGGGGGGCTGCCGGCCGAGTTCTCGGTGTGGATGAGCCACGGCGACGTTGTCCGGCGACTGCCGCCCGGGTTCTGCGTGGCGGCCAATAGCGACAACTCCCCCACCGCGGCGATGTGGAATGGCGACGGCGTCATCGGCATCCAGTTTCACCCCGAGGTCGTCCACACCAGTTTCGGCTCGCAACTGCTCGGCAATTTCCTGAGGGACGTGTGCGGCTGCACCGGCAACTGGACGACCGCGTCGTTCGTCGACCAGGCCATCGAGACCATTCGCCGTCAGGTGGGCCAGGGCCGCGTGATCTGCGCCCTCTCGGGCGGGGTCGATTCGGCCGTCGTGGCCGCACTGGCGAATCGAGCTATTGGCGATCAACTCACGTGCATCTTCGTCGACAACGGGCTTCTGCGCCGCGGCGAGCCGCAGCGCGTGGTCGAGACCTTCGAGCAGCATCTGGGGATGCGGCTGGTGCACGTGGACGCGATCGACGCCTTTCTCGGTCGGCTGGCCGGCATCACCGACCCCGAGGAAAAACGCCGCATCGTCGGCGACGAGTTCATCCGGATCTTCGCCCAGGAAGCCAGCAAGCTGGGGCACATCGACTTCCTGGCCCAGGGCACGCTCTACCCGGACGTCATCGAGAGCACCAGCCATGACACGGCCAGCGCGGCCAGCCGCATCAAGACCCACCACAACGTCGGCCTGCCAGAGAACCTGCCGTTTCGGCTGATCGAGCCCTTGCGGTATCTGTTCAAGGACGAAGTGCGCGAGGTCGGGGCGGCGCTGGGCCTGCCCGACGAGATCGTCTGGCGGCATCCGTTTCCCGGCCCGGGCCTGAGCATCCGCGTGCTTGGCGAAGTCACGCGTGAACGGCTCGAGACGCTGCGTGCGGCCGACGCGATCGTGATGGACGAGGTTCGCGCCGGGGGTCTGTATCGGCAGTTGTGGCAGAGCTTCGCGGTGCTCACCCCCGTGCGGACCGTCGGCGTGATGGGCGACTACCGCACTTACGGCAACGTCGTGGCGGTACGCATGGTGAGCTCGCAAGATGCGATGACCGCAGACTGGGCGCGTGTGCCCTACGACCTGCTGGCCCAGCTGTCCAGCCGGATCGTCAACGAGGTGCCCGACGTCAACCGCGTCGTCTACGACATCACTTCGAAGCCGCCCGGCACCATCGAATGGGAGTAGCCCGCTGTGTCAATGCCCCCATCCTTTGGCGGTTTCCGCCACGCTATGCCTGCTTTCACTAACCGCCAACGCTTGCCAGACTCGTTTTTTAGGCAGCATCGAGCACCATAGAGGGCCAATTTGTTTACTCGGTTGCGTCAGCCAGTCGGCCCAACCAGCCCAGCCAAGGTCGCGATACACAATGTTTGGGCTGAACGGGATATTTGTCGGACGAGCACCCGTCCTAAGCCAGGCCTTCCACGCCTCACGGTTGCGCAGTCGGAGACCTTGCACAACGGCGCGCGCTTCTTCGAACGGCAACCAGGCTTGGGCAGAACCAAGCGGCCGGCCAACTCCGTGGTTGGTCCCAAGCCAGTCGCCTAGATTCACCCACCCGCGATCACGATAGGTTCTGGCCGGGGTACCTGGGATATCGACGGGTCGGGCATCGCTCGTGGCCCATGCCGTCCACGCCTTCTGGGTCGTTAGTCCCAGGCTGCGCACGAATGCTCTAGCTTCAGGAAACGACCGAAACGCGCTGCGAGTCAATGGACGCGGAACGGTTCCGAGCCAATCGCCCATTCCAGTCCACCCCTGGTCGCGGTACACGACCCGTGGGTTACTGGGGATATCGGCTGGACGGTCAGTCGTTGTCGTCCAGGCGACCCAGGCGTCCTGGGTCGGCAATGCCAAAGCGCGGACGAAGGACCGCGCTTCATCGAACGGCCGCCAAGGAGCGCATCGAGGCCTGTGTCCGGACCCGAGCCAGTCGCCCCAGCCAATCCAGCCCTGGTCGCGATAGGTGATGTTGGGATTGCTGGGAATATCCACCGGGCGGCCCCCACTCAGCGACCAGGCGTAAAACTGCTCTCGCGTACGCAATTTCAGCGCGCGGACCTTTTGTCGGGCGAGGTCGAATGGCATCCAGCCTAATCCAAGCCAGTCATCCCAACCTGCCCAGCCACCCCCTCGGTATTGGTGCTCGGGGTGGATCGGAACATCGGCTGGCCGGCTAACGCCGCGCGACCAGGCGAACCAGTCGGCACTGTTTGTGAGCTGGAGCGACCGGGCGAATGCCCGAGCTTGGGTGAACTCCCGCCAACGCAGGGCGCTCCCAGACGGGCGCTTCTCGGTTTTGAGGTCGCCGAAGTCAAGCTCAGTGGTCGTCGCTTGCCCATTTGTGCCAGGGATGTCTGCGTGACTATCCGCAGAGCGGACGGTCTGAAGGGCCGCGTGCCAGTACGTACGATAACGTGTGCTCTGCAGCGAGACACCTGGCGGTAACAGCCGTTGTACGCGCTTTCGGCCCGGACGAACCCCGTCCGCGAGGAGTTGCCTGACCGTCGTCTCGATCGCCTGTCGAGCAGCCGTGTCGCGGGCAACTGCCTGCTGCTGGCGCCATTTCGCATGGCGCGTCTTGATAGACAAACATTCGTCAGGAAAGACTCGCCGCAAGACCACCGCTCGATGGCCTACTTGAGCTGCAACGTTTGCGAGGGACGGGGGCTCAAGGGATGTGGCAGCCGCCTTCAAAGCCTTACGGACAGACGCACGCCTGACGGGCAGACGGCGCACAGTCTCCCGCTTCAACATTGCTGGACTGGGGGCGATGGCAAGGGGAGACTGGCCACACAGGAAAGAGACGAGGCTGACCCCGGCGGCCTGACACATGAGCAAAATCGACGGCAGACCTGGCATCACGGCGCCAGCCTGCCAGGCCCAGACTGTCGCCTCAGGCATCTCCAGCATGCGGGCAAACTGTCCGGTATCACATTGTGCGGCTTGCTCGATACAACGACTAACACTGGCGGCTATCCCTTGGGCGCCAGGGAGCGCCTGCAGACTCGGACTTGAGGCGAGCATTTCGCCGACCTGCTCAGTAACCCAGGCCCGGCCGCACCAGTCCTGTTCGCTCGTGGGACGTTCGCCGTGGGCGGCTACGTCTGCCTCGTCGTCGAGCGCCCGACTGCAATGCGGACATTGACCTGGCCAGGACTGCTGCGCAAGATGGGGCAACGTTCGCCTGCAGCCATCGTGAGGACAATGTTCACGGAGAGTGCGGCGATGCCGTAAGCAGACCGTGACAGGCCGCAGCGCCCACAGTAGCGGGTCATAGGCGGCTCGCCCCTCAGTGCGCCAGTCCCGGTAGCACGCGGGGCAATACGCCCGAGATGAGCGCAGGAGCCGCTTGTCAGACAGCACCTCGGCCCACGCCAGTAGCGTCAGGTGGCGCAGGTCCTGCCGGAGCGTGAGCCTCTCCAGGACATCTACCCACTCGCGTGTGCTCCGCGCGACACCGTTTAGCGTGCCGGTCGCCTGGTCTCCCGTCTGGAGAAATCGGTTGAAGAATTCGAAAAAGTCTCGATTGTCGGGATAGGCCACTCGTGGCCGTCCCAGGGCTGGTGCCAGCTCGCGCAAGACGAGGGTGCCAGGAGCGACGCAGTGTTCGTACGCGAGACGCCCGATGTATCCGGTGAGGCCCTCGACGCCGGACGTTCCGATGCCGATAGGTTCCAAGTGATACAGGCGACTCGGCGGCCCGAAGGCCGCGGTCTGAAGCAGCTCAGGCGACACCGGCGGGCTCTCCTACAGGGTCGCGAACTGGCTTGCGCTCAAATGCCCGTCGCCCGTGTGTGCCCCCAGAGACCTTTGGATGGGCGTCGTCCTGTGACGCGTCTTCGTTGGCACGCTCACTCGGGTTCAACGGCGGAAGCTGCAACAGCTTGCGCAGATCCGCCTCATCGCCAGCCGTCTGGTCCCAAGTCTTCTCGCCGGCGATGGCGTCTGCGGCCATCTTGCGCGCCGCGCTGAGTTTGATCGCGGTGTGCTCCAGATGCTTGAGCCGTACCAGACCGTGCTTGTCTGAGCTGAGAGCGAGCGCGTACGAACGGGTCAGCCAGCTCTTGAGCAGACCTACACAGCCGATTGAGCGCTCATACAGCGCGTCAGCCTGTTGCTCCAGGTCGAATGTCAGCGGCAACTTGCCCCGAAAGTAGCGGACCACTAACAACCAGTCGGCCCAGTCCTTCTTGTTGTCGGCGTGGTATCTGTCGAAGTGCACAGGCCAGGATCGCCTCAGCAACTGTCCGTTGAGCCCGCTGAAACGCCACAAGTCGTACGTGCCGGCCAGCCCCAGCAGCACCCCACTTTCGAGCGCAAGGGACTTGAAAACCTCAGCCTGCGCCACCGACCGCTTAGGTCCCACCCGCAACCAGGCCAGTTGGCCCTCATCAACGAAGAAGACGGGCGGCCGCCGATGCTGCAAAGCCTTTTCCAGGGCAGCGCGGGAAGCTGCGATGCTGATTCCGTACGGGTCGTCGGGCGTACCTCGACTTTGACTTCGCCGCCCAAGAGGATCCACCTTCTTGTCGATGGCTACCTCGCCGAGCGCCTGCAGCGCACGGAGGTTGAAGTCCTTCCAGTCAAACGGCTGTCCGCCTGTCGCGGCCCGCACGCTGATAGGTCCCAGCCTTCCCGGATTCCAGTCTGCCGCCTGCCGAACATCGCGATTCAGATCCCGCAAAACCAGCTCAAGGACAGTGCTCTTGCCGACCCCAGTGGGTCCGAAGAGCAGGATCAACAGAGCGTCGGCAGGCTCACGGAGGGCCAGGAGCAGCTCAGCGTAGACGGACTTGAGCCGGGCGTGACTCGCAATCGCGTCTTGCTTGAACTGCTCCAACGTTTGGACTGGCGTGCCGGCGTTTGCCTCCAAGACAGCCGGCATCAGCCCACCTCCTCCAGCCCGTCGATATGCGACGGCAACGTGATCACGTCCTCGCCGTCGTCATCCTCATCGCTATCTGGGAATAGCGGCGCATGCGACGAGGATGGACCTGGGAGGGCAAACGCCTCACGGACACCGGCAACAGGAGCCGTCGGCACGGCGCTGTCCCCGGTACCTCGGCGCCGCCCGTCTCTTTCGATCGCGAGGAGCAGCGGACGCACCGCATGGTCTTTCAGGCGCTGAATCAGAAGCACTTCTTCGGCCTGCGCTGACGAGAGATACTCAGCGAGGCGGCGGGCGCTAATCTCGAACTGTTCCCCGTGGAGCTTCCTCTCGCGGCGAAGCTCCTCAGAGGCGAGCATCAGTTCGCGTTCCGAAATGTCCCCGAAGCGCACCAAATCGAGCGAAACGCACTCCACCCAGTGGCCGAGCACGTAGGCGAAGGCATGGCCTACGTAGAAGGGGTCATAGCGGACAGGTACTGAGCAGCCCGAGACGTCGGGATGCCGGAAGTCGTCGTGCCAGTAGTAGAAGTAGTTGATCTTGAGACCGCGCGTGGCATCCACCTTGGCCGTCCCCTTGTCGGTCGTCGGGAACGTGGTCATGATGAAATCCTCGTCGTACGGAATTCGGCGCTGCTTGTCCCGCGTGCCGCCGAGTTCCAGGCCCGCGAGGTAGGCATCAAGGGGCGACTGGTCCAGCGCCGGATGTTCGAGGGTGTCGTAGACCTCGTACCCCCAGCCGCACAGGTACTCGTACAGAAGCTCCAGGTCCCAGATGGCCAGGCCGCGCGGATTCACTTCTGGGACCACCACCCGCACATCCTGATGGGTCAGCTTCGAGTTGCCTTGTAGGTTATGGATGAACTCGGAGTGGACCGTCCCAAACAGCCGCTCGCCCACGCTTCCAAACCGAGGTTTCGCGCCCGCTCGCGTCTTCTTGGTGACCCGGTACCGTGCCAGAAGGGACTCGAAATAGACGCTGCGGAAGTCGGTACCGCCGTCCACTACGACGGTATCGGGCAATCGCCCCCACCGACGCACACAGACGCGCAGGGTCATCATGCACGAGCGGTAGCTTGGCTCATCGAATGTAAGCCACATCGCCAGGATGCGCCGCGAGTACGCATCCATCAGGAGGCTGAGCCAGGGCTTGCCGAGATTCTTGCCTGTACGCGCGCAGCGGCACTCGATTTCGAGCTGGGTATGGTCCAGGTGGGCGATGTGCCAGGGGCGGTCGCCGTGCCTGGGTGTGTCGAGGCTCAGGTGCCAGTAGAACGGCTCGCTGTCGTAGGCGGCACGGCGGCCACGGCGGGCACGATCGAGATCGTGCGCCTGAAACGACTTCAGCGCCTTGAGCCACGCCTTGTACCGGGGTGCCTCCAAGCCCTGACGGGTGCACGCGTTGGCGAGCATCCCATAAACGATCTTCTTGCTTGGCGCGTTAGGTTGGCCGAACTCGGTGACGGCGAGTTCCGACATGAGGTCGTAGACAGTCTGTGGGAACCGCGACGAACGATTGCCGGGGTTTGGCTGGGGAATGAGGCCGACATAGCCCCACCCGTACTTCTGTTCCGCAGCTCGATATGCCGCGGCCCAGCGTTCGACGGTGCGGTCAGGGACACCAGAGAAGCCCTGACCAGACAGATAGGCCGTGGCAATCTCGCTGCGGAAGTTGGCAATCTCCAGGTCTCGCGGGCTCGACTTGGCGAGGACCTGCCTCACCTCTTCGGGCAGCCCGCCGCCATCCTCGGGCGCGCTGGCGCCCCGAAGTGAGCCAATGCGCACGAGGCCATCAAACTGATCTTGGTCCAGCGCCACCAGGCGTCCATCGCTGCTGCGAAGCGACAGCACTTTGCCTGCGTTCAACAGCTCCCAGGTCAAGCCATCCCAGTCGTAGCGCGCGCCCGGTGTGACCGACAGGACGCGTGGTGTGCCGAGACCGGTCGCGGAGAGCGTGTCCCGCCGATGGCGAAACGCCTGCGCCACGCCCTGATCGAGGAAGACTTTGGTGAGGCGATATTCGGCGAGTGGGTCGCGGCGCAAGTCCACGTGCAACTCGTCCACAGCGATGAGCTGGTACAGGTCGTCCGCCCTGCCGGTCATCGACGGCTGGGCGAGGAGGTTGGCCAGCGTCAGGCCGGGGTTCTCCTGGACGAGTTGACGGATCGTTGCACGTTTGTCTTCCGCCACGAACGGCCGCTCGTCAAGCAAGTAGTCCTCAAGAAACTGGAGGTTGCGGTAGAGGATTGATTCGATCTCGGCCGACGAGCGCAAGCGATAGTAGAGGCCGTACTGCTCCGCGTAGCGCTCGCCGGGCGGGCACCGCCAATGACCATCGTCGGTGCGTACGTAACGGTTTGGCATTTTGACCGCGAGCTTGGTCAAATCCTGTTCGGTCTTCCATTCCTCCCAACCAGCCTCACGGGAACGCATCGCGAAGAAATCGGGCGTGTGACGGAAAGAAACGGTCCGACCCTTCAGGCCCGGGTAGGAAAGCGTGAAGGTCGATGGCTGGTCGTAGTACTCGGCCACGTCAGCAGCGTGTTCCATTTCGTAAATGCCCGGTAACTCGACCGTGTGCGACTCGAACTGGATCGTCCGCTGCATCTTCCGGCTGGGATAGCGGCCACTCACGTTCTTCGCCGTGGTACGAACGCGTCGCATTGGCTCGCCGGTCCGAATGGCCTCAACAATGCGGACACCGATTTCGGTGAGCTGCAGGTCCTGGCACCAGGCGCAAAACTGGTCAGCCTTCAGCATGCGCTGGCCCTCCTGCGCTGGCCGCGCGCCACGGCACGCACTCGGGAGTTCACGACAGCCCCTCGCTTGTGATCTGGCGAATCCCATCGGCCATGAGGCGTATGGCAGCAGCGTGAGCCTGGCGATGTTCGTGACAGTCAGTCACGTTGAAGCCGACGCGTACTGCCTCATCAACGATGGCTGCCTGGCGCGGCGCCAAACGGGCCAGGCCGACTCCGAACATTAAGCCAAGTTGCCAGGCTTCAGGCGCATCTACGCCGCTGGCCGCGACGGCATCTTCCGCGAGCAGGTCCAGTTCCCAGGCGACCCGCTCGTAGATGCGCGCCTGATTCTCGTTGACGCGTGTGCCCAGCGACCTGGCGGACACGCGTGAGCAACGATGTCGTCGTATATTGGAAGGGAGGTAGCCCGAATGGTGATCGCGCCAATCAGGCGAGGGCGGTATAATAGCCACGGAGTTCACGCTCCTTAGGGCTGGTAACCCAGCCCGGCCGAAGCCACCTGTGTTGATCGCGCGGTGGCTTCGTTGCTGTTAAAGGGCCTGCGTACAGTGAGATTGCTTGGCCAGTCGATGACGTGGCCGATGCTGTCGGGGTGGACTACGCGGCTGGGGGCTGTTGGATGTGGGCGTCATGAGCTAAGTTCCTTTCGGGCTACGCCGGACATAGGATCAGGCCGGCTGGCGGTTGTCAAATAATTAGCCGCGCTTGCTCAGCGGTGGTTAGATTCCTTATGAGGCAACAACATTTCACCAACGGTTTGCTTCGCAGCATCACCACGTAATTGCACGCATATGTCGCATACATTTTTGACCGTCCACTTTTGCACTTCATTTTTGCACTTCGTTTCGGCAATCATTTAGGCCGCATCGCCTCGGCTGCTATCGTCAAGCGACGACAGGTACAGCGAGTCCGGACAGGCGCCATTGGTGGCGAACGGGCAGCGGGCACAGCCACGCAGGTCCGGGAAGGCCTCGCCGCCGTCCCTGACGATTTGAGCGACCCGCTGGGTCAGGCCGGTCAGCAGCGCGTCGGGGTCGGTGATCGCCGTCACGTCCGCTTCCCACCACTGCTCCAGGTGGGCGACGATGTAGCGCACGCGGCGCTTCCCACCGCGCAACGACACCGGCAGATTGGGCGACAGGCTCATTGCGAGGAGTGTGAAGGCAACGCTTAGCTCCAGACGCGGGTCGTTCAGCACCGCATGCCCGCTCTTCCAATCCAGGCAATGGACTTCACCCTGGAACGTCGCGATGGCGTCGGGCCGGGCGGAGCAGCGATACACCGGCCCGTCTGGGTCCATGGGCGACTGCCACTCAAACGGTAGCTCCACCTCGGTGCCCAGCAGGGTCCGGTGCCCGAGGTACGGGTCCGCCGAGGCCCAGTTGTCCGCGAACTCCACCAGCTCCGCGGGCACCTCACCCTCCCCGCGCGAGCGCGCCCAGGCTTCTGCCGCCAGCGACTCCAGTGCAGCGTCGGACAGCGCGTGGCTGGACCCAGGCCGGCCAGTCGCGCGGCGCAGGCGCGGAGCCAGTCGTTCGACGACAGCGTGGCGGGCGCGGTAGAGCGCCAGTGGGGCAGGGACGGCGACGGCCTTGCGCTGTGCGGCCGACTCTCCACCAAACTTCGGTTCGTCAGCCGGTGGTGTTCCGCGCGGCGCGCCGCGCAGGATGAGCGCGACTTGCCGCTCGCAACCACGGATGAGCTGTCCCAATAACGTCGCGTGAAGAACGGACTGCATGTGGCGCCTACCTGTCTGACCCGGATGTGCCGCCGTGTCATTTTTGACACACCGATTTTGAATTGCACCGTGTGGGTATTGACACGGTCGGCGGGGCTGCTGTACCGTAAAACAGAACTACCGTTCGCGTCAAGCATTATGGCTCACCATGTCTTTATTGACATGGTGGAGCATCGGAGAGCGCACTCATGCCCAAGGACCTCGACGCCCTGGCCCAGCTCCTGGACCAGGCCATCAGAGCGAACCCAGACCTTTCCCAGCGCAAGGTGTCCCGTTTGATTGGAAAGGAGGATTCGTGGATGGGCCACTTCGTGAATCCTCCCGGCGGGATCCGCCGCATGGCCGCGCCCGACATTGAAAGCCTCCGTACCCTCGGAAGCCTGTTGCACATCCCACTGCACAAGCTGGTCTCGCTGGCCTACGGCGTCGATGTGGACGAGCTGTTGTCGTCCATGGATAGCGGGGCCTACCACGGCCCGGATGGTCCGCTACACGGGCTGTCCCAGCACGACCAGGAGGAAATTAAGGACTTCGCCGCGTACCTGCGTATGAAGGCCACCCAGCGGCGGCCTGCAACCCCGCGTCCCATCCGCAGGAAACCGCGCAAGACCGCTGGATCGGGGGATGCGCCTGCTGGCTGAGACAGGTACACACAGGAGACCTCCATGTGGCAACCATCAGGACGAGGCGTTTTCGATCCAGATGTGTTTGCCGCCCGCAACCACATCGTCATCGAGTATCGAGACCTTGAGGGGATCCTCGGCCTGTTCGTGCGCGTACCGCTGCCCAGCCTGCCAGGTGGCCACCAGCGGACGTCCTCTGGCATCGCCCTGGCCGAGAGCCTGGAGCGGCGCGAGAACGTGCGCCAGCGACGTGGAATCTTGTTTCACGAGTGTGGCCATTGGGCCACCACCGTTGGCGAACACATCCTCGGGTGTGAGCAGCGGGACCTCGGCGCGTCAAAGGACAGTGATCTGCTCGAACGATTCATGCAGTGGAAGCCGCGCCCGCGACCCGGCATGTATGACACGCGCCGCTGGCTCGACCACATGCCGCTTTCCCACTCGCGTATCGAAGTTGCCGCCGACCGGTGGGCGATGATGGTGGCACTCGGGACTGCTCGGCAGCGCCATGCCGTTCAGGGTGGTGCTGGCTGGCTCACGACGGAGCCGACTGGTCTGTCGTTGCACCGGTGGAAGCCGACACGGTTGTTCGAGATCTTGCGAGCGGATGGCCACATATCCCAGCAGCACATCTTCGAGCTGGCGGAGGAACTCCAGTTGCCCTTCTTGATGGTCAGGCGCTGGCACGTTGTGTGTGAACGGCTTGGGCTCCTCCGGGGAGCAAATTGGAAGCGCGACGAAAATGCCTTCATCGCCTGAAGTGCCGCGCGACTCTTGGCGCGAGGTGCCTGGACTGACGACGTGTTACTGAAGTTCCTGGTGACACCATCGGCAAATACCCACCCGTGGGCCGCGTCGATTGGCCGGCCACCACCTGGAGTGTTTCGAAACTGGCTTGCAAAGGAGCATCTGGTGTCACACCACCACCAGACTCCGACCCGGCCGATGAGAAGCTCTGCAAGGCTGAAGTGTGGCGCCTCACTTTCAGGAGCGTTTTGTTTCGATCGTCAATTCTTTCCCATGCGCGCGCTGGCTCTGGGCTAAGAACGTCCTCGTCCGTGGCTGCGGATGACGGCTTGCAGGTGCGGATTGGAGGTGATCCGCAGCACTTCTGCGCGAGTCGCAGCGTGGTTCACATCCAGGTAGATGGGCGCGCCCTCGGCGACAACGTACGCAACACGACCGAGTCCACCGCCGTGGCGGGCCGCGTACTCTGCCAGCCCTACGGCCTTTGGCCAAGCATCGTCGCGAGTCGGGTCATGCGGTTCCAAGATGTCCACGACAAGGGTCCCATCCTGACGGCGTAAGACGAGGAAGTCGGGGTAGAAGGCGTGGTATCCGCCCATTCGATAAGGGATGCAGACCGACCAGCTCTTGCGGTCGAAGTTACGCAGCCAGCCTTCCACGGACCCGTCCGCCAACTCAGCCTCCATCGTGCGTTGCTCCCACTGGTTGAGGTCCAGATGACACAGGCCAGCGCCGTCCACATACAGGTGCCGCTCCCACGCACGCTCACCCTTGGAGACCATGATGCGGTCGTCGTAGCTGTGGTCTACGGTCTCGGGCTCCACCGCCAGCCCACGAATAGCCGTATAGGCATCGTCTTTAACGGCGGGTAGGGCTCGGCGGGCGTCTCTGGATGCGAGCCAGACTCGATCGAATTGGGCCTTCGTCGCATCCTCAATCGCTTTGACGACTGACCGGTCGCGCAGTAGATAGAACAACTCCAACGTGGCTTGTTGACTGTCAACGCCTTCGGCACGTCTTGCGCGCCAGTAGTCCATGTGCAATCCCTCGCCCAGCCGGCGCCCACACCACTCCAGGACGTCAGCGATGTTTTCCTCCGAGACAGGGATCGTTTCCACCTCATCCTCTTCGGCGTCAACCCAGGTACCTGGCGCTACGGCGACAGACGCAAGCCGTACGGTCGTGCTGGCGGCAAGCTTCTCGGCAAACGTGGGGTCGCGTAGAAGTCGCTCTCGTTGCTCGTGCAGCAAACCAAGAACAAAGGCCCTGGCGTTCTTGCCCGCGTCCAGGTCAATCTCATCGAAGTTCAGTCGGCGGCCGAGTCGGATCAGACGCCGCGCGTCGCTGACTTTCGGAGCGCGGCTGAGCGCGTAGCTCGGAACCGCTTCGAGCGCCGAGAAAAGTGTTTCGCGCCCCGTAGCACGCGTCAGTTCCTCGATCTTGCTGCCCTCAACCACGCTGATGCCGAGCAGCGTTTCTGGATCGCCTAGCTTCAGCCGTTCGACCACCTTGAGCAGACCTGGACGATCGTAGTGCGGCAGGTACAGCGCGACTGAGTTGAGGAAGTCGTTGCCCTCGATACGACGTGCGAGTGGTGTGCGAACCATTCGGCCTACGAGCTGGGCGATCAGCGTTGCATCAGCCGCCGGGCGGAACGACATCATGACCTCGGCACGCGGACAGTCCCAGCCCGTCGAAAGTGCCATCTTGAAAAACACCACGCGGACGGATGGATCACCATCGATGTCCGATGCTCGTAGTTTGCGTACAGACCGGCCATCCAGACTGAGCGGCGTGTCCTCCTGAAAGCTGTGGGCGACTTCAGCATCAGAAAGTGGTCCGACCGCTCGCTCGATGACCCGCAACGCCACCACGAGGTCAGTCCGCGATAGGTTCGCACTCGCCGCGTCTTCAACCTGAACGACGAGGATGGGTGACGGCGGGGCTGGGAGGCCCTGGGCGGCCATGTAAGCCTCCCACTCTTTTGCGAACCTGCCCCACCGACTGGCAGCCGCCCCGAGCAGAGTCCAATCGGTATCGCCTTTGGCCTGGTCCGGAAAGAACAGCGTGACAACATCCTTGAGCAGGCCCGACTCGCGAACATCTTCGGGATCTACGATGGTCTCGCGGCGAACTCGTGATATGCCGCTCAGTAGGGCCGTGAAACGCTCGGGTGTGGCGCTGATCCCGACGAGCAGCGGGACGGGTGGGATCTCTCCGGCAGAGCCCTTTACAAACTTTTGAACAATGGAAGTAGCCCGGTCGCGTGCTGAGCGGGATTCCTGCATTCCCTTGTGAGCCTCGTCGAGAACGACCCAGAAACTCGACGGACGCTCGCGCACCGTGTTGGTGATGGTTTGCCAGATCGTAAATGTCCGCTCGTCCCCAGCCGCGACGAGGCGCCGGTCGCGCCCCAGCTTCTGGGTGTTCAGGAAATAGACCTTGCCAGGCGCGAATATCTCGCGGTCGAAGGTTTCGTGGTCCACCAGCACGAGGTCTGTGTCACGAAAGACATCTCCCGTCTCCTTGATGCGCCGTCGGCTTTGCTCGTTCAACTCAGGCATATCACTGAGCCACAGGAACGTTGCGCGAGGGTCGCCCCGTATGGTGTCGTCGCCCTGCACAATCGCCTCCAGCAAAGCTGTCGCCATCACCGTCTTGCCTGAGCCGGTCGGCGCAGCGAGGACCAGGGCTTGTGGCTCTCCGTCCACGATCTCCCGGCGTGCATGTACGGCGTCGCGGAAGAGCCTGCGTAGCGCTTCCCGTTGGAAATCCTTGAGTTCGACCTTCATCCGCTGCGCCCTGAGTTGACTCGGAAGTTCCGCAAGTAATCGCGGAAGAGCATCGACGTGTGCATCTGACGCGGCAGGTCGGCCCTCATCTCACGGAATGCCTCTTCGGAATCAGTCACCAGGAAGACATGTGTGATGTCAGGGCGATCTCGCAAGGCGGACAGTAAGCTCGGAAAGGCAGCCTCGTCAGTGAGTACGGCAAACCGCACATCCTCCCCGACTACGCACGGTTGACATGCGTCGAGCGCTTGATAGTCGCCATACCCTCCCGCGCACAGCCAGAGCACGGGGAGGATCGCTCGCAGGTCGCGACGGTACGCAAGTTCGTCCGGATCGAGGTAGCGGAGACTCTGGAACTCAACGTTCTCGTCAAACCCGTCGGCCAGTTCCTGGCCACCCAGGTAGGCGCCTTCCAGCGCCACTCCATCGTCGCGTTGGCCGGTGACCGCGAACTTGCAGCGTGGGTGGGTCACTGACTGGAAGATGCCGTGACGCTCGTACTCGGGGTCGCCGGGGAAGACGCCACGCCGCATCAGGATTGCAGCACGCTGGGCGTCCACTTCGTTGTTCGTGACCAGGAGGCAGCGCCGAGTGCCACCGTCCTCCGCGTTCAGCAGACACGTGGCTTGAAAGGTTGTGCCCGAGCCAGCGAAGTAGTCGAGCACCAGCGCGTCAGGTCGGTCGCCCACGGCAATATTCAGACAGTCTCGGACGGCATACAGAGACTTTGGATACGGAAAGGCATCGCGACGGCCCAAAATAGCCGACAGCATTTGCGTGCCGCCCGCCCCACCGGCTGTGTGTCGTCCGCGATGCCACATCGTTTTCGGGATGGTCCTGCGCGAAGCTGACGTCTCCATCAGGACCTGGCCGAACGGACCACGCCCCGTCACCCTGATCGCGCCAGCCGCGATGCCATCGACGGTGCCCTTCATGAGGTATCGGATCGTCCAGGTGCCGCGCGTGTCATCCCGTGAAGAGACGTAAGCGTAGCCCTGCTCCGCCAACACCATCAATCGTCGCCCGTCAACCCGCCAGATTCCGAGCCTGCCGTCATTTCTTACCGGCCAGGCTGCCTCGTAACCATCGACGATCAACGGGCGGGCGTCCTCGGCCATCCCGTCAGGGAATGGCGTTCCGACTCCGACGATGCGGTGGTCGTCGTTCTGGTCAAGGAGCACGGGATAACATAGGTTCTTGCGGATGGCCCGATACCAGGCGTTGCCTCGCCGCAATAGCGACTCCCACTGGACGACTGCGCTCGCGCCTTCCGCGTTCAGCATGTCATCGGGGCCGCTCACTGGCTCGCGATCACCGAGGAAACAAAACAACGCATACTCTTCGACTCGCGACAGCCCTTCGCCCGAAGAGCCGCTCGGGTTGATGCAGATCGTCACCATCTGGCGGCGCGCGGCTTTAAAGAGATGCTCTTGCTCCAGGAGCATGCCCAGATGGTGGGCTTCGTTTTCATCAATCGTGATGATCAGCACCCCGTCTGGCTTCAACAGTCGCTTGGCGAGCTGAAGCCGCCGTTCCATCATCGACAGCCATTTGCTATGTCGCCAGTCATCATTGATGTCCACATAGTGGTTGTTGTATTTCCAGTCACGTGCGCCGGTGTTGTAAGGCGGGTCAGCATAGATGACATCCACCTGCCCCTCATAGGCGTACAGCAATAGTTCCAGCGCGTGGTAGTTCTCGGCGTCGATGACTGTGTGATATGGGCGGTCTCCGCCCCGATTGACGCGATCGACTCGCTCCAGCGTCGGGTACATCGGTTCACCGAAACGACGCAGCGCGACGAGGTCCGAGACCGGCATTTGCTCGGGCGTCCCATCAATCAGGTCAGCAAGTGAGGCAACGTCACCATCGACGGCGACAACGCGCCACGCGTGATCGGTGCTATCTCCACGGCGAGCGGCCAGGCCACCTGGCCGAAGCGCGATGCCACGTGCCGGCATGAACTCGGGAATGTGCTCCTCAAAGACCAGCCCAAACTTCCGCTGGTCGCGCAGTTGCTCGACAGCCAACGTTAGTTCCTGGCGTAAGTGAGGGTCGGCGACCAACCGCAGGAGATCGTCAATCCGGGCCACGTCTACTCCGCTTGTGTGGTTGGTCGCTCGTCGGCTGGACGAGTTCCTCGGCACGGCCCAACAATTCGCTAGGGCTCGTCTTCAGGGCACCAGCGATTCGAACGATGTTTTCGAGCGAGACGTTACGCTCGCCGCGCTCAACACTGCCGATGTACGTGCGGTGGAGGTGACACGTATCGGCCAGGGACTCCTGGGAAAGTCCCATCTCTAGCCGGCGGGCGCGGACGGCTGCGCCGAATGCTCCGACCCACGCCGATGGATCCACGAATACCGGACGCTAAGGCTATGTTGACTATGGGTCTACAGACTATAGGTAGCAACCGAGTTCGTAGTTCGGTCTGGGCGCTTTTTCTAGGCGATTCGGGCCGCTCAGGCGCCAGCGCGCCGGGCATTCTAGTGGCTTCATCCGCTTGGGCGTCGGCGTATGCGTGCCGGTTTCCTGGGCCCAGTCTGGAGAAGCGGTTGAAGAACGCGAAACAGTCTCGCTTTTCTAGATAGGGCACTCGCGGCCGTGTTGTCAGAATTGGTCGCTGGAAAATAGGTCAAAACTACACAAGCGCGAAAATTGATGGCACATTGCTTGTGACTGGCCAAGGCTCGTCATGTTGAAGGGCTACGGACATGTCAGGTACGAGGTTGGCGAATAACGGATCGCGAGCACAGGCAGGATGGCTACGTCGCTTCGCGCATGCTTCTGGACGACTGGACTGGCATCAGGTACGCCTGTCAAGGGGCCTGGCCTTTCCGTGCCTGGCGTTCGTTCTTGTGCTTGTCGGGTTAGTGCTGCGTCCGGGAGTGGTAGCGGCTCAGACGGCGAGTTGCAACGGAACGGCGTATGCACGGAGGACGGATGGGCCGCTATCGGGTGGCTTTTATGTATTCAACGGGACGGGTCCGGGCGGACTGACGCGTGTGGCCGCCGTGCCCGCAGGAGCCACAGGAATTACCCTCTATTTCGATGCCGTGACCGGTGGGGAGCCCTACAACGCGGTCGGCGGTTATGCGCAGTGGTACGACTCCTCAGGTACATACGTAACCCAATCTATCCAGGGGTATTCTATGGGCCCGGGCACCTACCACTGGACCATCCAGGGAGGCCCAGGCGGATACCTGGCATTTATGGTGATACCTCAGAATGGTGGGGTAAATGCGACGACCTGCGCGTCCTGGGATGGTGTCGCGCCGCCGCCGTCGTCTACCCCGACCAATACCGCTACCCCTATCCTGTCCCTGGCCGTGCGAAGGTATACACCGGTGGCCGGATGAATGTCGTCGGTGGCGGCCAGAAATGGCAGTCACCGGTGGCCAGTTGAAAGTCCCCGCCCTCGTAGAAGCAACGCTATAGGCGCCCCTCCCCGGGGGCG
>DATGER010000156.1:0-2500 GCA_035309865.1 Chloroflexota bacterium
CCGGTGCCGAGCGCGGCCGCGACCGCGCCGCGCGTCTCGTCGGGCGGTGTCTGGAAGACGCCGAGGCCGATCGAGGGCATCTCGATACCGTTATTCAGGGCGATGTCTGGTACTTCGCGCGCCATGGCGCTACTCCTCCGAACTTAGCGTGGACCACAGCGAGTTGCCGCCGCGGTGTGGTCTTGCCCGCCCGCGTCTGCCGCGTCACCCAGAACGGGTCAGTCGTCGTTATGGGCGAGTGAGGATGAGAGGTCTCGATAGGCGTCAGCCGGCCAGCGATTCAATCCAGCCTTCCTGTCTCGGCCTGGCCGCATTCCTGATCGATGACATGCTCGTCCGGGTATCTACCGCCGGCGGGCCTGCGGCGTCAGTTCGGCCATTCCATAGCTGTTGTCGTCCGCGTTCAGCGTTACGCCCGGTGCCACGAGCTCGTCGACGCGATCCAGGATCTCGGTGTCCAGCGTGACGCCCACCGACGGGAGCTGCGACTCGAGCTGTTCCATGGTCCGCGGGCCGATGATCGCCGAGGTGACGCCCGGGTGGTTGATCGCCCATGCGAGTGCGAGTTCGATCATCGTCATTCCCGACTTCTCGGCGAGCAGCGCAAGCTCTTCGACGACGTCCAGCTTGCGCTGGTTCGCCGGGGTGCTCATATCGAAGCGGGCACCCGGGCGCGCGGCCGACGTGGGCGTGCCGGGAGCGCCCTTGCGCCACCGGCCGGTCAGCCAGCCACCAGACAGCGGGCTGTACACCAGGGTCCCCATGCCGTAACGCTGCACCGTCGGGAGCACGTCCTCCTCGATACCGCGGACCAGGATCGAGTACGGGGGCTGCTCGGTCACGAACCGGGCCAGGTTCCGCTCACGGGAGACCCATTGCGCCTCGACGATCTGGCTGGCCGGGTACGAGGACGATCCGATGTAGCGGACCTTGCCCTGGCGCACGAGATCGGTCAGCGCCCCGAGGGTCTCCTCGACATCCGTCGTCACGCTCGGGCGGTGCACCTGATACAGGTCGATGTAATCCGTCTTCAGGCGCCGCAGCGAATTCTCGGCCTCCTGCATGATCCACTTTCGGGAACCGCCGCTGTGGTTGGGCCGGTCATCCATAGGCATGAAGAACTTCGTCGCCAGCACGACATCGTCGCGACGCCCCTGCAGAGCCTCACCGACAATCTCCTCCGACACACCGCCGGAGTACACGTCGGCGGTGTCGACGAAGTTGATCCCGGCGTCGAGGGCGCGGTGAATGACGCGGATGGCGTCGGTGCGGTCGTCGTTGCCCCACGGCCCGAACATCATCGCGCCCAGGCACAGCGCGCTCACCGATACCCCGGTCCGGCCCAGCGATCGGTATTCCATGTCGTGCTCCTCGTTGCTTGTATTCAGCTGCTGGTGATGTCGTTGAGTGCGGCGAGGCCGTTGAGGGTGCGGGGGTAACCGATGAAGGGCACGAGCACGGTCAGCACGGCAAGCAGCCTCGCGCGGGTGTTGCCGACCCTGAGGTTCCCGTTGACGTGCCCGCGCACCTGAGCGTCTGCACCGCCCAAGGCGACGAGCATCGAGAACGTGAGCAGCTCGCGCACCTCCAGGTCGATGCCACCGCGCCCGACGGTGTCGCCGAAGCAGTTAGCGGCCAGGTAGCGCTGGAAGTGCACCTCATCCGCCGGGGTGTCGGTGAGGCGAGCGGCCACCGCGTCGTCGCCGACAATGCGGCCCTGCACCGCCTTGCCGTATTCGAGGCGCGTCTGCGGCGTGGACGCCGACTGCCCGGGCAGAGGCAGCTCGACCCCCGCCCCGGTGAGGACATCATTGACCGCGTGCAGGTAGTCGAACGCGCGGGCCATGCCGACGTAGGCGACGGACTGGTAGACGATCTCCTTCAACTCGACCGGGCTCACCCCGCCGTTGGCCACCGCTGCGGCGGCCACGACGCGGAACTCTGCGAGCCCGCCGGCGGCCAGGATCGCGGCCAGCTGCACCATGAGCCGGGTGTGCAAGTCGAGCGTCTCGTCCAGCCGCGCGGCGTCGGCGTACACCTCGTCGAAGGCGAAATTGCCGAAGTACTCGATCAGCTCGGGGTCGGACTGCGCCAGAGTAGAGACTCGATCGCCGAACAGCTGGTCGTGGTTGCTCTTCGCGGCAGCGCTGATCGCCATCGACTACACCCCCGCCGTGCGGTGCGCGGCCAGGTACTGCTCGTCGGTGACGGGCTCGAGCCAGGTGGTGGCCTCGCCGTCGCCGGAGGCGTCGAGGATCGCGTAATGGCACATCATGTTCTCGGCCGTGCCACCATGGAAATGCTCCTCCCCCGCCGGGGTCCACACGCTCTCACCGGCGCGCAGCACGACGGTCTTCCCGTCGCGGGTGCCGACCAGCCCGATGCCGTCAGTGCACACCAGCAGCTGCCCGTTGACGTGGCTGTGCCAATTGGTGCGCGCGCCCGGGGTGAACCGGACGAAGCCGCAGGTGAGGTGCGAGGTGCCGTCGCCGCCGAACAC
>DATGER010000157.1:0-36193 GCA_035309865.1 Chloroflexota bacterium
GTGACGTACCACGCATCCGGTGCTGGCGCATCCAGGACGAAGTGGACCAGGTTGCGGACGGCGTCGAACGCGCGCACCGACTGGAACTGCAACTCATCGAGCCCGGTCTCCTCGAATGCCTCTCGCCGCGCGCCGGCGTGGACGTCCTCGTCGGGCAGCAAGGTGCCCGCCGGCAGTTGCACGCCGGCGCGCGGGTGATCGAAGACGCACACCTCGGGACCGGTGGCGCCCAGTCGGGTAATGAGCGCGGTCACCTTGCCGCCGGCTGGCATGCTGACCATTCTCACCTATCCAGGTCGCTGACGGCTGGCTAGGCTGGCGGCACCGTGGGGAACGCACCAGCTTGCAAATGCTGTCGGCAGGCCTGGAATGTCTCGCGCTGTTGGCAGGTGGGCTGTACCTGGGAAAACGGCGGGCGCCGGAAACCGGTTCCGCGTGCCCATCCACGGCATTCCGGTTGATCGCGCGATCGACCTGGCTCAGTTCGATGGCCGTGTCCACGAAGTCGAAAGCTGGGACGACCCGCGGCGACGGGCCGCTGGAGCCGACCGCTACGCTTACGTCGAGTCGAGCCGCGCGCGGTACTTCGTCTCAGACGATCAGTACTGGCCGGTCCACTGCAGCGTCGCGGTCATGGTTCGCGCAAAGTCTCGCGCTTCGAGAGGCACACGACTACGCTGGGTTCGTGCATGCGCTGGCCGAGTTCGCGGCGGCGGCGTATTGGGTTGTACAACCCGGCAGAGACTGAGCGACGTTCATCAGGCCGTGGGCGATCGGGCTCGGTTACGGCAAACAGCTCTGGCGGCACGCGATCGAGGCGGCCCACGCGCTGGGCGCCACGTCCCTGCGGATCGAGGCCGATCCCTTCGCCGAAGCCTTCTATCGAGCGATGGGTGCCGAGCGCGACGGCGAAGCTCCGTCCGACGCTATCCCCGATCGCATGCTCCCGTTGCTCAGGTACGTCCTGCCGGTTCCGCCCCGGTCCGCGGCCGCCGATACGTAATCACGCTGCCCGAGTACGTTGCGCAACGCGAGCCGCCGCTTGTCGCAGGGTGCTCGCGCCTGGCGAATGACGTCGTGCCGATCGAGTCAGCGACTGCAACTGTCGCCCAGCGGCGGGTGTTCCAGGAGCATGAACCTGCGAGTCGCGTCCGCGACGACGACGGCGGCGAAGGTCGCCACGAAGACTGACTTCGCTGCCCTGATCGCCGGGCTGGTGACGGTGACGCTCTGGGGCTCGGCGTTCGTGGGCATCCGCGCCGCGGGCGGCGCGCTCTCGCCGGGCGCACTCGCCCTGGGCCGGCTGATCGTGAGCAGCGCCATGCTGAGCACAGTGGCGCTCGTCCGCCGAGAGCCACTCCCGAACCGGCGCGACCTGGTGTCGATTGCAACGTACGGCGTGCTCTGGCTCGCCGGCTACAGCGTCATGCTCAATACCGCCGAACGCCTCGTCGACGCCGGCACGGCGGCGATGCTGATCAACACCGGGCCCATCGTCATCGCCATCCTGGCCGGGCTGCTGCTCCAGGAAGGCTTCCCGCCCGGCCTCTTCAGCGGTTCCGCGGTCGCCTTCGCGGGCTGCGCCTTGATCGGCTTCGCCACCAGCCAGTCGCAGACGCGCGCGGGAATCGGCATCGGGCTGTGCGTCCTCGCGGCGCTGGCCTATTCGCTGGCCGTCGTCGTGCAAAAGCCGGTACTGGCGCGCGTCTCAGCGTTCCAGGTGACGTGGCTGGGCTGTGCGGCCGCCACCGTCGCCTGTCTGCCCTTCGCGCCGACCCTCGCGCTGGAGGCCGCGCACGCCGACGCGACGACGATCGGCTGGATGATCTACCTCGGCGTCATGCCAACGGCCATCGGCTTTGCCACCTGGACGTTTGCGCTGCGGCGAACGAGCGCCGGCCGTATGGGCTCGCTCACGTACCTGAGCCCGCTGGTGGCGATCTTGCTGGGCTGGGTTGTGCTGGGCGAAACGCCGCCCTGGCTGGCCGTCGCCGGTGGCGCGCTCTGCCTCACCGGGGTCGCGATCACCCGCCGAGTCTGATTTAGCGGGACGGCCGATACTGGGGGACGATGCTTTGCGCCTTGCGCAGGGCGGTGATCCACTCCTGCCCGCTGAGTAGCTTCGTCGTCCTGGCCGACTTGACTGCGCCACCCGCGGCGACAGCCAGCGCGACAGCGGCCGCGGCCGTGTCGTCCGGGGCCTCGTAGACGATTACGACGTCGTAATCACCAAAGCAGTAACCACCGGTCACGAGCTTGCCGCCGGCCGCCTCCGCCACCGGCTTCGCCGCCACCTCGAGACGATCGGTCGGGTTTTTGATCTGCGCCGCCAGCGACTCCGCGGTGTAGGCGGCCTCATACATGTATAGCGGCACCGGCTCCCCTCCCAGGAAGATGCCCGATTCTACCACTCGAGCAGCGTGGAATCAGGCGCCTTCGTGGACCTCGATAATCTCGTCGGCGAGGAGGCCGTGCGCGGTGCGGTGGGCGGCCGCGATCGCTTCGCGGTCGGGCGCTTCGGACAGGCAGAAGACCTTGCCCGTCGACTCGTCGTACCAGTAGCGGATGAACCGGACGCCGAAGCGGGCTTGAACGGCCAGGTCCTGTTGATGCGCCGCCGTGACCGCCTCGGCGGAGAGGCCGTCCACTTTGTGGTGGATGTCCATGAAGAGCGGCACGGGGCGCAGCATACAGGAACTCACGCCAAAAAGCTTGGGGTTCAGCCCCAGCGCGGCTGTTCGTCGAGACCGATGCCCAGCGTGGTCTTGCCGACGATCTCGTGCGTCAGCATGGCGTTGGCGGGATGGAAGCCACCGGCGCGGACGTCACGATAGAGTCGCTCGAGCTCATTTGTCTTGAACATGCCGCCGCCGCCGCTGGCGGTCATCGCCAGGTCGACGACCTTCTTGGCCGACTCGACGCAGTGGTGCTTGGTCGCGACGATCTTCATCGGCCACGCCGCGCCATGGTCAACGCCGTTCGACCAATCCGCGCACGTCTTGTCCAGGTGGGGCTTCATGGCTTCCAGTTCCAGCGTCATCTCCGAAAAGAGGTGCTGGATCTCGGGGTGATAAGCCATCGAGCGGCTGACCGCGAGGGCGGTGCGCTTGCGGGCCGAGGTGATGGCCAGGTCCCGGGCGCGTTCGGCGATCCCGTAGTAGATCGCCCCGAAATTCAACAGCGCATTAGCGAAGACGGCGCCGATAAAGGGATCGAGCGCTCCAGCCGGCACGACGCGCGCGATGTAGCGATCCGGTACGAACGCGCCATCGAGGAAGGTGTCGTCACTCTTGGTGGCCCGCATGCCCAGCGTGTCCCACGTCTCGGCGATGCGGTAGCCCGGCGTGTCGCGTGGCATGAACGCGTGGACGACCTTCGGCGCGGCCGGGTCGCTGGTATCCATGGCGTGCAGCCCGAGCCGGGTCCACACCGGACTGAGGCTGCCGAACATCTTGTGACCGGTGAACCGGTAGCCGCCGTCGGTGCGCTCGGCTTTGGAGGTTGACAGCAGCACCGGCAGGTCATTGCCCGTCTCGCCGTGGCCGGCCGCAAACACTTCACCGGCCACTGCTTCGCGCAGGAGCCATTCGAGCGAGGAGTCGCCGAAGCGTCGCAGGTCGGCCGCGACACCGGTCCAGTAGACGTGCATGTTGATCGCGAGTGCGGTCGCCGGCGCTCGATAGGCCAGCCGGCGCTGCTGTTCGGCAACTTCCGCCAGCGAGCACCCGACGCCGCCCAGGTCGCGGGGGACGGCGAGCTTCAGGTAGCCAGCCGCGCGCAGTTCGTCGAAGTCTTCTTGAAAAAACCGATTCTCGCGATCGTAGGTCGGCGCGCGCTGGCCGAAGCGCAGCAGCATCTCGTCAGACAGGATTTCGCTGCCGATCGGTGCCGTTGTGAGCGTCGTCATCCACTTCTCCCTCGATTGGTGATGCGCGCAGCGTACGCTCGGTCGACGCCGCGGCAATCGGAGAGAACACCTATTTTTGATCAGCTACGTAGGACCACCTAGTGTGGTTCGGTCGTCCGGTCCGGCTCGCCCAGCCAGCCGTTTTTGACGACCCACGCCGCGACCTGGGCGCGCGAGGACATCTGCAATTTGCCCAGGATGTTGCTGACGTGCACGTCGACGGTCCGCTCGGCGAGGGCGAACTCGGCAGCCATCTGGCGATTGGTCAGCCCCTGCGCGATGCGGACCGCCACCTCGCGTTCGCGCGGTGTCAGTCCGTACAGCGACTCACCCGGGCCCCGGCGGCGCTCGGCGTCGGCCGCGGCCTCCTCACCTTCGGCCAGCGCAAACGCAACGGCGGCATCCAGGCTCATTGCGCGGCCGCGCGCCCAGGCCGCCTCCGCCAGATCGCGTCGCACGCTGGCCCGCGCGGTCGCGAACCGGCCGTCGAGCGCTGCCTGCGCGGCGGCGTTGAGCGGTGTCCCGATCGCCTCGCGCAGTGCAGACGCTGCCCCGGCTAACTGGAGGGCGCACTGGGCCCGACCGTGCGCCGCGGCAACGATCGCGAACCGCTCCAGCCCAAACGCCATGCTGTACAGATCGCCCAGCTCGCGCTGGAGGGCCAGGCTCTCGCCCAGCAGCTGATTCGCCAGACGGATGTCCCCCTGGGTGCCGGTCACCTCGCCGAGCTTCGCGAGCGAGAGCGCCAGCCCCAGGCTGTCACCGAGCAAGCGCTTGACTGCCACGCTCTCTTCGAAGTGCCGGCGGGCCTCATCAAGATCACCCTCCTCCTCGGCGAGCACGCCGAGGTTGTGCATGACGACGTCCACGCGATTGCCGAACTCGTTGGCGACCGCCAGCGCCCGGTTGTACAGCGCGCGCGCGGCCACCCGGTCACCCCGGTTGTGGGCCAGGTTGGCCAGGCTGTTGAGCGATTCGCCCGTGCCGATGCCATCGTGCAGCTCGATCTGGATCGCGAGCGCCTCCTCGAACGCGTCGCCGGCGACCTCGTTGTCGCCCTGCTGCATGGCGACGGTGCCGAGACCAGTGAGCGGCCCCAGGAGCGCCGCGCGCTCGTCGAGTTCGCGGCCGATGGCCAGGCTGTCTTCGAACAGGTGTCGGGCGGCTGGGAGGTCGGATTGGGAGAGCGCCAATGTACCCGCCGCGTATAGCGCCTCGGCTTGCAAGGCGCCAGGCGCACTGCCGCTGATCGCGAGCAGGCTGGCGAGGCGTGCCCGGCCTTCGGTCGTCTGGCCGCGCACCGTCCAGAACCAGGCGAGCAGCCGCGCCGCACGCAGGCCGAGCTCCGGCTCGAGCTGGTCATGGCACCAGCTGAGCGCAGCCCGGATGTTGTCGTGCTCGATCGCAATGCTCTGGAGCCACGCCGCCTGTCGCGTGCTCTTCAGCTGGGCGAATACCACTTCGGCGCCGCCCAGGTAGTACGCCGTGTGCCGCCGGTGGGTTGCGGCGGCCTCGCCGCTGGCGGCCAGGCGCTCGAGCGCGTACTCGCGGATCGTCTCGAGCATGCCGAAGCGCACGTCCGTCAGGCCGCCGACGCCACCGTGCTCCTGCCGCACGAGACTTTTGTCGACGAGTGATTCGACGCCGGCCAGCGCCTCGATGCCGAGTGCTCGGTCTGGATCGCACACGTCGGGCACCGCCTCGAGCGCGAAGCCGCCGCTGAAGACCCCGAGTCGCCGAAACAGGGCCTGCTCGGCGCTCGAGAGCAGCTCATAGCTCCAGTCGATCGCCCCTCTGAGCGTCCGCTGCCGTACCGGCTGATCGGGGCCGCCGCCGTCCAGCAAGCTCAGCCGGCGATCGAGTCGATTGAGCAGCGGTTGCGGCGGCAGCACGCGCGCTCGGGCGGCCGCGAGCTCGATCGCCAATGGCAGGCCATCCAGCCGGACGCAGATTTCGGCGACGGCGCGCCCGTTGATTTCGTCCAGCCGAAACGTTGGATCGACACGTTGCGTGCGCTGGATGAACAGCGCGACCGAGCCAATCGCAGCCAGGGTGGCGGGCGGCGGCAGCGGCGTCAGCTGCGGGAGCGCCAGTGGGTTGACCGCGAATTCCTGCTCCCAGCGCAGGTGCAAGGGCGATCGACTGGTGACCAGCAGGGTCAGCGCCGTCGACGCCTGCAGGAGGTCGGTCAGGAGCGGCGCGGCGGGCATGAGCTGCTCGAAATTGTCCAGGAGCAGCAAGATTCGACGTTGGGCCAGGTACGCCTGCAACCCGTCAATGAGGGGTCGCTCGGACTGGGCGCGGACGTCGAGGACCTGCGCGATGGCTGAGGCCAGCAGCGTCCCGTCACGCAGGGCGGAGAGGTCGACGAAATAGACGCCGTCAGAGAAGGCGTCGGCGACCTCGCCCGCGACTTCGATCGCCAGCCGGGTCTTGCCGGTGCCGGCTGGACCGACCAGCGTCAGCAGGCGCGTGTCGTCGCTGCGCAGGCGTTCGCGGATCCACCGCAGCTCTGCACTGCGCCCAACGAGTACGCCCGGCTGCGCCGGCAGGCCACCGCCGCGAACCGGGCCCGGCGCCACCTGATTCATCCCCATAAATGCGCGCGCGTCAGTGTAACGCCCGCGATTTCGAGCGCTGCCTGATGACTGTCCGAGTTCCTGCCTGGTCAGATGGTCAGGTCGCCAACCCGCCGGAAGTGCCGGCGCAGGCTGGCCCGATGGCTCTGCCGCACAGGCCCGCGGCGCGAGCCAGCTACGTCTTCAGGCGCAAATCGCTTCGGTGCTGGTCCAGCGCGTGAACTTGCCGACGTTCTCGACCTGGGCCAGGCGAGCACGCGTCTGGCGCCAGAGGTTCGCCCAGACCTGCCAATCGGAGACGACGCTGGCCGGCCGTTGACGACTGCGCGCGACGAAGCCTGGAAAGGCGGGGCGTCCGGTCGGCTGGCCGATGGGTTGATACCGCAGGTCGAAGCTCCAGCGGATGCCGTCACTGGTATTCGTGAGCGACGCGTGCTTGGTCAGATGATGAAAGAGCAGCACCCCGCCGCGTTTGACCGGCACGGGGATCGGCCGTCCGTCGAGCAAACTGTCCGGAATGCGCGCGCCCGGCCGCAGGCAGTGGGTGACCAGCCCCTGGCGGTGGCTGCCCGGGATGACGCACAGGCACCCGTTCGCCTCGGTGGCATCGGTCAGCGGCAGCCAGACGGTGAGCATGTGCGTCGCGTCTGCCTCCGGCAGGTGCACGCCCTGATCCTGGTGCCAGTCGGTTTTGGCCAGCAAAGACGAACCCTGCAAGTGTTCCGGCAGTTGGCGTTCAGGCGGCTTGATACGCGTGTGCTGGATGGGATTGGAAAAGATCTCGCCGCCGATGATCTGCTCTACCACGTCGAGTAGCTTCGGGTTGGTGAGGAGCCCGAACGTCCGAGGCCCGAGGTGAATGGGCGTCGCCTCGGTGACCCCTTCGAACGGCAGCGAGATGTCGAAGTGGGACATGACGTTCAGGTCGCGGGGCGCCTCGTTCAGCACTCGGCCGAAGCGCTGGGCGAAGGGCAGCTCGCCAAACGTCGAGGGCAGTTTCCCGGCGGCGTGCCAGCCCGCGGCCAGGCGATCGAGCAGCGCTTCATACTCCGCGACCACCGGGTCCAGGTCGCGCTCGGGATCAAGCACGCCATCGACTACAAGGAAGCCCTGCTCGTCGAAGGTGTCGAGGTCTATCCTGGTCGCGATCGCCATGCTTCACTGTACCAATCCATGAGTGCGGCACTCGAGGGCGTACGCGTCGTCGACTTGAGCAGCGGCATCGCCGGGCCGATCGCGGCGATGTTGTTGGCCGATTTCGGAGCTGACGTCGTCAAAGTCGAGCCGCCCAGCGGTGATCCGGCGCGGACTGGGCCGGGCTTCGCTATGTGGAACCGCAACAAGCGCAGCGTGGTCCTCGATCAGCACGACCCGGCGAACTGTCGCAAACTGAATGAGTTCCTGGCGGGTGCCGATGTCTGCGTGATCAGCCGACCGCGCGCGGCGCTCGCCGGCAGCCTGCTCGATCTCGACGCGCTCTCCGCCGCGTACCCCGGCCTGGTCCTCCTGCACATGCCGCCCTACACGCTGACGGACGTCCCGTGGGCGGGTGGCGAGGAGTCGCACCCCCTGCTGAGCGCCATCGCGGGGTCCGCGCGCCGGCAAACCTCCTTCGACGGAGGTCCGGTCGATCTGGTGTACCCGATCCCGCTCTACGTTCAGGGGATCTGGGGCGCGGCCGCCGGGGTCGCCGCCCTGATCGAGCGGCACCGCTCTGGGTGCGGTCAGATTGTCGGCGTCGGCGGCGTACATGCCGTGATGGTCAGCTGCTGCAGTCAGTTCAACGTCGTCCCGACGCAGCAGCAGATGCCAACCGATGTCGGCCCCGGCGGCCGCAACCCGTGCTACACAACCTACCAGGGCCAGGATGGACAGTGGCTCTTCATCGCGGCGCTCACCCCCAAGTTTCAGGTCAACGCGTTCAAGGTACTGGGCGTCGGCGACATCCACGCCGACCCGCGGATCGCCGGCGTCCCGGCGCGCATGGCGTTGCCTGAAAATCGGACGTGGGTACGCCAGTTGATGGCCGACGCCTTCCGCACCCGTCCACGCGACGAGTGGCTGGAGCGGCTCACCACCGGCGACTGCCCGGCGGGTCCGGTGGGCGACCGTGACCAGTGGCTGGATCACCCGCAAATCGAAGCGAATGGTCTGCGGGCCGAGGTGGACGATCCGGAGCGCGGCCTGGTCGTCATGCCCGGCGTGCCGCTGGTGCTCACGCGGACGCCCGGTCGGATTCGCACACCGGCCCCTGGTCTCGGCCAGCACACGGCCGAGGCGAGCCCGTGGACCCCGCGCCCGGCGCCAGCCGATCAGGGTCAGCCACACGCGGCGGCCGCACGTGGCCCGCTCAAAGGCCTGCGGGTCCTGGATCTGGGGACGATCCTGGCGGGACCCTACGCTGGCGCGCTGCTGGCCGAGCTCGGCGCCGACGTCGTGAAGGTCGAGGCGCCCGCGGGCGATCCGTTCCGTGAGCCAGGCTTCGTCTTCAACCGCGGGCAGCGCGGGCTGGCCATCGATCTGAGCTCACCAACGGGTCGCCAGGCCTTCTACGCGCTGGTGCGCTCCTCCGACGCGGTTGTCGACAACTCGCGCCTCGGCGTCCTGAATCGGCTGAAGATCGACTATGCCACGCTGGCGCAGATCAATCCGAGCATCGTCACCATGTCCGTCAATGGCTTCGGCGAGCGGGGACCGTTCGCCCCCAAGCCAGGCTTCGATCCGGTGCTCCAGGCGATGGGCGGCATGATGACGGCTCAGGGCGGCGACAGCGATCCGGTGTTGTTCACGATCCCGGTCAACGATATTGCCGCCGCGACGCTCTCGGTCCTCGGCGTCTGCCTCGGGCTGTTTCACCGGTTGACCACCGGCGCCGGTCAGCGTGCCTGGACCTCACTGGTCGGCTGCGCGGCAATGATGCAATCCGGCGAACTGGTGCGGTTTGCCGGCCGATCGCCGGCGCTGCGCGGCGGGCGCGATTTTGCCGGCCCGTCGGCGCTGGACCGGTTCTATCGGGTGGCCGACGGCTGGGTGCGGCTCCAGGCGCCTGACACCGAGCGCCTCCAGGCAGCTGGTCTGCTCTCAAGCCGGACTCCGCTTGAGAGCGATGCCGAGCTCGTCGACGCATTGGCCGCACGGCTGGCAGGTATGTCTCTGGCGGAGGCGCTCGCGTGCCTGACTGCCGCGGGCGTCCCCGCCGCGCCGGCGCAGACGCCCGTGCAATTAGTCACCAATCCCGCTACGCACGAACACGAGATCTTTTCCTCGCACCATTTACAGGACGGCACACCGTTTTTCGCGACCGGCCGCTACGCTCGATTCAGCCGGACCCAGGAGCAGGCCGTGTTCAAGGCGCCCGGCCTCGGCGAGCACAGCCGCGAGGTGCTGACCGAAGCTGGGGTCAGCCCGGCGGAGATCGACCAACTCATCGAGGCGGGCGTGGTGAAGCAGGGTGGCCCCTTCCACGTCGTCGCTATCCAGAACTACCGCTAAGGGAGGTATCGGATCACATGGTCTCCGCAAATGTCGGCGTCACCTCAGCACGCGCACTGTTCAAGGGGCCCGGGGAGCAGGTCAACGGCCTGGAAGCGACACCAGAGGGCCTGTGGCTGTGCGACCAGCGTGACAACCGCAGCTACCTGATCGACTTCCAGGGGCAGGTGCGCACCAGCTTCCCGAGCCCCGCCCGCAACGCGAGCGGCATCACGTTCGGCGCGGGGTCGGTCTGGGTGGCCTCCAACACGCGGCCGGCGGTGATCTTTCGACACGACCCGTCGACCGGGCAGTGCACGGCCTACCTGGTGCTGGCCGGCGAAGGTGGGGTGCACGGGCTGCAGTGGCGCCCGTACGCGGCAGGCGAGCAGCCGCCGCCCGCACCCGAGCGCAAGTCGGAGCTGCATCCCACGGCTCCGGCGGGCGAGTTGAATGCCGGGCCGGGCGTCAGCGGGACGCTGTGGGTCAGCCGCCCCGGTGCGCACCGCATCGAGCACATCGACGCCGAGACAGGCGAGCTGCTGGGGGCGATCCACTTTGAACCACCCCGCTCGCACGGCATGTTCTGGGACGAGCTCGACGGCACGCTGAACGTCGCGGAGACCAACGGCGGGCACATCTTCCGCCTCGAGCCGAAAAGCGGCGAGGTGCTGGAGGAGTGGCGCGTCGACGGACCGGAAGTACACGGCCTGACGCGCAGCGCGGACGGCCGCATCTGGATCGGCGACGCCGCGACCAACAAGATCCTGGTGGTCGAGCGCTGACTCAAGTCCTTGACGCCGTCGTCCTCGCCCTGACCGAGGCCTTCAACATGGCCTGGGAAGTGCTGTGGCCGCTCATCCTTGGCTTCGCGCTGTCAGGCGCGGTCCAGGCGGTCGTGTCCCACAAGGCGATGAGCCGCTGGCTCGGCGACGCCTCGCCGCGGAGCCTGACGTTCGCCACGCTCTTCGGCATCGCCTCCAGCTCCTGCTCCTATGCCGCCGTAGCTCTCGCGCGATCGCTGTTCCTCACCGGCGCCAGCTTCACCGCGGCAATGGTCTTCGAGCTCGCCTCGACCAATCTCGTGATCGAGCTGGGGATCATCCTGGTGGTCCTGATGGGCTGGCCGTTCGCGGCGGCCGAGTACGTCGGTGGCGTCCTCATGGTGATCTTGCTGGCGGTCCTGTTCAGACTCACCCTGACGCCGACTCTGGTCAACGTCGCGCGGCGAAATGCCGAGCAGGGCCGCCGCGGCCGCATGGAAGGCCACGCGTCGATGGACATGAGCGTGGAGGGCGGCGGCGTCCTGGCGCGGCTGTTCAGCCGCCGCGGTCTGACCGCCACGAGCCACTACTTCGTGATGGATTGGGCGTCGGTCTGGATCGACATCGTGGGTGGCCTGCTGATCGCCGGCGCCTTGGCCGCCTGGGTGCCTGACGCGTTCTGGCGAGCCTTCTTTCTCGTCGACAATCCGACGCTGGCCGCCATCGAGGGCCCGCTTGTCGGGCCACTGGTAGCCATCCTGTCGTTCGTGTGCTCGGTCGGCAACGTGCCGCTGGCGGCGGTGCTCTGGCGCGGCGGGATCAGCTTTGGCGGCGTGGTCAGCTTCATCTTTGCCGACCTGATCGTGCTGCCGATCCTCGACATTTATCGCAAGTATTACGGCGGCCGAGCGGCCCTGTACATCCTGGCCACGTTCTACGTCACGATGGCCGCCGCCGGTTATGCCGTGGAGGTCGTGTTCGGCTGGTTGCGGATCATTCCGAGCCAGCGCGACATCGCGGTGTTCACGACCGGCCCACGGCTCGACTACACGACCGTCCTGAATGTCATCTTCCTGGGCTGCGCCGGGGCGATGGTCTGGCGCTTCGCGCGGACAGGTGGGCCAGCGATGCTCAAGATGATGGACTGACGACGGGGCTCTACTATTTCGCGATGCAGTTGCTCTCTTATCGAGTTGGGTCAGGAACTCGCCTTGGCGTCCTCGACGGCGACCGGGTCGTCGACCTGGAGCAGGCCAGCAGCGGCGAGCTGCCGGCCAGTGACATGACCGCGTTCATCGCGCTCGGCGCGCGGGGCCTCGAGTTGGCCGAACGGGCGGTGGCCAGCGGGCAGGGTCGCGTCGACGGCAACGTGCATTTCGCGCCGCCGCTGCGTCTGCAGAAGAACGTCTTCTGCATCGGGCGCAACTACAAGGCGCACATCGAAGAGGGTTTTCGCGCTCGGGGCCAGGAGCCGGTCTTCCCCAAATACCTGGAGATCTTCTCTAAGCCCCCGACGACCCTGGTGGGCCACGAGGACGAGATTGCCTGGGACTCGGCATTCACGCAGCAGCTGGACTACGAGGTCGAGCTCGCGATCGTCATCGGCAAAGCCGGACGGCGAATCTCCGCCGACCACGCCGCCGAGCACATCTTCGGCTACACCATCGCCAACGACGTCTCCGCGCGCGAGGTCCAGTCGAACCACGGCCAGTGGTTCCTCGGTAAAGCCATGGACACTGGCTGCCCGCTCGGGCCGGTCCTTGTCCCAGCCCGCGACATTCCGAACCCGCAGAACCTGCGCCTGACGACGCGCGTCAACGGCGAGGTGCGTCAGGACTCCAATACGTCGGACATGCTGTACAACATCGGTCGCATCGTCGAGATCCTCTCGGCCGGCACAACCCTGGAGCCCGGCGACGTGATCATCACCGGTACGCCATCCGGTGTCGCCATGGGCATGAATCCCCCCCGATGGCTCAAAGACGGCGACGTCGTGGAGTGCGAGATCGAAGCCATCGGCACCCTCCGCAACCGCGTCCGCGAGCTTAAAGACTGAACCGAATCGACGTTTAGCTGCGCGTCCACTCCGCAATATTCCAGGACCAGTTATCAAACGGCCCTGGGTTCGGCCCTTGCAGGCCCTTGATCTTCGCATCTGTCGTCTTGCGGTCAACCAGCGGCACCACGACGTACGCGTTGACGATGATGTCGTTCATCTGCTGCCACATCGCCGCTGCCTTGGCGGGGTCGGTCTCGCCGCGAACCTGCTCGTACAGCTTGTTGTAGTCCGCGTTCGACCACTTGAGCATGTTCGTGCCCGACCAGTTATTGGACTTCTGTGCCCAGTCCGTGTCCGGGTTCGCGCCGTACAGCCGCTTCATGTAGAACACCGGAAACGGTGTGTCCGGCGTCGACGTGAACATCTCCGCGTCAGTGGAGAAGTGGGCGTACGTGTCGGGATTGCCCGGGTCACTGGCGAAGTAGATGCTCGCGTCGACTGACTTCAACTCGGTTTCGATACCGATCTTCTGCCAGCCATCTTTGACCAGGTCCTGCTCCTTCTGACGCAGCGAGTTGGTGGACGTCTGGAACACGACGTGCATGCGCAGCCCGGCGGGCGTCGAACGAATGCCGTCACTCCCACGCGTAAAGCCCGCCTGGTCCAGGATCTGGTTGGCTTTGTCGAGGTTGAATTCGTACGACGTGTGCTTGGAGGCCAGATTGGCCGGAATCGTCAGGACATTCGGCGTCGGATCGCCAGTCGGCCCGTACAGTTGTTTGGCTATTGAGTCGCGGTCGATCGCCAGTGCCATGGCCTGCCGGACGCGTTGATCGGCCAGGAACGGATGCGTGCTCTTCGGGCTGGAGCGCTCGCCATCGACCTCTTTCGTCGGATCGGCCATGTTGAAGAAGATCGCCTCAACGCCACCGCCCGGCGCCGTCACGAGGTCGCCCTTACCACCTTGCATGAGCTGGCTGAGCACCTGGGCCTCGACCTGCAGGTTCCAGGCGTAGTCGTACTCACCGGTCTGCAGCACCGCTCGGGCAGCCGACACGGCGTCGCCGCCACCCTTGATCGTGATCTGGCTGAAGAAGGGCTTGGCCGGCTCGCGATAGTTCGAATTGGCGACCAGCGTCAGGACGTCGCCCGGCTTGAAGTCCTGGGTCACATACGGACCGGTCCCGAAGGCCTTCAGGTTGAACGGCGCGTCGCGCGCCGTCGCCCCAACATACGCACTCAGCGAGTGCTTGGGAACGATCATCCCGTTGTACCCGGTGAACGGCACGAACCAACCGCCGGTCGCCTGCTTGAAGGTCAGCCGGACCGTCGTGGGATCGACGGCCTCGACGTTCTCGAGGTCGGAGTAGCTACCGGCGGTGACCGTCGCCGTCTCTTTGTTGATGACGTACTGGTAGGTAAAGACGACGTCGTCGGCGGAGAATGCCTCGCCGTCCGCCCACTTCACCCCCGGCCGGAGCTTGTACGTGACGGTCTTGCCGTCCGCGCTGAGACCGCCATTGTCGTGCGACGGCACCTCGGCGGCGAGCACGGGTATGAAGGTTCCGTCACCGCTGACGGTGAGCAACGGCTCACAGCAGAAGCGGGCCGCCGTATAGTCCTTGGTACCCTGCGCAAAGTGCGGGTTGAGGATCGTGGGACCCTGCCACATGAGCACCTTCAACGGCCCACCGGTGCCGCGTGCGCGCGTGGCGGTCGCCGGGGTCGCCGTCGCCGCGGCAGCGGATGTCGGCGCCGCGGCCGCCGGAGCGCGGGTCGCTTGCGCGGCTGGTGCAGCGGTGGGTGCGGCTGGCGCGGGCGACCCACACGCGCTCAGCAAAGAGGCCAGCGCACCTCCCGCCAGGCCCAGACTTACGCGCGACAACAGGGCGCGCCGGGTGAGCTCGATCGTCATCGAGAGCCTCCTCGTGTGGTCTATGAACCCCGCCGGCGTGCAGGCTAGCAGCTATCACGCCAGCGCGCCATCCTCGCGTTATGTGACATGTGCCTGAACATGGGCGGCCCGATTTGTGCGCCGAGACCTGGCAATCCAAACTGAGAGTGGACACAATCCCGTGATTGAAGACTCGCCGGGCATGCGTTTACGGGTCGGATGTGAGTTCGACTATGAGTCCGCGGCGCCCGTGCCCATGCTCATGCTGGTCCGCGCCCAGCCGGATGGGGAGCACCGGACCCTGTTCGAATCGCGCTGGACCGACCCCGAGGTGCCCATCCGCGACTACGTCGATTCGTTCGGCAATCACTGCTGGCGCTTCGTTGCGCCTCAAGGACGCTTCAGGATCAGGTACGACGCCCTGATCGCGATCGACGGCGAGCCGGATCCGGTCGTGCCCGACGCGCCGCTGATCCCGGTTGAGGATCTGCCTGATTCGACGCTGGTCTTCACCCTGGCCAGCCGCTACATCCAGTCCGACCTGCTCTTGCAGACCGCCTGGGATCTGTTCGGCAACACGCCGCCCACATGGGCGCGCGTGCAGGCCATCTGCGACTGGGTGCACACCAACATCGCCTATGAAACGGGCAGCAGCGATCCGACGGTGACGGCAATGGACGTGTACGCGCGCCGCGTCGGCGTCTGTCGCGATTTTGCCTTGCTGGCGACGGGGTTCTGCCGCGCGCTGAACATCCCCGCGCGCTACACGTTCGGGTATTTTCCCGACATCGCCGTCGAGCCGCCCGACGTCCCGATGGACTTTCATGCCTGGTTCGAGGCCTATCTTGGCGACCGCTGGTACACCTTCGACGCTCGCCACAACGTCCCGCGCATCGGCCGCGTGGTGATCGGTCGTGGTCGAGACGCCGTCGACGTGGCGATGGCCACGCAGTACGGCAACAGCCGACTGAATACGCTGACCGTCTGGTCGGACGAAGTCATCTCCGAGCCACCCCACGACGATGACGCGGACGAGCTCGAAGCAGCGGAGTCGGCGTGGCCGATGCAGGCCAGGTGAACCTGTGAACCGGGTGACGTACACGGTCCGCCACCACTATCGGTACGTCTACACCAGCCCGATTTTCGACGTGCGGCAGCGCCTGATCATGATTCCGCCAGATCGGCATGCGGATCAGGTGCTCCTCGCCTTCGACCTGGACGTGCGGGGCGCGCAGGGTCAGCTGGCGATCGATTGGCAGACCGACCGTTTCGGGAATCGGGTGTGTCGCGTCGACGCCGAGCGGGCCGCCCAAGCCCTCGACTTCGAAGCCCGGTTCACGGTTCGTCGCGAAGCCGGGCCGAGCCCGTGCGTGCCACACTTCGAAGCGGGGCTGAGCTTCACGGCGCTCACGGCGCGCGACCAGCGGATGCAGGCCGCCGCGCTGGACATCGCCACCCGGGCGTCGAATCCGCTCGAGCGCGCCGAGCTCGCCCACGATTGGGCCGCGCGAGCCATCACCTACCAGGTCGGCGTCACTGGCACGCAGACTCCGGCCTCGATGGCGCTGCACCTCGGCCGCGGCGTCTGCCAGGACTACGCACACATCCTGCTGGGTGTGTTGCGGACGCTCGGCATTCCCTGCCGCTACGTCTCGGGGCACCTGCTCGGCGAGGGCCCGCCGCACGCCTGGGTCGAGGTCCTGATCGACGACGCGGTCGTCGCGTACGATCCCACGCATCATCGGCGGGTTGGTCTGAACTACATCACCGTCGCCACTGGACGCGACTTTGCGGACGTGACCTCCACGTCGGGTGTCTTCAGCGGCGCCGCCACCGGTAAGCTCCACTGGAGCAAGCAAGCGTCGATTCTCGCGGAGGCCGCGGAGGCCGCCGCGTGAGTACCATCGCCGCGTCGCCAGACATCTTCGCCTACGATCCGGGTGAGTTCTGGGACGAGATGTTCGCCGGTCCCGGTGAGGTCCGGCCCTATTACGCCGCCCTCGGGCGGGCGCTGTCCACGCTGAGTCCGGCCGATGTGGAACGCCGGCAGCGTGCCGCCGACCTCTCGTTTCAGGCGCGCGGCATCACCTTCGCCGTGAACCAGGGCCCCGAAGGCATCGAGAAGATCATGCCGTTTGACCTCGTCCCGCGCATCCTCACCGCCGACGAGTGGCGCACGATCGAGCGCGGCCTTGACCAGCGCGTGCGCGCGCTCAACCTGTTCTTACAGGACATCTACCAGACTGGCAGCATTCTGCGACAAGGTATCGTGCCGGCCGAACTGGTGCTCGGCTCGCGGGGCTATCGCCGCGAGGTGCGCGGCATGACCATCCCGCTGGGTGTCTTCACGCATGTCGTTGGCAGCGACCTGGTGCGCGATGGTTCCGGCGAGTTCTACGTTCTGGAAGACAACCTGCGCACTCCGTCCGGTGTCTCCTACGTGGTCGAGAACCGCCGGGTGCTCAAACGCGTGTGGTCGCAGATCTTCCACGGCTACGACGTGCGGCCCGTCGAAGGCTACGCGCAAGACCTGCTGGATGTGCTCCGGGCGGTGGCGCCGGTCGACTCCGACGACGAGCCGACCGTCGTGCTGCTCACGCCAGGTGTGTACAACTCGGCGTACTTCGAGCACGCCTTCCTGGCCAAAGGCATGGGCGTGCAGATGGTCGAAGGGTCGGACCTGTTTGTTGACGACGGACTCGTGTTCATGCGCACCACCCGCGGCCAACAGCGGGTCCACGTGATCTATCGGCGCATCGACGACGACTTCCTGGATCCGCTGGCGTTCCGGTCGGATTCCGCCCTCGGCGTGCCCGGGTTGTTGGCCAGCTATCGGATGGGACGCGTCACGCTCGCTAACGCGCCAGGCGCCGGTGTCGCTGACGACAAGGCCGTGTACGCCTACGTCCCGAGTATCATCCGCTATTACCTCAACGAAGAGCCCATCCTGCCGACCATCAAGACGTACCTGCCATCTGAGCCGGACGATCTGAAGTTCATTCTCGAGCACATCGGCGAGCTGGTGGTGAAGTCGGTAAACGAAAGCGGCGGCTATGGCATGCTTGTCGGCCCGCACGCGACCCGGGCGGACTGCGACGTCTACCGGCAGCGCGTGCAGGCCAATCCGCGTGGCTACATCGCGCAACCGACGCTCGCGCTCTCGCGCCACCCGTGCTGGGTAGACGACCACTTCGAAGGCCGGCACGTGGACCTGCGGCCGTTCGTCCTGTTCGGGCACGACGTCAAAGTGAGCCCCGGCGGCCTCACGCGCGTCGCCATGCGCCGCGGGTCGCTGGTCGTCAACTCGTCGCAGGGCGGCGGCGGCAAAGACACGTGGGTGCTCGCGGACGGATCCAGCGGGTAGTCATGCCGCTCCTGTGTCGCGTCGCCGAGCACATGTTCTGGCTGAACCGCTATGTGGAGCGCGCCGTCGCCACGATCCGGGTCGTGGATGTCACCGCGCACCTCGAGCTGGATGCCGGCGACGCCGACGCCCAGGAGGTCGACTTCTGGACTCCGCTCCTCGGTGCCACTGCGCCCGACAGCGCCCACCTCCAGGATGCCCCACGGCCGCTACCCCACGACGTGCGGTACTACCTGGCGTTCGACCCGGACAACCCGAGCTCGCTGGTCTCGTGCGTCCGCCGTGCTCGGGCAGCCGCGCGCGAAGTGCGCGAGAGTATCTCCAGCGAGATGTGGGAACAGATCAACACCACCAATCTCATGCTCGGCGAATCTGACCGCCTGCGCGATCTGGAGGAAGACCTGCACGCCTTCTACAAGCGCATCCGCGACAGCTTGCTGCTGATCCAGGGGCTGGCAGACGCCACGGTGGCCCACGACGAGGCGTGGCAGTTTTTGTCGCTCGGTAAATACCTGGAGCGCGCCGACAACGTTTCACGGCTGCTCGCTTTGCAGAGCCATCTCCTGATCGGCGCCGCCGCGGCTGCCGGCGATGACACGGTGCGCTGGCTGGCCGTGTTGCGCTCGGCGGGGTCGTCGGAGGCCTACTCGCGCTACTACTCGCTCCGCGTCGAGCCGACCCGCGTGCTGGAGTTCCTGCTGCTCAACCCGACGTTTCCGCAGTCGGTGCGCTTCAGCCTGGGCGCGGCGTGGAACTCGTTGCAGTCGATTGCCCAGGCGGCTGAGGAGAGCGCGGCCGCGCCCGTGCGTGCGCTGGGTCTGCTGCATGCGCGGCTCGAGCACGCGTCGGTCGACGAAGTGCTCGAATTCGGATTGGACGAGTTCCTGAGCGGCATCCAGAACGACATCGCGCGCGTCTCCGAGCGGATCACCCGCGCCTTCTTCCACTACGGCACGCAGACGGACCGCCACATGGCGGTGGCGCGCGCAGCGCAGATCATGGCGACGCAGCAATGAGAATCGCCGTGACGCATGTCACCCGACTCGATTTTGGTGACGAAGTCAGCGAAACCGTCATGGACGCCCACCTCGGCCCGCGCGACGACGTCGACCAGCGCGTGGCGCGCTTCGCGGTGCGCCTGGAGCCGGGTGGACACGTGCGGCGGTACGAAGACGGCTTCGGCAACGTCGCCCATCTGCTCACCAACATGCGGCCACACCGGTTTTTGCAGGTGAGTACGGAGAGCGAGGTCCATACGTACATGACCGATCCCTTCCAGCTCGCGCCACGTCCGCCGCGGCCGCCGGATGTGTTTCATCTCGCGGATTGCCTGGATCCGTCACCCCTGGTGCCGCGCCTGGCGGTGTTGGACGAGATGGCGGCGCCGTTTCGCTCCGACGACAACGACCGTTTTGACGCGGTGCAGAAGATGGCGGAATCGATCCACCGCGACTTTGAGTATCGCTCGGGCGTCACCGATGTCACGACCTCGATCGAGCAGATCGTCGACGGCCGCCAGGGCGTCTGCCAGGACTTCACCCACCTGTTGCTGGGGATGTGCCGATCCATCGGGATCCCCGCCCGCTATGTCAGCGGCTACATCACCCAGCGCACCCAATCCGCCGATGCGCCTGCTATACCTCGCGCAGCGCAGCGGAGCGACGGCCCCAGCCGGGGCGTGGGCGCCTCGCACGCGTGGGTCGAGGCGTTCACGCCGACCCACGGCTGGCGCGGCTTCGATCCAACCAACAACCTGGTTGCCAACGAGTACTACGTCAAGGTCGCCATCGGCCGCGACTACAGCGACGTCCCGCCCACCCGCGGCACGTACCATGGCGGCCCCACCGAGGTCCTGAGCGTCGCGGTCACCGCCCGCGCTCTCGACTGACGGCGTTTCGAGCAGCTCAGCCGCACCAGGAGGAATCGCCGCCGATGGCGGCGATCAAGCGAATTCCCTCTGGCAGGCAGACGCCCGCATGGTTGGTGATGCCCCCGGGCAGATCCGACTGGTCGTCGTGCCAGGCAAAGAACGAGCTCCAGACCGTACACACCCCCTGGGGATCAGGGTCGTTCAGCGCATGCTGAAACGGGTCGATCACGTCGTCGGCCGCCGTCAGATCAGGGTTGACCGACTGGAACCATTCCGTCGCGACGACCGGAATCCCTGCGCCAGTCACGGCCCGGCCGACGAGCCAGTAGTTCTCGGCCATCCGCCGCAGCCCATCGGGATCCTGCTCATACGGATGAATGGCCACCGCGTCGGGCATCGGGACCTCGGGGTGCCGAGACCTGAGTGCCTCGAGGAAGTCCAGGTAGTACATGTAGACGCCCGAGGCGAACCCTGCGGTCCAGCGTTGCACACTCGAGTTGTCTCGGATCTCGGGCTTGTTGCTCCAGGTGGCGAACAGGTCCGCGTACTCGATCGCCGTGATGGTCGTCCCTGTCGCCGCATCCGGCTCGTTGTAGATCTGCAAAATCACCCTCGGGTCGGGCGGCACGAAGTCCTGGTTGTCGCCCGTGCCAACGACGCCCACGACAGTCAAGCCGGCGGCCAGCATGTCGGCGATGTACTGCACGTTAATGGCGTCGGGTTTGGCCGTCAGGCGGACGCCTTCGAAGCCGCTTTGCTTCAAAATGTCAGCCGAAGGCCCAGCGCCCGGATGGTTCGGGTCGACATTTACGCCGATCGTCATCTAGTCCCCCTCGTCCAGCGGAGCCTGCCGCAGCCGCCATACGCCCTGGTCGGTTGCGGCGTACAGGTTCCGACCGTCAATCCCCCATGCTAGATCGTTTACCGCGCCGATGTCCTGGCGGCCGAGGTCGCTCCAGGTCTGGCCACCGTCCCAACTCTCACTGACACCGCCGCCGTCAGCCGCCGCGAAGTAGTCCGGATAGGACTGCCGCCCGACGTCTACGTGGTCCGGGTTCGCCGGGTCGTAGGCGAGCCCGCCCATCCAGATGTTCGGCGCGCTCGGATCTTCGCCAGCCGGCGTGTAGGCTGGGGTGCCGCCACCTCGGTAGGCCAGCACCTGGGTCCAGGTGAGGCCGTCATCGTCGGTTCGAAACAGCGACGATCCGCCCAGCCGTCGATCGCGATTGACCGCCAGATAGAAGTGCCCGTCCTGCCCGCCAACCAGGCGCGCCGGATAGCCGAGCAGCGGTGCTGCCAATGGCTCGGGGTTGAACACGGGCGTCCAGGTGTCGGCCGCGTCGGTGCTCTGACTCAGTGTCGTGCCAAACGTGCGGCCAGCCGTGCACCCCGCGGTTCGAAACACGCGCTGCGCGCTGGTCGGGTGCGGTCGCAAGATCGTGACGCTGGCGGTGCAGAGCGCCAACTCGCGGTTTTCGAGAACCTGCCAGGTCGCACCACCGTCGCGGCTGCGCACGAAGTGCGACTCGGCCGGATGGTGCACACCGCCACCGGTGGCGAGGTACACGAGGTTTGGATCGACGGGGCTCACCGCGAGCGCGAGCGCGATGCTGCCCACGTCCGGAGAAAACGGCAGGATCAGACTCCACGTCGACGCATCGTCGCGGGTCCGGTAGATGCCATTTGGGCCAGCCGCGTACAGCACCTGGTGATTGGTCGGATCGACTTCGAGGATCGTCTCGGCGGGTCCCAGCGAGACCGGCTGCCAGGAATCACCGGCGTCGTCGCTGCGCATGAGGGCCTGCGCGGTCTGGGCAAAGAACGCGCCGCTGGAGGGCGTGAACAGGCGGAGGACGGGCTCCGCAAGTGGCGTCAACTCCCACTCCGGCGCGGCCTCGCCGTTCGCCGGTCGGGCGGACGACTGGGTGGCGATGAGCAGCAGTACGGCCAGCGCCAGAAGCACTCGCGGCATGTCGGCTACGTCAGGACATCGTCGGCGATCATGCGGCGCATGACGCGCACTGCCGGATCGTGGCTATGGCTATGCCCGAAGACGATCTGCACGCCGATGCGCTCGACCGCCGCGATCATCGCGTCGCAGTCTCCGCCTCGAAGCGGTCGCGCGGCTTCGGCAGAGGGTCCGCCGCCGCTGTCACGCGCACCAGCGGATGCCGCACCATGGCTGCCAGCATCGCTGCGCCTGCCCGCCCGAGCCTGGCGATCCCGATGCGCACGTCGGTGGCGACACTACGTCGCCGCGAAGTTCACGCCCGACTGGGCCGCGCGGAATTCGCGCGACGCCTCAACCCAGTTGGCCGTGCGCGGCAGCACCACCGACGCCGAGCGAATGCGATACGCCTCTGGGTGATCGACGCTGGCGGGGACGATGCCCTTCTCGTGGAGCGCGGCCGCCGCGGTCATGAGACTCCGCCGGGCGCGAATGATGCCGGTGTCGCTGGTGCCCAGGTGCTCGCTCGACCGGTCGTAGATTGACCCCATGCTCTCCTGGCAGGCGGAATCTTGCGGCCACACGCCCGGCAAGCCTGAGAAGCGGACCTTGCGTTGCGCCTCGTAGTCAATCTGGTAGTCGTTGCCCTGGTGGTAGATGCCGCGGTACTGGCTCCAGGCCTCCGGAGTGGGCGGCAGCAACGCATCGACGGTGGGATGGATTCCCTGATGCCCGAGTTGTCCGCCGCCGTACATCAGGCCGTCGAGTTGTTCCCTCGACAGCGGCCGGGTCGGATGGTAGGTGAAGCACAGCGCCAGGGTGTGATGGTCGTCGATCGGTATCCAGGCGTGGCCGCTGAACGACGGATCCTGGCCGTAGGGCGGGATGATGGTGTGGAACGGCAGCAGGAACTGGGTCATGCGCCAGTAGAAGCTGTCAACTTCGGCGTTGCGTCGCGCGCCGATCAACACCCCGTAATCGGTATCCAGGACTTCGAACCGGGGATGCTTGTCTTTCATCTTGTAGTACATGCCAAGGACCCGGTCACCAGACGGTTGCGCGCGGGCGACATTCTGCGCGTTGGTGTAGTTCTCTTCTTCGTCCAGGACCGTGTGCAGGAAGCCGGAGTGGGACGAGTCAATTTCGCCCTCGAGGGTTTGCACCCAGTTACTGTCAGCCACGCGCAGGCTGACGTACACCTGGTCTGCTGGAACCATATTCCACTCCAGTTCGGGCAGCGGCGGCGGGGTGGCGAGCGGGCCCATATAGACCCAGCCCACTCCGTTGCGCTCCGCGACCGGGTACGCGGTCGCGTTGACTCGGGACTTGAAGTCGCTCTCCGCTGGCTCGCTAGGCATGTCGACGCACCGGCCGGTCACGTCGAACTTCCAGCCGTGGTAGACGCAGCGCAGCCCGGATTCCTCATTGCGCCCGAAGAACAGTGATGCCCCGCGGTGCGGACAGTGGTTGCCAAGCACGCCGAGCTGGCCGCGGCTGTCGCGGAAGGCGATCAGGTCTTCGCCGAGCAGCCGCACGCGCATCGGGTCGCTATCCGGTTCCGCAAGCTCGCGCGTGAGCAGCGCCGGGATCCAGTACTGGCGCACGAGCTCACCCATGGGTGTCCCCGCCCCGACTCGCGTCAGTAGCTCGTTCTCTTCTTTGCCGAGCATGACGAAACATAGTACGTCGTAGACATCCCGGTCGGCCTGCATGCAAGTGATCTGCTGGACGGTGCGTGACGTAGATCTGGGCAGGATGACAGGTCCGGCTCCGCAGGCGCCGCGGAGCCGGGACCGCTCCAGAATCCAGAACCTGCTGAGGTACATACACACCCATGTCCCGCTCTACCGCCATCAAGGTCAGCCTTGTCTTTGGCATTGTCTATGTCGCCGTCGGCGTACTCGGTTTCATTCCGGGCATCACCCAACCATCGAGCATGCCCGGACAGGGCCTGCTGCTCGGCATTTTTGCCGTCAACACCGTGCACAACCTGGCGCATCTGGTGCTGGGGGCAGCGCTTGTCTGGGCCGCCATGAGCGGTGACAACGTGCGGATGATCAACAAGGGCCTCGCCGCGGTCTTTGCCGTTCTGGTCGTCGGCAGCCTGGTGGCCCCGATCGTCGAGGGTATCGCCATCAACCCTGCCGACACGGCGCTCCACCTGGCGAGCCTGCTGGTGACCGCTGCCGTCGGCTTCATGGTCGGCGCCCGTCAGCGCGCCCTCGCCTGAACACTGAGATTACCCTGGGTACGCATGCACAGTACCCCGTTCCAGATGGCCAAACAGGTTGACCGTGTTCCGTCGATGGTCGTTCCGCTCGACGGCGAGCAGTCGGTACGGTTCGAGCGGCTGCTTGACCGGCTGACGCTCGTCGACATGCACGAGCACCCAATGGTGCTCACCGACGACATCGGCGACCTGCCAGCCTATTTTCGCAGCCACGCCTATCAGTGGGCATACGCCGCGGTTCGCCAGGGCGGCTGGACGGCGGTCGGCACAGCGAATGGGTTGAGCTGTTCGGCGCACGCCGCCGACGGCTCGTTTGCCCGCTTCGAGGACCTGGTGGAGGAAGTCGCCTTGATGCACGCGGATCTGTGCAAGCAGGGTGATGCGGTCGTGCGCATCCAGAGCGCCGACGACATTGCCCGCGCGCGACAACGCGGCGCGATCGGCTTTCTGCCAACGGTGGAGCACCTGGCGCTGGGCAATGAAGTGCACCACGTCGACGTCCTGTATGGACTCGGCGTGCGGCTCGCGGGTCTGACCTATACGCGCAAAGGCTGGCTCGGCGACGGGCAGCATGAGCGAACTGATTGCGGCTTGAGCGAGCTTGGCGTTGAAGTCGTCAAGCGCATGAACGATCTGGGCATGCTCGTCGACCTGTCGCACGCTGGCGACGAGACCGCGCTCGAAGCGATCCGGCTCTCGAGTGCGCCCGTCATCTTCAGTCACAATGCGGCCCACTCCGTCTGGCCGACGCGGCGCACCCGGCACGACCGCGAGCTCCTGGCCTGCGCCGAACGAGGCGGACTCATCTGCATTACCGCCGTACCCAATTCGCTCAGCGCCGACCCGCACCAGGACATCAATTGCGTGCTGGACCACTACGACTACATGATCAAGCTGGTTGGCGCCGACCATGTCGGAATCGGCACCGATTCGCTGGTCGGGGACCACGTCGGCTTTCATCGCGCCGCGGCAGCACGTGGGGCCGGGCTGATGTCGGAGTTTCCGGCTGCCTATCTCGACGGACTCGAATCCCCGGCCGACGGGCGGAACATCATCCGCGGTTTGATAGCCCGCGGCTACGACGACGCAACCATCGCGCGGATTGCAGGTGAGAACGCGATCGAACTGCTGCGCCGCACGATTGGCTGATTCGACGGCGGCTCAGGCGCGCACGCGGGCTGCCAGGACACTCTCGGCGAAAGCCTGGAGTTCGCGCGCCAGTTCCGCTGGGCGCTGTAGTGGCACGTCGTGGACGGTGTCTTCGAACCACCGTACGTGCGCCAGCGGCTGCAGCTCCACGGCGCGGTCGACGCTCGCGACCTTGCTGGCTCGCCATTCGGGTGCATCTGAGGACTGCCGCGCGGGCAGAATGAGCAGCGGACACGTGATCCGCGGCAAGAGCTCAGACGGCCGTTGCTCCCAGAGCGCGCGCACCACCTGCATGTGGTTCGAGATCCGAAACCGGCGTGAGACGCGCCCGTCGGCATCGACATTGAAGAGCGACCGACCGACGGTTTCGGCGCGCGGATCGACGTACGCCGGATTGTTGGCGGTTATCTGGCGGCGCAGCTCGGTCCAGAGGTGCCCGTCGATGTCGGGCGGAGTCAGCCGCGCCTCGGCCTCCGCCCACGTCCAGCGCTCGCCGGGGGACCCGGTTCCGCCATCGACCAGGACGATGCCCGCGGTGCGATCGGGGTGGGCGACCCCGAAGTGGAGCACCACCGAGGCGCCCCAGGAGTGGCCGACCAGCACCGTCGGCGTGTCGATGCCCACGCCGTCCAGGAATCCAGCCAGGTCGGCGACGATCGAGGGGAAGTCGTAGCCGGTACTGGGCTGGTCACTTTCGCCGTGGCCGCGCTGGTCCAGCGCCACCACGCGGAGCGCCGACTGATCGGCGAGCGGCGGCCCGGTCAGGTCCCAGATGTGGGAGCTCGAGCCCACGCCGTGCACGAGGACGACGGTACCCGCGGTATGCGCGTCACCCCACGCCTGGTACTGCAGTCGCAGCCCGCGCACATCGACAACGCCGTCGGTCATCGCGCCATGATAAGCCGCGCCGGCCGGTGGGAGCCTATAGTCTCAACAGCGAGCAGTCCATGACGACCGCGCACCCTCACCCCGGCGACGAGGACCACGGCCACCAGCACCACGGCGAACCGTACCGGCCTGGTCAGGATGACGATGGCAACGTGCAGCCGAATGGCGGCGAGCATCCGCACTTACACGGCGAGCCCGCGCATGCCCACGGCGACGCACACGCCCACGGCGACGCACACGCCCACGGCGACGCGCACGCGCACGGCGACGAGCGCAGCCACGAGGGCGGGCCCTGGGCGTCGCTTGCCCACTTCTTCAGACCGCACAGCCACGACGCGGCGGACAGTATCGACAACGCCCTCCAGGGATCCGCCGAAGGTATCCGCGTCGTCAAGTTCTCACTGCTCGCGCTGGGCGCAACCGCCGTGCTGCAGCTCGTCGTGGTGCTCTCGACCGGCTCCGTCGCGCTGCTCGCCGACACCATCCACAACTTCGCCGATGCGTCCACGGCGCTCCCCTTGTGGTTGGCCTTCTCGATCGGCCGACGCGCGGCGAATCGCCGCTACACGTACGGCTACGGCCGCGCCGAGGACCTGGCGGGCGTCTTCGTCGTGCTGATGATCGCCGCCTCCTCGCTCGCCGCCGCGTGGCAGTCGATCCAGAAGCTGCTGCACCCCGAGCCGATCACCAACCTCGGCTGGGTTGCGCTGGCCGGCCTGCTCGGTTTCGCGGGCAACGAGCTCGTCGCCCAGTATCGCATCCGCGGTGGCCGCCGGATCGGCAGCGCCGCGCTGGTCGCCGACGGCTATCACGCCCGGACCGATGGCTTCACGTCCCTGGCCGTGCTGGTCGGCGCGGGCGGCGTCTGGCTGGGCTGGCCGCAAGCTGACCCCCTCGTCGGCCTGGCCATCACCGGCGCGATCCTGCTGGTGCTCAAAGACGCCGCGGGTCAGGTCTGGCAGCGCCTGATGGATGCCGTCGATCCCGACATGATCCAGCGTGCCTGGGAAGCTGCCCGCCACGCGGACGGCGTCGAGGGCGTCACCGACCTGCGCGCTCGCTGGCTGGGTCACACGATCGTCGCCGACGCCCAGATCGTCGCCGATTGCGAGCTCACGTTAACCCAAGCCCACGCCGTGGCCGAGCGCGCGCGCCACGCCATGCTGCACGCCGTGCCCAAACTGGCCGACGTGCGCGTCCACGTCGACCCGTGCAGCCATGCCGGTGTCGATCATCACGCGCAGCTGGCGCACCACGATCGTGCGTAAGATCCGGCGCTCCTCACACGGACCGCCTGATCGCTCTCTTCTGGCCGCTTCGCCCTCAGCCAGTCTGTGGACCTGGAGTAAGCGCGGGATGCTCGAGAGGTCCATCTCGAGGCGATACGGTCGCCGCAACTCGGCGGCTACTTCGGCATCCCGCGGTCCGCTAACTTAGCGTCGAGGTCAGCTGCCGCCTCCGGCCGGATCGGGTGCTCCACTACGGCGCAGCGACCAGTCGTCGTGCGCAGCGGCGGCGCCACGGTGGCCAACGGGGCCACGACGTCGGCCACGGTGCAGTGCCAGCCGGGTGAGACCGCGACTGGCGGCGGCGCGCAGATTACCAACGGCGGCGCCGGTGGTCTCGGCGACGGTGGCGCCGGTGGCGCCGGTGGGACCGGCGGCCTCCTCGGCAACGGTGGCGCCGGTGGCGCCGGTGGGAACAACGGCTTTGCCAACACCGGCTTCACGAACGGCGGCCTGGCAAACAGCGGGATGGCAAGCAGCGGCGCCGGGGCCACCGGCGGCGTCGCCGCGGCCTACCTGACCGGTTCGGCGCCCAACACCATGCAGGGCCCGGCGACCGGCTGGACCGGCACCGTCACGAACCTCTCGGGGAGCACCCAGGCCTTCACCGTCTGGGCGCTGTGCGCGAGCTAACCCAGGACACACCGCGCCCCCGGCGGCGAGACCCGCGAGCTGAGCACCAGCTCGCGGGTCTTTGTCGGGCATCAAGGCGCCGGGCCACGTAAGGAAGATGGACACTCCGCGCGCGCGGCGGTCACAATGACGGCCGAACGTGCTCGAAACAACCATCGCTGGCAGTCTGCCGAAGCCGGGCTGGCTGGCTGCGCCGGGGACGCTGTGGGCACCCTGGTTGTTGCCGCCCGAGCTGCTGGCGGAGGGGCAGCGCGACGCGGTCCTGGCGGCGCTCGCCGACCAGGCCGCCGCCGACATCGATATCGTCACCGACGGTGAGCAGTCGCGGCAGCACTTCGTGCACGGCTTCCTGGAGCACATCGACGGGATCGACTTCTCGCGACGCGTCCCGATGGGCATCCGGGCGAACCGCTATACCGCCCAGGTGCCAGTCGTGGTCGGCTCGGTCGCACGCCGCCGCCCGATCCACACCGATGAGGTCCGCTGGGCGCGGGCCAATACGCGCCGCAAGCTAAAGTTCACTGTTCCAGGGCCGATGACCATCGTCGATACACTGGCCGACGAGCACTACCACGATCGACCACGCCTGGCGATGGAGTTTGCACGGATCATCAATGCGGAGGCGCGCGAGCTAGTCGCGGCCGGTCTCGACGTCCTCCAGCTGGACGAGCCAGCGTTCAACGTGTACCTGGACGAGGTCCAGACCTGGGGCATCGACGCGCTGCAGCAAGCGATCGACGGCCTGGCGTGCAAGACCGCGGTACACGTGTGTTACGGCTATGGCATCCAGGCCAACATCGACTGGAAGGCCGGCCTCGGTCAGGAGTGGCGACAGTACGAGCACATCCTGCCCGTCCTGGCGGCCAGCACCGTGGACCAGGTATCCATCGAGTGTGCCGGCTCGCGGGTGCCGATCGACCTGCTCGGACTCCTGTCAGGCAAGGACGTGCTCGTCGGGTGCATCGACGTCGCCACAGAGCGCGTCGAGACACCCGAAGAAGTGGCCGCGCTGCTCGCGCAGGCGCTCCAGTACGTCCCCGCCGAGCGACTCTACGCGTGTACGAACTGCGGGATGGTGCCCATGCCGCGTGAGACGGCGCGCGCCAAACTACGGGCCCTCAGCGCCGGCGCGCGCCTGTTGCGGGCTCGCCTGCCGCCCCTCTAGCGCCGGCGCGCGGCCGGGCGGTCGTCGAAGCCGAAGACACCCTGCACGACCCCCGCCAGCTCGGTCGGCACGTAGATCGGGCCAGTCGCCGCGCGAAAGGTTGCACCTCGCGCGTCGCGGTAGCGGCGGAGCGTCAGACCGAAGGCCGCGCTCAGGGCGGCCGCGGTGCCGCGCAGCACGACGCTCCGCCGCGCCTGGCTGGACTCGACGACCGACAGGCCATGGCCGTGGGCGAAGGCTTCGACCCGGGCGAGATCATCCGGATCCGCACCGTAGGTGGCGGCAAACGCTTCCCGGCTCATGATTGGCTGCTCGCCCGGCCGAGCCGCGTTGAGCTGCGCGTCGAGCTCGCGCAGCGACTGGCGCGGTCGCACCAGCACTGTCACGTCTAGCCGAATGCCGGGCTCGACCGCGCCGATAGCGTCCCCACGAGGAGCCGCTGGCTCGGTCCCCGGTACGGCGACGCGGCCTTCGGGCGTCACGCCGGTTCGGTGCCCGCGACGCTCACCCAGCCCGTGGCGGCCATGGGCTGCTTTAGCCCGCCGAGGCGGCGTGCGAAGGCGTTCCGCTGAGCGCGGCCAGCAGCCGGGCGCCGTCGGGTCGGCCCAGGCCAGTGCACGCGTCCCAGCCCACGGCGGCGTTGAACCCGTTGTTGTTGCCCTCGGTGATGTCGACGAACGCGCCGCTGGCCGGCGGCAAGGCGTAGAAGGCCGGGGCGGCGAACCCCAGCGGCTTGCCCAGCTGCTGGTTGAGCAGCGCCGTCAGCCCGGCCCAGAGCGGCGCCACCGCGCTGGTCCCGCCGATCACGCTCTGTTGGCCGTCGACGCGGACGACATAGCCGCTCAGCGGGCTCGCATCCCCGGCCACGTCGGGTACGCCGCGCTTGCCGCCCTGCACCACCGATTGCTGCCACGCGGGCACGGGAAACAGCGCGCTGAGCCCGCCACCGGTCGCACCGCCCCCCGGGTCGTTCCACACCACTTCCCGGGTGATGGCGTTGTTGGCGACGGTGATGTTCGTGCCGCCGCAGCCGAGCACGTGGGGGCTCGACGCAGGAAAGTCGGCGTGGTTGCCCGGCTGTGCGCCCGGCCCCGGCGGGAAGTCGTTGGCGCCGTTGTCGCCGGCGGCGCAGTACACCGTGACACCCATCGCCGCCGCCGCCTGGAATGCCTGGTCCATCGCCATGACCGACGCCTGCGTCCAGACCACTTCCGGCGAACCCCAGCTGATCGAGATCACCGACGGCCGATTGGTCGTGTCGTGGACCGCCATGGAGATGGCGTCGATGAATCCCTGATCGGTGTTTGGCGCGAAGTAGACCGCGAGCGTCGCGCCCGGCGCCACCGCGCCCACCACCTCGATGTCCAGCATCACCTCGCCGTCGGCGCTGCTCGGGTTGGTCGGCTGGTTGCGGCCATGGTCAACCGAGATGGTCACCACCTTTGGCATGCGCACGCCCAACTGCTGGAAGTAGGTACGCAGATCGGACGTGCGGAAGCCGCCGCCAAGCTCGATGATGGCGACGCACTCGCCCTGGCCGGTCGCGTTGGTCGGAAAGCCGTACAGCGCACCGATCTGGCTCGGCGTGAACGAGGCGCGCGGCGCAGCGACTAGCGACTGGATCCCATCGAGGTCGGCGAGCCGGCGCATGTGCGGTCCGGCCGCCGGGCGATCGTCCAGACCGAACACGCCGACCACGACGTCCGCGAGCTCGGGTGGAACATACACGGCGCCCTCGCGGCCGCGGAACGTCCCGCCACCGGGGTGCGCAAAGAGTTTCAGGTCGACCCCGAAGGCGGTCCGCATGGCCGCGACCGGCCCGCTGAGCACGACGCTGCGGCGCGCCGAGCTACTGTCTACGACGGCCAGGCCGTGCTGCTGGGCGAACGCGGCGACCCGCGCAAGGTCGGCGGGGTCAGCTCCGAATTGAGCGGCAAACGCTTCGCGGCTGAGGTGCTCCCGCGCGTGTACCGGTTGACTTGCCAGGTCGCTGACCCGCGCGGCCAGCTGCGTGTCCACTCGCGCGCGGACGCGCACCGTGACCTCGATGCGCTCCTCCCCATGCACGTCGCCGAGTGATTCGGCAAGCGCGACCGGGTGTTTTTCAGTGCCAGGTACGGGAACGAGGTTTGCGTGGGCCATGACTGATCCCCCTGGGTCTGGATACCGGTTGCTCCCCAGCCGCCTGCTCCACGCTGCATCCTACTCCTTTAGCTGCTGATTGAGAACGCCGTCATCACGCGCCGAGACGCTCAGCCCGGCAGCGATGGCCACGCTCTCGCTCAGGAGGGTCGTCGTCTCCAGGATCTGCCGGATGACGTCTTTGCCGCCCCGCATACTCAGCCACAGCGGACCGCCGTCGGGCTCGACGTCAATTGTCCAGTGCACGAACGCGCAGCACAGGCGGTCCAGGCTGACGTATTCGGCGAGTTTGCCGAAGGTGTCGGCGTCGCTCGGCAGCCGACATGCGTACCCGTCGTCGAGCTCACGGACTTCCGCGGTCGCAGCGAAGACCGCTTTGCCAGAACTGAGCCAGCGCTCTCGCAGATGCGACGGGATAGCCTCAGGCGTGCAGGCGATCATCAGATTTTCCTTTCTCGACCGGGTTGAGTGGCAAGCCCACCGCCAGCCCGCACGAGCACTCGGTGATGGACTCACACCGCGCCGCCAGAACCGCCTCCAGGTTGAGCCGGATCTGCGCGAGGTCGGCGATCCGCCCGTCGATCTGGGCGATCTTGGCCCGGGCGCGGCGGTGCAGCTCGTCCGTGCCGCGTCGGTGCGCCGCAATCGCGAGCAGGTCCTGGATCTCGGTGAGCGTGAAGCCGAGGCGTTGGGCGCCCTTGATGCAGCGCAGCAGGGCCACCGCCGTCTCAGGATAGGCGCGCTGCCCTGATGGCCGCCGCACGGGCGGCGCCAGCAGGCGTCGGCGCTCGTAATAGCGCAGCGTCTGGACATTGACGCCCGCCCGGGCGGCCAATTGCCCCGTGCGCAGGCCGCTCGCGGTGTCCGTTTCGTGCACGCGCTCAGCATAAACCTGTACCCAGGTACCGGAGTCAAGGGCGCCGGCGGCGTATTACACTTCGACCCCGTGGCGGTCGGCGCGGGGACGTAGAACCCCTCGAGCCCGGCAGCTACGCGGCCGAAGTGGTCCTCCCAGTGCCTGGTTTGGCTGGTGGACGATCCGCCAGACTACGCTACGCCTGGCGACCGCGTAGGTGGGCCTGAGCCTTCGTGGACCAGGCGGCGGGCGAACTCGTGCACCGCCGCTTCCTGCTCCGCGGTCTCGACCGAGCCGGTGCGCGCAGTCCGGACCAGCGCGATGGCGTCGTCCGGTGTGGCGCCCTGGCTCACCAGGTACGCAGCAATCAGGGTCCCGCTGCGTCCGAGCCCGGCGGCGCAGTGGACCGCCACGCGTTTGCCGGCGCGCAGGCCCGCGCCGATGGCGACTACGCCCCGATCGAGCTGGGCCTGGGTGGGCGGCAGCGAGTCAGCCACGGGCAGGCGCAGCGTCCTCGCGTGCAGCCGCGCCAGCAAGTCAGGCGGATCCGGGCGTTCGTGCAGGTTGACGAGCAGATTGATGCGCCGGCTCAGCAACTCCGCCGCGGCCGACTCCGAGACGGATGGGTTGACGCACGCGCCCAATTGCTCAGGCACGATCCAGTCGAAAGTGTGTGGCTCCAAGCTCAGTCTGGTGCTTTTGTTTTAAGCCTTGCCCCAGTACGCGCGATCCGCGGGGAACACGGTTTCGCACGGTGTGCGCTCGGCCGCGCCGTCGAGCGCTTCCGCCGCGGCCGCCCGCCACACCTCGAAGTGCGGCATGGTGCGATGCGCGCCCAGGGCGGCCTGATCAACCGAGACTTCGTAGAAGAAGTACACGTTCTCGTCTTGCGTGTCGCGAATCACGTTGAAGCGTAAACAGCCGGGCTCGTCGCGCTCCGAGGCGAGGGCATCGTGCTCGATCGCCTGCAAGAACAGCTGACGCTTCTCGGGCTTGATCCGAACTTTGACAAGATTGACCAGCATGCGAGGTCATGATAGATCCGCGAGTCGCGGCATCACTTCGTTGGCCAGGAGCGTCATGCTGCGCCGATTGCATTCCTCCTGGTCGCCCCAGTCGTAGATCAACTGGAGCACGGTCCCGAATCCGCCAACGGCGCCGTGCAGTTCGCGAATGCGGCGCGCGACCTCGTCGGGACTGCCCACCAGCCAGAGGTTGTCCATCAACCAATCGACCGTGATCGCCTCGTCCGGCAGGCTCAGGTCGGACTTGAACAGGAACAACTGCTTGGCGTAGCGCAGCAGCGGCAGGAAGTAACGCTCGAAGACCTGGGCCTGCGCACCAGCGCGTGCCTGCCGCCGCGCTTGCTCGGTGGTCTCCGCGACGTAGATATCGCGGGCGATGCGCCACTCTCCGCGCTGCGGCGTGCGGCCGGTCGTCGCGGCGCCGGCGGTCACCGCGGCCCAGTGGGTGAGCAACGTTGGCACCGGCACCAGGTTGATGCTCATCGGGATCCAGCCGCGCTCGCCGGCCAGCACGAGCGTCTCGGAGTTGGCCGACAAGCCGGCGACCGCGATCGGCGGATATGGGTCCTGATAAGGGGCCAGATGGACACCCATGCCCCAGTCGGTGCGGTCGGGTAGCCGGAAGCGCCAGCGCGGCGTCTCAGAAACCAGTGAGCGATCGTCCCGATCGCGCGCCGCCTGCCAGACGGCCAGCGTCAGGTCGATGATCTCGCGCGTCAGCGTGCGGTGCTCACCAGCCGCCAGGTCAAGCTCGAACAACTGGAAGTCGCCCGGGAAGCCACCGGAGCCGATGCCGAAATTGAACCGCCCACGTGCCATCTGATCGAGCTGCGCGATCCGATGCGCGAGCACCACCGGATTGTGGTTCGGCAGGCACGCGACACCCGTTCCCAGTCGGATGCGCCGGGTGTGCTGCAGCGCGGCCGCAATGATCAGGTCTGGCGCCGGAATATTCTCCCATGCGCTCGTGAAGTGCTCGCCCAGCCACGCTTCGGTGTACCCCAGCTCATCGGCCGCCACGAGGGTCTGAATGTCAAGGTCGTACGCGTCCGCATGTGGCTTTTCCGGCGGATGCATGGGCATCAAGAACAGGCCAAGCTTCACCCCGAGATGGTACCCTGCTGCGGGCGGCGACCGGCGAGTGGCAGAGCGAGCGTGCATCATGGTCTGGGACGGACTCCGTCCGGATCGGGTCTCGCGGGAAATCACGCCGAATCTGTGGCACCTGGGCGAGGCCGGCGTCTGGTTCGAGCGCAGCCATGCGGTGTACCCGACGCTGACGCGCGCGAACTCGCCGGCCATCTCGACCGGCTGTCGGCCTGGACGCGCCGGGGTCCCCGGCAACAGCTTCTGCTTGCCGTCCACCGGGTCGCTGGCCACGTATTCGTCCGGCGATGCCGCCAATCTCCAGCGCCTGGCAGATGCAGACGGTCGGCCGATCTTGCTGGTCGACACCCTCGCTGATCGCGTGCACCGCGCTGGCGGGACGACTGTCGTGGTCGGCTCGGGTTCGCCGGGCTCGGCGTTTCTGCAGCATCCGCGGGCGGCTGAGTGCGGTGATCTGGTTTTCTCCGACGGGCAGCCGGGCATGGTCGAGTTCAAGGCCGCCTTGCGCGCCCGCTTCGGCGCCCCGCCCCCCAAACGACTACCTGCCACCGAGTGGAACGCCTACTTCACCCGCATCATTACGGAGTTCATCGTCCCTGAGCTCAGTCCGACGCTCCTCGTCTTCTGGCACACCGATCCGGATCACGCCAGTCATCACTGTGGCCACTCCGCTCCGGAGACCGAGCAGGCCCTGCGCGACGCGGACGCCAACCTCGGCGCGCTGCTCGACGCCTACGATCGCCTGGGGCTGCGCAGCACGACTGATGTCATCGTTACGTCCGACCATGGCTCGTCGAGCCTGACACGATACGTGCAGCCCGCCAGGGACATCGCGGCACGCATGTCGACGGGCGTAACGGTCGAGAACGGCGGCTCCGCGTTCGTGTACTCATCGGACGTCGAGCTAGCGGTGGCCGCAATCCGGCAACTCGACTACGCCGGCCCCGTCTTCACCCGCACCGGCAGCGACCAGACCATGCCGCTTTCGCTGGTCGGTCTCGACGGTCCGCGGGCGCCCGAAGTGGTGTTTTCGCTCGCGTGGGATGCTGGCCATGTCGGCGGCGTCGCCGGCTCGGCGGTGGGCACCCACACGCGAACAAAACTCCTCGTCGATCACGGCACCCTCAGCCCGCACGATCTGCGGAACACGCTGGTGGCTCAAGGGCCGGACTTCCGGGTCGGCTGGCGCAATCCGGCCCCGGTTGGCAACATCGACATCGCCCCGACGCTGACGCGCCTGCTGGCATTGGACGCGGGCACGCCGTTCGAAGGTCGCGTGCTCGCCGAAGCCCTACGGGATGGCGCTCCCGAGGCACCGGCCGTGCAGTCGACTGACGCCACCGTGGCTTTTGCCGCACGCGGGCGCGAGTGGGTTCAGCGTGTTTGGTTCGAGTCGGTCGGCGCCACGACATACGTCGCCGGCGGCGCGGTCGAGCGCGTCTAGCGCAGCATCGGCGCCTGACGGTCGCGGAGCTCCGCCGGCGACGAAAACACGCCCTGTTCATCCGCCCAGTTGCGGATCTCGCTTTCAGAAATCATCGAGTCACTGGCCGCCTGCCGGCTCAAGAACGAGGTCTTGAAGGCGTAGTGCAGCGTCTGCGTCAGATGTATATCGCCGAGACAGTCCGCGAGCATCCAGCGGGCGAGGTCGACTCCGCCGAACGCGCTGAAGGCGTGGTCCCAGCCGGTTTGACTCTGGCAATCGTCGATGCAAGTGGGTACGACTGGCTAAGATGGCCAGGCCGATGTCCACACTGCTGCCCATCCTCGACGGCCACAACGACGTGCTCTCACGACTCCTGGAGGCTCAGCGCGCCCGAGAGCGCTCGGCGATGGCCGCGGGGAAGGCGCCCGCCGCCCGCGGCTTTTTCGAGCGCAGCGATGAGGGCCACATCGACCTCCCGCGGGCTCGCGAG
>DATGER010000158.1:0-23388 GCA_035309865.1 Chloroflexota bacterium
GCCGATGGCTCCCACCCGGTGAGGCACGGCGACGTGGCAGGCGAAGGTCTCACCGCGGCGCTGAAGGCGTACGCCCGCGACGCTGGGTTCCACCTCGTGGGCATCACCAGCCCCGAGCCGTTTCCGCAGGCTGAGATTGACATAACTCGGTGGCTCGATGAGGGGCACCAGGGCGAGATGGGCTGGCTCAACGCGGCCCGCACCCGCCTGGCGACGCGGCCGCGGGAGCTCCTGCCCGGTGCCCGCTCGCTGGTCGTCGTCGGCGTCTCGTACCGCACGGCCGAGCCAGAACCTGGACCGGGCGGCCGGATCGCCCGCTACGCCTGGGGCAGCGACTACCACGATGCCTTGAAGTCGCGCCTGCGGCTGCTCGCGGCGTTTCTAGCCGAGCGCGTAAAGCATGCCGTCCAGACCCGGATCTTTGTCGACAGTGGCCCGCTGGTCGAACGCGACGCCGCCGCACGCGCCGGGCTCGGCTTCCGCGGCAAGAACACGAACCTGCTCACGCCGATCGGGTCGTATGTTTTCCTGGGCGCCCTGCTCACCAATGTCGAGCTCGAGTTCGATCGGCCAGTCCAGAAGGACTGCGGCAGCTGCCGGCGGTGCATCGACGCCTGCCCGACCAATGCGCTGGACGAGGCATATCACCTCGCCGCCGAGCGCTGCATCGCCTACCTCACGATCGAGCACCGCGGTCCGATCGACGCCGACCTGCGGCCCCGGCTCGGCGAATGGATCTTCGGCTGCGACATCTGCCAGGAGGTGTGTCCGTACAACGCCTCGGCGCGCGGCCGGCCACGCGGCTGGGCGGAGTTCGAGCCGCGCCGCGGGACGCGCCTGCCACTCGAGGAGGTTCTGGCGCTCGACGACGCGCAATTCCGCCAGGCGTTTCGCGGATCACCCATCAAGCGCGCCAAGCGCCGTGGTGTCGCGCGCAACGCCGCGCTCGCGCTCGGCAATCAGGGCACTGTGGCGGCCCGCCCGGCCCTTGAGCGCGCCGCGGCCAAAGACCCTGAGCCGCTCATTCAGGAGGCGGCGGACTGGGCGCTCAAGCGGCTGCTGTCGAGCTCACCGAATGCGCCTGCTGCCGAACGTGCTGCAGATGCGCGGCAATGATGGCCCGCAACTCGAGGCTGTGCGTCGCCGCCTGGATCAGCCGGTGCAGGACGACCGAGGTTGGCTCGTCGATCGGCAGTCGGTAACTCACTTCAGCGGGCGTCGCCGACGGCGAAATCTCAACGACGCCATCTGCCGCCAGATCCGCGAGCGCCTGAGTCACCGCAGGTGGTTGTCGGTGACTGCTTCTGGCCAACTGATCGGCGCGAACCCACGCCCCATCCTGGCTGGCAAGAACACGCAGAACTTCCCACTTGACCGCCGAAGTCACGTGGCATTTGACGAAGGCCAGCATCGCTGGATCAAGCTGATCTAGGCCTGGTGAATGGAACATGTGTGCCTCACAACATCGTGAAGAGCCATTTGTCTGGTGGTCGTCATTGACCACTTCGGGTCCAACTGTACTGCACGACTGATGCCTATCCAAGCACGATTCTCAATGCGTCAGGTGGAGACGCGGTCGAGAGCCGGTCGCAGCCGTTATGGCCCAGGCGTCGGGGTACCCTCGGGCGCGGGCCCGACCGCCGGAGTCGGGGTCGCGGGCACCACGGTCGGGGTGGGCGGCTCCTTTGGATCGGTGACCAGACGCTCGAGATCGGTGCTGAATTGGTCCGCGATGACGTAGATGTCCGCGGCGTCCGATTTCTTCGCGTAGGTGCCCGTCTGAACGGGCGTTTTGCCGCCCAGGTCGAGCTCGAAACTGGTCCCGTCGTCGAGCCGTGCAACCGCCGATTCTTTGGGTGTGTCGAGCCCGAACTGTGACAGGTCCGTGCCAGGGTCGGCGACCACCTGGGTTGCCTTCAGCGTGCTCATGCGAATGATCAGGCTGGTGAACGAGGATCGATTGGCGGGGTCAGTGGTGCCAGCCACGATCCAGCCGTCGGGCTGCTTTTCGACCCGCACCGACTTGTCCGCCTGGTGCAGCTCGAAGGCGTTTACCTTCTGGTCGTCGAACTGGAAGATCTGAGGCTGCTGGCCAGCCGTGGTGACGGCCGTCGCCGTCGCGTTCGCCGACGCGGTCGGTCCGATATTGAATTTGTCCAGGCCGACGACGAGCACGGCCAGGACGAGGGCAGCCACCAGAAAGCCGATGGTGATACGGAGATTCATGGTCCCTTTTTGAAGAGTTTCGGGAAGCGAACTAGCGCCGCGTCCACCAGACCGCGGCGCCCGCCGCCAGCACCGCCAGCGGCAGGAACAGGAAGCTGGAGTAGGCGACGAGATTCATTTGCGGACCCGTCAGCACCACGGTGCGTGGGGTCGTATCTGGAGCGCGAACATCGATCAGGTTGTCCTGCTGGGCCACCCAGTTGACGGAGTTCAGGAACAGCGTCTGGTTGCCCGGCACCTGCGTGAGCGAGTTGTTGGAGATCAATTCGGGCGACCCGATCAGGACCAGCCGCGGCGCGTTCGGCGTGCTGGTGCTCGCGCCCGTGTTGGGGTCCGGGGCGCTCGCGCCGGCGTCGACGGCGACCGCCACGGCCAGCGGACCGCTGGCGTCCGTGGGCTGTTTCTGGGGCTGCTGCGGATTCGGATCGGCCCAGCTCGAATCCGAGGACTGGGCCAGCGCGACGGCCGTGATGTTGCCCTGGGTCGCCTTTGGATAGGTAATGTTGGTTGTGAAGGGAAAGAACGTCAGATCCCGCAAATCAGTGGTGATCGCGTGCGTTCCGTAGCCGTCGACGACGATGACCCGTGGATCTTGCGGCACACTCTTGGCTGGATCGAAGACCACGTTGCCCGTAAAGGCAACTCCGTATGGCTGCAAGAGGTCGTTCAAGTCGGTCTTTGAAGTCGGCCCGATGACGGCGATGAGCTTGCCGCCACCCTGCAGGTAGGCACGCAGCGCGTCCTTTTCCTCGGGCAAGAACGGATTGGTCGGGCCGGCGATCACGACCTCGGAGGCGTCGTCAGGCACCGTCCGGGACGTCAGCAGGTTGAGTGGCGCGGTCGTGAAGTTGTCACGCTCGAGGCCGGCCTTGATGCTGGAAAAGTCCTGCGGCGCCGAACCGTCGAGCGCGGGCTCGCCATGGCCGGTGGTGAAGTAGACCTTCTTCTCGGGGCGTTCGAGTTTGACCAGCGCCGTGCTGACGTCCTTCTCGGTCGTCCCGGTGCTGTCCTGCTTTTTGTCGCCCATCTGATAGTTGATCGTGCCGACGGCGGTGATCCCGGCCGCGCGAGCGTCGCCCGGGCGCGTCACGGGGTCGATGAACTCGTACGTCAGCTTGCCGCCCGACCGATTCGCATAGTCGTTCAGCAGCGTCTGAAAATCCTGTTTGCGCGAGTCGTTGGCACTGAGCCAACCGGTGACTTTGACTGGCGCGGGAAGCGCCTGAGCGACCTTGATGCTCTGGTCCGACAGGGTGAATTGCTGATTGGCGGTCAGATCAGCTTTGGTCTGGTAGCGCGACCCGAGGACGTTGACCAGGCCCAGGATAATCAGGGCGGCAGCGGCGATGATGAGCGTGTTGCCCGAATAGATCGCTCCGCGCCCGGACAGCTTCGCCCAGACATCCTCGGGATCGAGCGCGACGTAGATGCCCAGCAGCAGTACGCCGCCGGCGACCAGGATGCGTGGGATGAGGCTGAAATCGCCCTGCACCAACCACGCGCCAAGACCAGCCAGCACGCCGAAAATACCCAGCGCGGCAAGCGGGAAACGCAACGTTTCAACCGAGAACCCAGCGCGCGTTTGCGGCAAGCGCGACGCCATGCCCTAGCGATACCTCCTGGACTGCAGCGACAGCGTGCTCAGGACAATCCCGGCAATCACCAGCGTCAGGTAATAGATGACGTCGTTGCTCTGGATCACGCCCTGCGGAAACGACTGGAAATGCGAGTTGACGCTCGTATAGCTCACGATCTGGCCGATGGTGCCGCCCAAAAACTGCCCCAGATTGTCGCTCAGCCAGAAAACCAGCAGGACGGCGAAGGACACGATATAGGCCACGATCTGGTTCTTCGTGAGGCTCGACGCCCAGAGCCCGATGGACAGAAACGCCGCTGCCTGCAGGATGATCCCGACGTAGCCGGTGATCATTGGTCCGCGGTCAGGGCTCCCGAAAATGAACAGGAAAGCCGGGAACAGCAGCGTAAAGCCGAGCATAACCAGCACCAGCATGATCGAAGCGAGGAACTTGCCGGTGACGATCTCCCACTCTTGAACGGGGTTGGTCAGTAGTAACTCGACCGTGCCCGTATGCTGTTCCTCAGACAGCAGACGCATGCTGATGGCCGGGATGATGAACAGGTACAGGACGCTCACGTTCTGCACCAGCCCGCGCAACGACGCTTCGCGGCCACTGGACAGGATCAGCGCGAACAGGTAGCCCGACAGGGCCAGAAAGAGCGCGATGACCACGTACGCCAGCGGCGACAGGAAGTAGCTGCGCAGCTCGCGCTGGGCGACCGCCCACACGTTTCTCACGACTCCTCCTCCGCGGTGTCGTTGGTCGTCAACTGCAGGAAGATCTCCTCCAGGCTGAGGTGGGCAGGCTTGAGCTCCATCAAGCCGAAGCCGCCGCTCACGACCGCGCTGGCCAGGGCTTCACGGATGTCGGCGCCGACCGCGCTCTGGACGGTGAAGCTGCCCAGGCCGTTGGCCGGCGCCATGCCATCCGCATCGGCGAGCACGCTGGTCACGTGCGGGACGCCCTTGAGGACTTTGGTGACCTGGTCACGCGGGCCGCGCACGGTCAACGCGATGCTCTCGGCGCCCTTGAGGCGGCGGTCCAGGTTCTCGGGGGTGTCCTCGGCGACCACGCGGCCGTTGGAGATGATGACGATCCGCGAGCAGGTCGCGGCAACCTCGGGCAGGATGTGGGTGCTCAAGATGACGGTGTGCTCGCCGCCCAACGACTTGATCAGGTGGCGGACCTCGATGATTTGCTTCGGGTCGAGGCCGCTGGTCGGTTCGTCCAGGATGAGCACCGGCGGATCGCCAAGCAGCGCCTGGGCGAGTCCAACCCGCTGGCGCAGGCCTTTCGACAACTTGCCGATCTGGTCGCCGGCGCGATTGGCAATGCGCGCCTTCTCCATGGCGCGGTCGACCTCGCGGCGTCGGTCCTTGACCGCTTTGATCTTGCCCATGAAGTCGAGGTACGAGCGCACACTCATGTCCGAGTAGAGCGGCACCGTCTCGGGTAGGTAGCCAATCTTGGCACGCGCCTGGAGCGACTGCGTCGCGACGTCGAAGCCTTCGACCTCAGCGCGCCCACCCGACGGGGGCAGGTAGCCGGTCAGGATGCGCATGGTCGTCGTCTTGCCCGCGCCGTTTGGCCCAAGGAAGCCCAGCACCTCGCCCTGGCCGACGTCAAAGGTGATGTCCGCCACGGCCACGCGGGGTCCATAGTTCTTGGTCAGGTGCTCGACGCGAATCAAGGGCAGTCACCCTCAGCTTGAGTTCTGTTGATGATCATGTTCGAACGCATTCGTAGTGTGCGGCGGGGAGTATAAGTTTGCGTTTCAGACCCCAGCAACGAACCGCCTGTAAGAGTAGCGTTAAACGGGAGGACTCCTCGCTTATGCCCGACCGAGCTGCGTCTGATCGGACTCCACGTCTGGCCGTCTACGCGGGTGTGTTCGACCCGCCGACCATGGCCCACCTCGAAATCATCGAGTCTGCGCTGCGCATCTTCGACGAGCTGCTGGTGCTCGTGTCGTTCAACCCCAACAAGACCGGCGCCCTGTTTTCCCCCGAGGAGCGCGTCGCGATGATTGAGGCCTCGCTTGACGATGCCATGCGCCCACGCGTCCGGGTCGGCGCTTATTCGGGGCTGACCGCGCCGTACGCCGAGAGCCTCGGCGCCTGTGCGCTCGTGCGCGGCATGCGTCCGTACGCCGACGCCGACCACGAAATCGGGCTGGCGTTGATGAACCAGGCGCTCGCGCCGCAACTGCCAACGGTCGTGCTCTTCGCCAGCGCCAAATACGTCCATATGTCCAGCAGCTTCGTGCGTGAGACAGCCACCCTGGGCGGCATGATCGTGCCGGGCTCGGTCTCGGCACCTGTCGAGGAGGCCCTGCGCAAGCGCTTCGGGCGGCGACTCTCCAACGGAGACGGCGCGGCGGCGCGGCCGCCCGCGCCATCCAGGCCCGCGTCGGGATCGTAAGTTCTCAGACCGGATGGTGGTGTCCAGGCTTGGCACGGCGCTGATTGTTCTGGGGCTGCTGGCCATCGCCTACGGTGTGCTGTGGCAGCTTGGCGTTGCGCCGGGCAGCCGGGTCACCCTGCCGCCGCCTGTCGCGCTCGAACGCGCGGGGCCCGGGGCACGCGAGGTTCCCGTCCCCGGGCCATCGCCGGCGGCCACCCCGACGCCGATGCCAAGTGTCGCGGCAGTCGCGCCAACTGTCGAAGGCAGGCTTTCCAGCACGCCAGTTCCACCCCGGCTCATCGCGGCAACGCCGGCGGCGGCTGGCCCGCGGCTACTCGCCGCCGACGTCGCCGACCGCGCCGAGGCCACCCGGGCGTCTGGCTACGCCGTGCGCCTCGCAATCCCGGCGATCAAAGTCGACACCGTGGTCAAACAGGGCGGCATCGTGCCGGACGCAAACGGGAACCCCGAGTGGGAGACCATGCCGTTTGTGGCTGTGCACTATGGCGACCTGACTTCGATGATCGGCGCGCCTGGCAATGCCGTCATCGCCGGCCACGTCGTCACGCTGAGCGAAGGAAACGTCTTTCGGTTCCTGTATCAACTCGATATCGGCGATCAGATCGACGTCTGGGACCAGCGGGCTCGAGAGCATGACTTTGCCGTGGTCGACCTCAAGCTGGTGCCGCCATCGGACACGTCGGTCATGGACCCCACCCCGGATGAAACCCTCACGCTGATCACGTGCGGCGGGACGTTCGATCCGGTCAAACGCGAGTTCTCAGACCGTCTGATCGTGACCGCCAAACCGCTCTGAACGTCGAGCCGTTACACTGGCGCTGGCACGCGACGTGCCTGGCTGCTCGACGCTTCCCGCCGTCCGCTGCTGGAATTCTGGTTGACACACTTGCCCTGGAGGTAGCCACGTGGCGTTCACTCTCCGCGATCGGCCCGATCTGGACGGCCGCCACGGGTCGAATGGTCGCGCTGGCCCGGAGCCCGATCCCGCGCATGGCGGACCGTTGCCTCAGGCGACGTTCGCCGAACTGATCGGGCGGCTCATCAACGACGTCTCGGATCTCGCCGACCGGCAGATCGAACTGGCCAAGCAGGAGGTCGGCGAAGCCAAAGACGAAGCCATCGGCGCCGTCAAGCGCCTCGCGATTGGCGCCGGGATCGCCGCCGCGGCCGGGCTTTTGGTGGTCATCTGGGCCTGGACCGCGTTCATCTGGTTCTTCAACTGGGTCTTCGGCTTCATCAGTTTTCCCACTCCGCTCGGGACGCAGTCACTCGCCTGGGTCGGGTGGCTACTGGGTGTCTTGCTGCCTGGACTCGCTGGCTACGTTGCCTACAAGCGTTACATTCGACCCGGCATCAGCCGGGCCATGAAAATCTGGCCGCCGCTGCCTCGCACGCGGGAAACACTCAAGGAGGACCTCGAATGGGTGCGACACCTGCGGACACTCAGGGCGAGATAAACCGTCTGCGCGGCGACATGACCGCCGCGCTGGAAGAAGTCGAACGCCGCGTGCGCGGCGGTCTGCGCGGCGTGGCCAGGGCCGAGGCCGCGTTCAGCGCCGTTCGAGCCCGTGAAGACGTGGCCGAACAGGCCCGCCAGAACCCCACCCTGCTGGGCGTCGCCGGCGTGGTCGCCGCGGGTGCGCTCGCTTACGGCGCCTACGCCCTGGTCAACAACCTCCGCGAACGTCGCAAGCCGCGGAACCGGCTGAGGCGCGGCGTCCAGAATGTCCGCGACGACGTGTCCGAGCGCATGGAGCGTCTGGGCGAGGGCGTCGAAGAATCGCGGCGACAGCTTGAAGGGCTGTTCCAGAGCGGCCTGCAATTGAAACTTGAGCCCGAGGACGGCGGCTATGTGCGCATCAGCGATGCCCGATTGGAGCCACTCAGGAAGAAAAGGGGCCGGTCGACGGTGATCAAGAAGTTTGTGTGGGCAGCGCTGCTGTCAGTGTTCATGGCGCTCGGCAGTGTCCTGGCGCAGCGCGTGGCGAGCCGCGTCTGGCGCGCCATGGTCCACGAGGACCCACCCACGAAGAAAGCCGACACGTAAGCGCGATGCTGGCCGGCGACGAGATCCGACGCAGGCAGATCGTCGGACTGCCGAGCGCGGCCGCCGAGGCAGCCCACGTCCAACCCAACGGCGTCGACCTGTCGCTGGAGGCCATCTGGCGATTCGCGGACGCCGGCGCGCTGGGCAGATCGACTGACGATCGACGCCTACCCCAACGCGACGCGCTCGAGTTCGATGCGGACGGCTGGGTCGAGCTCGGCACGGGTGCCTACGGCATTCGTTACGCGGAGTGGGTCGCTTTGCCACTCGAATGCGGCGGGCTGTGTTTTCCGCGCTCCAGCCTGCTGCGTATGGGCTTGCACGTGCCGACCGCGGTCTGGGACGCGGGCTACGCCGGGCGTGCCGAAGGCCTGCTCGTGGTGGCTACGCCGCACGGCGCGCGACTCCAGCGGGGTGCGCGGATCGTGCAGCTCGTGCTGTTCCGGCTGACCGAGCCGGCGAGTGCGGGTTATACCGGCGCCTATCAGCACGAGGGGCGCTCATCATCCTGAGCGAACGGCTACCACGTCGGCGCCGAGGCGGCAGTAGCCACACGGTGGCACGCTCTCGCCTGCAGCGTTGAGCTGCACGCCCAGCGCTTGCAGGCCCGCCGCGACGGCGCACAGTGGCAGCCCGACCACGTTGAGGTAACACCCCTCGAGGTTCTCGACGGGTCGAAACACGGCGTCCTGAATTGCGTAGCCGCCGGCCTTGTCGAACGGCTCGCCGCGGCCGACGTAGTCGTCGATCTCGCGATCGGCGTAGTGGCGCATCAGGACTCGCGTGGAGATGACCGCACCCCACTGCTGGCCCTCGTCAGCCCCGCGGAGCACCACCCCGGACAGCACGTGGTGCGGCCGGCTGCGTAACCGCCGGAGCATGCCGCGGGCCGTCGCGGCATCGTCTGGCTTGCCCAGTATCTCATCGTCCACCACGACCAGGGTGTCCGCCGCGACGACCATCTCGTCGGCGGACGCTGCCACGGCCCGGACCTTGGCGAGCGCCACGTTCAGCGCGCTGACAAACGGATCGGCCAGCAGATAACTGGCTTCGTCCAGAGCTGCCGGGGCTGCCCTCCACGCGAGGCCCAGCAACCCCACCAGCGCCTGGCGGCGCGGTGAGGCTGAGGCCAGTACCAGGTGTCTCGGGCTCAGGAGCCCAGTTCGCTCGCGGCCGCCAGCGCAGTATCCACCGCTTCGTCGTCGATGTGCCGGTGGACGACCATCCGCACGCCGGTGCCAGCGCCACCCGAGACGATCACCCCGTGGCGTCGCAGCGCGTCAGCAAATGAACCCGCGGTGTGTCCGAGACCGCCGACGTCGAAGCGCACGATGTTCGTCTGCACCGTGGCCAGGTCAATCGCCAGCCCCGGAATGCGCGCCAGGCCCTCGGCCAGCCGGCGGGCCCGGCGATGGTCGTCCCCCAGGCGACTTACGCCGTCGCGCAGCGCGATCAGGCCAGCCGCGGCCAGGACGCCAGCCTGGCGCATCCCACCGCCGACCATTTTTCGGTAGCGGCGCGCCTCGGCGATCACGTCGTGTGATCCAACGAGCACCGAGCCGACGGGCGCTGACAATCCTTTTGAGAGGCAGAACGTCAATGTGTCGGCATTGCGCGCCAGCACGGCTGGCGGGACGCCAAGGGCGACGGCCGCGTTGAAGATCCGCGCCCCGTCGACGTGCACCTTCAGCCCGCGCTCGCGGGCCGATTGAGCCACGGCGTCCATCTCGTCGGGGGTGAGGATCGTCCCGCCCGCCGAATTGTGGGTGTTCTCGACGGCTAGCAGCGTCGTGTGCGCGAAATGCACGTTTTCAGGCCTGACGGTGGCTGCAACCTGCTCGGGGGTGATCTTGCCCATACGACCGACGACAGGCCGCAGGGTCAGTCCGCCGAGGCGCGCTGCCCCGCCGACTTCGGAGTTGGCCATGTGCGAGCTGGTCTCGGCGATGAATTCGTCGCCTGGCCGGGTCAGGGTGAGCAGCGCCAGCAGATTGCCCTGCGTACCGCTGGTGACAAACAACCCGGCGTCTTTGTTGAACAGGCGCGCGGCCTCGGCCTCCAGGGCGTTGATGCTGGGATCCTCGCCGAAGACGTCGTCGCCGACCTGCGCGTTCTTCATCGCTTCGCGCATTGCCTGACTCGGCTGAGAGATCGTGTCGCTGCGGAAATCCAGGCGCAGCGCGGCGTCCGCGTCGGTGGGCGGTGCGTACGGGAGTGTGACTGCCATGGGTGTGCCACGCAGTGTAGCGTTCGCGTCGATGAGTTTTGAGCACCGTCGGGAGGCGGCTGTGGCGGCCACGCTCTGGGCGCTCGTCGCGGGAATCATCGCCATGTACCTGGTGCTCTTCGCGCTCAGTGCCGCCGGCCGTCTGGCCCGTCCCATCGAGGAGTTCACCTACGGCGAGTCGTGGTTGCTGGATGGCGCGCGCCGGGTTGCCCGCGGCGAAGGCCTGTACTCACCACCTGACCAGCTGCCGTTCATGCACATTGCCTACGGCCCGCTGTACTACGCCATCGTCGGTGGTTTGCAGCGGGTCGTGGGCGACACCGGGTACACCGTTGGACGAGGTGTCTCGCTCCTGGCGACCCTGATCGGGGGTGTGGCCCTGGCCTGGAGCATGCGGCGACTGACCAACCGCTGGTCGGTCGGCCTGTTGGCGGCGGGGTTTTTTCTGACCCAGAACCTGACCGCGCTGCTCTGGGCGCCGCTGCACCGCGTCGACGCGCTCGCGCTGGGCCTGACGCTGGTCGGGTTGGCCCTGGCGACGGCCGGGCGCGTGTCGCTGGCTGGCGTCCTGTTCGTGCTCGCGATCCTGACCAAGCAGACCTACCTGGCTGCGCCGGTCGCGGTGGCTCTTGCCCTCTGGCCGTGCCGTGCGAGGCTCTCTCGCTTCGGGGCGATTGTCGTGGGCGGCGGTGGGCTGGCCGTCGCCGTCGCCCAGTGGCTCACCGGTGGCTGGTTCCTCTGGCACACGGTGATCGGAAACCGGAACGAGCCCGACCTGGTCACTTTCGCGGCGTTGATGGGCAGCTTTCTGCAGTACAACGGGGTGCCCGTGCTGGCGGCGCTGGCCGCGTTCGCGCTGCCCGCTGCGCCAGGCGAACGTCCCTGGCGGGTCTACTTCCTCGCCTGCCTGCTGACCCTGCCGAGTCTCGCCAAGCTGGGCGCGTCCTCCAACTACTGGCTCGAGTTGAGCGCGGCGACCGCGGCCGTGCTCGCGCTGGCGAGTCACCGCCTGGCAGCCTGGGCGCACGCCCGACTGATCGGCCCGACCGTCATTGCCGGGTCGCTGTTCATCGCCATGCCGGGGTACCAGGCCGTCGCGGTCGAGGCGGCCGCCAATGTCACTGAGGCGCTGCAGCCGCCCTCGCCCCATTACCTGTCGCTGGTCGGCGATAGTGGCGCCACGCCGCTCCGGGTCGATGCCAGCTTCGTCGACTGGATCGCTCAGCAGAGCGGCGACCTGCTCACCGACAACTCCGGCCTGGCGGTCGCGGCTGGTAAGCCGATCGAGTTTGAGTTCCAGATCTTTCAACTGCTCGAGGCCGAGGGCCAGTGGTCCGAGCAGCCGATTCTCGACGCCATCATCGCCCGCCACTTCTCGCTGGTGGCCCTCATGCACTCGCTGGACGGACCTGTCGATGGCACCCGCTGGACGCCTGCCCTGCGTGCCGCGTTGCGCGCCGCATACGTGCCAGACGGCGAGCAGGCCGGGTTCTGGCTGTACCGACCGCGGCCCTGACCGCTTTCTGCTAGCGCGACGTGCGGGTTGGGGACGCGTTGCGCTTGGCCTTCTGGTCTCCACGCGCTCCAGTTCAGAGACAACAGTGCCGGCGGGACCCGCTCCAGCTCGCATGCTCGGCCACGGCGCGCGTCGGACGCGTACGTGCGCAAGATTCTCGTCGCCGTGTGGGCCTGCCTGCTGCTACCGACGCTCGGCGGGTGCTGGCTCGTCACGCGTCTGGGCTAGGAGGTTGGCATGCGACGTGCGGCCTGGTGCTCCATCTGGAGGACTGACCGCATGACAGTCGTACGTCTGCACCGGCACGCGCCGGAAGCTCAAAACGCCACCACCTGCGCGGTGTGCGGGACCGCCGACGAACAGCAAGTCACCGATCATATCCAGGTCGGCACCCCTGGCACGCCCCATCAGGACGCCGGGGTCTGTGATGCCTGCGGTGGCGTCCTGAACAACGTCGTCGACAAATTTGGCGGACAGCTCACGGTGATGGTCGAAGAGGCCCAGCAAACCGCGAGCGATCGAGAGATCACTCTCCCGGGCGCACCGCCGACCAGGCCCAGGCAGCCCTAGACGGTCAGCGTGGCCACGTTCTCGATGTGATACGTCTGCGGGAACATGTCCAGGGGCTGGACTTCGTGGAGGGTATAGCCGCCGTCTACCAGAATCCGCAGATCGCGGGCGAGTGTCGACGGGTCGCACGAGACGTACACGAGGCGGCGGGGGCGCAGGCTGAGCAGCGCGTCCAGGACATCGGGGTGGCAACCAACGCGGGCGGGGTCGAGAACCACGCCGTCGACGCGCTGATCGAGCTCCATCGACGGCAGGACGACTTCAGTCCTGGCCTGAACGAAGCGCGCGTTTGGCACGTCACGGCCGTTGTAGTTGGCGTCGCGCACCGCCGACCGCGCTTCTTCGATCCCGATGACCTCGCGCACCAGCGGTGCCATGAGCAGCGCGAACGTCCCCACGCCCGAGTAGGCGTCGACGATGACGTGGCTCGGCTCGGGCTGAAGGCGGTCGATCACCAGCAGCGCCAGCAGCTCGGCCATGCTGAGGCCCTCGTCGGGCAGCGGCAGCCAGGCGGTGCTGATGGCGGCAGGCAGCGGTCGAAGCTCGCGGCGCGTGTTGACCTGGAAGAACGATGGCAGCTGCAGGCGAAAGCGCTGGCCGAACAGTTCCTCTTCGAAAAACGGCTGGCCCGACTCGACCTCCGGCGCTTCTGGCAGGGCCGGCGCAACCAGCAGCTCACCCGTATTGGCGCCGACGCGGATCGACACCTGGTGGATGCGTCGGCCCAGGCTGCTCAGCCGGCCTTGCAGCACCTCGAGAGTGGCGTTGATCGCGGGCTGCAGGATCCAGCAGTGGTCCACCCGCAACAAACGGTGGGTCGCGCGGTACGTGAAGCACAGCTCGCCATATTTTCGGCCGACCGTGAACCGGGCCTGGTTGCGGTAGTGCCACGGCTCGAGCATGCCAATGGGCGCTCGCACCAGCTCAGCCGCCTCGGTTTCGGCAAACCGCCCGATGCGACGCAACTGGTCGACGACGATGCGATGCTTTAGCTGGAGCTGGAGGGCATAGTCGGCGTGCTGCCAGCTGCACCCGCCGCACCCGGCGCGATACGCGGGGCATGGGGGCTCGACCCGACCTGGCGCGGGACGCTGGACCTGGACGAGGTCGGCCCGCGCAAAGTCACGCCGCGCCTGTTGCAGTCGGACCAGAGCGGTTTCGCCGGGCAGGCCGCGCGGCACGAACACCACCCGCCCGTCGGGCAGGTGGCCGAGTGCCTCGCCGCCGAACGCGGCATCGGTCAATGCAACTTCGACAGGTTCGCTCAGGTCCGGGCTCAGCTCGCGCGACTGGCGCCGACCTGCCGCTGAGCCAGCTCCGCCTCGGTCAGACGGCGGCGCAGCACCTTGCCGATCATGTTCTTCGGCAGCTCCGGCCGAAATTCCACGAACTTGGGCACCTTGTAGCGAGCCATCCGGGTTTTGCAAAAGTCGACGATCTCCTGCTCGGTGGCGGACTCGCCGGCCCGCAGCACAATGTATACCTTGACCGCCTCGCCCCAGCGCTCGTCGGGGACGCCGACCGCGACGGCCTCTTTGACTTTCGGGTGCTCGTACAGCGGCGCTTCGACGTCGCGCGGATACACCTTCATGCCGCCGGTGATGATCATGTCCTTCTTGCGATCGACGACGCTGAAGTACCCGCCGGCGTCGACCGAGGCGAGATCGCCGGTGAACAGCCAACCGTCGCGGAGGACCCGGGCGGTTTCGTCGGGCTGCTTCCAGTAGCCGCGCATCACCTGCGGGCCTCGGACCGCGAGCTCGCCGACTTCGCCGGGCGGCAACTGGCGCGTACCGGTCTCCTGGTCGAAGACCGCCGCCTCGGTACTGGGGAGCGGCACGCCGATCGAGCCAGGCCGTTGCTGGCCCGCGAACGGGGTGCCATGGGTCACCGGGCTGGCTTCGGTCAGTCCGTACCCCTCGATCAGCCTGGCGCCCGTCAGCGCCTCGAACTGCGTCTGGACTTCACGCGGCAGTGGCGCAGCGCCGCTGATGGCCCCCTTCAGGGAGCGCAAGTTGTAGCGCGCCAGATTCGGCGCGTGATTGATCGCCATGTACATCGTTGGCACACCGGGCAGCAGATGCGGGCGCTCGCGATCGATGCCCTTCAGCACGTCCGCGACCACAAAGCGCGGCTGCAGGATCATCGTGCCGCCGCCGCGGATGCTGGAGTTCATGACCGTTGTCATGGCGTAGATGTGGAACAGGGGCAGGACCCCCATGACGATGTCCGCGCCATCCGGCTGGGCCAGGTTGTGCGACCACGCGCGGACCTGGAGCGCGTTGGCGACCAGGTTGCGATGCGTCAACATGGCCGCCTTGGCCACGCCGGTCGTGCCGCCGGTGTACTGCAGCAGCGCCAGATCGTCGGCGCCGACGTCGATGCCCGGGTCGACTGCCCGCGCCCGGGCGCACAGGGGGGTTAGCCAGTGGGTCTGGCCGTCGGACGGCAGGTTGACGTGGTGGCCGTCCCTGCGCTCTTTACTCAGGCTGAAAAGCAACTTCAGGCCGGTTGGAAAATAGTCCTTGATATTGGTCACGATCACGTGCCGCAGGGCTGGCAGCCGCGGGCGAACTGCCTGGACCTTGCCAAACAGGGCCGAGAGGCACACCAGGACACTGGCTTCGGCGTCGGCAAGCTGATGCTCGAGTTCGGATTCGACGTAGAGCGGACTGGTCGGCACCACCACCGCGCCCGCTCTGAGTGCGCCATAGTAGGCGATGACCATCTGCGGGCAATTCGGCATGAACAGCGCGACCCGGTCGCCCCGGCTGACACCCAGCGTCAGCAACGCATTGGCGAAGCGATTGGCCGCGGCGTCGAGCTCGCGGTAGGTGATCGAGCGACCGAAGAAGCGAATGGCTGCGCGGGCCGGAAAACGTGCCGCCGCCGCCGCCAGCGCGGCCTGCAGCGCCTCGTCCGGCAGCTCGATCTCAGCCGGCACGCCCTGGTCGTAGGCCCACAACCAGGGCCTCGTCGACAACCGTTGTTCCGAATGTGCAGCAGTCCCGTCGCCCATAGCCCGCCTCCGGCCCCGAATAGTACGTGCTTTCAACTAGACGTAAAGAACAAAACGCACCACGGTGTGTGATCTCGGTCGAGGCCGAGTGGCGACTGCCTATAATTCGTGCGATTTGCCCGCCACCCTGACGGTCCCCGAGCTGCCCAGCCGGTTGACCACGCGCGAAAAACCGCGGGCGGTCAAGGTCCGCGAGCTGCGGGCGCTCGGTTCGCCGTTTTTTGCAGCGCTCGCGGCTGACGATCTGGCGGCGTTGGGTGGCGCGATGTTCAGGCGCAGCTATCCGGCGGGCCAGATCGTGCTGCTCGAAGGCGCGGCGTCATCGGTCCTGTACGTTGTCGAAGCTGGACGATTGAAGCTCTTCAAGACGTCGCCGCGCGGTCGCGAGCAGGTGCTGCGCCTGCTGCGGCCAGGGGACATGTTCAACGAAGTGGCGGTGTTCGACGAGGGCCCCAATCCCGCCAGCGCGCAGGCCATTGAGGACTGCACGCTGTATCTGCTCCGCCGCCGCGACCTGTTGCGCTTCGTGGCCGAGCGGCCAGGCATCGCCATCGCCATTACACGTTCGTTTGCTGGCCGGCTGCGAGAGGCGCTGGCGTTGGTCGAGGATCTGGCGTTTCGGGACGTCACCAGCCGCCTGGCCAAGATCCTGCTCGAAGGTCGCGACGGTAGCCCGCCGCGGCTCACCCAGGAGCTCCTGGCGGCGATGGCCGGCTCGCGCCGCGAAGTCGTCGGACGTGCGCTGAAAGCGCTCAGCCTGGAGGGCGCCGTGCGGCTCGAGCGCGGCCGCATCCACGTGCTGAACCGCACCACGCTCGAGCGCCTGGCCTGGATGTGACTCAGGTCACAGTCGGGTCGCTGACGGTCGCCGCATACTCTGCCCAGCAAGCAACGACCATCTGGCCAACTCTGGAGAAACTGCCTTGACGTATGTGATTGTCGAGCCCTGCATCGGCACCAAGAACGCCAGCTGCGTGGATGTATGCCCCGTGTCGTGCATCTACGAGGCCCCGGACATGTACTACATCCACCCGGACGAGTGCATCGAGTGCGGTGCCTGTGAGCCCGAGTGCCCGGTCAACGCCATCTTCCACGAGAGCGCGGTGCCCGACGAATGGAAGAGCTTCACCCAGACGAACCGCGAGCTCTCCGGCCTCACCTAGCCGCCGGACACGGCGGGCAGAATCCAGACCTCCGCACCGGACGCGACGGGTGTCTCGAGACCCAGCGCGGAGCCGGCGCGAATGCTCTGGCCGTCGACGAAGACGTTGACGTGCGGGCGGACCTGGCCGCGTTCGTCGAGGGCCCGCTCGACGACGCCCGGGTGAGCCGCGTGCAGCTGCTCGAATACCGTTTCGACCGTCAGCGGGTGGTCCGGCGGCAGCGCGACCGACACCCGTCCGCGGCCGTCTGAATACTGTCGGAGCGCCGCCGGGACCAGCACCGTCACCTGCATGGCCAGGCTCATTCCAGAATCGCGGCGCGCACGCTGAGCACCGGCGGCAGGTGCTCAGCCAGCAATTCCCAGTCGTCGCCGTCGTTGGCTGAGGCGTACAGCTGGCCGCCGCGGGTGCCGAAGTACAGGCCGGCCGGGTCGAGCGTATCCGCGCTGAAGGCGTCGCGCAGCACCGTGATGTAGGCGTCGCGCTGGGGGAGGCCGCACGTCAGCGGCTCCCACGCGCCTCCGCCAGTGGTGGTGCGGTAGACCCGGCATCGCGCGTCCGGCGTCCAGCGTTTGGCGTCCGCCACCAGCGGAATGATGTACGCGGTGCCCGACTTGTGCGGGTGCGCGACTATCGGGAAGCCGAAATCCGACGGGACCCCGTTGGCAATGTCGGTCCAATTCGAGCCGCCATCATCGGACCGATACAGACCCCAGTGGTTCTGGAGATACAGCGTGTCGGGATGCACGGCGTCGCGCGCGATCTTGTGGACGCACTGCCCGTACTCCGGATGTTTGTCGGGCAGAAAGTCGGCGCGCACACCCGTATTCGAGGCGCGCCAGGTCTCGCCGCCGTCGTCGGAGCGGTAAACGCCACCGGTCGAGATGGCCACGACGATCTTCAGTGCGTCGCGGGGATCGACCAGGATCGTGTGCAGGCCGAGCCCGCCCTGGCCGGGGGTCCAGGTGGGGCGGTGCGGGTGGTCCCACAAACCGCGCATCAGCTCGAACGTCTCGCCGGCATCGACGGAGCGGAAGAGGGCGGCGGGCTCAACGCCGACGTACACCAGGTCGGGCTGGGCTGGCCCGGCCGGCGCGATCTGCCAGACTTGCCGGATGGCCGCGCCGGTGTCGGCCGGGAACTGAATGTTGGGCGTTGGCGGCTGCGACCAGGTGTGGCCGAGATCGTCGCTGCAGACGATGGCCGTACCCCAGAACGGGTTGGTGGTACTGGCGAACAGGCGCTGGTGGCGAGCGTCGAAGGCGACTGATGGCACGCTCGTCCCAGGCAGCAACGGGCCCTGGAGCGCAGTGGACGGATCGATCAGGAACAGGCCCTTGGTGGTGCCGACGAGGAGTCGCACGCTGGAACGAAGTGGCACGGCCGGTCTTTCTCCTTAGACATGTGACCATTGGGTCACTTGATAGCGACAGCGTATCCCGGGCGCCCGCGCGAGTCAACATGCCATACTCGGACCCCGTGGACGTCAGTTCGAGCCCGAGCCTCAGTCCCCTGCTGATCATCACCGCGCTCGCCGCCGGCATGGTGTCCTTCGCCTCGCCGTGCGTCCTGCCGCTCGTGCCGGCCTACCTCGGGTTCATCACCGGTCGCTCGGCCGAAGAGCTTATTGGGGCGAAAGGCACCGCGCGCGCCAAGATCGTCACCCAGGGGCTCGCGTTCGTGCTCGGTCTGGCGCTCATCTTCGGGCTGCTGGGCGCTTCGGCCAGCATCCTCGGCCAGACGCTGCTCCAGAACCTGCCGCTGTTGTGGAAAGTCGGCGGCGTGCTGGTGGTGATCTTCGGCCTGCAGATGCTCGGCGTCCTGCGCATCCCGCTGCTGTTTCGAACGGCCCGCGCGGCCGAGATCAAACCGAACACCCAGGCCAACCACGTCGGGGCCTTCGTGATGGGGCTCGCGTTCGGCGCGGGCTGGACGCCGTGCGTCGGGCCGTTCCTGGCGGGCTTGCTGGGTCTCGCGTCGCAACAGGAAACGGTCGGCGAAGGCGTCGTGCTGCTCATCGTCTACGCGCTCGGCCTGGGCGTGCCGTTTGTGCTGGCCGGCCTGGCGGTCGATCGCTCGCTGAGTGTGCTGCGCAGCGTCCGACCGCATATGCTCGCCATCGAGCGCGTGAGCGGCGTGCTGGTGATCGGCATGGGCGTGCTGCTGTTCACCGAACAACTCACCCGGATCACCGCGTTGCTGACCAGAGTCTTTGGAAACGGCCTTGCCTTCTAGCGAAGCCCCTTCGTTGCTGCGGACGCCCCTGAACGCGCTACACCGGCTTCTGGGCGCGCGGATGGTGGACTTTGCCGGCTGGGACATGCCGGTGCAGTACCCCGCGGGCATCCTGGCCGAGCACCAGGCGGTCCGAACCGCGTGCGGCCTGTTCGACCTGTCGCATATGGGCCGCGTGTTCTTGCGCGGACCGGACGCGCTCGCGCTGGCGCAGGAGTGCTGCACCCGCGATCTCGCCCGCATCCGCGCGGGTGAGGCGGCCTACTCCGCGGTGTGCCGACCTGACGGGGGCATCCTCGACGACGTGATCGCCTATGTCCTCGGGCATGGCGAGGTGCTGGTCGTGTTCAACGCTTCCAACCGCGAGCCCGACATCGACTGGTTCGGCAAGCAACGTGACCGCCTGGGTCTGGTCGTCGATCTCGACGATCGGACAACCGAGACGGGGCTCATCGGAGTTCAGGGCCCGAGCGCCCAGGCAGCCCTCCAGGCGGTGTGCACCGCGGATCTCGAGCCACTGCCGGGCTATGCCTTTGTCGACGCCGACATCGCGGGCCGGCGCGGGCTCGTCTCGCGCACCGGCTATACAGGTGAGGACGGCTTCGAGCTCATGTGCGAGGCAGACGCAGCGGAGACCATCTGGGAAGCGTTGCTCGGCCGCGGAGCAGTCGCGTGCGGTCTCGGCGCGCGCGACACGCTGCGCACCGAAGCCGGGTTCGCGCTCTACGGACACGACATCGACACGACGACCGATCCTTTCGCGGCCCGCCTGGGCTGGGTGGTGAGCCTCCGCAAAGCCAGTTTCGTCGGCCGCGAGGCGCTGGCTCAAATCAAGACGGCCGGTCCGACCCGGCGCCTCGTCGGTCTGCGGGTCGCGCCGGGCGGCGTCCCGCGCCCGGGCTTCCCCATCCTGGCCGAGGGGCAGCAGATCGGCGCGGTGACCAGCGGCACCTACTCGCCCACCCTGAAGCAGAACATTGCCATGGGCTACGTCCCGGTCGCCCTGGCCGAGATCGGCCAGTCCCTGGCGGTGGAGATGCGGGGTAAGCCGGCCGGCGCTGAGGTCGTGCCGCTGCCCTTCGTTCCGCACCGATCGCGGCCGCGCGTCAAAATGTAGCCATGGCAGCAGCAGCGAACCCGACCGATCGGCGGTACACCACCGAGCACGAGTGGATCAAAGCCGAGGGCGAGCACTACGTCGTGGGCATCACCGCCTTCGCGCAGGACCAGTTAGGCGACATCGTGTACGTCGAACTACCTAAAGTAGGCGATCGCCTCGAGGCGGGCAAGCAGTTCGGCGTGATCGAATCCGTCAAGACGGCGTCCGACCTGTACGCGCCGGTGTCCGGCGAAGTGATCGAGGTGAACAGCCAGCTGACCGATCAGCCCCAGAGCGTCAACGACGATCCGTACGAAGCCGGCTGGATGATCAAAATTCAACCCCAGGACGCGTCGGCCGTCGACACACTGCTCACCGCCGAGCAATACGCCGAGCAAACGGGCAACTAGCTCCCGACTGACCACCGACCACTCAAGCAGCATGCCGGATTTCACCCAGCTCACGGCCGACGATCGCGCCCACATGCTGCGCACGATCGGAATCGACCGCATCGAAGACCTTTTCGCCGACGTGCCCGCGGATGCGCGCCACCCGATGCTGGATCTACCGCCGGCGCTCACCGAGCTCGAGGCCAGTCGACATCTGGCCACTCTCGCCGCCCAGAACGTCTCGGTGCGCGATTGGCCGTGCTTCATCGGCGGCGGCGCCTACAACCACTACTCGCCCTCGGCCGTCGGCCACATCATGGGCCAGCCGCAGTTCTACACGGCCTACACCCCGTATCAGCCCGAGGTCAGCCAGGGCACGTTGCAGGTGTCGTTCGAGTTCCAGTCGCTGGTGTGCGATCTCCTCGGGCTCGAGGTAGCCAACGACTCGGTCTACGATGGCGCCTCGGCTGTCGGCGAGGCGGTCCTCATGGCACAGCGGCTGACACGCCGCGAGCGGGTCGTGCTGGCGGGCAGCGTCCACCCGCAGTGGCGGGAGGTTGTGCACGCCTACGTCTCGCCGCGCAACGTCGATCTGGTGACCGGTCAGCTCGAGCTGAGCAGCGACGGGCTCCGCGAGCAGCGGGCGCTCGATCTCGTCGATGAACATACCGCGTGCGTCGTCGTCCAGCAGCCCGACGTCTTCGGCCACGTGCGCGACCTGAATGGCCTGGCGCAGGCCGTCCATGAGCGGGGTGCGCTGCTGATCGTGTGCGTCGCGGACGCGACGTCCCTGGGATTGCTCAAGTCGCCTGGCGCCTGGGGTGCCGACATCGCGACCGCCGAAGGCCAGGCGCTGGGTCTGCCCCTGCAGTACGGCGGCCCGTGGGCGGGCCTGATGGCCAGCAAAACGGAATACGTGCGCCAGCTGCCTGGCCGCATCTCTGGGCAAACCACCGATCACGCCGGCCGACGCGGCTTCGTGCTCACGCTGCAGGCCCGCGAACAGCACATTCGGCGCGAGAAGGCGACGTCAAACATCTGCACGAGCCAGACCCTGCTCGCGATCGGGATCACGGCCTATCTGTCGCTGATGGGTCCCGACGGGCTGCGCGAAGTCGCCCGGCAGTCGCACGCGAAGGCGGTCTATGCGGCCGCGCGCATCGCCCAACTGCCCGGGTACGAGCTGGTGACGCCGAAACCGTTCTACAACGAGTTCCTGGTTCGGACCCCCCTGGACGGACTCGACCTGCGCCATCGGCTGGTGGAAAAACGCCTGCTCGCCGGTGTCCCGTTCCTGCATGGCATGCCCGGCTTCGAAAGGACGCTGCTCCTGGCCTTCACCGAGCAAAACACACGCGCCGAGATCGATCAGCTTGTTCGGGCGTTGAGCGAGGCCACGAGTTGACAACGCTCAGCCCTGAGTCCATCGAGCTCAATCCCGGCCTGCAGCCCGAGCCCTTGTTGTCCGAACTGTCGCGGCCCGGCGCCCCCGGGCATCAACTGCCCGCGCTCGACGTGCCTGACGTCGACGACCTGGGCGGCCAGGTCCTCCGTCCGGAGCTGCGCTTGCCCGAGGTTGGCGAGCTCGACGTGGTGCGCCACTTTACGCATCTCGCGCAGCGCAATTTCTCGATTGACGCGGTCTTCTACCCGCTTGGCTCGTGCACCATGAAGTACAACCCGCGAATCAACGAGGACGTCGCCCGACTGCCCGGCATTGCCCACGTCCACCCGCTGCAGCCAGACGAGACCGTCCAGGGAGCGCTGCGCATCATGTTCGAGCTGCAGCACCTGCTGGCGGAGATCACCGGCTTCGCCGCGGCCACGCTGCAACCCGCCGCCGGCGCCCAGGGTGAGCTCGCCGGCATGCTGATGATGCGGGCATATCACCTGGACCGGGGCGATACTCAGCGACGCAAAGTCCTGGTCCCCGATTCAGCGCACGGCACCAATCCCGCTACCGCCGCCATGTGCGGCTTTCACACGGTGTCGATTCCGTCGGACGCCAACGGGAACATCGACCTTGCCAGGCTGCAAGCCGAACTGGACGACACGGTGGTCGGCCTGATGCTCACCAACCCGAGTACGCTCGGGCTCTTCGAACAACAGCTGCGCGAGGTGACGTCCGCCGTACACGGCGTCGGCGGCCTGGTGTACGGGGACGGCGCGAACCTGAACGCCATCCTGGGCGTGGTCAAGCCGGCTGAGATGGGGTTCGACTGTCTGCACATCAACGTCCACAAGACGTTTTCCACGCCGCACGGCTCGGGTGGCCCCGGCGCCGGCCCGGTCGTCGTCAACGCGCGACTCGAACCCTTTCTGCCTGCGCCGGTCGTCGTCCTGCGGCCGGATGGCAGTTACGCCCTGGACTACGACCGCCCGCGCTCCATCGGACGTCTGAAAGGTTTTCAAGGCCACTTCGGCATTCTGGCGCGCGGCTATACCTACATCCGCATGCATGGCCCCGATGGGTTGCGCACGCTGAGTGAGACCGCGGTCCTGAACGCGAATTATCTCAAAGCCTTGCTCAGCGACGTCTTCGACCTGGCCTACGACCGCTCGTGCATGCACGAATTCGTGCTCTCTGGCCGCCGCCAGAAGACTCGGAACGGGGTGCGCACCCTGGATATCGCCAAGCGCCTGCTCGATTTCGGCATCCATCCCCCGACCATCTACTTCCCGCTGATCGTCGACGAAGCGATCATGATCGAGCCCACTGAAAGTGAGTCGAGGACCACCCTCGATCACTTCGCCGCCGTCATGCGCCAGATTGCGCGCGAGTGCGAACAAACGCCTGAGCTGGTGCGCAGGGCGCCGACGCAACAGGTCGTCGGCCGGCTCGACGAAGTCACCGCCGCCCGCAAACCTATCCTGCGCTGGTGATCGGCACTCC
>DATGER010000159.1:0-13302 GCA_035309865.1 Chloroflexota bacterium
AGGGTGGGGCCTCGTCATTGCGCACATCGCGCTCGCCCGGCGCTCCGCGTACTCCAGGCTCGCGGCATGGCCGCCCGCAGGGCGATGTCAGGATGTTCTCCAGGAGCGGGCCTCGCACGGACGGTCGCTGCGCGGAAGGCCCGCGCGTTGAGTGGCTTGATGAAGAGGCCCCGCCCCACGGACGACCCCGCCCGCGGTGCCGAACGGCTTGCCCTTACGACCCCGCCCCAACTTTTTTAAAACCGTAACTTGTTCTTGAGCTTGCCCGCGCGTTGAGTGGTTTGATGAAGAGGCCCGCCCCACGTCCGACCCCGCCCGCGGTGCCGAACGGCCGGACCTCATCATCCCGCAACAACTTTTCCCAAAACCGTCTCTTCTTGTTGAGCCTGCCCGCGTGTTGAGCGGCTTGATGGCGAGGCCCGCCCCACGCACGACCCCGCCCGCGGTGCCGAACGGCCTGCCCTTACGACCCCGCAACACTTTTTCCTTAAACCGTCACTTGTTTGACCGCGGGGATGACTTCGGTGCAGAAGCGGCGGCTGGACTCGGCGAAGGTTGCGGGCGGGGTGTTGCGGCTGTGGCCGACGATCACGACGTGGTCGAGGCCGAGCCCGACAAGTTCCGTCAGTCGCTCGGCGACGCGGTCAGACGGACCCACGATGCCGAAGCGATCCACGAAATCGTCGACCAGCGCCGCTTCGTGGCGCGCGCCGCTGGCGGCGTGAGACTGCATGTCGTACGTTCGGACCAACTCTTCGCTCACCCGGCGGTCCGCTGGCGTCAGCGAATTGAGGACCCCTTTGTCCATGGTCGAAAACCGCGCATAGACGCCGAGTCGCCCACGCACGAGCTCACGCGCGACGCGGATGTCGGGGTGAGCAACGGCATTGAAGTAGGCGCCGAACCGCATTGGCGGCAGGCCCGCCTCGCTGCGCGCGGCTCGCGCCAGGTCGATCGACGCCTTGAGCCGCGCCGGTTCGGCGCCCACCGAAAACGTGATCGAGTCGGCGACGCGTGCCGCCAGGCGAATGACTCTGGGTCCGGTGGCCGCCACCGACATGGGTACCCTGGGAAGCGTTCGCAGGCTGTGCTCGATCCACTGGATCTGGCTGGCAAAGCCGTCGCAGTCGACGCTTTCGCCGCGCAGATACGTCTGGATCTGTGCGAGGGCACGGCCGAATGCGTCGAGCGGTAAGGGCTTGCGGCCGATGTACGCCATCGCCGAATCGCCGCGCGCGATCCCGAGAAACGCTCGGCCGCCCGATTCGACCTGGATGGTCGCGATCGCCGAGGCCAGGACCGCCGGGTGGCGTGTACCGGGATTCGTGGCCCCCGTCGCGAGGGTGATCCGCCGCGTCGCGCGTGCCGCCAGCGCCAGCGCCGCAAACGTATCGCCACCCAGATTCTGCGAATCGGTCAACGCCAGCCCATCCCAGCCGTCGCGTTCAGCCATCTCGGCCAGGGCGGTCACGCGGCCGGGGATGGGGAACGTGCCTAGCCAGAACTGAACCATCGCGAGCCGATCAGGTTGCGGCGCTGCGTTGGTGGTTGATCGCGCTGACGACGGCCTTGAGCGATGCCGAGGAGATGCTCTTGTCGATCCCCACGCCCCAGCGGACGGCTTTGTGGCCATCGGTCAACTCGACGTACGCCGCGGCACTGGCTTCGTGGCCGGCGCTGAGCGCGTGCTCGGCGTAGTCGATGACGTCGACCGCCAGGCCGAGGCTCCGCTCGAGCGCGTCGACGAAGGCCGCGATCGGCCCGTTGCCCGTGCCTTCGACCGTGACAGCCTCGCCATCGACCAGCAGATGGGCCGTGATCTGCGCCCCCGACGGGCCTTCGGTGACCTCGTGGTGCAGCAACTGCAGGCTCGCGTTGTCGGGCATATAGACGGACCCAAAGGCACGCCACAACTCGTCTGGCGAAATCTCGGTTCCGCTGTCCTCGGCGATGGTCTGGATGGTCTTCGAGAACTCGATTTGCAGCCGCCGGGGCAGGTCGAGTCCGTGCTCGGCGTGCATCAGATACGCAATCCCGCCTTTGCCGGATTGGCTGTTGATGCGGATGATCGCCTCGTACGTTCGCCCCACGTGCTTGGGATCGATCGGCAGGTAGGGCACTTCCCAGGTGTGGTAGTCCGGCGGCAGGGCCGCCATACCTTTCTTGATCGCGTCCTGGTGCGAGCCCGAGAAGGCGGTGTACACCAGATCACCAACGTACGGGTGGCGCGGATGCACCGGCAATCGATTGCAGTACTCGGTCGCGCGACGCAGCTCGTCGATGTCGCTGATGTCGAGGGCCGGATCGATGCCCTGACTGAAGAGATTCATGGCCAGGGTGACGACGTCGACGTTGCCGGTGCGCTCGCCGTTGCCAAACAGCGTGCCCTCGACGCGGTCGGCGCCCGCCATTACGCCGAACTCGGCCGCCGCGACGGCGCAGCCGCGGTCGTTGTGGGGATGCAGGCTGAGCACGATCTTGTCGCGGTCCTTGACGTGCCGGTGGAACCACTCGATCACGTCGCCGTAGACGTTGGGCGTGTACATCTCGACGGTGGCCGGCAGGTTGAGGATCAACTTTTTGTCGAGCGTGGGGCGGATGACGTCCATCACCGCCTCGCAGATTTCGAGCGCAAAGTCGGGCTCGGTCCCGGTGAAGCTTTCGGGCGAATACTCGTAGCGGATGTCGGAGCCCGGGACGGTGCTCTCCAGTTCGCGGCACCACCGCGCGGCATCCGTCGCGATCTGGACGATGCCTGGTTTGCCGAGGCCGAAGACGACGCGACGCTGGAGCTCAGAAGTCGAGTTGTAGAAGTGGACGATGGCGCGCGGCGCGCCGCGCAGGCACTCGAAGGTGCGCTCGACCAGCTCGCGGCGGCACTGGGTCAGCACCTGGATGGTGACGTCGTCGGGGATCAGGTCGTCTTCGATGAGCAGTCGGATGAAGTCGTAGTCGGGCTGCGACGCGGAGGGAAAGCCGACCTCGATCTCCTTGAAGCCGACCTTCAGCAGGACTTCCCAGAAGCGCCGCTTGCGTTCGGGATCCATCGGGTCGATGAGCGCTTGATTGCCGTCGCGCAGGTCGACGCTGCACCACAGGGGCGCGCGGTCGATGGGCTTGTCTGGCCAGGTGCGGTCCGTCAGCTGTAGCGGGAGGCTGGGCCGGTACCTGGGGTACGGCATGGGCTTGGGGACGACCGGGCTCGGCGGCATGCCGGCAATGATGCCATCCCAGGCGGTGGCCGGGTGAGTGTCAGGACGGGAGCGGGGCGCGGAAGCTCGTGATGGTGGGTGTCCAGGGCACGGTCGGCGGGCGGCGGAAGCAGGCGCTACAGCGCGTCGGCACGCGCTGGACACCGCGCAGGCGCTGCAGCTCTTGCTCGCCAGCGGTGAAGACAAAGTCCTCGCCGCAGAGGCGGCACACGAAGTTCTGGTCCAGGAGCGGCGCCGACATTATTTTGACTATCGGCCGCAGCGCGCAGTTGGCACAGTGCCGCGCCGACCCTGGCAAGCATTTCGGCTGCCGCATCGCTGCGCTCGCGGTGTTGCGATTCCAAAGAAAAGAGGGAAAGTTTCGCTCGCGCGGCGCGAACGCGGCCATGCGGTCCGCAGGGAGGTAGCGAGCGCAGCCATGCAGGATCCCAGGAAGCCAGCGCACCGGCGCGGGCGCAAGCTGCGAGCGCAGCAACGCGGGAAGCGGGCAGCGAGCGATGCGACGACACTCGGGGCGCAAGCAGCGAGCGCAGCAACGCGGGAAGCGGGCAGCGAGCGATGCGACGACACGCGGGAAGCGGGCAGCGAGCGATGCGACGACACGCGGGGCGCTGGCAGCGAGCGATGCGCTGCTGGAAGCAGAGTCCCGATCGCCGAGACCACGTTGCACGCTCCCACGCGGAAGTGTCTCGTGGCTTGCAACGGTATGCCCCGAGGGGAGCGAGCGCAGCGATGCGCGCGGGGGGCGCTAGCGATAGGGCTCGAGGTGGCGAAGGAGGGTTTCGATGACAGTGGGGAACTCGTCCAGGGAGGCGGCGAACATTGAGGTTTGGACGCGGAGGTGCGTGACACCGGCGGACTGAAACGCGGGGACGTCCTGGGCGATCGCGGTGTGAAGGTCGCGGCCGCGTGGCAGCAGCAGGGCGCTGACTTCCAGCGTGGACGGGTCGCGGCCCGCCTGCACCATCGCCTGGCGCAGGGCCGCGACCCCGTTGGCCATCATCTCCATCGGCCGCGGCTCCGAGCCGACAAACGGCATCCACCCGTGGCCGTACTGCACAACGCGGCGCACCATCCGCGGCGTGAACGCTGCGCCGAACCAGATCGGAATATCGTCCGCGCGCTCAGGCCGCGGCACGCAGATCAGCTCGGAGAACGACACCGACCGCGACGTGAACGACGCGGGCGTACTGCCCCAGAGCGCCCGACACGCGCCGAGCGTGTCGTCGAGCCGAGCGCCCCGCTCCGCAAAGGGCACGCCGAGCGCGGCGTACTCCTCTTCGTGCCAGCTGGTGGAGACGCCCAGCACGAACCGTCCCGCGGACAGCGCGTGCACCGTCGCCGCGGTCTTGGCCAACAGCACCGCGGGCCGCAGCGGAGCGATGACGATCGTCGAAATGACCCGCACTCGGCGGGTGACCGCGGCCATCGCGGCCAGCGTGGTCAGCGGCTCGGGCCAGGGCTCGTCGAAGCGGTGCGGGGCCGAGCCGGGGCCGTATTTCTCGGGCCGGTGGGCCATCACCACGTGCTCGCTCATGGCCAGATCGTCGACGCCGAGATCCTCGGCCACGCGCGCGAAGTCGAGCAACGCGGGCAAATTGCGGCTGTCGAAAAGCGCTCCGGCGGGACGGGTGCTGGGGATCGGAACGACGGCCAGCCGCACTTTGTTAAGGCCAGGATAATAGCATCGACACCCGCCCGGGGCGGTGGTAGCCTGAGTGCAGTTACTCAGGGTCCAGTGGTCCAACCCTAGGAGAGTTTGTAGGCGGGCGCCGATCGGCGTCCGCTCATTGCGGGGGGAGTTCGCGATGTCGATGCGCCTGGATCGCAGAACGTTTCTCAAGCGCGCCATTGGCGCCGCGGGTGCGGGGCTGGTGGTCCCGTTGTTCAGCGCATGCGCGCCGACACCGGCCGCGGCGCCCACCCCGGCGGTCCCGACCGGGCCCGCCCCGACCACCGCCCCCGCCTCGGGTACGAGCATCACCAAGGTCAGCTACGCCTACGCCAGCCCGAATGGGTTCCACTTCGTGGCGACCGTGGGCGGTGAAAAGCCCGACCTGATGCACAAATTTGGGCTCGAGTTCGACCTGCTCACGACGACCAACTCGCCGAACGCCGTGAATGCGCTGGTCGGCGGCTCGGTGAACGTCGCCGCGGCAACCCCCGACTCGGCGTGGCCGGCGCAGGACAAAGCGCCCGACGTCAAGGCGCTGTGGGCGGTCGCCGAAGGCACGCCGTACGTCCTGCTCGCCCAGCCTGAGATCAAAAAGGTGGCCGACCTAAAGGGCAAGACAATTGGTGTCTCGGCGTTGGTCGGCGGCGCAGACACGACCGCCCTCAAGATCATGCTCACCGAAGCTGGCCTCACGGCAACCGACTACACGCTGGTCCAGGCCGGGGCGATTTCCGACCGTACCGCCGCGATGAAGGCCAAGGCGATCGACAGTCTGGCGCAGCTCGAGCCGCAGGCCTCGCTCCTGCGGGACAGCGGATTCCCCGAGATCGACAATGGGAACAACTATCCTGCGCTCAAGGGCGTGCAATCGATCGTGCTGCTGTCGAAGCAGAACTGGTATCAGAATAATCCGGACATCGCGGCCAACTTCTTACGCGCCTGGGACGCGGTGACCAAATGGATCTACGATCCAGCGAATAAAGATGAGGTTCTGGCGATCTCAAAGAAGACGATGGGTGGGACTGACAAAGGCGTCGAAGGTGTCTACAACCTGCACGTCGTTGCCAAGTCGCTTTCGCAGAACCTGCGCATCAACGAAAAATACATGCAACAGTTCGTCGACAATCTGAAGAAAGCTGGCGCCGAAACCGTGCCAACCGATGCGATGAAGTACGTCGACAGCAGCCTGGTTACCAGGGTACTCAACGTATGACGTTTCGCAGCTCTTCGCTTCGCTGCGCTCGCTACGCCGAGACGGAGCGAGCGATGCGAGCATTAGGAGGATTCGATGGCTAACGTAGCGCTCGAGCTCGAGCTCGAGCTGGATCGGGAGCAGCGCGAATCGGCGGCGGCGCGGTGGTACCGCGAGCATGCCTCGACCGTCCGCGGGCTGCTCTCACTGCTGGTGGTGGGCAGTGTGTGGGAGATCGCCGGTCGCAGCGGGCAGTGGCCGCTGGTCCTGGCGCCGATCTCCGAGATCTGGGTCAAGTTCCTCCAGCTTGCCTCTAGCGGCGAATTGATGAAGCACGTCCTGGTCAGCCTGAACGAGTTCATCGTCGGCTTTGCCATCGCCGCCGTGCTGGGTATCGCGCTGGGCATTGCGATCGCCACGAGCGACAAGGTCCGCGACTTTGTGGACCCGTGGGTGTCGGCGGTGTACGCGACGCCAACCGTCGCGCTGGCGCCGCTGTTCATCTTCATGTTCGGGATCGACGCACCGTCGAAAATGGCCGTCGTCTTTCTGCTGGCCATCTTCCCGGTCGTGATCAACACGTCCACGGGCATCCGGTCGACCGACCGCGTTTACATCGAGGCGGCGCGCTCCTTCTGTGCCAGTCGCGCGCAGATCTTCTCGAAGGTGCTGATCCCGTCGGCGTTGCCGTTCATCGTTGCCGGGCTGCGGCTGGGGATCGGGCGCGGCCTGGTGGGCGTGGTGATCGGCGAATTCATCGGCGCCCGAGCGGGGCTCGGCTACCTGATCTTCAGGTCGTCGCAGGCATTCCAGGTTGATGCCATGTGGGTCGGCGTCTTTCTGCTGGCCGGCACGGGCGTCCTGGCGGTGATCGTCCTCCAGAACGTGGAGCGCCGCATGGCGCCCTGGCGTCAGTTCGAGCTCAAGTAGCGACGCTGTTATGAGGAACGGTTGCGTCCCCGACGCTGGGCTGGTCTCGAGTCGCAACAAACTCGAATTGAAGGGCATCTCGATGCTGTACAGCCGCCGCGGGCGGCGGTTCGAGGCGTTGCGCAACGTCTCGTTGCTGGTGGAGCCTGGTGAGTTCATCTCGATTGTCGGGGCCTCCGGTTGCGGCAAGACCACGCTGCTGCGGATCGTCGATGGGCTGATCACGCCGACCCGGGGTGAGGTGCACGTCGACGGGCGTGCGGTGAGCGCGCCCGGTCCCGATCGCGGCTTTGTCTTTCAACAGGACGCGTTGTTCCCGTGGCGGACGGTGCTCGACAACGTCATCTTCGGCCTCGAAGTCCAGGGCACGTCGAAGCGACAGGCCCGCGAGCGAGCGGACGGTCTCATCCACCTGGTGGGCCTGGCCGGCTTCGAGCAGCACTTTCCGCACGAACTGTCAGGCGGCATGCGCCAGCGCGCCAACCTGGCGCGGGCTTTGACGATCGATCCCGATATCTTGCTAATGGACGAGCCGTTCGCCGCGCTCGACGCCCAGACACGCGAGATCATGCAGGCCGAGTTGTTGCGAATCTGGCGGTCGAACCGCAAGACGGTGATGTTCGTGACGCACCAGATCGACGAGGCGGTCTACCTGGCCGACCGGGTTGTCGTCATGACCTCGCGGCCTGGACAGGTCAAAGCCGTGCTCGAAGTCGACATTCCGCGGCCGCGGGATCTGTCCGTGAAGCGCACGCCCGTGTTCCTGGAAGTGGTGGACGCGATCTGGAAGATGATCGAGGAAGAGGTCAAGGCCGCCCTGGAGATGACCGCGAGCGGACGCGTCGAGTCCAAGGCGCTCGCAACGTACTAGCCGCGGTTGATTGCCGCTATAGACGGCGTCGATGGCACGCGCGTTGCCGGGTCGAGACCCCCGCCGTTACATTGGTGACGGGCGTCCGGACGAATTCCTTCGTGCTGGGCGTTTGCTCTAACGAAACCCAGAAAGGAGCCGCCAACATTGGACACCACTCGTCGAGATGAGTCCTTCCCCAGCCAGCCGCACCGGGCCGCTGGTCGTGCCGACGCGATGCCTCAATCTGGCGCGACTCCCCCGTGATGGACCTGTAGATTGTTCGCATCGATCGGCTGGGGCCCTCGCGGGGCCCCTTTTTTGTGCTCCAGGAAGGAGGGACCAATATGTACAGCACTCTCGGATCCATCGACGACCACGTGAAATATCACGTGGCCGAGCTCCTGCGCCAGGCCGAGCACGATCGTCTGGTTGATCTGGCGACGGGGCCAGGTCGACCCCTTCGGGGGCGTATCGCCGACGTGCTTGTCACGCTGGCGGAGTGGATCGAAGGTAGTCCGCGGCCGACTGTCGCTCGCGCGGCGTAAAGGCCAGCGCTCCCCACCCAGACCATCTGGGTGGGGACCGTTCTGCCTACAAGCTAGTCGTCGTATTCGACCCGGTCGTACACCTGCACCCGATGGCGGCAGCTTTCGACGACGACGAGGTGGCCGGCCGCGTCGGAAGCTACTCCCGTCGGCCCCCAGAAGCGCTTCTCGGGGGTCATGTCGGCGGCGACCTGTCGGCCGCGAATGATGTCCTCGTTGGCCGCGATGTACTCGCCACCCCACCGGGACAGGTCGGCATCGCCAATCAGCGTCGTCAGCGGATACCCGTCGGCCTCGAAGACGGAGACGCGCTCGTTGCCCCAGTCGGCGACATAGACGTTGCCGGCGGCGTCGACCGCGACATCCGCGGGTCGGCTGAGCTGGCCGATAGCGGCGCCAGACGACCCGAAACTCGCCAGGTAGGCGCCATCGGGGCTGAACTTCTGGACACGGTCGTTGCGCCAGTCCGCGACGTACACGTTGTCCTCACCGTCCACGCCGACGCCCCAGGGCATATTGAACTCGCCCCGGTCTGAGCCGGCCGATCCCCACTGCGCGAGCAGCGCGCCGGTCGTGCTGAACTTGAGGATTCGACTGTTGAGCCCGTCGGCAACGACAACGTGGTCGCGGCTGTCGATGGCGACGCCGGCCGGTCGATTCATCTGGGCGCCACCATCACCGGGGCCGCCCCACTTGCGGACGAACTGGTGATCCCTGTCCCACACCTGGACGTCATTCCGGTGCTCGTCCGCAAGGTAGATGTTCCCCTGGCTGTCGACGTCGATGCCGGTCGGCCAGACGAACGCGCCGTCGTCGGTCCCGTACTTGCCGAACTCGCCCAGGTACTCGCCGTCGATGTTGCACACCGTGATGCGCACGGCGCCCTGGAGCGCCTGGAACGAGTTGGAGCGGTTGGCCACATACAGGATGCCGGCATCGGTAAGCGCCGCATTCATCGGATTGGAGAACCCACGCCCGGTGAGCGCGAGCAGGCCGATCGTGTGTGAGTACTTGAGGGGTGGGGGCGCGACGGTGACCATCATGGGCGTGATCTCCGGGGGTCTGTGACAGTTAGATGATGGGAAGTTCCTCGAATTTGCCGTTGACGATCGGCTGGGCGTCGATCCTCATCCAACGATCGAGAATGCTCGCGTACGTCGACCGGAAATCGACGTTGTATTTGAGGTTGCCAAGCGTCAGATCGTCCTTCTTGAGCGACGGGTACTCGCCGTACATGCCGCCCTTGACGTGGTCGCCGAGGATGAACGCCACGCTCCCGGCGCCGTGGTCGGTACCCGCGCCGTTGTCTCTCACACGGCGGCCGAACTCCGACCACACCAGCAGCATCACGTCGTCGGCGGCCTCGTGGGCGCGCAGGTCGTCGAAGAAGGCGGCGACGCCTTCCGAAACCTCCTGCCACAGCTTGGCGTGCGCCGGCAGCTGCGTCGCATGGGTATCAAAGCTGCCGTGCGATGTGTAGAAGACTCGCGTGCCGAGATCCGCCAGCTTCACCTGGGCGATGCCCTTGAGGTTGTCGGCGATCGGGCTGCGCGGATACTGCACGTCGGAGTGGTACTTCGCGCTGGCGGTGCGCAAGATGTCGGCGCCCTTCTGGGCGTCCAGACCCGTCTGCCCCATATAGCGCAGCACCTCATCACCAGGCCGGACTGGCTCCGTGGCCTCCGCGGCGGACTGCCCCTGGTCGTTCCAGCCGTCGTCATAGAGGCACGAAAACACTTCGAGGGCCGATTGGCGCTGAGAGACGCTGGACAGGCTGGTGAGCAGGCCGTACGAATCGAGCTGGGCGACCGAAGCCACCGGCACGCCGGACAGTGACAGCGCCCGCGGCAGACCGCGGCCGAAGTTGACCGCGGTCAGGACGTTCTCACCCCGCGGATCGATCTCGCGCACCATCTTGCCCAGCCAGCCATCGGTGGCCATCTTTTCGGGCTCGCAGGTGTACCAGATGTCCATCGACCGGAAGTGCGAGTAGTTGGGATTCGGATACCCGACGCCGTTGATAATGGCCATCTTGCCCGCGTCCCAGAAGGGCTTGATGGCCTGCATGGCGGGATTGAAACCGAAGTGGTTGTCGATGGGCAGGACGTCGGCCTCGGGGATGCGCACCGTACGCCGACTGTCGTAGTAGAGCGGGTCGCCGTAAGGCACGATGGTGTTGAGCATGTCGTTCCCGCCGGTGAGCTGGAGCACCACAAGAATGGGCTGCTTCTGGGTGGGCATATGTCGATATCCCCCTATACCAGTTGAAATTCGCGAGTGGCGACAATCAATGACAGCATCTCGCCGACGCGTTGCTCCGCGGCTCGATCGCCCGGGCTGAGCGTCAGCGGCCCGCCTTTGTTAGCGAAGTCAAGCAGCGCCCGGCGCGTCGGGTCGCCGACCCGCAACGGGCCCATCAGGTCGAGACAGGCATCGACGAGCTCATCAGGCGTGAGCGTGCCCATGGCGCACAGCCGAGCGATGATCTTGCGCACGCCCGGCTTGTCGACGTCGCCCACCTGCGCGGCGGCAAAGTTGATTCGCTCGACCAGGATGCCGGTGTCGATCCACTCTTTGCCGACGTGCCACCCTTCGACGCTGGGTGGGTTCATCAGATCCTGACCCATATAGCGGCACTCGAGCGCGATGTCGCGGATGCCGTGCTTGGGGAACGTGAAATCTTCGACGGTGCGCATGATGCCCGCGACCAGTTCGGCCGGACTCTTGACCTTCGCGTAGTAGGCCGCCTCCGACTGAAAGAAGTCGGACATGAACAGCGCCCGCATCAACGACCGAACGTCGTAGTTTGACTCGAAGTAGACCACCGCCAGTTCATCGATGGCGTCCTGGTCCGGCGTATCTGAGACGAAGTACTTGTAGAGCCGCATGGCGACGAACTGGGCCGTGCTGGGCTGGCGAACCACGATGTCGATGATGTCGGTACCGTCGAAGTTCCCGCGCTCGCCGAGGAACACCTTCTCACTGTAGTCGTGCAGATCAGGCCGGAACTCGAACTCCCAGTCGAAGCGGCCATACGGCTGCGCCGCCGGAATGGTGTTCTTGAGCGTCCATCCGGTGAAGGCGCGCGCGCAGTTCTTGACGTCTTCCTCAGTGTAGTTGCCGATCCCCATCGAGAAGAGCTCGAGCAGCTCCCGACCGTAGTTTTCGTTGTGGACGCGCTTGGTGTTGTTGTGGTTGTCCAGCCAGAAGATCATGGCTGGGTCCATCGACACCTGTAGCAGCAAGGTTCGAAAGTCGCTCAGCGCGTACTTGCGGAACATCGCGATCTGATTGGTCATCACTTTGGCGTGGTTGAGTTTGCCGAACCCGGTCGCGAAGAGGTGATGCCAGAAGAGGGTGAGCTTCTCCTCGAGCGGGCGCTGGGTGTTGATCATCCGATACACCCACAGGGATTGCGCGGGGTCGAGCTGGCGCGCTTCCTTCATGTCCGGGTAGTAGCGGTAGATCAGGTCTTCTTCGATTGGCGGCGCCGTCTCGGGGTGGAGCAACTGCTCAACTGTGGCCGGGTAGCCCTGGGCCAGCGCCGCCTCGAGCTGATCACGGGTCGCGCCAAAGCCCGCGCGACGGAACAGGTGGCTCATCAGTTCGATGCCGGTGAGCCGCTTTACCTCAGGACGGCTAAGTGCGATGGCCATACTGTGCACCCCCTACTTGCGATCGTTGAGGGACCTGTGCGTCCTGCCTCCGAGCATACATCTGCCCGCGGTGTATCGCCTCTATGTGTTTTGTTCGGAAATCCCTCTAGAAGTCGACGATGGCGCGGCCCGCGATTTCGCCCCGGGCGAGGGCTGCGCAGGCCTCGTTGATTTGCTCTAGCTTGTAGTGCCGCGTCACCATCAGGTCCAGCGGCATTTTGCCTTCTTTGAACCAGCGCACGAGCAACGGGAAGTCGCGATCGGGGGTACTGCAGCCGCCAGGCGCGCCGCGATAGACCTTGCCGCCGAACAGCATGTGCATCGGCAGCGTCGGCATTTGCCCGTGCGGCACGCCGACCAGCACCGCCACCCCGCCGTCGCGCTCGCCCGGCTGGCGCCCGCGGGCCATGTGCAGAATCTGCTCCATCGTCTGCCCGATGCCGATGGCGTCGAACGCAAAGTCGACCCCGCTCGTGGGCTCACCACCCATCAGCTCGCGCACGCGCAAGACCGGGTCTTCGTGGCGGGCGTTGATCGTGATCGTCGCCCCGAACTGACGGGCGAACTCGAGTTTCTCGTCGGCCAGATCGACGACGATGATCGGGTCGGCGCTCAGATTGGCGCACGCCTGCACGACCGATAGGCCGACGCCGCCCGCGCCGATGATCACCACCGAGTTCCCGGGCCTGACCTGGGCCGCGTTCAACGCCGCTCCGGCGCCAGTCATCACGGCGCAACCGATGATCGAAGTCACGTCGGTCGCCACGTCCTTGTCGAGCGGGACCACCATCTGCTGGTCGGCGACCGTATCGCGCGACCAGGTGAAGGTGCCCGTAAACGTCGGCGCGCCAAAGTTGACCGGCTGGCCCTGGTACGTCACGACCGCCGGCGTCGGCCGCGGCGTGCCGCGCGTGGCGCCGCGTTGGACCCACGTGACCATCACGTGATCGCCAGCTTTAACATGGTTGACCTGCGCGCCAACCGCGCTGACCACACCCGTCGACTCGTGGCCGAGGACCAGCGGCAGGCTGGGGTTCGGCCGATTCAGCTCGTGCAGCTGAGAATGACACACCCCGGTCGCGAAGTGGCGGACCAGCACCTGCGTCGGGCCGGGATCGGGGAGGTCGATGTCGTCGATGACCATCGGCTTGCCCGCTTCGACGAAGATGGCGGCTGGCGTCTTCATAGTGTGTCTTTCCTCACGGCACGTTAGTCTATCGGGGTGGAGCTGTGGAACCA
>DATGER010000160.1:0-7033 GCA_035309865.1 Chloroflexota bacterium
TGGGCGGATCGACGCCGTCGTGCTCGGCGTAGTCTTCCCAGATGTACGTGCCCGGGGGAATCTTGCTCAGCAGCTCGTTCTCGAACGTGGCCCTGGTGCGGGCCAGGATCGCCTCGAAGCAGGCTTCGACCGTCTCCCGACCGTAGCGCCGGAACAGTTCGGCCACGCGCTCTGCGCCCATGCGACAGGCCGCCACTTCGGCGTCCAGGTCGCCGCGCAGGCTCTCGGGCAGGCGCGAGTTGCGCACCATCACGCGCAGCAGATCGGCGTTGGGCCGGCCGGCCGCGTACAGCCGCACGGGCGGCACGATGAGCCCCTCCTGGTAGTAGGACGTGCCGTGGCTGGGCATCGAACCGGGCACGCACCCGCCGATGTCGTCGTGGTGGCCGAAGGCCTGCACGAACGCCACGACCTCGCCCGCGTGGTGGACCGGCACCGTGACGCACAGGTCGGGCAGGTGGCCGATGCCACCTTCGGACAGGTACACGTCGTTGTGGAAGAACACGTCGCCTGGCTGGATCGTTTCGATCGGGAAGTCGCGCACGATCGGCTGCACCAGCGCCGAGTAGGACCGGCCGGTCAGCTTGCGGCAGTGGCGATCGTGGATCCCGCCTCGGAAATCCCGCGCCTCACGGATCATCGGCGAACGCGCTGTCCGTTCGATCGCCGCCTCGACTTCAGCCTCCGCCGAGGCGAGCGTGCCCTCGACGATCTCGAGGACGATCGGGTCGACCGCCGGGCCGGCGCTCACGCCACCCCCCTCCCGGCGGGACTAGCCAATCCTCTTAGGAACGCGAAACGTCGCGGCCCGCCCAGCAGCGTCAGGCAGATGCCTCGAGGGGATCTCAGCATGAAACTGACTTCTCAGTTCGCGTCAGCAGGAGATTGGCGTAGTCGTCAACCGTGGCCTGTAACCCCGGGAAGACGACCGTGGTCGAACCAAACTCCTCGATGATCGCTGGGCCGGTGACGCGGTCACCTGGCTGCATCCGCGGGCGCGCAAAAATTGGTGTGTCCACGAACTCCTCGAAGTACACGGGGCGGCGTCCCGTGATGGCGCGCTCCACGCCGCCGTTCAGCGTGCACGGCCGGGGCCGAATGACCGGGCGGCGAATGGGCCCGATACCCATCACCCGCGAGTTCACCCATTCGATGCGCTGATCCGGACTGGCAACGTACGAGTAGCCGTACGTTCGCTGATGGGCGGTATGGAAGCGCTCGACCACCAGGTCCGCGCAGGCGCGATCGATCGGACCGTCGGGCACATCGACTCGCACCTCCCACGCCTGACCGAAGTACCGCATGTCCGCGGATCGGCTCAGCTGCATCGCGTGGGACGTGAAACCCTCGGCGGCGAGCGCGGCGCGGGCCTGTTGTTCGAGGCGCGCGTACCCGGCGTTGAGCACAGTGAGGTCCAGCAGGTCGTCACGTTGAACCGCCGTCGTGACGTAGTCGTTCTTGACGTCGACGGTCAGCAGGCCGAACGCCGACACATTGCCAGGGTCCGGTGGCACCAGCGCCGCTGGCAGATCAAGAATGTCCACCAGTTTGCCGGCCTGCAACGGACCTGAGCCGCCGAACGCGACCAGGATGTAGTCGCGGATGTCAAGTCCGCGTTTGACCGTCACCTGTCGGACCGCGTTGGCCTGGCTCCAGGCGGCGATCTCGAGCACGCCCGCCGCCGCTCGGTGCGCATCGAGGCCGATCGACGCCGCCAGGGCGGCAATCCCCTGCTGAGCCAGCGTCAGCTCGAGCGGGATCTCACCGCCCAGCAGGTGTGGCGGAACGCGGCCGAGCACGAGGGTCGCGTCGGTGACGGTCGGCTCGCGGCCGCCGTGGCCGTAGCACATCGGGCCGGGATCGGCCCCGGCGCTATCTGGCCCGACCCGCAATCGCCCGTCGGGTGCCCGTCGCGCGATCGACCCGCCGCCAGCGCCGACGGTCACCACGTCGGTCATCGGCACCTTGACGGGGAACCGGCCCACGCGACCCTCGGTCGTCAGCTGGGGCAAGCCGTTTTCGACGACCGCCACGTCCGTACTCGTCCCACCGCCGTCCAGCGTCAGGACCCGCTGGAACCCAGCCACACCGGCCAGCCGCGCTGCGCCCAGCGCACCTGCCGCCGGCCCGCTCAGCAGGGTGCTGATGGGACTCCGGGCCACTTCACGCGCCGAGACGACCCCACCGTTCGACTTCATGATGTAAAAGGGCGTCTCGGGACCAACCTGGGCATGCAGCCGGGTTTCGATCTGGCTCACGTAACGGCCGACGCGTGGCTTGACGAACGCGTCCACGAGGGTGGTGACCGCGCGTTCGTACTCGCGGTACTCGGGCAGCACTTCTGACGAAATCGACACGCTCGCGTTCGGATGCACGCGCGCCAGCACTTGACGCATGCGCTGCTCGTGATCGCCGCTGGCGTAGGCGTGCAGAAAACACACGCCGATGCAGTCGATGCCGCGCTCGCGAAACCAGATTGCTGCCGCCTCGGCATCGTCGGGATCGAGCGGCGTCAACACCTGGCCGCGGACATCGATCCGCTCGGTCACTTCACGTACCAGATGCACCGACACGATGCGCTCGGGTTTGACCCAGAAGTAGGAATTGCCGTAACCCTGCGGGACGCTCTGGCGGGCGATCTCGAGCAGATGTTTGAAGCCACCGGTCACGATGAGGCCCAGGCCAGGAAACGAGCCCGGCTCGGATAGCAGCGCATTGGTGGCGACGGTCGTGCCGTGCGAGACACCGACGACGTCGTCGCTGCTCAGGCTGAAACCGACCTGTCGAGCGATCTTGTCGACCCCGGCCAGAAATCCGATCGACGGGTCCCGCGGCGTGGTCGGTGTCTTGGTGGTATACACCGCGCCGCCGTCTTCGTCGAAGGCCACGACGTCAGTGAAGGTCCCACCCGTGTCGAGCGCCAGGCGGTACCGCGCCATGAGGGTCAGTGCGTGCCAGTCGCGACCGGCAGCGCGACCACGCCCGTTACCCAGCCTTCGACGCCGTCCGACGTTCGTACTCGAACCCAGACGCCGCTGCCAGGCACCGTGCGACGCTCCAGGACATCGAGTATCTGCGCTTCATGCAGTGCGGCGACAGGTCGACCCGAGACTGGATCGGCGCGCAACACCGCACCCAGACCGCCGGTATTGCCGATGCTGATGCGCTCGCCGGTCGCGGTGGGCCGCGGGGTGCCGACCGCGGTGGCGGTCACGGGTGGAGGCGCCAGGGTGGGTGGCGGCGTCTCGTCAAGGGCGCCGAAGCGCGCCGGGGCTCGGGTCGAGGTGGGGACGCTCAGGGTGAACCCGGGCGTAGCCGTGGGCCCGGCCTGCTCATCGTGCACCGCGGGGACCGATCCGACCAGCTCGAAAAAACGCGGCAACGCGGTGATCACCAGCAGGGGCACACCGAGCAGCGCCACCACAACCAGCAGCTTGAGGAGGTTCAGCACGCTCAGGTGGCGGCGGCGAGGGCGCGAACCGCTCCGGCGAAGCACTCCATCGGGGGGTTGACCAGGCCAGCGCCGATCTGGCCGACGCCTGCCCGACGCGAGGCGATGCCCGTATTGATCTGGGGCAGAATGCCCGTCTGCAGCACCATGCGGACGTCGATCCCGGTCGGCGTCCCGCGGAAGTTCAGCATCGGCAGCGTGTAGGCTTCGCTCTCGCCAATCGTGACCTCGTACATGCGCCGCGAGTACGCGATGGCGTCCTGCGGCGAACCGCCGACAAATTGCACGATCGCGGGCGCCGCGGCCATCGCGAAACCGCCCAGCCCACCCGTCTCGGTAATTGCTGAGTCGCCCATATCCGGGCTGGCGTCTTCTGCGCTGTGGCCAGCGAAGTACAGGCCCTTGGGGGTCTGCGCCGGGCCGGTGAACCAGCGATTGCCTGACCCGCTCACCTGGATGCCGAAGTCGGTGCCGTTGCGCGCCATGACCGTCACCAGCGAGCTGTTCGGCACGTCTCGCGCGGCGTCCATGGCGGCCTTGCAGGCCGCCATACCGACGTTCAGAAAGAAATGTTCATTGCCGGCCGCGAATTCCAGCACCCGTCGGCGCTCGGTCGCATCCAGTGAGTCGAGCGCCGCGATCCGCGGCGCCAGGGCCTTGATGAGCAGCGCGCTGGCCGCCCGATTGCGATTGTGGCACTCGTCACCCATGTGCAGGGCCTGGCCGATCAGCGCCCGTAAATCGATGCCGTCGGACAGGCTGCGCAGCGCCTCGCCGAGCGTCGGGCCGAGGACGCGGCGCATCCAGTCCAGGCGCTCGAGCACGTCGGGACCGGTGCCGCCGTAGCGCAGGACACGGCCCAGGCCCTCGTTCAGAATGGAGTATGCCCGGTTACCTGCGGCGCGGTTTTCGACGATCAGCACCGGCATCGAATACGTTGTCATCCCCGCCATCGGGCCGACTGCCTGGTGATGATGACAGGGTTCGAACCGCACGTCCCCTGCGCTGGCCATGTGTTCGGCCGAGGCGGCGTCCGTCGCGAGGCCTTCATGCATGAGCGCGCCGATGGCCGCGGCGCGCACGGTCTCGCTCAAGCGCGCCCACTCGATCGGTGGCCCAGCGTGGAGCACCATGTCGCGCTCCATGCCAGGAATGACCTCGCCCGCTGGCCGAACATCGACAAGCACCTGCTGGGCATCGAGCACGCGTCTCAATGCGACCTGGTTGGCGTCGTCGACCTGCTGCCCCCAGAGGCTCCCAAGCAACCTCGCCAGCTCAGCATCGCCACCCGCCGGCGGCCGCCAGTCCACCCGCTCGACCGCCACCCCCTGCCGGCTCAAGGTGTCCGCAAACAGCCCCGCGCCCGCGCTCAGCACCCGCAGCGGGGTTTCGAGCAAACCACTCATCAGCTCACAACCCGCTTCGCTTCGCTTAACTCGTTTGCGATTCTCAGGGAGGAGGTAAGACGTCCCACGGCCGTCCCGCCGATCGCCGACCCGCAAGACCCGAAGCTCGGTGGAGATCCATGGGGCGATCGTGCCCAGCTGGGGAGGCGCTCCTGACCGAGCGACGGTTGCATCAGACGGCAACGCTTTCGACCAGCAGGCTCGCTGCTACGGCGGCGTGATAGTTGGAGCGGAACACGTGGACGCCCGCGGAGCGCAGCGTGGCTTCTTGCTGCGCCAGGCCCTGCGGATCGCGATCGGTGCCGACTACGTGCGCGAGCACCGTCAGTTCGCGGCCGGCGGCTCTGGCGGTCGCAAGTGCTTCGCGGACGGCGGGGACGGTCGCCCCTGCCGGATCGGGGTGCGCGCCGAGGCCCAGAATGACGTCCAGGAGCAGCACCGCCACGCGTGGATCGCCGCCAGCCTCGACGATCGCGTGGTTGCGGAGGGTCGGGTCGATCATCGGGTGCGCGCGACCCTGTGTGTACCGATCGTCGCCGAAGTCAGTGAACGCGTGCCCATCGGAGTGGATCGCTGCCGCGGCCTCTTCGCAGAGGGTCCCGCCGCAGAACAACCCCCGCACCTGCGCCTGGCCATCGCGCAGCCGCGGGCGCGGCAGATCTTCAGGCGCGAAGCCGTCCCACGCGGCCGCGGACGACGCGGCCAGTCGCGCCGCCTGATAGAGATTGGCGGCGATCTGGATCCCTGCCCGTGGCTCCAGAACAGTATTGAGCAGACACACAACGACCGGTTTGCCGAGCCGCGCGGCGTGCTTGAGGACGCGCTCGGCGACGTCACGGTCGGACGGCTTCGAGATGAGGACGATGACGTCGGTCCCGGGGTCGTCGCGCAACAGGTCCAGCGTACGCAAGGTCGTCATCCCGGCGACCGCCGCGTGCAGGTCGCGCCCACCGGTGCCAATGGCGTGGCTGACGCCCTCACCCGCCTGGTGGAGCAGGCTGGTCACCTCCTGCAGACCTGTCCCCGAAGCGCCGACCAGACCGATCCGGCCGCGTCGGACCACGTTTGCAAACCCGAGGCCGACGCCATTCAAGATCGACGTGCCGCAATCGGGTCCCATCACCAGCAGGTTCCGACCGCCCGCGAGCCGTTTCAAGTCGACCTCGTCCGCAACGGCCACGTTGTCCGAGAACAGAAACACGTGCAGCCCGTCGGCTAACGCCTGGCGGGCTTCATTGGCCGCGTACGGCCCCGGCACCGAGATGACCGCCAGGTGTGCAGAAGGGTCAGCGCGATGCGCGCTGCGCAGCGATCGTGCCGGTGGTCGTGCGCTATCGCCGCTGACCTCAGCCGCCTCGCGTCCAGTGGCGAGCAGCCCCGCCGCGTGTTCCAGGGCCGCGTTGGCAAGCGCGTCCTCGGAGGCCCGGACGGCGATGACCAGGTCGTTTGGCCCAGCCGTCTGGGCGTCGTCGACGAGCAGGCCAGCCGCGTGCAGCACCTGGCGGTTCAGGTCGGTGGCCATCACCAGCGCCGCGTCGAGCACCCCAGCCAGGCTCAGCAGCTCGGCGCTGACCTGCAGCAGGCTGATCGAATCGACGTAGGCGTTGCGACGTACCGTCGCTACCGAGACGTCAGACATCAGAAGTTAGCTATCAGACGAAGCGCCCTGACGTGCGTCGAGGTGCACTCGATTGGCCTCATCGGGGAAGCCAGCTGAGTTCTGCCATCTGACTTCTGACGTCTAAACAAAGGCGACAAAGCGGCAGAACGCAGCTTCGCCACCCATGAAGCGCCACGGGAAGCAGCCCACGGTCACGCGCTGATCGAGGATGCGATCGATCTGTCCACCGGCGTTTTCGATGTGGATGATCTCGTGTGGAAACAGGTCATAGTGCATGACCTGGATGTCGTCGTCCGGCCAGACCTCTTCCAACGGCCGCCCAAGCGCTGCCGCGCACTTCTTCGCGTGATCGGGCCGCACCTGACGGATAACCGTGTTCATGGGGTGGTCGGCGCTTCCAGCGTCGATAGCCAGCCAGCGAATGCCGCGGGCTTTGACCCACTCGGCAAATTCGCGGGTCGGGCCCGGGTGCTTGATGAAGTAGCGCGTCTCGTCCGGCTCGATCGGCCCGCACTCCGCCGTCCAGTTGGACGGGTAGAAGCGGTGGTACCCGGT
>DATGER010000161.1:0-5774 GCA_035309865.1 Chloroflexota bacterium
CGCACGGAGCGAGCAAGCGCAGCGATGCATGCGAGCCAACACACTCTTCGTTCGAAGAACAAGATTCGCGCAACGGAGCGAGCGCAGCGATGCGGGCAGCAGGGTCCTTGGCCACGTGGCGACGCTGACCCCTGCCCCGCGGTTCGACTATCGTTCCTCGTGTGCGTTCGCTGCGTACACGCAACGAGTGGCAATTCTTCAGCGTTCTGCCCAGGGCGGACCCGCTGCTGGCCAGCTTGTGGTGGCTGGTGCTGCTCTTGCGGGGCGCCTTGCCGGCCGCGTTCGCGGTCGCCATGGGCGTGCTCGTCGGGGCGGTGCAACGCGGCCAGCAGCTCGTCACGCCGCTGGCGTTTGTCGGCATCGTCTTCGTCCTGCTGCAGGTCCTCAGCCCCATTCATCAAGCGCTGGGTGCCAACCTGGGCGACCGCACCGCCGCCTGGCTCTACGATCGACTGACCGAGGCATGCGTGCGTCCGCTGGGCATGGGTCACCTCGAAGACCCCAAGCTCACCAGTGACCTGACGGCCGCCCGCGACTTCGACCTCGGCATGAGCGGCCCGCCGCTGTCCCTCTCAATGGACTTCATCGCCGGCGGCCTGGTGGAGATCATCGGCGGCCTGGCGTCCACCGCGGTGCTGGCCACCTATAGCTGGTGGGCCGCGCTGGTGCTCGCCGGCGCCTGGCTGGCGACGCACTGGTTGCTCCGCGAAAGCTCGGTCTGGCGCGACCGCAACACCGAGGAGGTCCGCGCCGCGCAGCGTGATTCCGACTACGCCTACCGGCTGGCCGTCGACCCACCCGCGTCCAAAGAACTGAGGCTCTTCGGCCTCGTCGGCTGGACGATCGACCGCTTCGTCAATCGCCGGACGAAGCTGCACGAGCTGCAATACGCAGCCACCCGATTGCGCGAAAAGTCGGTCATCTGGAGCATGGCGCTGGTCATCGGCGCCAACGTGGTCGTGTTCTGGTCACTGGCCAGTGCCGCGGCCGACGGCAGCCTCGACCTTGGCCGGCTCGTCACGTTTGCGCAAAGTGCCGTGGGCACGTCGATGATCGCCTTTGGCGGTCTGAGCTGGGCGCTCGACGGGTGCGCGGCGCCGGTCGCCGCGGTCCTGCGTCTCGAGCCGAAAATGCGCCGCGCGGGCCGATTACCCGCCGGCACGCGCGCCGCTGACGGCCTGCCTCGCTCCGCCGACGGGAAGCCTGCTCACGAGATCCGTTTTCGCAATGTGACCTTCGCCTACCCGACGCCCGATGGCGGGACGGGAGCACCGGTGCTGGATGGCTTCGACGTCATTGTCCCGGCGGGCTCGTCGTTGGCCATCGTCGGCCAGAATGGCGCGGGCAAGACGACGCTCGCCAAACTGCTGTGCCGGCTCTACGACCCCCAAGCGGGGGCGATCGAAGTCGACGGCGTCGACCTGCGGGAGCTCGGCGTTGACTCGTGGCGGGCGCGGCTCACGGCCGTCTTTCAAGACTTCATTCATTTCGAGCTGTCGCTGCGGGACAATGTCGCGCCGGGCGGCGCACCGGATGCAGCTGTCCGCGCGGCGCTCAGCGCCGCGGGTGCCACACAGCTCGCCGAGCTCGACACGGTGCTGGCGCGCGGTTACGACGGCGGGACCGAGCTGTCTGGCGGACAGTGGCAACGCGTCGCGCTGGCCAGAGCTCTGTGCGCCGTGCAGCTCGGCGCTCGGGTTGTGTTGCTCGACGAGCCCACGGCGCAGCTCGACGTCCGCGGCGAGGCGGAGATCTTCGACCGGATTCTGGCCGCCACACGCCACTGCACCACGATCCTCATCTCGCACCGCTTCTCGACGGTGCGTCACGCCGACCGGATCTGTGTGCTCGAACACGGCAAAGTCGTCGAGCTCGGCACCCACGACGAGTTGATCGCGCTTGGCGGGCGCTACTGCACGATGTTCGAGCTCCAGGCCCAGCGCTTCAACGCCAGCGAGGACGAGGAGGGCATCGTGTATGAAGTCCTCGCCTGAACCCGCCCGCCCGCATCGCCACGCTCGCTCCGTATCGGCAATCGGCATTGCCAGGCGTACGCCTCGCCGCATGCAGCGAGCGCAGCGCTGCGCACGCGCGGGTTGGCAGCGGCCATCATGATGCGCCACGCCAGAACGAACGGCCCGAAGCCGGCGCCTCCTGAAAAGCTGCCGCCGGCGCTGTCTTCGATGTGGCGGCTGTGCAAGCTGGGGTTCCGGCACGAGCCGAGCCTCATGTTCTGGGCGTTCGGGCTGTCGATGCTGGCGGCGTTGCCTGATTCGCTGCTGGCGCTCTGGCTCAAGCTCCTCGGCGACGGCATCCTCCAGAACGATGTCCTGCTCTTGCGCGGCGCGGCGATCGCCCTGGGCGTGTCCGCGTCCGCGACCTGGTTCCTGCGCACGATCAGCACCCGCGTCCAGCGCCGCTTCCGCGATCGCGTGACCATCGCCCTCGAGTCGCACGTCGCTCGCCTGCAGGCGTCGGTCGCCACCATCGCCCACCAGGAACGCCCCGACTACCTCGATCGACTCGCCGTCCTGCGCGACCAGGTCTTCGTGCTCGACCACATGTACATGTCGCTGTTCTCGACGTGCGGCTGGATCCTGCGACTCGGCGTCACCGTCGCCCTGCTGGCCTCTATCCACCCTGCGCTGGTGCTGCTGGCCGTGTTCGCCCTGCCGACGGTCCTCACCTCCGCCTGGCGACCCGCCGTCGAGCGGATCGCGCAGGAGCGCGGCGCTCAGTCGAACCGCCTGGCGCGCCACCTCTTCACCCTGGCGACCACCGCCCCGCCTGGCAAAGAAGTGCGCGTCACCGGCATCGCCGAGCGTCTGATCACCGAGCGACGGGACGCCTGGGAACGCTGGTACGGGCCAGTAGCCGCAACCCGCTGGGGTTCGGCCGCGTGGCACACGCTGGCCTGGGCGGTCTTTGGCGCCGCGTACGTTGGGGCGGTCGTCTTCGTGGCGTCGGTGCTCGGTGCGTCCGCGGGCGCCGTGTTGCTCGTGCTGGCCGCTGGCGCGCGCCTGTCGGCTTATATCGGCGCGACCGTCGGCGAGATTGGCTTTCTGCGGGGCATCTGGATGGACGGCTCGATCCGCCTGGCGTGGCTCGAAGACTATGCCGCGTCGCTGGTCGCCCACGCCGACCTCCCGGTGCCGACGCGACTGACCAGCGGCATCCGCCTGGAGCATGTCTCGTTCGCCTACCCGGGGACCGACCACCTGGTCCTGGACGATGTGTCCCTCGAGTTACCCGCCGGCGCGGTCGTGGCAGTCGTCGGCGAGAACGGCGCCGGCAAGTCGACCCTGGTCAAGCTGCTGGGCAAGTTCTACGCGCCAACGTCGGGGGCGATCTACGTCGACGACCAGCCCCTGGCGCGCATGCCCACGGATGAATGGCGCACGCGTCTGGCAGGCGCGTTCCAGGACTTCTTCCGTTTCGAGTTCCGTGCGCGCCATACCGTTGGACTCGGCGACGTGCCCCGCCTCGACGACGAGCTGGCGGTCGCCCGGGCGGTCAATCGCGCCGGCGCAGACGACGACGTGGCCCGCCTGGCAGCGGGGCTGGAGTCACAACTCGGCCCAACCTGGCCCGATGGCGTCGAGGTGTCGTTCGGTCAATGGCAGAAGTTTGCCCTGGCGCGCGGGTTCATGCGCGACCAGCCGCTGCTGCTGGTCCTCGACGAGCCGACCGCCGCGCTCGACGCCGAGACCGAGCACGCCCTGTTCGAGCGCTACGCCGCGGCCGCGCACAACGGCGTCGTCGACGACTCGGGCCGCATTACGATCCTGGTCTCCCACCGCTTTAGCACCGTCCGCATGGCGAGCCTCATCGTGGTCCTGGACGGCGCCCGCCTGGTCGAAGTCGGCTCCCACGAAGACCTGATGGCCCGCGGGGGCCAGTACTCCGAGCTTTACTGCATCCAGGCCGCTGCTTACCGGTAGTAGTAGTCCGCGCACGCAACTACGCGGGGCTCCCCGACCCGGACTACTACCGAGGGGAAAAGATACTTGCGGGCTCGCCGTAGCGCGCTTCTGGAAACCGCAGCGTGGCCATCTGGGCCTGGACCATCGGGTACGTGCGCAGGAGCCGTTCGTAGTCTTCGCCTGTCAAAGGGAGGCGCGCGGCCGCCACGACGGCGTCGACGGCGTGTTTGATCTGCTCTGGGGTCATGTCGCTCATGCCAGCTGTGCCTCCTGGGTGATTCCGGGTTGCCGCGTGTGCCAGTCTGTCAAGCGCTGATAGGCGTCGCCAACTTTGAAGACCATCGGCTCATCGAAGGCTTTGCCAATGATCTGGAGACCGATGGGCAGGCCGGCGGACGAAAAGCCGCAGCCGACGCTCAGGGCCGGCAGGCCGGTCAGGTTCCACTGGCCCATGAAGGACGGCAGCATGCGCATCGCGTCCGGATCGTACTCAGCGAATGTCGGGGCCACGCTGAGCGAGGTCGGCGTCACGAGCACATCAACGGTCGCCAACACCCGCGCCACCTCGGCGCAGAACAACGATCGCACGCGCTGCGCCTGGACGTAGTCGGCCGCGCTGTAGAACGCGCCCTGCTGAAGCGCCTGGCGCGTGTACTTGCCGTACAGTTCGGGACGCGTCTGCAGGTCCGGCTCGTGGTAGGCGTAGGCCTCGCCGAACATGATCGCCCGTTGCGCGTGCTGCGCGACCGTCCCGTGCGGGAGCTCGACGTCGACAACACTCGCGCCAGCCGCCGCCAGGCAGTCCAGCGCGGCCAGAACCGCCTGCTTCACCTCGGCGTTGAGCTCGGGAACGTCGAGGAAGTGTTCATGCGGAACGCCAATCCGCAAGCCAGCAACGGATCCATCCAGCCCCGCCAGCATGTCCGGCACGGGGACCGACGCGCTGCACGGGTCGAGCGGGTCAAATCCCGCCAGCACCTGCAGCATCAAGGCGCAGTCAAACGCGGTGCGCGCCATGGGCCCGATGTTGTCCAGGCTGTAGCCGAGCGGCACGCAGCCTTCCTTACTGACGCGGCCGAATGTGGGCTTGATCCCACTGATCCCACAGTACGCGGCTGGACCCCGAATCGAACCCCCCGTGTCCGTTCCGAGACCGCCGAGGACGAGCCCGGCGGCGACAGCGGCGCCCGTTCCTGAACTGGAGCCACCGGGCGTTCGCGCCAGGTCCCACGGATTCCTCGGAATGCGGAAGCCGGTCTCTGGATCTGGCCACCCGATCGCAAACTCGTGCAGCCCGGTCTTGCCGAGCAGCACCGCGCCCGCCTCGCGCAGCTTGCGAACGGTGGTCGCGTCGTCGCGCTGGCCCCAGGCGGGATCCAGCACACGGCTGTTGGCCGTCGACGGCGCGTCAAACGTCGCCAGGATGTCCTTGATGCCCAGCGGGATGCCATGGAGCGGGCCGCGGTCGTGGCCGCTGGCCAACTCGGCATCGGCGCGCCGCGCCGCGGCTCTGGCAGCATCATCGGTGATGGTGACGAAGGCGGCGATGGTGTCCTGGGCGGCAGTCGACCGGGCAAGCAGGTCTTCGGTCAGCTCGACAGACGTTGTCCGTCCGCTCCTCAGCCACTCGCCGGCTTCGGCAATACTCGACGGGAGGTGTTCGGTCATGGTGGATTGGATGACCATGCTACGCGTCGCGTGGGCACTGAGCATCCTGCTGCTGTGGGCCTCGCCGGTATATTCCGCGGAGCGCCGGGGAGCGTGGCCCGCGGCCCAGACTGGCGACGCCGATCCCGCGGGGCTCCAGACGCTGGCCGGCGGCGATAATGGGACGGCGACGTGCGGCACCTA
>DATGER010000162.1:0-25510 GCA_035309865.1 Chloroflexota bacterium
TCACTTCGACGATTCATCTCGGAACAGCTCTGGGTCCTGGCCATGCGGGGCTGGTACCAGCTTACTCGGAACTCCTCTTGCCATCGTCCGTTCTCTGGACTATGCTGCGCGTACCCTGGCCGGCGCTGCCGCCAGGTGCCAGTGGGGACAAGCCATGGCAGTCGATCGGACAGGGGCAGCACGCGACTACCTAGCTGATACACGCTCGGTCTTGATTACCGGGCGGCAGCTGCGCGATGCTGTCGGTGACGCCGTGCTGCGGGATGTCCGTATCAGACGGCTCGAGACGGCTGCCGCGCTCCAGCACACGCGCGGTGATGACTCCCGCGGCTTCCTGTTCGCCGAAATCGAGACGGCGCCAACGGCGGGCCCGGCCGCGACGCAGGCGACCGGGGCGACGCTGGCGACGGTGCTTGGCGACCTCCACGTCGCGAACGTGCTCATGGCCGCTGGCCAGAACGTGGGCGAGCTGGGCGGTCCCTCGCAACCCGCGCTGCTCGACCACGCCCTGAGTGGCCTCGAAGCCGCGACCGGAACGCTGGAGCGGGCCCTGGCCGACACGTCGACTCCCGCCGCGCCCACAGGGCACTTCGGCTTCGCTGAGCAGCCGCGGGTGGTCACGGGCCCGATCACGGAACTGGAGGTCAACGCCTTCAAGGGACGCGCAGCGGAAGCTGTGAACGAGATCCTGAAGGACGCCCAAGCTGTGGTCAGCGGCGTGCTCGGCTCAGTCAAGCATCTGGACGCCGGCAAGATGCTTGAAGCCGTCGGGAAACTCGGCGATCAGTTCGACAAGGTCGCTGGGATCGGCCGTCTCTTCCGCCAGGGCCTTGAACGCCTGCGTTCGGCCCTCGACGTGCTCACTCGGCTGGTCGGCACCGAGGCGATGCGGCAGGCGCGCGACACGGCCAAACGCGTCTGGGAGCGAGCGACCGCGGGCGAGGCGCTCACGAATGTGCTCGCGTGGGTTTTCGGCGCAGAAGCAGCCCGCGCGCGGATCGCCGAGGTGCAGCTTTCGCCCAGTTTGGTCCGCCCGACCCTGGACGACGCTCAGGCGGCGATCGATAAGCTGGCCGCCACGTTCAAGCAGGACATGCGAACGTGCGACGGTATCCGCTCCGCCATCGAGTTTGGCGCGACGATCGTCGGTGTGGCGGCGCTGATACCGGCTGTTGCCCCGGTGGCCGGCGGACTCGAGTTGCTGGCACTCGCGCTCTACGCCGCGGTCCTCGGCACGGTTCTGCTCCTAGGGGCCCAGTACACCGGGTCCGGCAGCCTTCCCGGACGAGTCCGCGGCGTCGGTGCGCTCGCGGCCAGCCTCGTTGTGTAGCCCGCGCGTGTCCATGGGAGCCGCGTCCGTCCTCATTGCCCAGTTGCACGCGGCCATTCGAGAGTTCCGCCGCATGGAACGGGTGCTGGACGCGGAGGCGATCGATGCCGACCTGCGGGCGCGCGTCCATGCCCGCTTCGACGTCGAGTTCCGCCGACAGCGCGCTGCCCTTGAAGGGGTGCAGGACGAGATTACCCGAGGCCAACCGCCGGATGAGGGCTGGGCCGTCTTCGACAACATCCGACGCGATACCGCCGTTGTGTACCAGGAGTTCCTGGCATTCACCAGCGGCGCGCTGCAGCGCAGCGCGGGGCTGGATGATGGTCTGGGCGGCATTGCGGACTCACTCCTGGACACGGTCGCCGCTCAGATCGGCGTCCGCTGGAACGGTTTCACGGTGACGGCGCCGGACGTCGAGTCCTACGTCGATCTCGCCGAGTTGATCCGCCTCCGCTTCGCCGACGTCACGATCTGGAACCTGCCGGTGGCGGTGCACGAGTTCGGGCACTTCGTGGGCCCCGAACTCTTTGAACGCGGCGCCGACAACGCGCGCCATTATCGCTTCAAAGATTACCTCGACCAGGAGGCCCAACTCGATCCGAAGAACGGTGGGTTCGTGCACGAGCAGTTTGCCGACCTGTTCGCCACCTACGCGATCGGCCCTGCCTACCCATGCGTCTGCATCCTGCTACGCTTCACGCCAGCTACGGCGCATGTGGACGGCGACAGCCACCCGAGTGCCGCCAAGCGTGTCTATCTCATGCTCAAGTGGCTCGAGCGGCTCGAGGCTGGTCGTCTCATCCGCCATTACCGCGACGTTACCGAGGTGTTACGGAGCATCTGGCACGCGAGCCTGGGTGCGGTCGGCCAGGACGCTGAGCTCCCGGCGGAAGACCGGGCGATCCTGGATACGCGTTTGCTGGACCTTGGCGGCATCCTGGAAACGCTACTCCCGAGTGGTGTTCGCTATGCGAGCTGGACACGTGCCGAACAGCTGGCCACCGCGGTGTCCGAGTGGGCGCAGCGGGAGTACGCCGACGACCTCCCAGCAACGGTACCGTCGGATACTCCGGGTGATGTTCTGAACGCCGCGTGGCTGGTTCGGTTGGCGGCGGCGGACAACGATCTCGAGCGGGTCGGACGCGTCGGCGGCTGGGCTCACCAGGCGTGCCGCAAACTGGCGATGGCGCGGGCGCGGGCAGCCCGTTCGACTTCGGGGTAACACCAGCCTCGTGGATGCGCCGACGCCGCACGCCGTACTCATCGAGCGTCTCCATGCAGTCATGAGCAATCTGGAGCGGGCCGCGAATCTTGCTTCGTGGCAGGGCCACCTGATGCGCGAAAGCATTGAGATCACTGGCGGCGCCTGGAACGCGGCAATCGGCGAAATCCGGACGCGTGCACAGGACGAGCAGGACGAAGTCAGGACGCTCCTGAAATCGCTGACCTCAACTGCACCACCGGTCGACGAGGGCGCCGCGTGGCACAAGTTCTCGGAGATCGCACGCCATAGCCAGGAGGTCTTCTGCGAGTCTCTGGACGTGCTGGGAGGATTGGCGTTCCGCGGCACGCTGAAGGACAGGGACATCTGGGCAATGGCGGACGATCTCATCGAGGACATCTCGAGCATCACCCGACGTCAGCCAGCCCTGACCGTGCCTGCCTCACAGGAAGTGTTGAGCAAAACGCTGGCGCGGCTCATCCGGCTGCGGTTTCCTGAATGGGATATCTGGGCCCTGCCGTTCGTGGCCCACGAGTATGGTCGGGTGGTGGTGGATGAACTGCGGCTGGAAGCGGGTAAGGAGCGCCCCGGCAACAAGCTCCGCGACCTCGACACTTTCCTGGCGGCGGAAGAGTCGCGGCTCACCGAGGCCGACGAGCAATTGCGCATCGTACGCGCTGGATCTGAGGCCGCGCCTCAACTGGTAGCGCGCGTTGCCGAGCGCGCACAGCGTCGAGCCGAGCTGCACCTCCAGGTGCTCGCCGCGGACGGCTTTGCCACCTTCATGATGGGGCCGGCGTACGCGTACTCGGCGATCTTGCTGCGCTTGAACCCGGCCGACGATGACGGGATGAATGGGCCGCCCTCAGCGCTGCGCGCGGCCGTGGTGCTGAGCATGCTCGAGGAAATAGACCGGCGGGCCAAAAGCCAGCAGTACCGGGACGTAGTCAGCGACCTGCGCGGCGCGTGGCAGACACTAGCTGACCTTGGCGACACGTCCACCGGGCCGGATCACACCGAAGTGGAGCGCATCAACGCCGAGCTCGTCCCGAGACTCTGGCAAGCCTACTCCGAACAGTTCGTGCCCGGGGCGGAGTACACCGCGAGTGCCAGCAACGACGAGAGCTATCTGATTGCGCAAAAGTGGGCAACGTTCTGGTTCAAGGACTTCGATCCGGAATCGCCACTGCCAACGCCCGATGACCTGCGGAAAGGTAACCGGCTGCGCGATGTGCTGAATGCCGCCTGGCTGATTCGCCGAAAGCAGGACGGGCCGGCCACCGGTCGCATTGAGGAGGCTGCGCGCCGGCTCTGGCAGGCGATCCGCAACAAACGCGACGAGGCCGAGATCCAGCGCCGGGGGTACCAACTGAGCGGGTTCACCGGCACCGCGACGCAGAAGCCCTGATTCTGGACGAGACGACAGCATGGACCGCGAAGAAACGCAGAGCCGGCTAGAGTGGATCGATAAAGGCGGGGTTGATGGCCCAAAGGTCGAGGGCCCGAAGTCCGAGCGCTCGGGGCTCCGGCTGATCGGTCGGCTGGGTGCCGATCTCGTCGGTCTTCTCGTCGGGCGCCTCGCGGATTCGGTCCAACAGACGCGAGCCTGGCGGCTCATGCTCGAAGGCGAAAGTCTCCGTACTCGCGGCCGCCTGGACGAGGCGCTGACATCCCTGGACCGCGCGCTGGCGTTGCAGCCTGACAGCAGTTATGCCCTGGCCACCAAAGGCCAGGTGCTGAGCGGCCTGGGCAGAATCCAGGAGGCTCGGACAGTGCTCGAGCGGGCGGTCACCCTTGATCCCAAGCTGTTCTGGGCATGGGCGGAGCTGGGGGAGGTGCTGCGCGGTCTGGGCGACTACGCGGAGGCGCTGGCAGCCTTGGACCGCGCGCTGGCCTTGCAGCCCGACAACGGCTACGCCCTGGGGACGAAGGGCCAGGTGCTATCCGCCACCGGTCGGACTGACGAGGCCATTGGTCTGCTGCGGCGTGCCGTCGAGCTTCGGACAACGTTAGGCTGGGCGTGGGTCGAACTAGCCGCAGCGATTGATCGCACGGGGCGCCACGACGAAGCCCTCGCGATTGCCGAACGCGGTTTGGCCGACAATCCGCAGAGTGTCGGCTTACTGGCGACCCGGGGGCAGATCCTGTACGTGCTCGGCCGCTCCGCCGAAGCGATCGACAGCACCCAGCAGGCGCTCGCACTGCAGCCCGATTTGCTTGCAGTCCAGGCGGCGCTGAACCAGCTGCTGGTGGCGGCCGGTCGGTCCGACGAGGCGCTGGCCTCACTGGACCGCGAGCTCGCCGCTCGGCCAGACGACGCCGGACTGCTTTTTCTTAAGGGCCGGACGCTCCGGTCACGCGGTCAGTTTGCGGAGGCGCAGCCGTTGCTCGAACGGGCAGTCGCCCTTGACCCGGCCCTGTTCTGGGCATGGGCGGAGTTGGGGGAGGTGCTGCGCCGTCTGGCCAGGTATGCGGAGGCGCTGGCAGTCCTTGACCGTGCTCTGGAGTTGCAGCCCAACATGGCCTACGCTCTGGGCACCCGAGGCCAGGTCTTGCATGCCCTCGGCCGCGATGCAGAGGCGGTCGATGCCCTGCGTCGCACCCTCGAACTCGATCCCTTAGCCACCTGGGCCTTGCCCGATCTGATCGACACGCTGACCGCGCTCGGTCGCCAGGCCGAATCGTTGGCCGTGCTGGACTCGGCGATCCTCTCGGCGCCGACGGACCTGTCCCTCCTGCGACTCAAGTCCGACGTGCTGCAGTCTTTAGAGAAGTGGTCGGAAGCGCTGGCCGTGGTCAACCAGGCACTGGAACGTGCGCCGGACGAAGCGCTCTTACTGGATACAAAGGGGCGAATCCTGATCCGTCTCAACCAATGGGATCAGGCCGTGGACACCCTGCAACAGGCGGCCGTGCGAGCGCCGGACTCGGCTATCGTTGAGGGCGACCTGGGTCAGGCCCTACGCGAGCTGGGTCAACTCGACGAGGCGCGCGCACATCTGAGTCGGGCCACCGAGCTTGACCCCGATTACGCGTGGGCCTGGGCGGTGTTGGGCGAGGTCCTGCGTGCTCAGGGCAAGTTTGCCGAAGCGCTCACCGCCCTTGACCACTCGCTTACGATCAACTCGACCTTCGCGTACGCCCTGGGCACCCGGGGCCAGGTTCTGCGGGCCCTCGGCCGGGATGCAGAGGCGGTTGACCCCCTGCGCAGCGCATTCGACCTCGACCCCACGGCCACCTGGGCGGGTAACGAACTGCTGGATCTCTTGTTCGCGTTGGATCGCTTCGAGGAAGTCCTGACCCTGACTTCGAGCAGCCCAGGGCTGAGCGACGCGGCCAGCGCCAGGGCGCATGCACTACTCGCTATGGGACGCCCGAGCGAGGCGGTCAAGGCCTTTCAAGCGGCACTGGTCGACGAGCCCAATAGCGGTAACTTGCTGGGCGGTCTGGCGTATGCGCATGCGCAAATCGAGGAGTACGACGACGCCCTGGCTCGCGGTGCGGCGGCCGTGAAAGCTGACCCGGATAATTGCTGGACACTCAGCGTGATGGGCGAGATCCTCGACAACGTGGGTCGCTACGCGAGCGCAGCCGAGCTACTGGACCGCGCACTGTACGCGAAGGGCTCCACCGTGAGCCTGCGGGCCCGCGCCCTCGGTATGCGCGGCAATGTCCTCCTCAGCCTGGGGCCTGAACGCCTGCAAGAAGCGCGGCAGTGCCTGGAAGCAGCGCTCCAACTCGAGCCAGAAAGCCTCTGGTGGCAGGCGCTGCTGGCCGATGTCGTGTACGAGAGCGGCGATGTCAAGGACGCACGGGCCAGGTTTGCAGGCATCGCCGAGCGGGCGCCGTCGGAGACCGACGCCAACACTCTGTCGCTCCTGGGCTGGTGCCACTTCCGGCTGGATGAGTTCGATGAGGCCAGCCGGCTGTTCTCCGAATCCCTCTCGCACGACCCGACGGCAATCGCCAGTCAGTTCGCGCTCGCCTTGATGTTGCTGTGTAGTGGGCGATCGTCGCTCGCCGCGCAGGAGTATCAGCGCGCGCTGACCGCGCTCGGTACCCACCACGCCCTGCGGCACTGGCCGGTTCTGAATTCTGCGCTGGAAGACATCAACGAAGTGGTCCATACACTCACGGACCCGGAGGTGATCGACGAAGCGCGCGACATCATCGGGATGCTTGCAAAGGAATTGACCGCAGCCGGTGATCCGGCCCGACTGAGCGTCGATATCGCGTTGCCGGTCAAGTCCTGACGCGTTCATCGAACAGGCCGACCATGCGCGGGCGGACGGCTTCGAGGCGCTCCTGGGACGTGGGTTGGATCTTGAGCTGGCCTTTGGCGATCTGGCCGAGGATGTAGTCGATCATTTTCCCCAGCGTGTCGGCCTCGTCGGGGTCGAGGAAGAGGGCGCGCTGGGTGCCGCGCTCGACGGGGGTGCCGGGCTGCAATCCTTCGATCGTCGCTGCTTCGCCGTGAGGGAGCTCTACCCGTACGGCGCCATCGTCAGCGTCGATCTGGATCATTGCCGACGAAGTGTACTTCAGGCGATAGAGTTACAAGCGATGCTGACTGTGGACGACCTGCCCAGCTTCGATATCGACGGCGAACGCTTCGTGCGACCCGACTTCGCTGGGCGTGGCCTGGCCAACATCGCGCCGACCGTGCTGCGGTTGCTGGCGCCCGAGGCGCCGCCGGTTGAGCTGCCGCCGCTCGATCGCCGGGTGCTGCCGGAGTCGCTAACCGACGGGATTCGCAAGATCGTCGTGATCGTCGCCGACGGACTTGGCCACCTGCAGCTCCAGCGCGAGATCGCCGCGGGCAACGCGCCGAACCTGGGCAAACTGGTGGCGCGGGCCGCTTCGGAAAACGGGACCATCAGCTACCACCCGATCACCTCGGTGTTTCCGACGACCACCGTCGCGGCGCTCGGATCGATCAACTCGGCGGTGGCGCCGACGGCGCACGGTTTGCTCGCCTACACGCTGTACCTGGCCGAATTCGACATGGTGGCCGAGATGATCCGCTGGGGGCCGCTCAATCGTCGCGGGTCGTTCTCCGATCCCGAGTTCGGCTGCGCGCCCGAGACGTTCTTCTGGGCCGAGACGATGTACGCGCGGCTACGGGCCGCGGGAGTGACGCGCACGTTCGCGGTCAATCCGAATTACTTTGCGGGGACCGCGCTCACCCGCATGCTGCATCAGGGCGCGACCTACGCCGGCTACATCAGCACGTCGTCGCTGGAGCCGATTGTCGCGCGGCTCCTCTCGGACAGCGACGCGCCGACGTACATCTACGCGTACTGGCCGACGGTGGATACCGTCGCGCACCTCATCGGACCACTCACGCCTGAGCACGGCGCCGAGGTGGCCGCGCTGGACCTCCAGGTCGGTCGACTGCTCGACCATCTTCCGACGCGCGGCGATACGCTGCTGCTGCTCACGGCCGACCACGGGCATGTTGATACAGCGCCGGAGTTCAGCGTCGCGTTTGCCGATCATCCTGACCTGCTGGCCATGCTGCGGGTGCTGCCGGCGGGCGAGCGGCGGGTCGTGTATTTGCATCCGAAGCCTGGCGCGGCCGAGGCAGTGCTGGCGTACGCGCGCGAACGGTTAGCCGAGGTCGCACCCGCCATGCCGCGTGACGACGCGGTCACGCTGGGGCTCTTTGGGCCCGGGGAACTGTCGGCGCGCGCGGCGGTGCGGATCGGCGAGGTGCTGCTCTTTCCGCGCCGCAATCTGCAGCTCGTCGCGCCAGTGGAAGTCGCCGAAGGCGCGCCCATGCCGAAGGCGCCAGCGTTCCGGGGCCTCCACGGCGGGCTCACGCCCGAGGAAGCGCTGGTGCCGTTGCTCGCACTGCGCGCCTAGACGCCCCTGAGCCCCGCGAATTCGTCGCTGCGCTCGCTCCCTTGCAACTATGAATGGCTGATCCTGACGAAGCGCCCTGAAAAGATCACCCAGATGGGCGAGATGCGTGTCTGTAGCACCTTGCCCTCGCCGTGACGCCGCTGGCCTCCGTGCCGCTGGGACGCGGCAGTTCGCGAGCAGCGAGTGCAGCGAAGCGGGAGCACGCGAGCTTAGATTCCGGCGAGGTCGGCGTAGTGTTCTAGCTTTTCGAAGTTGTGGACGGCCTGGATGCGGCGGACGGTACCGGAGCGGGAGCGCATGACCAGCGTTTCGGTGGTGGCGCCGTGCGGGAAGTAGTGCACGCCCTTCACCAGCTCGCCATCAGTGACCCCGGTCAGGGCGAAGAAGACGTCGTTGCCCCGCACCAGGTCATCGATGCTGAGCACGCGATCGAGCGGTAGGCCGAGTTTTTCGGCCTGGGCGCGCTCCTCGGGATTGCGCGGCCACAGTTTGCACTGGATGTCGCCGCCCAGGCACTTGAGCGCGGCCGCGGTCAGCACGGCTTCGGGTGAGCCGCCGATGCCCATCAGCATGTCGGCGTTGGTGTCGGGCAGAGACGGCATGATGCCACCAGCCACATCGCCATCGGTAATCAGCTTGATCCGGGCGCCGGTCGCGCGCACGCGATCGATCAACTCGGTGTGCCGCGGGCGATCCAGGACTACCACCGTCAAGTCGTCGACGCGTTCCCCTTTCGCGGCGGCGAGAGCCGCGATGTTGTCCTCGACGCTCATCTCCAGCGAGCAGATGCCTCGACCCGCCGGGCCAACCGCGAGCTTCTCCATGTACACGATCCCCGGCGGGTTGTACATGGAGCCCTGCTCGGCCAGGGCGACCACGGCGACCGCGTTCGGCAGACCCTTTGAGAGTAAGGTCGTCCCGTCCACCGGATCGACCGCGACATCGACTTTGGGATCCTGGCCATTGCCAATGCGCTCCCCGATGTACAGCATCGGCGCTTCGTCTTTTTCGCCTTCACCGATGACTACCACGCCGTCCATCTGGATGACCTTCAGCCGATCACGCATCGCGTTGACCGCGGCTTGATCCAGGGCGTTTTTGTTGCCGCGGCCCATCCAGCGCGCCGCGGCGAGCGCCGCGGCCTCGGTCACGCGGCACAACTCCATAGCGATGTTGCGGTCCAGTCCACCACCGGACGGTAGGGACGACACGCTCATCTGTTCCGGCTTGAGCGTCATGGCGATCGGCTCCTCCTCGGCGTCGAGGTGTTACGCACGCACGTCCGATCCGCGCGTCATTGCGCGGTCGCGGCGACCACTGCCAGGATACCAGCCGCCTGCTCAGCTGTAGCCGACGTCGAGGTCCAGCCGCAGTTGCTGCCAGAGTTGTTCGTACGTCTCTTCGGGTGTCGGAATGGCCTGCCCGAGGGCGATTTTGTCGCGCACAAGCGTGGTGTCGTATTCGCGGGCAACTTCGATCATCGCGTCTGGCCCACAGAGTTTGATCGGCACCGCCCGCAAGGCGTAGCGCACGCGATCGGCGGCAACAAGCTCGGACGAACGCGTCACGCGGAAGACCTGGCCGCCCCGCGAGGTGCAGTACGCCGGCACTGCCACACTACTAAATGTACTGTGTCAGGCGGCGGCTGGTTCGCCGCCGAGCGCGGTGTACTCGACGCGCAGGCGCTGTCGCGCGCGGCACAGCGTGGTGCGGACTGCGCCCGACGACAACGCCAGACGGTGGCCGATCTCTTCGCACGACAACCCTTCAGCTTCGCGCATCAGGAGGCACGTCCGATAGCGATTCGGCAGCCGGCGCAGGGCCCGTCGCACCAGTTCGGCGCGTTCGTTGCGCAGCATCTCGCGTTCTGGATCGTACGTATCGCTCGTCAGCAGCGAGGCTGCCGCCACGGGGCCCTCGCCCGACTGGCCGCGTCCGCCGTGACGGGTGCTCTCGAGCGGCTCCCACCGGACCAGCTGGCGTCGCCGCAGCTCGTCGACGCAGGCGTTGCGGGCGATGCGGAACAGCCAGGGCTTGATTTCGACGGCGACGTTCGGGCGCCGGTCCCAGGCGCGCTGGGCTTTTTCCCAGGCCGTGAGCGTCAGGTCGTAGCTATCGTCAGGGTCGCGCATCAGGCGCTGGACCTGGCGGAACACGGCGGAGTAGTGCATGGCAAACGCGTCTTCGACAGCGACTGGCTCGCGGCGCGTCTCGGCCAAAGGCGGGGACAGGACCTCGGCTGAGGGCATATGTCCACTGTAGGGCCGGTGTATTACTGCAAATTTACCAGTGGATTACAGAACAATTACGAACGCAGTGACGAGATCGCGCTGCGGAGTTCGCACCGCTGATGGCTGACCGCTTCGCTACGGCATTTGCCAGATGGCTTCGGCAGTGCCGTCGGGGGCCAGGCGCTGGATGCGGGCGTTGCCGGTATCGGTCACGTAGAGGCGGCCGGTGGTGGGGTCGAGGGCTACGCCTTTGGGGCCGACGAACTCGCCCGCGGCCGAGCCGCGACTGCCCCAGCTGAGCAGCAGTCGACCGTCTGGCGCGAGTTTGACGACCCGGTCGTGGCCGTAATCGGCGACCCACAGATTGCCATCGCGATCGACCGCGATGCCCTCGGGTCGACGCAGCTGCACATCTGGCAAGGTTGGTGTCGCGGCGGCGGGAGCCGCGAGCGCACCGGTCAGTGGCGTCGCGAGTGGTAGGGTCGGCGGCGTACCTGAAGCAAGCGTGCTGGACGGCGTGGATGGCGTCAACAGCACCGTGGGTGTCGAGGTCACCACGGCGGTCGCGGTCGAAACGACCGTCGCGCCGCCGGTTGGGAGCGCGGTCGGCGTCGACGTCGCGGCCACCTGAAGGGTGCCGAGCTGAGATTGAAACCGACCGTCGCCAGTGAATCTCTCGACGCGGTCGTTGAAGTGATCGGTCACGTACAGCGTGCCGTCCCGATCGACCGCCACGCCTGCCGGTCGCAGGAACTGGCCGTCGCCACTGCCACGTCCACCCAGGCTGCTGAGCAGCGTGCCGTCCGGTGAAAAGACCTGGACGCGGTCGTTGCCAAAGTCGGCGACATAGACGCGCCCGGCAGCATCGGCGACCCCGAACGGCGTCCGCAGGTCACTGGCGCCGGCGCCGGCGCCGCCCCAGGCTCCCAGCACGGTGCCGTCGGCCGCGAAGCGCTGCACCCGATTGTTGAGTTGATCGACCACGAACAGGGTGTTGCGATCGTCGATCGCGACACCAAACGGGGCGTTGAGCTGGCCTGGCGCACTCCCAGAGCCACCCCACTGGGCCAGCACCGAGCCGTCAGGGCCGAACTTGACCACCCGATCCTGGGCGTAGTCGCTGACGTAGACATTGCCGTCGCCGTCGACGGCAATGCCCGCCGGCGCGGGCGGAGATGAACCCGCGTTGGGCTGAGCGGCCGCCACGACCGGCTGAAACAGGAGGGCCGACGCCAACAGACCGAGCACCAGCGCGAACCGCATCACCACGATCATCGGCCGAGCGGCACGTGCATCGAAGGCGCCGGAGCTTCTGCTGGTGGGGCCGACAGCGACGTATCCGCTAGGAGCGGCAACTGAACGCTGAAGATAGTGCCCCGGTTCGTCCCTTCGCTGGCCGCCTGGATGCTGCCGCCGTGGGCCTGAGCGATGTATTCGGCGATTGACAGCCCCAGGCCGCTGCCACCGTGCGCCCGCGACCGGGCCCGGTCGGCACGAAAAAAGCGCTCGAAGACGTGCGGCAGGTCGGTCGGCGAAATCCCGAACCCCGAGTCGGCAACTGTGAGAAGAGCCATTGAAGTCGACGCGCTGGGTGCACGTGCTCTTCGAGAACGAGCAGACCTGGCGGGCTGTTGCACTCCGGGCGTCCGGGATGCGCCGGTAACCCGCACGTCGATGCGGCCATTCCGCGGCGTATAGCGGATGGAATTCTCCACCAGGTTGGTGATGAGCTGTCGCAGGCGGTCGCGATCGCCGACCACGACGCACTGCCCCTCGATCGACAGCGACAGGCGGCGGTCTTCAGCCCGCGGACGGGCCTGCTCGACGACCTCCGAGGCCAGCTCGACCAGATCGACGGGCTCGAGCTTGAGGCTGGGCGGCCCGCCGGCGTCCGCCCGGGCCAGCAAGAGCAGGTCCCCCACCAGCCGGCCCATGCGCGCCGACTCTTCCTCCGCCTCGACCACCGCCTCGCGTCGGGTCGACTCGGGCACGCCCTCGCGCCGCAGCAAGGCGAGATTGCCGCGGATGATGGTGATCGGATTCCGCAGCTCGTGCGACGTATCGGCCAGCAGGCGCCGCTGCGACTCCAGCACATGTTCGAGGCGGGCGATCATGTCGTTGAAGGTGTTGGCCAGCGAGAACAACTCGTCGCCGTGGCCGAGGCGCGGCGGTTGGACGTGCAGGCGCCGCCGATAGTCGCCGGTCGCGGCGATGTGTCGGGCGGTCTCGGTGATCCGCGCCACCGGACTGAGCGCGGCGCGGGTCAGCAGCCAGCCGACGACCACCGCCAGCACCAGGGCGCCGAGGCCGGCGGACAGCAACAGGCGCTCGACGGCGGCCATCGTGTTCTCATACTGGGTGAGCGACTCGGCGACCTGCACCGCGCCGACGACTTCTTGCGTGCCGGCCTGGTGAATGGGCTCGGTCAGCAGCCGCACGTTCACGTCCCCGGAGGCGACGGGAATCGTCTCGAAAATGCGCGTGTCCTGCAGAATGGCCTGGCGGCTGCTCTGAGGAACCGGGAGCTCGCCACCGAACAGATTGGGTGGCGCGGCCAGAATAGCGCCCTTGGAGCTCAACACCTGCACAAAAATGCCCGGCTGGACAAACGCGCCGAGCGTACTTTCCAACTGCCCGGGCGCGACGTCTTCGGGCTGCAGCAGATTGCCAATGCTCGGCCCGATTTCACGCACGATCTGATCGCCACGCAGCGTCAGCCGCTCGTCCATGCTGCTGGACAGGTTCCGCTGCAGGGTGAAATACAGCAGGCTGCTGAATGCCAGGAGCGTCAACGCCAGCAGCGCGCCATACCAGAGGGTCAGACGCGTGCGCAGCGACACGCCCAGGTGAAGCATCGACCGCTAACCCCGGAGGGCGTAACCGGCGCCGCGCACCGTTTGGATCAGTCGCGACCGGCCACCGGACTCCAGCTTGTCGCGCAGATACTTGATGCGGACGTCGACGAGGTTCGAATCGCCCAGATAATCGAAGCCCCAGACGTCCTGCAGGATCTGCTCGCGCGACAGTACCTGGCGGGGGTGACGCAGGAATAACTCGAGCAACTCGTATTCTCGCGCAGTCAGCTCGAGGAGATCGCCATCGCGACGCGCCTCGCGTTCGCTGGGCACCATCTCAACGTCCTGGAATCGGAGCGCTTCTACCTGACGCGGCTGCAGCCGGCGCAACAGCGCGCGGACGCGCGCCAGAAGCTCGTCAGGATTGAAGGGTTTGACCACGTAGTCATCCGCGCCGCAGTCGAGCCCGGTCACTTTGTCGACGGCTTCGTCGCGAGCGGTGAGCATCAAGATGGGGACGATGCTCTCGCGCCGCACCGCGCGGCACACTTCGAAGCCATCGCGACCGGGCATCATCACGTCGAGGATGAGCAGATCGACCGACTCGTGGCGCAGGATGTCGAGCGCCGCGTCGCCCTCAGCCGCGATCAGCACGGTATAGCCATCGACTTCGAGCACCCGACGCATCATGCTCAGCATGCGCGGGTCGTCGTCGACGACGAGCACCCTGGGTCCAGGGGTCAGGGACACTGGCCGCCTCTCCTTATCCCTGACCCCTCACTTCAACCCTGTTCGAAGGCGAACGTCAGGTCGGTGCCGCCGAGCGCATCGGGGCGACACAGCCAGTGCAGCCCGCCGCGGCAGTACTGAGCGTAGAAGCGACTGCCGCTGGCTTGCTGCGACAGGTCCTGGGGCAGGCTCGGCGCGCTGGGACCGAGAATGATCTGCTTCAGGTAGTCGGCCAGCAGCAGTGGCTCGGTGATCGTGCCACCACCGACCGTCGGGTGGAAGTGGAGGATGACCCGCTGGAAGCGCATGTAGATGAAGGTGGAATTGGTCGGGTCAGCCTGGGGCTGCGAAATCGGCGCGCCCAGAATTTCGAGCCCACCGCGCGCCATAAAAGTCTGCCAGAAGTTCACGGGCTGACCGTTGAAAGTGTCGGGGGTGTTGGTCTGAATGAACGACAGGATGTTGGCGTACTCCGGGGTGCCCACGGCGGGTGTCCGCTGCTTGAGCGAATCATCCGGCGTCGGAAAGACGCTGCCGTTGACCCGGGTGTACGGGAAGATGTCCGGATCGAGCAGGTTGATCAACTGCGGTCCAGCGCCCGGGCACAGCTGGATGATCAGCCGCTGATACATCTGCACCGGACAACCCAAGAAGGTAAAGAGGCGCGAGATCGGGTAACCGAAGGTGTCGACGGCGCCGCGTGACTGGAAGAACGACACGGCCTGATCGTCGACCCGGTAGCCCGTCTGCAAGTAGTACTGGGCGTCATGCGTGACGGCCGGCGCCGGTTGGACGACCACGGGGGTCGGCGTGGCCGTGGGCGCGACCGTGGGGCCAGGGGTGGCGGTGCCGGTCGCCAGGGCGGTCGGGGTCATCGTCGGCGGGGGTGCGACGAACGGCGAGATGTTGCCGCCGTACGCTTTGACCTCGCTGCCGTTGTTGGCCAGGCTGAAGAACACGAACTGCGGGCTGGCGGCATTCACGTGGCGCGAAATCGTGTTGCCGTTGCGAGCCTGACCGCCACCTTGCTGGGTGGGGCCGAGATTGTTGGGGTCGGTCCCGGTGTAGAGATTCAAATCGCTGTTGTCAGCAGACGGGGCCACCGTGATGCTGACGGTTCCATCAGCGCCAGGGTTGCCGTAGTAAAAGCGATACCAGACGGCCTGGCCTGGCGCGAGCGTGCCGGAAAAAATGCCATTGTTGGTGGCGATGAGGATGGCGGTGGCCCCGCTGCTCGCGACCGGACCGGTCGTCGGCGTTGTCGGTGGCGTGCCCGGGTTGGTGGCCGAAGTGGGCGTCGGCGTGGAGATGACCGTCAGCGGGGTCAGGGCGCCAACGAAGCTGACGGTGCGATCGGGGTGATCGTTCTCGACCTTGATCAACACGACCCGCGGGCCGCCGGGGTCGCTGTAGGTGATCCCCCGGACGTTGTTGTTCAGGCTCGAGGGCCCGCCGACTGGCGTCGGGTTGGCTGGATCGCCAGTGAACAGGAAGATGTCGAGTCGGTTCGAATCTGCCGGTTCGAAGGTCACCGTGACCGTGACGGCCTGGTTGCCGCCGATGTAGTTGAACTTGTACCAGAGGCTCGTCGTCGCGGCGTCGTTCCCGGCGAACTTGCCATCGGTGCCGATCGGGATCGCGTCAGCCGCGCTCGTGCCTGTCTGCGCCTGGGCGATAGGCAGGATGCCGACCAGCAGCACGCCAATGAGCAGCACCACTGCCCAGGGCGCGAGCCGGCGAAGGACGGACGACGCCGACGAGGTCGACGCCACTAGACCAGAGGGCATGACTACTAGACCTCCCTGAGTTCCTCGTAAGCAACGAGCCGCGTCAACGTCTGGTTACGTTTCCCGTTCACAGCGTAATGAAAGCGTAAGAGACCTGTTCGTGATAGAGCTGACGCCGGTTGTAGTGCTGCTGTTATTCCTGGAGCTTAGTCTAAAACCCACATGAACCTGTTGTGGATCCGGCCCGTGGAAGTCGAACAAACCCTGCGCCCAGACGAACGCCGCGTGCGCGACTTCGTCGATTCCCCGGGCGGAGTGTCGGAATCGGTCATGTCGCTGGCCGACAAACTGGGCATCGGCCGGCGGCGCGTCCGCGGCATCCTCGAACGGCTGGTCGAGCAAGGCGTCCTGCAGCGCCGCGACTTCGTCGACATCGAGCCGATCTATGTGCGCTTCCCCGGTCGCTAGACTCTAGGGACTTGACTGACATTGCCTGTCGCCGCTGCGGCCAGCCCAAGCCGACCCTGACCCAGGCGCCGCTGCCCGGTAAGTGGGGTGCGGTCGTCCTGGCCCAGACGTGTGGCGACTGCTGGCACGAGTGGGTCGAGGAGCAAACCCGGCTCATCAACCACGAGCGCCTGCTGCCGTCTGAGCCTTCACATCGCAAGGTGCTCTACGAGAGAATGGCCAGCTTTTTGAAGCTGGAACACTGAGCCAGGTGGCCGGCGGCCGGCTTGCGCTCGCGCTCCTGGTGCTGTCCGCGGCCTGTCAATCCGCCCCGGCCCCTGGCACCCAGACAGCGGCGAGCGTCTCGACATCGACGGTCGTGACCCGCGCGGCTTCGCCCGCCCCGTCCGCCGTCCCCTCAGCCGCCGCGGCTGTGGCGGCCAGCCCGTCGCCCTTGCCGCCGCCGACCCCGCTGCCACTGCAGACGCCGAACCCCGGCGGTCTCGATCCCCGCTTCGGCATCGCTGAGGGCTTCCGCGACCCAGCCGTCATGGCCGCAATCGGTGCTGGCTGGGAACGTGTGGTCCTGTCCTGGGCCGACATCCAGCCGGACGGGCCTGACGACTTCAGCTGGCTCGGCCGCACCCTGCCGCCGCCAGCGCTGGCCGGCGAATTGAATCGAGGCGTGCGGGTGGCGGGTCTGCTGCAATTCACGCCGACCTGGGCCGCCACCAATCTTGACGACCCCGGGCGCTCGGTGCCGGTCAATCTCGATCTGCCGGACGACGATCCGCGCAACTACTGGGGCCGGTTCGTCTTTGAGACCGTACGCTACTACGCTGGCCGCATCGACGACTGGATCGTCTGGAACGAACCAGAGTTTCAACCTGCCGACGCCGCCGGGCAGGGCTCGTATACCTGGCTTGGCTCCGACCAGCAGTTTGCCCGCCTGATGGAAGTGGCGTATCGGGCCGCCAAGCGCGCCAATCCGCGGGCGATCGTCGCGTTTCCCGGGACGTCCTACTGGGTCGATCAGAACAGCGGGCGGCCGCAATTCTACGAACGCTTTTTGCGGCTGGTCGCCAACGATCCGACGGCCCGCGAGCACAATTTCTTTCACGATGCCGTTCCTCTGAACCTGTATCGCGCGCCGGACGACCTGGTGCGTCTGCATCAGTCCTTCAAGGATCTGCAGAAGCGCTACGGCGTCGACAAGCCGATGTGGCTGCTCGAACTGAACGCCATGCCCACCGACGACACGTTGATCCCGTGCGCGAGTACGCACGCTGGCAACCCGATCCAGACCACCCAGGTGCAGCAGGCGGCCTACGCGATCCAGGCCCTCGCGCTCGCGGCCGGCGCGGGCTACGAGCGGATCGGCTTTTACCAGATGGTCGACGATGATCCCTGCCAGCAGTCGGCGGTCTGGGGCATCACGCGCGACGACGGGTCGCAGCGACCGGTCGCGCGCTCCTTGCAGACGGCCGTCCAGGCTTTCTCAGGCTTTTCGCAGGCGCGGTTTACGCCGCTGGTCAGACCCCAGGTGCGCTGGGCGGCGTGGCCGACCGATCCAAACTCCTTTGTGCCCAACTGGCAGATCTACGCGGTTGTCTTTGACCTGCCCGGCAATCGCCGGGTAACCGTGCTCTGGAACGGCGACGGCGCCCCGCTCCGAGTGCGGGTGCCGCGCCACGCCGCTGCGGCTGCGCGGTTGCTCGATGCGCAGGGGCAGACGCTGGCGCCGGTGGCGATCGGCCAGGACTGGGCCATCCAGTTGCCACCGGCTTCGGCGCATTTCGGGGGAGACCCGCCCGGGTACTACTTCATCGGCGGCGAGCCGCGGCTGCTCATCGAAGACGGCGTCCTACCGGGCGGCGCCGATGCCCCGCCGCGGATCGGCTGAGCCCGTTCGTTATGGTGAGTGGTTCCGGATGACACCTCGACGCATCTTGATCGTCGACGACGAAGACGACATTCGCGAGGTCGCGCAGGTCAGCCTCGAACTCATCGGCGGCTACGAGGTGCTGACCGCCTCCAGCGGGCGCGACGGGCTCGCGCAAGCGCGGGGTAGCCAGCCGGACGCGATCCTGCTCGACGTGATGATGCCCGAGATGGACGGCCCCACCACCCTGCGCGAGCTCCGCGCCGACCCGGCCACGTGCGACATCCCGGTGGTATTCCTGACCGCGAACACCCAGGCCGCGCAACGCCTGGAGCTTGGCCAACTCGGCGCCGCCGGCATTTTGAGCAAGCCGTTTGACCCGCTGAAACTCGCAAGCGACGTTGCAGCAGTGCTGCACTGGAGCTGAGCTCTCACCACTCGCCGCGGCCCCCGTCTTTAGCTTTGGTCTGTGCTTGCCTGTGGGTACTGAAGGGAGCGAAGCAGCGCTGCAAGCCCAGCGCAGCGAACTCCCATCGCTCGCCGTGGCCCCCGTCGCAGCTTCCGTCTGTTCTTGCCCTGTGGGTACTGAAGGGAGCGGGCGCGGCGATGCGGGCCCGCGCGGCGAGCTGTGGCGTCTCGGATACGGCTACCGTCGAAAACTTCCCCTCTGTTCTTCTTTTAGCGACGGGAGGGAGCGAGCACAGCGATGCGGGCTGCGCGCTGCGGTCGCTCAACGCGGAAGGCGTATCTGCACCGCGACGCCGCCCAGCGGGGATGGCTCTGCCCAGATGCGGCCGCGGTGGGCCTGGATCAGACCGCGGGCGATCGCGAGACCGAGGCCGGCTCCGGCCGCCGCGGGCTCATCACGGCGGCGTGACCGCTCGCTGCGATAGAAGCGGTCGAAGATCCGCTCCATCTCGTCAGTGGCGACGCCCGGCCCACTATCGCTGACGCTCACCTGGACGTCCTGATCCGCGGTGGCGGCGGAGACCTGGATGGTGCCGCCGGCAGGCGTATGGTGCAGCGCATTGTCGAGCAGATTCCGCAACACGCGTTGCAGCCGCTCAGGATCGGCCTGAATGCGGCTCGCTTCGAGCCCCGCGCTGAGCGTTTCGTCAATCCGCACGCCGCGCTCGGCCGCCGGCGCGTGATACGCCGCCACGGTCTCCGACACCAGTTGCGCGACATCAAGCGGGATGCACCGCAACCGCAGGGCGCCGCTATCAATCTGGCTCAGCTCGAAGAGGTCGTCGATCAGGCGACTCAAGTGCTGCGTCTCCTGGAGGATCAGCCGCAAATAACGCTGCGTATCCGCCTTGTCGGTGACCACGCCGTCGGCGAGCGCCTCGACCATCGCCCGGGTGGTCGCCAGCGGCGTGCGCAGATCGTGCGAGACGGCCGAAATCAGCTCGCGCCGGCCAGCCTCCAGGGCGCGCTCGCGGCCGAACGCCTGCTGGAGTTGCTCGGCCATGTCGTCGAACGCGGCCGCCAGGCGACCCAGCTCATCCGAACCGTGCGCGCCCACGCGCGCGCTCAGGTCGCCCTCGGCCAGACGCCTGGCAACTCGCGAGAGAACGGCGAGTTGAGCGGTCAGGACACCGGAGACCGTGTAGGCAAACGCCAGCGACACGACCGCCGCGAACGCCAGCAGCAACAGGAGCAGGGCCAGGTCGTGCGTGTTCAGGAACATCAGCACCGAGGTGGTCACGACATTGACGACGGTGACGAGCAAGCCAACGCCAGAAGCCACCGCCAGCCGCAGCCGAACGCTGCCGATTCGAGCGCCGGCGAAGCGGATGACCAGCGCGCCGAAGATCACCGAGACCACACCCGAGGCGGTCATAAAGAGCGCGAGCAACTCGACATCGCGTCGGGGTGCGCCGAAAATGCGGTCGGCGACGACGAGCGCGACCACGATGGCGCCGAGCAACGTGGCGGCCACGACGAGGGGTCCCCTCAGCATGGGCATCACGCCGACGGATCGAACTTGTAGCCCGTGCCCCACACCACCTTCAGATGGCTGGGCCGGCTCGGGTCGCGCTCGATCTTCTCGCGCAGCCGGCGAATGTGCACCGTGACCGTCGCCGGCCCGCCGACGAAGTTGCGGTCCCAGACCGCGTCGAGCAGCTCATCCCGACTGAAGACCTCGCCCGCATGCGCCATCAGGTAATGCAGCAGGTCGAACTCTTTGGCGGTGAGCGTGGCGGCCTCACCCCGCACGCGGAGCGCGCGGTTGGTGGCGTCGAGCTCGACTTCGCCGCCCCGCAAGCGCCCGTCGGTGGGCGGCTGCGTATCGAGGCGCACCCGGCGCAGCTGCGCCTTGACGCGCGCCACCAGCTCGCCCGGGCTGAACGGCTTCACGACGTAGTCGTCCGCGCCGATGCCGAGGCCGCTGATCCGGTCGGCTTCCTCGGCCCGCGCCGTCAGCAGGATGATCGGGACGGTCACGCCGTGTTCCTGACGCAGTCGGCGGCAGACCTCGAGCCCGTCCATCCCCGGCAGCATGACGTCGAGCACGATGACGTGGGGCGGCTTCTGGGTGTCGAGGCCAGCCGACAGGCCTTCGGGTCCCGTGCTGGCCGTGGTGACCGCGAAGCCATCCCGTCGGAGATAGCGACCCACGACTTCGACCACGATCGGTTCGTCGTCGACGACCAGCACGTGTGATTTCGGCGCGCCAAGGGTCATGCCCGGCGAGTGTACGGGCAGACCCGGCCGCGAAACATTACAGGTCTTAGCCACGAAAGGTCTGGCCAATAGCGTTCAAGGTGTGTGGCCTCCGAACTCCAGGCGTGTGAGACAACTCACACCGCGGGCGTGAACTCCTTCACTGTTGCGGCAGGCGCGCAGGTCTAGAGTTGGGCCAACTACGGGGGATTCGTGACGTGTCTAGCCAGCCAGTACCAACCACCGAAACGACGTGCTATTTCTTCAACGCTCGGGAACTTGCCCGACTGTCCGTGTACCGCGCGGCAGTCGTCGCGCGGTTCTATACCGACCAGTGCGAAACGCGCAGCAGTCGCAACGGCGGCGACGTCTCGCGCCTGCTCGACTCGGTGAGGCAGGACAAGCTGCAAGCCGCCTGAGGCACCGGCCGTCCGTGCGAGTACGGATCGGGGGCGATTGCTACAGTCCGCCGATGGTGCATCATGGTCATTGGGCCGACCTCTACGTATGCAGCTCTACACAGGATGAGCTTCGTCCGCCTGCGCAACCTACGTTCACTGCGTGCGCCGGCCCTTCCATTTTGACTTTCCGCGGCGACCCCCCGCGAGGGGCGCTCCGCGCCTTGTTGCCGCGCGTACCGGCCAGAGGCACGCGGCTGTAAGATCCGCAGCTGCGAGGTGGCTAGGGCGGCAAACGAGCACACAGTTCGACGAGCAGTTGGCAAAGGTGGTCGTGCCGGCCTTGAGGCCGCGACGATGGCAAGCGGGCGCAACGTACGTGCGCCAGCGTTTAGGCGCTACGGGCTGCCCGACGCCGATCAAACTGCCACGTGCCTCTGGCTGGTACGCGTGGGAACGAGGCGCGAAGCGCCCCTCGCGGGGGGTCGCCGCGGGAAGGAGCGCGCAGCGAGCTTGCGAGCGGAGCAGCGACTGGCGGCGGGGGGCGCGCAGCGCTCCCCCGACCCGTATGAGTGAATTGCGCGGAACATCGTGGGCTCCCCCGACCCGCATGAGTACGCGACGCGAAACTTGGCTGGGTTAGCTGGCTTCCCAGGTGGCGAGCCGCCGCAGGCCCATGCGGGAAGCGATGATGATCGCGGCGACGGAGAGTAACGCCGCGATGGGTAGGCCCCAATCCACGATGGGTAAAAACGCTACAAGTGGGCGCGGCACGCTGATGACGGTGCGCGTCACCCACCACACCAGCAGACCCGTGTTCGACACGAAAAACAGGCTCGAGAGCAGCGTCGTGACGATCGTGCCCATGCACCCGACGCGGCGCAGGGGGTTGTCGCCCTCGAAGTCCGCGGTGAGCGCCGCGCCGGCCAGGGCGGCGCTGGTGCCGCCCAGCGCCAGCCAGGTCGCGGCCGCCAGCGCCGCGGCGATCTCGAGCGGCTCGCCGGCGTGGCCGAACGCCAGCGCCAGCGTCGCCACCCAGGTCACGCCCATCACCAGCACCAGGCCGCCCAAACCTTTGGCGAGCAGAATCCGACCCATCCCGACCGGGGCCGCGCGCAACAGCGTTATGTTGCGGCCCTCGTAGGCCAGGGTCACCGCGCCCTGCTGGCTGCCAAAGAGGTAGGCGAGGTACGGCACCGGCAGCATGCCCAGCCAGAAGCGGAGGGCGTGAGCGGTGCGCGCGAAAGGATCGCCGGCGAACAGCGCCATCGCGGGCAGGCCCAGCGCCACCAGGCTCACCACCGCGCCGGTGCGCCAGCGCGGGTCGCGGACCAGCGTGCGCCAGTCCTTCTGCAGGAGGCCGACGATGGGCCCAGCCGGCGAACCGCCGGGCAGTCGCCGGCCGATTCGCACTGGCCCGCCGCGGCGCCCGGGGATCGAGAACCGAACCCGCTCCCAGCCGGGCTCGAACAGACCTTCGAATGCCAGTTGAGCCGCGGTGAACACGGCGAACCCGGACACCCCCAGCAGGACCAGTGACAGGCCAGCCGCCTCATCGCCAAGCAGCAAGTGCGCCGCCCAGGTGGAGGGCGCCCACGTCGGCGGCGGACCAAAATTGTCGAGGGTCGTGGCCGCGGCGTCGAGGTTGCCCTGCCCCAGGAAAAACGAAAACCGGCTGCGCCCGAACCCGAAAGCCGGGATCCCGAGCACGCCGATCGGCAGGAACAGCAGCACCGCCAGCAACCGGCTCAGCCCGAGGATCGACTCGCCGAACCGCACCCGAGCGAGCGCGAGCGTGATCGTCGCCCCGACGGCCGTAGCCGCCAGCGTGACCGCCAGCCCGACCACCAGCGCCAGGAAGTAGTAGGAACCCGGCAGCCGGAGCGTCTGCCCGAAGCCATACAGCGCCGCGCCTTGAAACAGCAGCACGTGCAGTGAGTCGCGCCAGATTTCGAAGACTTTCAGCCAGAACAGACTGCGGTTCGGGATTGGCGCGGCGAGCAGCAATTCGAGGTCACCTGCCAGGAAGAGATGGTGAAACGCGCTGCTCAAACTGGTCACCAGCGTCAGCGCGAACACGCCGATCAGGAGCACAGGCAAGGCCGCCGTGGCCGCGCGCGGATCGGTCCGCGCGACCCGCTCGACGAGCACGCCAGCGTTCAATCCAGCCAGCACCACGAAGCCGATCGTGAAGACGGCGACGAGAATCGCGCCCAGAATGCGCCGCGTGTGCCGTGGCCCACGGCCGAGCCGGTTCCAGAACAGGCGCATGCGCTGGCGCAGGAGCAGGCCCAACATCAGTGGCGCCGCGGACCGACCGTCATCCCGACAGGTTCAAACATCATGTAAATAGGCCGCGAGCTCGCGTTCTTCGCTGCCGCCGGTCATTTGCAGAAAGATGTCTTCGAGTGAGTCTCCTTTGCCGTGCGCCTGGTACCGAAGCTCGTCCAGGGTGCCGGTGGCGACCACCCGTCCGTGGTCGATGATGCCGACGCGATGGCACAGGTGCTCGGCGATCTCGAGCACGTGGGTCGACAGAAATACGGTGTGGCCGCGATCGACCAGCGCGACCAGCAGGTCTTTGACGAGGCGCGCACTGCGCGGGTCGAGGCCGGATGTCGGTTCGTCGAGGAAGAGCACCGGCGGTTCGTGCAGTAAGGCCCCACCCAGGGCCAGCTTCTGGCGCATGCCATGCGAGTAGGTCTCGACCAGCTCATCAGCTTTGTCAGACAATTCGAACAGGCTGAGCAGGCGGTCTGCGCGCTGCCGAGCCAGCGTCGGCGCGACCTCGTACAGACCGCCCATGAACGCCAGAAACTCTCGTCCGGTGAGTTTGCCGTACAGGTAGGGTGTCTCAGCCAGAAAGCCAACCCGACGTTTCACTTCCAACGGTTGCTGCGCCACGTCGTAGCCGGCGACCAGCGCAGTGCCGCTCGTCGGTCGCACCAGACCCGTGAGCATCCGGATCGTGGTCGTCTTGCCCGCGCCATTTGGCCCCAGAAACCCGAAGACTTCGCCCGCGCCCACCTCGAGTGACAGGTCGCTGACGGCCACGAGCTTGCCGAAGTGTTTGGTCAAACCGTTCGCCCGAATGGTGGCGGAGGACGAGGTCATGGTCGGCTGGAGTATCCTAGGCGGTCCATGACTGACCTGCAGCCCCGGCCTGAGCTCTGGCGCAAACCCGCTATCCGCGTCGCGGCCGCGGGTGGCAAAAACTTCCGCGTCGCCGATTCGGTTCTTGCGGCCCTGGAGGCGGCGTCTGTCGAGCTCGTGCAGCGGCCCTTGCTCGAAGCCGACGGCTCGGTTGCCAGCGAGGTCGCCGAGGCCGACATTTTGATCTCGGGTGGTGCCGTCGTCGACGAACGCGCGCTGAGCCAGTTGCGGAACGTGCGGTTCCTGCTGCGTCCGTACGTCGGGTACGACGACATCGACGTCGACGCGGTCACCCGCCACGGCATCGTCTTCGCGAACGTGCCTGACGCGTTCATCGAGGAAGTCGCCAACCACACGCTCGCCCTCATCCTGGCTGGCAATCGCAAGCTGCTGGAGACCGACCGGTTCGTCAAAAGCGGCCGGTGGTCGGCTGGCGCGCGAGGGCGCGAGGCGTCGGTGCCGATCCGCAGGCTTTCGGCGCTGACCCTTGGGCTGGTCGGATTCGGCAACATCGCTCGACTCGTCGTCGATCGCGCGCGACCGTTTGGCTTCCGCTTTCTCGCCTCAGATCCGTTCGTCACGGAGGAGGCGGCCGCGGCGCTCGGCGTCAGTCTGGTGCCGCTCGACCAGCTGCTGGCGGAGTCGGACGTGGTTTCGCTCCACGTCTTTTTGAATGCGCAGACGCGGGGGATGATCAATGCGCGGTGCTTTTCGTTGATGAAGCCGGAGGCGTACCTGGTTAATACCTCGCGCGGGCCAGTCGTGGACGAAAAGGCGCTCATCGCCGCGTTGCAGGCTGGCCAGATCGCCGGCGCGGGGCTCGACGTGTTCGAAGTGGAGCCGATGGCGGCCGACAGTGCGCTCCTGCAGATGCCGAACGTGATCCTCACGTCCCACATCGCCAGCTACTCGGTGGAGGGCGACATCAGCCACCAGGCGCGGACCGCCGAGATTCTGCTGCAGGTCGTCAAGGGCGGCCTTCCGGAGCGGAAGGTGGTCGTCAATAAGGACCTCTACGACGAGTTGGCGACGCGCCTCGAAACGGCCCGCGTTTAGGGACGAGA
>DATGER010000163.1:0-8609 GCA_035309865.1 Chloroflexota bacterium
TCGTGGCAGCGCGCCGCCCAGGCGACGCGCGAGGTCTACCGCGAAGCGTTACTCGCGTGACGACGAGGCTCGCTCGGCTCGCCTCGGAGTCACAAGTCACCACATGGTACGAGTCGAGCCCGAGCTCTGCGCGTCTGCCGACGCACGTGTCTGCCGCAGCACGTCTCTGCCGACGCACGTGTCTGCCGACGCACGTGTCTGCCGACGCACGTTGGTTGCCGACGCACGTGTCTGACGACGGCGTGATGTCCGCTGAGTTGAGTGAACTGGCGTGAGCAGGGTGCTGGTGCTGCTGCCGGCGGTGCCTGTACCGCTCGATACGGGCGCCAGGATCCGCAACCACGGGCTGTTGCGGTTACTGGCGGCCGACCATGAAGTGGACGCGATTGCGTTTGGGCCCTCGGCGGCTGAGTCGGCGCTGGCCCGCCTGGTGCACCGCGCCGCGGTCGTGCCGTCACCCCCGCGGCGAGCGGCGATGCGGCGCGCTCTCGACGTGGCGCGCTCGGACTTGCCAGACATGGCCTGGCGCCTCTGGTCGCCCGCGTTGCTGGATACGTTGCGCTGCTGGCTCGAGGGCGAGCGGTACGGCGTGGTCCAGGCCGAAGGTATCGAGATGGCGCGCTATCTGTACGCCGTGCCGCCCGCGCAGCGCATCTATGACGCGCACAACGCCGAGTTTCTCCTGCAGCGCCGCTTTTCAAAGACGGCTTCGTCGGCCTATTTGAGACTGTATTCGCGACTGCAGTGGCGGCGTCTCGAACGGTTCGAACGGCGAGTCGTACAGGACAGCCGCCTCACCCTGGCCGTTTCGCAACACGACGCAAATCAGCTCAGCGCGCTCGCGGGTCCCGGCGGGACCGTGCAGGTCCTGCCGAACGGGATCGACGTGGCGGCGTACCCGTTTACGCCGCCGCGGCCTGAACAGGCCGGCAACCTGTTGTTCCTGGGGAAGCTCGACTTTCGTCCGAATGCTGAGTCCGCGGAGTGGTTGGTCCGCGCCGTCTTACGGCCGCTCTTCGAGAGTGTCCCGGAGGCGCGGCTGTTCGCGGTCGGCGCCAATCCGCCGCGGTGGCTGGTCGCGGCTGGCCAGCACGACGCTCGCATCGCGGTGACTGGCTACGTCGCGGACGAGCGCCCGTATCTGGCCCGCTGTGCAGCGCTGGTCCTGCCGATGTTGACCGGCGGCGGAACGCGGCTAAAAGCGCTCATCGCCCTGGCCAGCGGGCTCCCGATCGTATCGACCCGGCTGGGCATGGAGGGCCTCGATGCGGAGCCGGGTGAGGACTACGTGCTGGCCGAGGCCGCGCCAGAGTGGGTGCGCGCGCTGCAACGACTGATTGGCGATCCGGCGTTGCGGGCCCGCCTGGCGCGCAACGGCCGAGCCCTCGTCGAGCGGCGCTACGACTGGTCCGCGCTGCGCGACCAGGCCCGCGCCGCGTACGCGGGGCTCGAGGAGTGACGTGAGTGTCCGGGCCGCGCAGCGGCGTTGATGCGGCACGTTCGCCAAGCACGCCCATGACCGCCCCGCGCGGTGGCTGGCTGCTAGCCAGTTCGGCCTCTGTCGTGTTGCTGCTGCTCGGGAGTGCGCTGAGCTCAGGGCCGCTGGACACCCTCACGATCGATCTGCGCCATCGGCTCGTCGTCGCGACCGCGACCAGCCCCGCGGCGGCACCGGTGGCGCCGTCTCCGAGGCCGTCGGCGGCCCAAACCGCGATGCAGCCTGGTGTGCCAGTGCCGGGCACAGCGCCCGCGGCAGTCACTGGACGGGCCGCCGACGGCCTCGGAGGCGGCGTTGGAGTGAACGTATTCCTGGAGCAGGAAGTCGAGCCGGCCAAACGCCAGCGCAGCCTCGAGCTCCTGCGCGACGCGGGCGTGAGCTGGATTCGCCAGGAGCTGCCGTGGGAACAGATCGAGCCGGTCGCCAGGGGCCAGACCACCGACCCGAACTTCGGCGGCTCGACCTGGGCCAAATTCGACGACATCGTCGACCGCGCCAACGGACTGGGCTTCAATCTCATCTTGCGTCTCAGTACGAGCCCGCGCTGGGCGTTGCCGACGGACGCGCCCGACGGTCTCGGGCCCCCGCTGAACGAAGCCGACTACTGGGACTTTGTGAGCGAGGTCGCGACCAGATATCGCGGCAAGGTAGCGGCGTACCAGGTCTGGAACGAGCCGAATCTCAACAGCGAGTGGGGCCGCCACCCACCCGACGCGGCGGCGTACGCGCGCCTGCTCCGTGGTGCGAGCGAGCGAATCCGGGCCGCCGATCCGTCAGCGCGGGTCTTAATGGCCGCCCTGGCGCCGACGCTTACCGAAAATGCCGACGCATTGAACGAACTGGTCTACCTGCAACAACTCTATGACGCGGGCGTGCGCGGCACCTTCGACGCGCTCGCCGTGCAGGCCTACGGTCTGCGTGGCGGACCGGATGATCCGCGCGTCGATCCCGTGGACGTGACTTTTTCGCGTCCACTCCTGGTCCGGCAGGTCATGGAACGCAATGGCGACGGCGCCACGCCAGTCTGGGCGACCGAGATGGGCTGGAACGTCAACCCGCCCGACCTGCCCATCCAGAGCTACGGTCGGGTCACGCCAAGTCTGCAAGCGCGCTACACGGTGCGCGCCATCGAGCGAGTGCGCGAACAGTGGCCGTGGATGCAGGTCGTGTGCATCTGGTACTGGAAGCGTCCAGACGAGACTAATCGCAACCAGGACTGGTTCTGGTTCCGGCTCGCCGATCCGGATTTCACGTTGCAGCCCGTCTACTACGCGCTGCGTGACGCAGCGTTGACTGGCTGGCGGTAACTCGCTTCGAGCCGTCGCGTTAATGACGCTGTGCTGCGGCGGGCATTGTTCACACTCGCGCTGCTGGTCAGTGGCGCCGCGCAGCCGGCCGACGCGGCGACGTCCGGCGACGGCGAACGGCTGCTGGCGCCGAGCGGGGCGCCCTTCTTCGTCGTCGGCATGAACTACGAAGGCCCCGCGGACCGCGCCTGGCAGATGTGGGACAACGACAAATTCGACGCCAACGCCATCGACGCCGACTTTGCACGGGCGGCCTCGGCCGGTATCACGACGCTGCGTCTGTTCGTCCAGGCGCCACTGGCCGTCGACATCGCCGCGGGTAAGTTCGACAAACTCGACCAGGTGGTGGGGCTGGCTGAAAAGCGTGGTCTGCAGTTGATCGTCTCGCTGCACGATTACGGCGAGCGCGAGCTGGCGCGCGTCGCCGGGACCGCGGGGAAGATCGCCCAGCACTACCGCGGCCGGCCCGGCATCCTGGCGTTCGACCTCAAGAATGAGCCGCGCTTCGGTGATCTATCGCTCACGAAGTACGTTACCCCACCCCCGCTGCAAACGAAATCGCTTATTGACGCCTTTGGCGAACGCCTCTCGCGCGATCAGGTGGCTCCGTTTAGAGCGACAGACGAGGGTACGAAGACGATACCGTCCTACCTCACGGATGATGAAGCGTGGGTCTATATAAACAACCTGCGCCTGTACCGCGAGATGCTGGCGGAGGCGGCGACGTGGGTGCGCGAGCACAATTTTCAGACCACCACGCTCGACTATCTCGACGACCCGGCGGGCCAGAAGTGGGCGCCGCTGGTCAAGACGTTGAATGACACGCTGAGCGCGTGGTTAGCGCCGCAGGTCGACGCGATCCGGGCTGGCGATCCGACGCGTCCGATCACCCTGGATCATGTTGACGTGGTCCTCGCGAAACTGCCGGCCAACGACGTGCTCGACTACCAGAGCCTGCACCGCTACCCGACGACGAGCGCCGCCTCGATTCGGAGCGCCCTCGCTCTGGTCGCGGCGCTCGAGCGTAACCACCCTGACAAACCGTATGTGCTGAGCGAATTCGGGTACGCCACCGAGACACTCGACCCGGCTCGAGCCGCGCTCGACGAAACCGCCATCATGCTTGGCTTGCTGTCCCAGCATGCCGCGGGCGGCGCGAAGTGGATGCTCAACGATATGCCGGACGGCTTCAACCAGCGCGAGCGCACGCTCGGCGCATTCCACCTCGACGGCAGCCCGAAGCCCATCACCGGCGCCCTGTCGGCGTTGCACGCCTACCTGAGCGTCACCGGCAGCGCGCCCGGCGACTTTCAGCTGACCGACGATCCGGATACGGGGCTGCGCTACGTGTACCGCGCCTCGGACGCGGTGTGGTTGGGCGGCAAACACGTCGACGGCAGTGTGGCGAGTATGGACGCCGACGGTCCGGCCCAGCTGCTGGTCACGTGGAGCGAGCCGGGGGTTGCGCGTCTGTGGGCTAGCGCAGCGCTGCAAGCGACGCTTGATCTGGGCCCTGTCCTGGGCGCAAATCCGTCCGGGGCCGTGTCTCTGGCGCGGGTCGCGCCCGACGGCAAGGAGCAAGTCGAGTCCGTCGGCAGCCGAACTCAGAATGCACTACAGGTCACCCTGCAAGCGGGCAGCTATGTCCTCAAAACCAGCAAGCGGCCGGCGCTCGGCGCGGACTACGACATTGCTGGCGGCCACTTCTACACCCAGACCAACGGGCGCACGGATTCCCGATCGGGTTTCGCCGTGACCGACGCCGAGAGCGTCCCGTTCTGGAGCCAATTTCAGGCACTCGGCGGCGTCGACGTGCTGGGCTACCCCGTCACGCGCCGGTTCGAGCTTGACGGGTTCACGGTGCAGGGTTTCCAGAAAACGGTCCTGCAGTGGCGTCCAGAACAGCATGCGTTCGCGTTCCTCAACACCTTTGACGTGCTGCACGATCGGGGGCGGGACGATTGGCTCACGGTCTATCGCCAGACCCCGCCGCCGTTGGACACGGCGCCGGATGCTGGCCTGACCTGGGCGCAAGTGGTGGCGCGGCACCTGGCGCTGCTCGACAAAGTGCCACCGCCGCTGAAGCAGAGCTTTCTGGGCGATGCGCAGTGGTTGGACCACTACGGCCTACCGGTCAGCACGCAGGACTATGCCAACAGCGTCGTCGTGCGCGCGCAGCGCGCCACCCTGCAGTACTGGAAAGAGACGGTCCCGTGGGCGGCCAAAGGGACCGTGAGTGTCGCGAATGCTGGCGATCTCGCCAAGGAGGCCGGCCTGTTCCCATGGCTGGCGGTGACCCCCGACAACGCGTCGCCCTGATCGTCACCGTGCTCGACGAGGCCGGCACGGTCGACGGCCTGCTGGAGTCGATGGGACAGCAAACGCGAGCTCCCGACGAAGTCGTCATCGTCGACGGCGGCTCGACTGACGGGACCTGGGAGATGCTCCAGACGTGGACGACGCGGCTGCCGCTCCGCTGTCTTCGCGCGCCCGGCGCGTCGATCGCCGAAGGACGCAATCTGGCTGTCGAAACCGCCACGGGCGACCTGATCGCGGTCACCGACGCGGGCGTGCGGCTGGAACCGGATTGGCTCGAGCAGCTGCTGTCAGAGCTGACGGAAGACGTCGATGTTGTCGGTGGGTTCTTCCGCGCCGATCCTCTCACCACGTTCGAACGAGCCATGGGGGCAACAGTCCTACCGGCGCGCCAGGATATCGACGGGGCGAGCTTCCTGCCGTCGAGCCGGTCGGTGCTCTTCCGTCGCTCGGCCTGGGCCGCGGTTGGCGGCTACCCGGCGTGGCTCGACTACTGTGAAGACCTCGTCTTCGACCTCGACCTCAAGCGGGCGGGCCAACGCTTTGCGTTTGCACCGCGGGCCGTCGCCTGGTTCCGGCCACGCGGCTCGTTCGCGGCCTTTTTTCGCCAGTACTACCGGTACGCGCGCGGCGACGGCAAAGCCGGGCTGTTTTTCGACCGCCACGTCATTCGATATGCGACGTACGCGGTGGCTCTCGGCCTGCTCCGGCGGCGCGGCTGGGGCCCGCTCTTCCTTCTTCCGGGCATCGCGGCCTACACCCGCCGGCCGTACGCGCGACTCTGGCCGCAGTTGGCCGAACTGTCCCCGATGGAAGCGGCCTGTGCGCTCGGATTGGTGCCCGTGATCCGCGCGGTCGGGGACATCGCGAAGATGCTCGGCTACCCTGTTGGAGTTCTATGGCGATGGCGACGAGCGCAGCGAGCGTGGACCTCTCGATCCTGATCCTGAACTACAACACCCGCGAGCACTTGCGGGCGTGCCTCGGGTCGCTGCTCGAGGAGGGCTCAACGTCACTCTCGGGCGGACCCATCCAGGCCGAGGTCATCGTCGTAGACAACGCGTCCAGCGATGGCTCCGCCGACATGGTCAACGACGAGTTCCCGTGGGTTGCGCTCATCCGCTCGGCGCACAACGGTGGCTTCGCCAATGGGAACAACCAGGGCCTGGCGCACAGCCGCGGGACGACGATCCTGCTACTCAACCCCGACACGCTGATGCCGGCGGGTGGCATCGCGCGCCTGTTGGCTGCCCTGGCGGCGCACCCGGAAGCCGGCATCGTCGGGCCGCGACTGCTGCGGCCGGATGGCAGCATGCACCTGGCTTGCCGGCGTTCCTTTCCGACGCCGAGCACTGCCTTCTATCGGTTCTCGGGCCTGAGCCAGCTGTTTCCGCGTAGCCCACGCTTCGGCCGTTACAACCTGACCTTCGTCGACCCGGGCGTGGCCCTCGAAGTCGATTCGGTCTGCGGCGCGTGCATGCTCATTCGACGCGCGGTGTTCGAGCGCCTCGGCCCATTGGACGAGCGCTTCTTCATGTATGGTGAGGATCTGGATTGGTGTTTGCGAACCCGTGAGGCCGGCTGGACCGTCCGCTATGAGCCCGCCACCGTCGTCCAGCATCAGCACGGGGCGGCGAGCCGCAAGCGCGCATTGCGCACCACCTATTACTTCTTCCACGCGATGGACCTGTTCTATCGCAAGCATTATGTCGACCGGTACCACCCGTTCGTGACCGGCGTCGTGCGGACGGCCATCTATGGTGCGCTGGCGGTGGCCATGTGCCGCACGCTGCTCACGACCCCGTCGCAGCGCCGCGTAGGCCTCTAGTGACGGGGTTTATGCGCGGGCTGAGCGGTCTACGCGGCCTGTACGTGCTCGCGCTGATCCTCTCGGACCTGGTCATGCTGCGCCTCGCGTTCGTGCTCGCGTATCGCATGCGGCTGGTTGGCGACGAACGGCCCGGCCAGCCCAGCGATCCCCCGACCACGTACGACGATCTGGCCCTGCTGTGCGTGCTGGTCATCGTGCTGGTCTTTGCGGTGCGCCGGCTGTACATTCCGCGCCGCGGCTTCGGACGGGTTGACTTGCTGTATCAGGTGGCGGCCGCGGTAGGTCTGGGCTGGCTGGCGGCGCTGAGCGTGGCCTTTTTCGCGTATCGCGCCCTCGAGCCGCCACGGCTGATGCTCGTCTACTGGGCGTTGCTGTCCATCGCCCTCGTCTGGCTCACGCGCGTGATCCTGGACGCGCTGTTACGCGAAGCGCATCGCCGTGGCCGTGATCTCGAGCGGGTGCTGATCGTCGGCGACGGTGAGCAGGCGCAGGTCGTCGAGGCCAAGATTCAATCCGCGCCCGAGCTCGGCTATCGGGTCGCCGGGTTCATTGGCAACGGCTCGTCGAACCCGATGGTGCAGCCCGTGCTCGGGGGATTGGCCGACATCCCCGATATCGTCCGCGAGCACGCCGTCGGCGAGGTCATCATCGCCTGGGCCGGCATCAGCCACCACCAGCTGGTGGACATCGTCACCGGCTGTACCCGCCAGCGCGTCGACATCAAGATCTTCCCGGACATCTTCGACTTGATGGCGCGGGAGGTCGAAACCAGCGAGCTCACCGGGCTGCCGCTCATGCGCGTCCGAGACGTCGCGCTGCGTGGCTGGATGCGGTTCTTAAAACGCGCGCTAGATGTGGCAGTGAGTTGGTCGATGCTGGTGCTGCTGTCGCCGTGGCTATTGTTCATGGCGCTGCTCGTCAAATTGACGTCGCCGCACGGCCCGGTCCTGCACGTTCAGGAGCGGGTCGGCCTCGACGGGCGGCCGTTCTTCATGCTGAAGTTCCGCTCGATGCGGCCCGATGCCGAGGCGGAGTCGGGGCCGGTGTGGACGGTGCCGAATGACCCGCGGCGGACGCGGCTCGGCGCCCTGATTCGGCGCTTCAGCCTGGACGAGTTCCCGCAGCTAGTCAATGTCCTGGTCGGTGAGATGAGCCTGGTCGGGCCGCGCCCCGAGCGGCCCGAGTTCGTCGCGCAGTACGCCAACCTGGTCCCGCGCTACCGCGAGCGGCACATGGAAAAAGCCGGCATGACCGGCTGGGCCCAGGTCAACGGCCTGCGGGGAATGACCAGCATTGTCGAGCGCACCGAGTACGACCTGTTCTATGTCGAAACGTGGTCCCTGGCGTTCGACGTCAAGATCCTGCTCAAGACCCTGGCAGCCGTTATCAGAGATAGAAACGCGTACTGAGCACAACGCGGGCATGCGTAACAACAAGAGACGGTTTTGGAAAAAGTTGGGGCGGGGTCGTCCGTGGGGCGGGCCTCGCCATCAAGCCACTCAACGCGCGGGCAGGCTCAACAACAAGAGACGGTTTTAAAAAAGTTGGGGCGGGGTCGTACGGGCCGGCCGTTCGGCACCGCGGGCGGGGTCGTGCGTGGGGCGGGCCTCGTCATCAAACCACTCAACGCGCGGGCCTTCCGCGCAGCGACCGTCCG
>DATGER010000164.1:0-30870 GCA_035309865.1 Chloroflexota bacterium
CCGTCGAGGTCCGTCGGGGTGAACCCGCCTGGGCGGCTGTGCTGGATGACGCCGCGCTGGGTCCCGGAGTCGCGCAGTCGGCGAACGAGTGCCCGGGTGTCGATGCCCTGCAGACCCGGCACGTCCCAGTCCGTGAGGAAATCCTCCAGACGGGTAACGGACTCCCAGTGGTGCGGCTGTGCCGCGAGCTCGCGCACGATCAGCCCCGAGACCCACGGGCGGACCGACTCGTCGCCCGAACGGGCGACGCCGTAGTTGCCGATCTGGGGGTGGGTCATGACCACCATCTGGCCGCGGTAGGACGGATCGGTCACGACCTCCTGGTAGCCGGTCATGCCCGTGTTGAACACGACCTCGGCAGCAATGTCGGTTGCGGCGCCAAACGATTCGCCGATGTAGACAGACCCGTCCTCGAGTGCGAGGGCTGCTTCGCTCATAGCCCATTTCGGTACGCGATGCGGCCCTGGGCGACGGTCAACAGCACCGTTCCGCGCAGCGCCTGACCGCCCAACGGCGTGTTCTTGCCCTTGGACAGAAAACGTTCTGGGTCCACCACCCAGGCCTGGTCGGGGTCGAGCACCACCACGTCGGCCGGCGCACCGGGCGCCAGCGTGCCATACGGCAAATTCCAGGCATCGGCGGGCCGGTGCGTGAGCGCACCGATCAACTCGGCGAGGCTCAGGGTCCGACTGTGAACCAGGCGCATGAGCAGACCAAAGGTCGTCTCCAGTCCCGAGATCCCTGGCAGCGCCTGGTCGAATTCGCACGCCTTGTCGACCCAGCGCCGCGGCGAGTGGTCCGAGGCGATGCAGTCGATCGTGCCGTCGCGGACGCCTTCGAGCAGCGCGCGGGCGTCGTCGATCGAACGCAGCGGTGGATCCGTGCGCGCATTCGTGTCGTACGGCCGATCGGTGATGGCGACCTCAGACAGCACCAGATGGTGTGGCGCCACCTCGGCGGTGACGCGCACGCCGGCGGCCTTCGCGCGGCGCACCTGGTCGACGGCCCCGGCGGTGCTCAGATGCGCGAGGTGCAGCCGACCACCCGTCAGGCGGGCCAGGGCCAGGTCGCGCGCGACGGCGATCTCCTCGGCCTCCCGCGGGATGCCTTTGAGCCCGAGGACGGTCGCCAGCGGACCCTCGTGCATGACCCCGCCTTCGGCCAGGTCAGCGTCCTGGGCGTGGCTCGAGATGGGCCGTTCGACGAGCAGCGAGTATTCGAGCGCGTGGCGCATCAGGCTCGCCGAGCGAATGGCGCGGCCGTCGTCCGAAAAGGCGACGGCGCCGGCGGCGGCCATGTCCGCCATCTCGGACAACTCCTGGCCAGCGCGCTGTTTGGTCGTCGTGCCCAGGGGCAGGACGCGCACGACGGCATCGCGGAGCGCCTGGGTGAGCAGCGCTTCGACGTCGGACCCGGTGTCGGTGCTCGGCCGGGTGTCGGCGAGGGCACAGACCGTGGTGAATCCGCCCGCGGCCGCCGCCCGGGTGCCGGTGGCGATGGTCTCGGCGTCCTCGAAACCTGGCTCGCGCAGGTGGCAGTGCAAGTCGACGAAGCCCGGCGCGACGACGAAGCCCGAGACGTCGATGACGGCTTCGCCATTGGGCGCCAGGCGTTCGACCAGGCGGCCGTCGTCGATGAGCACGTCGCCAATCTCGTCCCGACCCGACGCCGGATCGAGAATTCGGCCCCCGGCGAGGCGGATCATGCCGGCAATCCGCTGAGCAGGTACAGCATGGCCATGCGCACCGCGACGCCGTTTCTGACCTGGTCTTCGATTGCCGACTGGGGTCCGCGGGCGACCCTGGGGTCAATTTCGACCCCTTCATTCATCGGGCCCGGGTGCATGACCACCGCCCCCGGTTTGGCCCGCGCCAGTCGCTCCTCGGTCAGGCCGTACGTCCGGACGTACTCGCGCAGGCTCGGGAACATGCCGCCGGTCTGGCGTTCGAGCTGCATGCGCAGCAGCATGATGACGTCCGCGCCGTCGAGCGCCTCGTCGAGCCGATAGGTCCGCTCCAGGTTCCACGGCAGCCCGTCGCAAAAGCCGGCGGCGGGCAGAAACGGTGGCGGTCCGCACAGCACCACGTTGGCGCCCATCAACGTCAGGCCCCACAGGTTCGACCGGGCGACGCGGCTGTGCAACACGTCGCCGATGATCGCCACGCGCAAACCCGAGATGCGTCCCAGGCGTTCGCGTATCGTAAACAGGTCGAGCAGCGCTTGCGAGGGATGGGCGTGCCAGCCGTCACCCGCGTTGATGACCGAGGTAACCGGTCCGACTTCCTCGGCCACGACGTACGGCGCGCCGGCCTGGTGGTGGCGCATGACCACGAAGTCCGCGCCCAGCGCCTGCAACGTCCGAATGGTGTCGATCAGCGACTCGCCCTTGGTGACCGAGCTGGTCGACGCGGCGACGCTCACGGTGTCGGCGCCGAGCGCTTTGGCGGCCACCTCGAAGCCCACTCGGGTACGCGTGCTGGCTTCGTAGAACACGGTGATCAGCGTCTTGCCGCGCAGCGTGGGCACCTTCTTAATCGGCCGCTGCAGCACATCCTGCATGGCGCCGGCGGTTTCGAGCACGGCCTCGATCTCGGCGACGCTGAAGTCGTCCAGGTCGAGCACGTGTCGCCGCTGGCGCCGCGCGGGCTGCAGTTGTCGGGCCTGGGCCAGGCTTGGCCGGCTGAGCACTTCAAGCGTCACAGGGTTGCCTCCACGGGTGCGATCAGCGCCACTTCGTCGATCCCGTCGATCTCTTCCAGCCGGACTGCGACCTTCTCGTGTCGACTGGTGGGCACGTTCTTGCCGACGTAGTCGGGCCGAATGGGCAGCTCCCGATGCCCGCGATCGATCAGGCACACGAACTGAATCGACCGGGGCCGACCAAGATCGATCAACGCGTCGAGCGCGGCGCGGATGGTGCGGCCGGTGTAGAGGACGTCGTCGACCAGGACCACGGTTTTGTCGGAGATGTCGACCGGGATCGACGTCGGGCTGAGCGGCCGCGGGGCGCGCTGGTGCACGTCGTCGCGGTACAGCGTGATGTCCAGTTCGCCGAGGGGGACTTCGACGCCTTCAAACTCGAGAATCCGCTGCTGGAGACGTCTGGCGAGCGGCAGCCCGCGGGTTCGCAGGCCGACCAGAACGACCGATTCGACCCCCTGGTTGCGCTCGACGACCTCGTGCGCCAGCCGAGCGACGGCGCGCCGAATGTCGTCGGCGCCGAGCAGTTTCTTCTGACCCAGTTCGGGCATGCACACTCCTTCGCGGTCTCGCCGGGCCGCACTTAAAGGAATTGGTCTGAGTGTACGTTGCTCAGAACGAGAGCGGAAGGGACTTGAGGCCGCGCAGCGTGATCTGGTCGCGGCGTACGGGCTCGCCGGCGAGCTGCAGCGTGCGGAACCGTTGGACCAGGGCGCCGATCGCGATCTGCCCTTCCGCGCGCGCCAGCGGCGCACCGAGGCAGAAGTGGATCCCCCGGCCGAACGCGACGTGCGCGTTTGGCGACCGGGCCAGATCGAGCTTTTCGGGCTCGGGAAACTGCGCCGGGTCGCGATTCGCGGCGCCCAAGAGCGGCAGCACGAAATTGCCCGCGGGAATCTCTTTGCCCCCGAGCTCGAGCGGTGCCATCACGACGCGACCGGTCATCTGGACGGGCGAATCGAACCGCAGCAACTCTTCCACCGCGGTTCCAATCAACTGTGGCGAGCCCCGAAGCAGCCCAAGCTGATCCGGATGCTTGAGCAGGGCCAGGACGCCGTTACCGATCAGATTGACCGTCGTCTCGTGACCAGCAATCAGCAGCAGCGTGCACATCACCACCAGCTCAGGCTCGCTGAGGACATCGCCGCGTTCCTCAACGGCGACCAGTGCGCTGATGAGGTCGGCGCGCGGTTCGCGACGCCGTTCGGCGATGATGCCGCGCAAATAGGTATGCAGCCCGTCGCGAGCCTGGGTCACGCGCCACATCAAATCCGCCGACACCAGCGGATCGAGGCTCGCGGCCAGCAGCGCGGACCATTCTTCGAAGATCTGGCGGTCCTCTGGCGGCACGCCGAGCAACTCGGCAATCACCACCACCGGCAGCGGATAGGCCAGATCGGCGATCAGGTCGAATTCGCCGCCGCGTGAGGCGATCCGATCCAACAACTCGCGGACGATCGCGATGATGCGCGGCCGAAGCTGTTCGATCATGCGCGGCGTGAAGGCCTTCTGCACCAGGGCGCGCATGCGCGTGTGATCCGGCGGGTCGGACACGAGCATCGACTTGGCCAGCTCGTACCCTTCGAGCGCGTCCGGCTGGTCACGCTCGGTCCGATCCGCCGAGAACCGCGCGTCCGTCAGCGACGTGACCACATCTTCGAACCGCGCCAGGGTCCACGCGCCGAGCACGTCGTTCCACTGCACCGGCGCGGCGGCGAGCAGGTAACGGTAGAGGGGATATGGATCCTCTCGGAACTGCACGAGCAGGGGGTGGTCGTGCGGCACGTCCGCAATCATGGCCACCATTAGACGCGCCAGCGCGGCGTTGTGGCCAGCTTGTATGATGTGCACGAAAGATCGCCGTTTCGAGCACCGAATACACAATGCCTTTAGTCACAGTGTCCGAAGTTCTGCGACTTGCACTGCCGTCTGCGACCGAGGTAGTCGCCGGCGCGGCCGGACTGAGCAACGCGGCGACGTGGGCCCGCCTGCTGCGCGCGCGCCCAGCCAGCCTCGGTCGGATCGAGCACGGCGAGATCTGGATCCTCTCGGCCGCGGCACTCCACCTGGTGGGCGATCCGCGGTCGGTGGCGCGCATGATCCGCGATATGGGCCAGGCCGGCGTGGTCGCGTTCGTGACGACCGAGACGCTCGGCGCGGAGGTGCGCGCGGAGGCCGACGAGGCCAACACCCCCATCCTGCACGTCCCCGCCGATGCGGCGCTGGGCGAGATCGAAAAGGCCATCGTCGGCGTGCTCGTGGACCGCGACCGGGCGATTGGCCAGCGCGTCCAGGAAGTCTACGAGCGGCTGCTGTCAACACTGGTCGTCGAGGAGCGTGGCCTGGAGTTGATCTCGAGCATCGTCGCCGAGGTGACCGCCAAGGCCGTCTACCTGCTCGACGAACACTTCCAGCCGACGGTCCAGACCGGCGGTGGCGAGCGTGCCGCCGAGGCGCTCGCGGACGTGCGGCGCCGTCACTGGGAGGGACTGTTGGGCAATGTGTCCGAGCGCCTGATCGTCGTCCGCTCGGTCGGCGTTGGCGAGCCCACCGCGGTGGCGCTCCGACCGTTGACTTTGCGCGGCGCCATCGAGGGCTACCTGGCGCTGCTCGGACCGGCCGACGACTTCGCGGACTTCGATCACCAGGTCGCCGACCGCGCGGCCTCGGTACTGGCGATCGAACTGGCCAAACAATCGGCGGTCGTGGAGGCTCGCCTGCGCGTGCAGGGTGATTTCCTGACCGACCTCCTGGACAATCCCGCGCCACCCGAGGACGCCCTGCTCGAACGCGCGCGCCGCCTGGGGTACGACCTGTCGCGACCACACCTGGTCTTCGTCCTCCGGCCGCGCGACGCCGACGCAGCCAACGGCACCGGCATTCGCAGCCGACAGCGCTTCGTCGACGCCACGCGCCGGCGCCTGGTTCTGGCCGACGTCACGACGTTGCTGCGCGAGCGCGACGGCAGTGTCCAGGTGCTGATGCCGTGTCCGCCGGACGTCGAGCCGACCGACGCCGACGCCGCCGTCGCCTGGGTGGAGCGCCTGCGGCGGTCGCTCGAAGAATCGCTGCAGCCAGAGTCGCTGGCGGTGGTCGCGGGCGTCGGCCGAACGCCAGGACGCGAGACCACCGCCTACGCGGCCATGCGCGAGGCGACGCGGGCCGCCGACATCGCCGCGAATATGGCCGCTGACTCACCCGCGTCGCTACATTTCGCCAGGCTCGGCGCCTTACGACTGATTTTCCATCTCGCCGACAACCCCGAACTGCGCGCATTCCAGCGGGACGTCCTGGGCCCGCTGGAGACTTCGGACGCGGCGCGCCGATCCGAGTTCGTGCGCACGCTCGACGCCTTCCTGCGGGCCGGCGGCAACCACATGCGCGCGGCGCGCGATCTGAACGTCCATCGCAATACCCTGATCTATCGCCTGGAGCGCATCCAGGAACTGCTCGGCGGGAGCAACCTCGAGCACCCCGAAACGCGCCTGAATCTCCAACTCGCGTTAAAGATCCGCGCCGCCCTGGGCGGCAGCACACCCGGATAGAGGAATTGATAGTCATGCCAGATACGGACAAGGCTGCGATGAAGCAGCGCGTGTTCGAGCAGGCCGAGACGGCCAACGTACGGTTCGTCAGCCTGCAGTTCACCGACATCATGGGCATCGTCAAGAACGTCCATATCCCGTTCCACAAGTTCGGCGACGCCGTCGAACACGGCTTGTGGTTCGACGGCTCCAGCGTCGAGGGTTTCGCGCGCATTCATGAAAGCGACATGTTCCTGGACCCGGACCTCGAAACCTTCGGCATCATCCCCTGGGAGCGGGGCACCAACGACAGCACCGCCAAAGTCATCTGCGACGTCTACACGCCCGACGGCGAACCGTTCGCGGGCGATCCGCGGGGCGTGCTGCGGCGGCAGATCAAGCTCGCCGCGGACATGGGTTTCCGGTACATGACCGGGCCGGAGCTGGAATTTTTCATGGTTCGTCGCACCGGGCTCGAGCCCGGTGCCAACGGGTTTCCAAACGTTGAGCCGCTGCCGCACGATCAGGCGGGCTATTTCGACCTGACCACGGACGAAGCGTCGAACGTCCGCAAGAAGATGGTTGAGGCGCTCGAAGAGCTCGGCATCGTGGTTGAAGCGAGCCACCACGAAGTGGCCATCGGCCAGCACGAGATCGACTTCAAGTACGACGACGCGATGCGCACCGCGGACAACGCGGTCACGTTTCGGACGACGCTCAAGGCGATTGCCCAGCAGCACGGGTTGTACGCCACGTTCATGCCGAAGCCGTTCCACGGCATCAACGGCAACGGCATGCACACGCACCAGAGCTTGTGGTCGTGCGACGGGAAGACGAACCTGTTCTACGACGCGGGCGACGAGTATCACCTGTCGCCGACGGCGCGCAGCTTCATGGCCGGGCTGCTGGCGCACGCGCGGGGCATGATCGCGATTCTGGCGCCGCTGGTGAATTCGTATAAACGCCTCGTGCCCGGGTTCGAGGCGCCGGTCTATATCAGCTGGGCACGGATCAATCGGTCGGCCCTGATTCGGATTCCGCAGGCCAGCCGCGGCCGGCCCGAAGCGACGCGCCTGGAGCTGCGCTGTCCCGATCCGAGCTGCAACCCGTACCTGGCGTTTGCGGCGATGCTGGCGGCGGGGCTCGACGGGATCCAGCGCAATCTCGAGCTGGCCCGGCCGGTCGAGGAGAACCTGTACCACTTCGACGACACGATGATTCGCAAGCAAGGCGTCGGCACGTTGCCTGGCTCGCTCGAGGAAGCGTTGAACGAGTTTGCCGAGGACGACGTGATTCAGACCGCGCTGGGCGCGCACGTGTGCGAGTGGTTCATGGAAGCCAAGCGCGCCGAGTGGAGCGAATACCGTATCCAGGTCACGCCGTGGGAGCTCGAGCGCTATCTGATGACGTACTAAGGCGGGAAGCCCTTTTGCAGTCGCGGACTGAACTCATACGGGTCGGGGGAGCCCACGAAGTTGCGCGCTCTGTACGAGTCCGGGTCGGGGGAGCCTGCGGCCCTCCGCCGCCAGTCGCTGCTCCGCTCGCAAGCTCGCTGCGCGCTCCTTCCCGCGGCGGCCCCCCGCTTAATTTCGGGCTACTGAGCTTCTCCGTGGCACGGTGCTCTCAATCGGGAGCGAGCGAAGCGAAGCGGTGGGCACATTCGTCACGTGGTCCGGGACGAGTTGACCTCTTGGTAGAGGCGCTCGACTACGGCCGACACGACCTCCCAGTCGAAGCCGCGGCGGGCGAGGAACTGGGAGAGGCGCTGTTTGAAGGTGCGTTCGTCGGCGGTCGCGAGAAGGGCGGCGCGCTTGTGGACGGCGCGGTAGGCGTCGGCTTCGGCCGAGCCGGCGAGGCCGTCGGCGGCCGCGGTGGCCAGGTCGGTCGCGATGCCGTGCTGCCGGAGCTCCGCGCGCACCAGCCGCGCCCCGCGCGGGCGGAACGTCTGGCGCTGCTGGAGCCAGTACTCGGCAAACGCAGCGTCGTCCACCAGTCCGTGCTGGCGCAACTGCGTCACCACGCCCTCGACGGCCTCCTCGGCCACCCCGGCGCGCTGCAGCCGGCGCCGCACCTCCTGCTCGCTGCGCGGGCGCTGCGCCAGAAACCGGAGCGCGACGTCGATCGGGGCCGGTTCGGGTTGGCGTTGAGCTCGGGCCCGCATGGTCCGTTCAGAACGTGGTCGCCAGATCCACCTCCTGCAGCGCCACCACGCCGTTGGCGCCCGGCGCCGCTTCCAGCGCGCCCTGGTCGACCAGCGTCTGCTGGCGAATCAGGCGCTCGATCTCCTGCGCCATCTCGGCATTCTTCTTCAAAAACTCGCGCGCGTTTTCGCGTCCCTGACCCAGCCGCGTCTCGCCATACGAGAAGAACGCGCCGGCCTTTTTGACCAGCCCCAACTCGACCGCCAGGTCCAGCAGGCCACCCTCCTTGGAGATGCCCTCGTTGTACATGATGTCGAACTCGGCCACCCGGAACGGCGGCGCCACCTTGTTTTTGACCACCTTCACCCGCACCCGACTGCCGACCACGTCGGTGCCCTGCTTGATCGAGTCGATGCGGCGCACATCCAACCGGACCGACGCATAAAACTTCAGCGCTCGCCCGCCCGGGGTCACCTCGGGATTGCCGAACATCACGCCGACCTTTTCGCGCAACTGGTTGGTGAAAATGAGCGACGTGTGGCTGCGACTGATCGCCCCCGTCAGTTTGCGCAGCGCCTGCGACATCAGCCGCGCTTGCAAGCCCACGTGCGTGTCGCCCATCTCGCCTTCGAGCTCGGCCCGCGGCACCAGCGCCGCCACCGAGTCGATCGCCACCACGTCGAACGCCGCCGAGCGCACCAGCGCCTCGGCAATCTCCAGCGCTTGCTCGGCCGAGTCAGGCTGTGAGATGAACAGGTTGTCCACATCCACCCCAACCCGCCGCGCGTACGCCGGATCCAGCGCGTGCTCCGCGTCGATGATCGCGCACACCCCGCCAATCCGCTGCGCCTCGGCGATGACGTGTTGCACCAGCGTCGTCTTGCCCGAAGCCTCTGGGCCAAACACCTCGACCACCCGGCCGCGCGGCACGCCGCCCACACCGAGCGCGATGTCCAGCGCGATCGAACCCGTCGGGATCGTATCCACCGCCATCCGCAGCTGGGCCTCGCCGAGCTTCATGATGGCGCCCTTGCCGAACTGCTTTTCGATCTGCGCGAGGACGTTTTCGATCGCCTTCGCCTTATCGGCCTCAGCCATAGCCGTTCTCCCTTGAGAGCATTGGTCCGCCCCGTTCTTGACTCAATTTAGCACATCCGTTCGGTTTGGTGGGGTTTTTTTCGAGCCGTCGCCCAGGAGCTCCAGGGTGAGCTGCAGCGCGGCCTGCGCGCTCGACTGTCGATTCCCCAGGCGCTCGCCCGTCCAGCGATGCTCGCGGACCAGCTCGCGGTCGGCGCTCACGGCCGCCACGAACGCCAGGCCGACTGGCTTGCTCGGCGTGGCGCCGCCGGGTCCGGCGATGCCGGTCGTCGCCAGACCCAGGTCTGCGCCGACCAACCGCCGCACCCCGCGGGCCATCGACGCCACGGCCTCGGCACTCACCGCGCCATATGTTTGCAACGTCTCGGCGTCGAGGCGCAACAGCTGGCGTTTGAGCGCGTCGTGGTAGGCCACCACCCCACCCAGCACCACCGCACTGCTGCCCGGCACCGCCGTCAGCCACTCGAGCAGCAGGCCGCCGGTGTCCCCTTCGGCGACCGCGACGGTCATGTGGCGTTCCGCTAGCGCCGCCAGGAGGTGCTGCACGTCAGCTTGAGCCTGATCCACGTCGCCAGCATACGCACCCCAGCGTCACGCGGAGCGTCACACCGGGCGCGCCAGAAGGTCGTAGGCCAGCGCGCGCTCGATGCGGACGCGCACCATTTCGCCAACCGGCAGCGCGTCGGCCTTCACCAGCACCAGGCCATCGACTTCGGGCGCGTCGCGGTACGACCGGCCGGCATACCAGGCCGAGCCGTCCTCGGGTCGACCTTCGATCAGCACTTCGAGCTCCTGGCCGAGCAGCCGCCGATTGGAGGCCAGCGTGACGTCCCGCGCCGCGGCCATCAGGCGGCCTCGCCGACGCCGTTTCTCGGCCTCCGGCACACGCTCCGGCATGCCAAAGGCCGCCGTGCCGTCTTCGTCGGAGTACGTGAACACGCCGACCCGGTCGAACCTCAGCCGCTGCGCGCTGGCGACCAGATGTGAAAACTCGGCCTCGGTCTCGCCGGGAAAACCGACAATGAACGTCGTTCGCAGCACCAGGCCTGGCACCCGGTCACGCATCCAGCCCACCAGGTCGTCGATGTCGCGATGCGGCCGCCGCATGCGCGCCAGAGTCCACGGATGGGTGTGCTGCAACGGCATATCCAGATACGGCACGACCTGCCGCCGCTCCCGCAGCACGCCCAGAAAACGTTCGGTGACGTGCCGCGGATAGGCATACATCACCCGGATCCACGGCAACTCCGGGAACCGATCCGTCACCTGTTCGAGCAGCGCGGCCAGGCCGTCGTGCTGGCCGAGGTCGTGGCCGTAGCGCGTCGTGTCCTGGCCCACGAGCACGACCTCGCGCACACCCTGCTCGACCAGCTCGCCAATCTCACGCAGGATCAACTCGATCGGCTTGCTGCGGTGGTTGCCCTTCATGAATGGAATGGCGCAAAACGCGCAGCGCTGGTCGCAGCCGTCGCTGATCTTCTGGTAGGCACTCGGACCGCGCACGCGGCGTGGCGGCATCTCGAGATCCAGCTGGCCGTCAGGGGCGAGCTCGACGAGTCTGAGCGAGCTGCCGGGCGCCCGAAGCTCGTCCAGCTGCGAAACGACGCTCGGCAAAACGGACCAGTTGCGCGCGCCGACGAACGCATCCACCGTCGGCAGCTCGGCCGACAGCTCCCGCGGATAGCGCTCGACCAGGCAGCCGGTGGCGATCAGCTTCTGTCCATCGCGTTTGTCCGCGCTGAGCCCCAGCAAGGTGTCGATGGACTCCTGTTTGGCCGACTCGATGAAGCCGCACGTGTTGACGATCACCAGGTCGGCCGACCCGGCGTCCGTCGCGCGACGGTGGCCGGCCGCGAGCAGCAACTGCTCCATGGCCTCCGAGTCCACCGTGTTCTTGGCGCACCCGAGCGAGACGATGTGAAAACTCTTGCGCTGGCCGGCTACGGCCGCGACTAGCGGGTCCAAGTGAGCTCCATCGGATCGGTGGCGGTCTGCGGCGGCTGGGGGGCGCCGTTCACAGTTACGTCAACCGCGGACCCGATACTGGCGCGCATGACCACTGAATCCCTGGCGAGCGGCAACGCGCGCTGCGTCCCGGCGGCCAACGTCTCGGCGACAACCTGTTTACCGTCGACAGCGGCCTCCACGTACACCCGCGCGTTGGTTCGAAACTCTACCAATATTCCGTCCACCACCGGGGTCGGCGACGGCAGCGGCTCGGGTGTCGGCGACGCCGTCGGACTCGGCGACGCCAGCGCGATCGGAAACTGCGTGGGCAGCCGCGCGCCGGTCGCCGTCGGCGTACCCAAACGCCCTTTGGCGAGCGTGGTGTCGCCGTTCAGGGTGTGCTGCACGTCCTGATACCAGTTCCAGGCAAACCCGAGCACGGCGATGAAGATGATGCTGCTGATGCCATACATCACCGGCCTGAGCGGAATCTGACGCGGGATCGCCATGTGCGGCACGGCCGATCGCAGCGCCGGGCTCGGCTCGCGCCGCGCCGAGGGCTGGTACAAGTCGACCATCGCCTCCGGACTCAGCCCCAGGTACTCGGCGTAGCTGCGCAAGAAGCCGCGCGTGTAGACCATCGGCGGCAGCGCCGCGACGTCTTCCGCTTCGAGCGCCTCCAGGTAGCCACGCCGGATCCGCGTCTCGCGTGCCGCGTCGGCGAGCGACACCCCTTTGTCCAGGCGCGCCTGGCGCAACGTTTCACCGAGAGTCCACACGTTTGTCGCCGACTGTAACCGGCTTGGACCAGCGGCGTCTACGTAACGCAGTGGCGTTTTCGCACCTCACCGACGCGCGGCGTTTTCGCACCTCACCCCTCGGCCCCCCTCTCCTCCCGAGGAGAGGGGGGAGAAATTTTCCCCCAGGGAGTTAGTGGCGGGACTTCAGCATTGCGCGAAGTTGTTCGAGCGGGCGGGTGTTGAGGACGTCGTCGGCCGTCAGCCATGCGCGGCGGGCGCTGCCGATGCCGTACTGCATGAAGTCGAGCTCGTCGGTCGAGTGGGCGTCGCTGCTAACCGTAAACCGCGCGCCGAGCTTCAAAGCCCGCCTGGCCCAGGTGCCATTCAGATCGAGCCGATCGGGGGTTGCGTTCAACTCGAGCGCACAGCCCCCCGCCGCCGCCTGCTCGATCACCGCCTGCATGTCCACCTCATACCCATCGCGCCGCCGAATGATGCGGCCGTGCGGATGATTGAGGGTATTGACCAGCGGGTTCGAGATCGCGCGCAGCATCCGCGCGGTCATGACGTCTCGAGGCTGTCGGAAGCCACTGTGGACGGAAGCCGAGACGTAGTCCAGCGACTCGAGGACGTCGTTCGGGAAGTCCAGCTGGCCGTCCATCAAGATGTCCATCTCGGTCCCGTGCAGCACGACGAACGGGGCCAGCTTCTGATTCAGACGTTTGACCAGGGCGCGCTGCTCGTCCAGACGTTCTGGCGTCAGCCCACGCGTCAACGCCAGATTCTGGGTGTGGTCGGTCAGGGCCAGATAGGCGTAGCCCCTGGCTTTGGCCGCTTTGGCCATGTCGTCCAGGGTCTGGGTGCCGTCGGTCCAGTTGGTGTGGGTGTGCAGGTCGCCCTTGATGTCGCCGATCTCGATCAGCTTCGGCAGGCTGCCAGCCTGTGCCGCCTCGATCTCGCCGTCGTCCTCGCGCAGCTCGGGCGGGATCCATTGCAGCCCGAGGCGCTCGTAGATGCCGCCCTCGTGCTCGCGCTCCAGGAGCCTCCCAGTTGCATCGTCCTCGAGGCCCAGCGCCGTTAACCTCCAGCCGCGGGAGCGGGCAAGCGCCTCCAAACGCGCGACGTGGGCGCGCGAGCCGGTGTACCAGAGCAACGCGCTGCCCCAGGCGTCGCGCGGCACGAGCGTGAGCCGCACGTCGAGTCCGCCGTACAGCTGGACGATGACCTCGTCGGTGCTGCGCTCGAGCACCTGCACCAGGTTTGGCAGCCCGTGGACGATCTTGCCGACCAGGTCGTCGGCCTCCTCGGAGCTGTCGGCGACGGTGAGCAGATCCAGCCCGCCCACGGTGTCCTGCATGCGGCGGACGCTCCCGACGACTTCCAGCCGATCGGCGTCGCCGGGCAGCCCAAGCGCGCCGCGCACCTGTTCGGCGGCCACCCGGGCGTCGGAGAGGAGTCCACGCGTAGACGCTTGCTTCAGCCGTTCCAGGCTGACCAGCAGGCTCTGGACCGCCTTCGGGCCGAATCCAGGCACCTCCTGGAGTCGGCCACTGCGGGCGGCCTCTTCCAGGTCGTTGACTGTCGAGACGCCGAGCTCCTTGTACAGCGAGCGCGCGCGGCCGGGCCCGAGTCCAGGTATCTGGAGCAGTGTCGCGAGGGCAACCGGAAACTCCCGTCGCTCGCGCTCGTACGCCGCCATGCGACCAGTCGACAGATACTCGATGATCTTGGCCTCGAGGGCCGTGCCCACGCCGCTCAACTCGCGCAGGCGACCCTGCTCGAACAGCGCATCGACGCGTTCTGTCGCGTTGGCCACGCTGCGCGCCGCGGCGCGATAGGCGTTGAAGCGGAACGGCGGCTCGCCCTTGATCTCGAGGATGTCGCCCATCTCGGCGAAGAGGCGCGCCACCTCGGCGTTGGCGTTCGGTCGGCCTTTTTCCGGGTCGGCTGCGGCTTCCTCGGACATCGCTACGTTACGATAAACCATGGCCACCGCCACGACCGGACGTGGGCGGCCGGTTGCCTCGAGCCGGCGCCGATTCGTGCCGGTGCACCGACAGTTCGGGCTCGCCGACGCCGACGTGGTGGCGATGTACTACGCGATGCTGGTCAGCCGGCGGGTCAGCGAGCAGGCGCTCAAGCTGGCGTTCCAGGGAGCGATCGACGTCTCGATTCCGGCGGATGGCCACGAGGCCGCCCAGATTGCGAGCATGTGGGCGCTGCGGCCCACCGATCCCGCGTACCTGTTCTATCGCAGCGCGCCAGCCGCGTATGCGCGCGGCATGACCACGCGCGAACTCTTCCTCGACTATTTTGGGCGAGCCGACGGGCCGTCGTCTGGCGGCAAGAACCTGGCGGGGCACTGGGCCAAGCGCGAGCTCAACTTGATGAGCATGTCGGGGTCGGTGGCCACGCAGATTCCGCACGCGGTCGGCTCGGCGCTGGCCGCCAAGCTGCGCGGCGAGGACACGGTCAGCGTGGCCTACTTCGGCGACGGCGGGTCGTCGAAGTCCGACTTTCACGAGGGGCTCAACTTTGCGGCGGTGCGCCAGCTGCCCGTGGTGCTGTTTTGCGAGAACAACGGCATGGCGATCTCGGTGCCGTTCTCAATGCAATCTGGAGTTCGCAGCGTGGCCGACCGCGCGGTCGGGTACGCGCTGGTGGGCATCAGCGTCGACGGGTCTGACCCGCTGCAGGTGTATCGGATCATGCGCGAAGCCGTCGACGCGGCGCGGGCCGGCAAGGGCCCGGCGCTGATCGAGGCGCGCGTCACGCGGCTGGGCCAGCACACCAGCCAGGTTGGCGAAATGCGCCCGGCGCGCGAGATGGCGGCAGCACGACGGAAGGATCCGATCCCGCTGTTTGGCCACTACCTGCGCCACCACGGCGTGCTGGACGAACGTAGCGAGGCGGCGCTCAAAGACCGCGCCGACGCCGAAGTCCTCGACGCCGTCGAATTCGCCCGACGCGCCCCGCCCCCGCCCGTCGAGCGGGCCTTCCAGGACGTCTACGGGCCAGCGCTAACCAAGTAAGCAAGAACAAGTTACGGTTTTGTTGTTATTGCGTACTTGGTACACGCTGGCGGATTACATCGCGCGGGCGTCGACTACTCGGACGGCTTTGCCTTCGCTGCGCGGGACGCCGCCGGGGGGGAGCAGCTCGACGTGCATGGACAGGCCGGTGGCCTCGTGCAGAGCGCGCTCGACGCGGCGCTGGAGGTCGGTCGAGGCGGACGTGGTGGTGGCGGGCTCGCAGAGGACCCGCAGCTCGTCCATCGCGCCCGGGCGCTCGACCACGAGCTGATAGTGGGGCCCGACGTCGCCGAGGCCGAGCAGGACCCGTTCGACCTCGGACGGGTACAGATTCACGCCGCGGATGATGAGCATGTCGTCCAATCGGCCGCGCACCCGCGCCATTCGCGCCATCGTGCGCCCGCACTCGCACGGCGTCGCATCGACCGACGAGATATCGCCCGTCCGGTACCGCAGCATGGGCAGGGCTTCCTTGGTCAGCGTGGTGAACACCAGCTCGCCCTCTTCCCCGGGCCCGACCGGCCGATCGGTCTCGGGATCGATCACCTCGACCAGGAAGTGGTCCTCCTGGATGTGCGCCCCCTGGCGTACCTCGAGGCACTCGCTCGAAACCCCCGGCCCGACGATCTCCGACAACCCGTACACATTCAAGGCCGCCAGTCCAAGCTGTCGCTCGAGCTCCAGCCGCATCTGCTCAGTCCACGGCTCGGCGCCGAACACGCCGACCTTGAGCTGCAGGCGATCCCGGCCGATTCCCTGTTCGAAGAGCGTCTGCGCCAGATTCAGCGCATACGACGGCGTGCAGCACAGGACCTCGCCGCCCAGATCCTCGAGCATCAGGACCTGGCGCTGGCTCTGTCCGCCGGACATCGGGATGACCGTGCAGCCCATGCGTTCGGCGCCCATATGAAAACCCAGCCCGCCGGTGAACAGACCGTAGCCGTAGGCGTTGTGGACAACCATGCCCGGCTCCACCCCGGCCATCGCCAGCGTGCGCGCCATGAGTTCGGACCACACGTCGAGATCGGCACGCGTGTAGCCGACGACGGTCGGCTTGCCCCGCGTGCCACTGGACGCGTGGATGCGGACAACCTGCTCGCGCGGCACCGCGAACAAACCAAACGGATAATGCCCGCGCAGGTCGGTCTTGCGCGTGAACGGCAGACGGGCGAGGTCCTGTAGCGACGCCACGTCCCCAGGTGACCGGATGCCGGCCTCGTGCAACCGCGCCCGCACCGGCGGCACCGAATCGAGCAGGCGGCCCACGGTCTGTCGCAGACGTTCGACTTGCAGCACTTCGAGCCGCTCGCGGGGTAGCGTCTCAGCCGCCGGGTTCCACAACACGCGGCAAACGATAGCGCTACAGTGCCTGCATGGCCATCGCGATGCAGCAGGGTGCGCTCGAGGCAGTCGGACTGGCGCGCGCTGACCTGCAGCAGCTTGCAGCGCTGGAGCCTCAGATTGCGCCACCGCGCGTGGGGACGTCAGCGGACTTCAACGCTGATGCGCCGGCCGCAAGCCGGTTTTTCCAGGCCGGCCAGGCGCTTATCGGCCGCCTGCCGTCACGTCCCGCGCGCACCGCGAGCGAGCAGGCCGCCGCCGAGGCGCTCACGAAACATCTTCGGGAGGTGCGGCTGCGCTTCCTGCGCAGCTACGCGGCACCGCTGTACGCGGAGTTGACCAGCGATCGACGCACGTTTGTGCGGGTCGAAGACCTCGTCTATCTGGCTGCCGAGCGCGTGCCGGGGCTGGTGCCCACGCGCGCCGACGTCCTGGCCGAGCGCACCCGGCTGCAGAAGGACAAAGAGGGGCACGAGGTCGACCAGGGGCTGTTCCTGTCGCAGGTGCTGAGCCACCCGCTCGCCGGTGCGCACCTGGTGCATGCCATGCTCCGGCCGCGGCCAGAATCGGCGGAGCGCGTCGAGGAATTCCAAAAGGCGGGTCGATTGGATGTCGGCTCGATCACGATCGAACGCCAGGGGTCGGTCGGCTACCTGTACCACGGCAACCCGCGGTTCCTGAACGCGGAGGACGATGCGACCACCAGCGCGCTGGAGATTGGGGTCGACCTGATCCTGCTCGACCCGTCGATCGAGGTCGGGGTGATCCGCGGCAAGGTCGTCGATCACCCCAAGTACGCTGGCCGACGCATCTTCAACGCCGGCATCAACCTGACGCACCTGTACCACGGCCAGATTTCGCTGGTGGACTTCTTCATCGTCCGCGACATGGGCTATCTGCACAAGATGTATCGCGGGCTGAGCGGCCCCGAGTTCTGGCCCGAGGAGGTCGAGAACACGGACGAAAAGCCGTGGATCGCCGCGGTTGAGGCGTTTGCGATCGGCGGCGGCTGCCAGCTGTTACTGGCGATGGACCACGTGCTCGCCGAGCGGAGCAGTTTCTTCAGCTTGCCGGCCCGCAAAGAAGGCATCATTCCGGGCGTTTCCAACATGCGGTTGTGGCGCTTCGTGGGCGATCGCGCGGCCCGTCAGGCGATCCTGTTCGAACGTCAGTTCACCGCGGACAGTCCGGCGGGTCAGCTCATCTGCGACACCGTCGTGCCCGACGGGGAGATGGATGCTGCGCTGGGTCGAACCATCGCGGCGCTGACGTCCTCAGGCGTGGTCAGCGCGGCCGGCAACCGCAAGGCGATGCGGATTGGCCAGGAATCAATCGAGCTGTTTCGACAGTACATGGCGCTGTACTGCCGCGAGCAGGCGTACTGCCACTACAGCCCGCAGCTCATCCGCAATCTCGAACTGAACTGGAACGCCGCGGCCCGAGCGCTCTAGAACAGTCGCAGCCACTGCTGGGCGAGCCGCGTGTGCGCGCGGCAGCGGCAGCTCCCGTCGACGCCGTCCCATTCAGCGTGCGGCCAGAACACCACCTGGCGCAGACCCCGATCGCCTTTCATCACCGCATAGCGACCAATGACGATGTCGCAGCGCTCGCATTGCTTCGCGTAGGGATCGAAACACCACTCGTCGGCCCGAAACTCCTTCAGCGCGAACTCATGCATGGCGCGCGGAATATAGGTGAAGTGCTCCAGCGACACAATATTCGCCGCAGGCCGCGCGCGGGCTCGGTCGGGTACGTCACCCAGCGGCAGGCACCTACAAGGAGATTTCGTGGCCTTCGGCGGCGGCGAAGAGCTCGACGTTGCTGCCAACTTCGCGGGCGCGGTTGCGAGAGTACTCGACCATGCGGTCGATCTCGTCGTCGGAGTGCGTCGGCTCGTGGTGGAACAGGGCAACGCGACGCGCGCCAGCTTCAACGGCGACATCGGTCACGTAGTCGGTGCTGCCGTGGCCCCAGCCGCGATGGTCGGCGTACTCCTCGGGCGTGTACTGCGTGTCCTGAATGAGCAGGTCAACGCCGCGGACGAAGTCGATCAGACGCTTGTCGCCGCCCTGAATTGGCCCGCCCCGCAAGCCGCGACCGATGGCGGGTTCCTGGTTCCCGCCGCCGCCGACCAGCCCGTAGGGCTCGTGATCGGTGACGTACGCAACTGAGGCCCCGTCGGCCTCGATCCGGTAGCCCATGCAGACCGCGGTGTGGTTCAGATAGTGCGTGCGCACGACGGCGTCGTCGATCTTGATTTCGCCTTCCTCGAGCTCGCTGAACTCGATTTCGGCGCGCAGCTCGCCGAGCGGGACCGGGAAGTACGTGTAGTGCATCTGCCCGGCCAGGACGTCGCGCAGCGGGCGATCGAGATCTCGGGCGCCATAGATCACCAGGCGGTTGCCCGGCACGAACGCCGCCGAGAAGAACGGAAAGCCCGAGATGTGATCCCAGTGCGTGTGCCCGAGCATCAGGTGAGCGGAGACCTGGCCACCCACGCGGGCCAGGTGCAGCCCGAGCTCGCGGATCCCGGTGCCGCTATCCAGAATGAAAAATGTGCCCTTGTTCGTGGTGACCCCAACGCAGGCGGTGTTGCCGCCATAGCGCACGGTTGTCGGGCCCGGTGTCGGCACGGAACCGCGGGTTCCCCAGAACCGCACACGCATTCAAACAATTGTACGGGTGAGGTTGCTATTCGAGACGCAGCGTCACCGCCCGGCATGGCTGTAGCGAAAATCGATGCCGAGACGACGCAGTCGAACTGGCGTACACGTGCGTGCCAGGGTCACCGCCGCGGCTCACGTAGCACGCGCGGGGCTCGTCACCCAGATCGAGCTCGGCCTCGAGCAGGCCGCCTGCCAGGACCGTGTACGTCAGGTCGAAGACCAGCCCGCGGTAGTTCAGGTGGCGCACCCCGTAGCGCCGGCCCGGATGAAGCAAGGGCCGGGGCAAGGCAGGAGTCAGCACGACCGACCACCCGTCGGTCAGGCGCGACTCTTTGAAGCCGAACAGGTGTCGAATCAGGAGATTGGCGGTGGTCGCCCCCCAGCCATACGCGTCGCTCCCGTTGTAGGCGCGCCAGTCCGTGGGCCAGAACTCTGGGGCACACCCCGGCATCGGACGCGACAGGCTGTCCAGGTCACGCCGCGTCGTCACCTGGTAGACGCGCTCGACGGTTTCCATCGCGAGCGCGCCGATCGGCTCGAAGAGGCCGCCCGCGGCCGCCGACTCGACGAGGGTGGTGGTCCACGACGGCCACAGCGTCCAGGGTGGGCAGAAGTACCGCAGGATCTCCGCTTCGGCCAGGGGCTCGCCAATGAGCCGCGGCGTCAGCGACTGGACCGAGTAGCGGTGCGGATCGATGCCCCAGTACAGCGCGCGTGGCGGGCTTCGCACCTCACCTGGTGGCAGGCTTCGCACCCCACCCCCCTGGCCCCCCTCTCCTCCCGAGGAGAGGGGGGGAGAATCCTCCCACGCCGGGGCGCTCAGGAGCTGGTCGCGGTAGCGGGGTGCCTCGGGGTCGAAGAGTTGGCGAGTGCGGGCGCGATACGTGGACTCGACACCTTGCCAGCGAGGGACGTCGCTGGCAAGTCCGAGCTCCGTGGCGAAGAACGCCAGGACGCTGGCGGCGTGGGCTATCGTCGCCTGCAGCTCGACTGGACGGACCAGACGCGAGATGTCCGCGTCGCCGCTGCCGGTCGGGTCGAGCCGCGGGTTGCCGTCTTCGCCCGATTCCCAGGTGCACTTGTAGACCACCCAACCGTCGTCGTCGACGCGGTGGCGCAGCCACCACTCGACGAAGGCGCACGCGTAGGGATAGACCTGCCGCAGCCAGTCGCGATCCAGGGTGCGCAGGTACAGCAGCTCGAGGTGCAGGAATGGCAGACACCACGCCGGGGACGTCCCGCAGCGGCTCCCATCGGCAGCGACCATGTTGAATTCGCCATTCCGAAACACACACGGGACGTTGGGCTGTTGGGCGTCGCGAAACATGCTGAGCACGCATCGCTGGGCAAGGTGCGGGTCGGCGTAGGCCAGTCGCAGCATGTCCAGGGTGCCTTCGGCCAGGACGACCCGCGGCCAGGCGGCCATCCAGCTCGGCCACACGTCGCGGAAGATACCGCCGGCGGGTTGCACGAGCAGGCGCGTGGTCTCGAAGTCATGGAACAGTCCTTCGCGCCAGTGCGCAGGCCAGTCGCCAATCAGCGTTGGACAGGTTGCGTAGAAGCGCGCGTCTTCGGCGAGGTGCTGCTCGAAGCTCGCCTCGGCGTGGCCGAGGGCCATTGAGCCCGTCGCAACGGCGGCGTCCGTCGAGGCGCCGCGGGCGAGCACGCAGCGTGCGCGCACCACTGAGCCAGGGGCGACCTTACCCTTGACGCCGCCGCCACCCCCCGGCCCCAAAAAGACATGCACCGACGGTCTCTCAGTCAGCACGAGCGGCGGACCGGCGGTGGTCGGATGCTCCGGTGGGGCGGCGTTGGCCGGAAGCTGGGGTGCGGCAGCGTTCGTTGGAGCCATGCCAGCGCTGGGCTGGACCGCGCTGTCGGTCAGCACACGCGAATCGTCGCCGGGCAGGGCAACGGTGTGGTCGTCGACCCATGCGTAGACGTCAATCCGCACGTCGCGCGGTTCGCTGGCTTGATTTTCGACACTCAGGCGCAGGCACAGCGCATGCGCGTTCGCCAGGAAGAAGCGGGCTTCGACCTGCACGCCGTCGCTCTGCCAGTCGAACCCAAAGATCAAGCACGAGTGGTAGCGCGAGGTGAGTCCGATCGCGTCGAAGTGGCTTCGCGCACGGCAGGGGCGGCCGTCGACAACCGTCTCCAGGCCGAGGCCAACTCGACTGGTCGGGTCGTGGCCGACCGGGTAGACCCATTCGACACCCAGCCGGTCGGGGGCGGTCCGCAGATTGCCGCCGCTGGCATCGCGCCAGGATGTGGCGACGTGGCCCGGATTGCGCAGGTAGCCGAACGGCGTGAAGCTCACAGCTCCTGGCAAAAGACGATCCGCCCCCGCGAGTCCGCGTGGTACTCGAGCTGCTTGCCGGCGGCGCTGATGACGACCAGGTAGCCGGGCGTGACGATCTGCGAGTACATCACGCCCTGACTCGGGCACCCCAGCGACGCGTCGGGCCACGTGCGCGCCTCGACCTGTTGCACGTGCATGTCGCCGGCGCCGGTGGCCAGGCTCAGGCGACCAGCGGCATCGCTGAGCGCCGCGTCCACCGCCGCCTGAACCTCGACGTTCGCTGACGATTCGGAACTGGGACTGGCCACGGGCTGCTCGGCCGGCGGAGTCGGGGGCGACGTGATGCTGCGCGGGGTTGGCTGACCCTCGACGACCGCACCGCACGCGGCTGCCAGCAGCGCCAGGATAGCCGCGCTGAGCAACCAGGTGGGGGCGCGCCGCACGCTATCGACTCTACCGCCCGCGCCGCTCAACGACTCCGCGAGTCTGGGTCAACGCGTCTGCAACCTGGAACTCGCACAATGCGCGCATGTCGTCGACCCGTCACTCTGATGTCGAGCTGTGCTGCTCGTGTTGCGGCGACAGCTTCGTGTACTCGGCCGGCGAGCAGGAACTCCACGCGGTCCGTGGCGTTTCCGGCGAGCCGCGACAGTGTCCCAGCTGCCGCAAGCTGCTCGGCGGCCGCTGACGTCCGACCCCCTCAGGGGGCCGGATTTGAGATCAGACCGGCTGGGCGGAGGGCGGCCAGCGGCTGGACGTTGGTATAGACCCGGTAGGCGGCGACGTTGGCCACCTGCGCTTGACCGCCGACGGCCGCGAGCTGGTCGAGGAACGCGGTCTCGGCGTCCGTGCCCGGGGTGAAGACCCAGGCCGGATTGGCCGTCCGCTGGACGTTGTCGGCGGGGGGAAGGTAGCGATTGAAGCCACCCGAGATGACGTACGCCAGCACCGTCTCGCGAGTTTCGAACATCACCGGATACCCGATCCAGTAGTCGGTGTACATCTGGTGACGATCTTCGGCAACGAGGTAGCGGACCAGGTCAGCGCGGGTGGCGGCGGTGCTGTCGGGTGTGTCTTCGGGCCGCCACAACCGGACATCGGTCGACCACAGGCTCCACAGGTTGAACCCCAGCACCGCCGCGACGACGACCCAGCGCCCGACGTCCGGGCGGACGGTTGGCAGCCGAAGGCGCCAGAGTGCACCCGCCAGCAGCGGCACCGAGCTGTAGAGCGGCAACGCGTAGCGCGGCTCCGAGACAAGGAACCCGAAGCGCGTCAGCGCCACCACGGGCGGCACGACCACGACCAGCATGACCAGCAGCGCCGGCTCGGACAGCCGGTCGGCACCGCAGGCGAGCAAGCGCCGCAGCGACGGCGCGTACAGCAGTACCGCGGCGGCCAGCACCAGCAGGGCCAGACCGACAACCCACAGGTGGCCGGCGGGCCGCTCCAGCCAATCCTGGTCGAGCAGGGTGGCGGACGTGGTCGGCTGGCCGAGACCCAGGAGCACTGGCACACCCACCCGAAAGAAGCGGACGAACTGGGCAGCGCGGTCGAGCGGTAGATCGGCTGGCTGCAACAACGCGCCCACGGTGAGAAAACCGTCAGCGAGGTTTTCGATGATGAGCGGCGCGGTGCCAATGATGCCGCCGACGACAGCCAGACCAATGTGTGGCACGGACCAGCGGCGCGCGGCCCGGGGGCGCTGCGCGAGGATGAGAAAGACCAGCGCCGGCGCCAGATAGACCGCCGCCAGCAGATGTGTCCAGAGGGCGACGCCGGCCAGAACGCCCCACACCAGGGCCAGGCGTCGGCTGGGTGACTGGGCCAGTATCAGGGTCACCAGCAGGAGCGCCTCCCCGAGGCAGAGGATCTCCGCGTAGCCGCCCCGGGCTTTGGTGCTCCACACCGCCCACATCGCGGGTGGCAGCGCCAGATAGGCGGCCGTCGCGAGCGCGGCCCCGGTCCCGAACATCCGGCGGCTGAGCAGCGCGCTGAGGGCGAGGAAGCCCAGGCTGTAGGCGGTCGGCACCAGCTTGAGCAACAGCGTGCTCGAGTCGAACACGGCAAAGAACGGTGCGGCCGAAAACGCTTCGAGGCTGCCCAGGTAGGGCTGGCCCCAGTAGAACACGGGCCGTTCGCCCAGGAAGGCAATGTGCCGAGCCATCAGGCCAACGACCGCTTCGTCGCCGTCGATCTCGCCGAGGGGGCTGGCGATGATGGCTAGCCGCAGGGCGAGGCCGATGGCGACAGCTGCCGCCAACCCGATACCAAACAGCGAGACGCGCGGCACCATGCGGCGCCCGATTGTGGCAGATCAGCAGCTCAGAGGATGAGCTCACCCGTGGTGGTGCGGCGTTCGGTCCCGTCGCGGCGGCGGACGCGCAGGGACCCGTCGGGATCGGCGCCGAGGACGATGACGTCTTCGTCGATGCCCAGGTCCGACAGGTGCAGGCGCTGGCCGCGACCCCAGAGGCGGGCCTCCCAGGCGGCGTGCCGCGCGGGTGCTGAGCGTTCGAGGCCGGCGTCCAGGCGCTCCACAAACGCGCGCAGCAGTCGACCGCGGTCGACGTCCTGTTGCGACGCCAGCTTCAGGCTCGTCGCGGGTGCGCCGACGGCGGCCAGGTCGGCTGGGTCGGTGCGGACGTTAATGCCCACGCCGACGATGGCGACCAGCTGCTCGCCGTCCCAGGTCGTTTCGGCCAGGACGCCGGCGACTTTGCGATCGTTCAACAGCACGTCGTTGGGCCACTTGATCGACGGGTGCAGCGCCGGCAAGACGTGCTCGATCGCTTCGGCCAGGGCGAGCGACGCCAGGCTGGTCCAGCGCCAGGGAATGGGCGTCGGCGCCGAGTCTCGAAAGACGATCGACAGCAGCAGCGCCACGCCGGGCGTCGCGAGCCACGCGCGACCCTGGCGGCCGCGGCCAGCGCGCTGATAGTCAGCCACAAAGATAGACCGGTGCGGCGCACCGCCGCGGCTGGCGGCGCGCGCCTCGTCCTGCGTACTGTCGACGGCCGCGAAGTAGTGGGCGTGCCAGTGCCGCGGCAACGCGGCGACGCCAGTCGCGAGCTCATCGGCGACCATCACAGAGGAACTGTACCGTCAGCGGGCCCGCGTCGGCCCCGCTGGTCCGCATCGCTTCGCTCGCTGCTTGGGATGCTCTGGGAAAGCCAGGGGAGGGGCCGGCCAGCCCTGGTGGCCGCGGGCTGGCGCTCGCGTTCCTTGGATCACTACGTCCACAATGGGCGACGTCGGGCGAGCGGGCCGGACGCGAAATGGCAGCGACCGTGGCAAGAGGGCGGAACTGTAGCGTTAGACGCACATGGCGCGGGCGCGGCTGTTGATTGCGACGACCTCGGCGGGCAAGTTGAGGGAGTGGCGGGGGCTGCTGGGCGATCTGGCGCTGGAGCTGGTTTCGCTGGGCGAGCTCGGGATTCGGTTCGACGTCGACGAGACGGGCTCGACCTTCGCACAGAACGCCGTCCTCAAGGTCGAGGCATATGGGCGCGCGAGCGGGCTGTTGACGCTGGCCGAAGACTCGGGGTTGAACGTGGCGGCCCTCGGCGGCGGGCCGGGCGTGCAATCGGCGCGCTGGGAAGGTCCCGACTACGGCCGCAAGAATGCGCTGCTCATTCGGCTCCTGGACGGCAAGACGGGCGCCGCGCGAGCCTGCCGCTACGCGTGCGTTGCCGCGCTGCGGCATCCCGATGGCCGAGCCTGGCAGGTCCGCGGCGAGTTGCGCGGGCAGATCGCCAGTGCCGCCGCGGGTAGCGGCGGGTTCGGCTATGACCCCATCTTCTACATCCCGCGGTTGAAGCGCACCCTAGCGGAGATCTCGATAGACGAGAAGGACCGAATCAGTCACCGCGGTCGTGCTGCCCGGCGCATACGCCCGATACTGCGGGAGCTGATCGAAACGGGCGCGGCGTAGCGGGCGCGCGCTCGCCGTCGCCGGCTCGGCCACGGGCACGCGCGTGGGGGTGCGCTGTTCGTCCCTGAAGTGGGCTTGCACCGGCACCTTCTCGGTCACCCGGTATTCCAGGCGACGGCCAAACAGCAGCCGCGTGTGCGCATCCAGGGCGGGCAGCGCACACAGCATGAGACCGAACAGCGGCAGCAGTCCGAACGAAGCCCAACCGATCAGCACGTCGATCGGGTCTTCGCCGTCCGGGTGCTCTGGCCGCAGCCGCCAGTCCACCAGAATCACCAGCAGCAGACAGGGTAGGCAGAGGCCCATGATGGCCGAGATCAAGCTCGACTGCCAGATGCCCAGCGGGCTGTGCGTGTAGCCCGGGTTGACCAGGCTCGGAACCAGACCACCCAGCGTCAGCAGGAACCAGTGCGATGGCCACATCAGGTGCTCCTCGACGTACCACACCACCCGCATGATCCGCGTGTGCCAGCGCAAATCGCGCGCGCGGAAGGCGCCGATGGCGACATACGGGATGTCTGACACACCCCACGCCCAGCGCAGGATCTGGTGGTACTGGTTCTCGAACGTGCGCCGCAACGTGGCGCCTTCGGCCGCGTCGGCGTAGACGGGCAAAAAGATCGGGCGGACCTTGACGCGTTGACCGAAGTGGAACAGCACCTTGAAGCACATGTGCGAGTCTTCGGGGATGACGTCGACATCCCAGTAGCCGACGTCGCGGACGGCCTTCCAGCTCAGCGAATAGGTCGACTGGGTGACCAGTCGGTGGCTCGGCACCATCCGCGCCAGCTCCCACAGCGAATAGATGCTGTTGAGTGCGCGGAGCGGCGCGATCAGGCGCCAGTGGTTGGCGTAGAACAGGATGGCGGGTTGAAAGATGTGCAGGAAGCCATGCGCATGGCTCAACACGTCGTGTCCCAGCGCGGCCAGGTAACGGCGGTGTAGACGTGAGTCGGCATCGCACACGGTCAGGACCAGATGTGCCGGGTCGAGCCGACCGGTGTCGAGCAACTCGGCCTCGACGCGGCGCGCGGCCCAGGTCAGATTTGAGGATTTGCCGCGCACCTCCCCGGGCAGGTCGGGATGGAACGTCACCAGGAAGTGCTGGAAGAGTGGTGCGAACCGGGCGCTGAGCCGCTGCGCGCGAGCCGGCGCGATCGGATCGCGCTCCTCGAATGCCACGACCACCGAGATGCGGTCCAGCGGCACGTCCTGCAGCGTCAGGCAGTGGAGCGTATCGGCCACGATTTCTTCGCTCTCGCCGCAGGTCGGGACCATGACGATGTGCCGCAGCTGGTCGTAACCAGCCAGACGAGCCGAGTCGGTGATCCAGTCGCGCTTCTGGGCCAGGTGCATGCGCCAGAAGCCGATGATGACGCCGCTGGCAAAGCCGAACGACTTCCACAGCCAGTAGATACTGAACAGGACCATCCCGAACCCCAGCGCGGCCGGGAAAAAGATGGCGCCCCACAACGGAGCGGTGATGATCAGCCACACGGTGGCCGTCGGCAGGATCTCGAGCGCCCGGCTGAGGCGCGGGTGCGCGGCCGTCATTCGCGTCGCAAATCGGTTTCCCGGCTTTGCAGGGGCCCGGGGGTCGGCATGACGAACATTTCATTCCAAGCTAGCAGATCCCGGCCGCGTGTCCAGTTTCCGGCCGACTTGCTACACTCAGGCAGCCCGATTCGCGGGGAGTAGCTCAGCCTGGCAGAGCACCACGTTTGGGACGTGGGGGCCGGAGGTTCAAGTCCTCTCTCCCCGACTTCCAGAGGTTTTCGCACCTCACCCCCCTCTCCCTCCCGAGGAGAGGGGGAAGTATTCCAACATCGCACTTTCCGACGATCCCACTGTGCCGAATCGACCAGCACCGGCCGCTGAGACGCTCGAGGACCGCTGGCTGCTGGAGGCCCAGACGGCGCGCAACCTCGAGGCGCTGGCGGCCGAGCGGGCGGGGGCGCTCGACGAGGCCATCGGGCTGTACGAGCGGAACGTGGCCGAGGGCTTCCCGGGGGACCTACCGTACGGCCGCCTCGTCGCGATCTACGAGCGCCGCGCGGCGTTTGACGAGGCCGAACGGGTGCTCCGGCGGGCGATCGCCGTCTTCGAGTCGAGCGCGCGGCGCACGCCCCAGGATCGCCGCGCCACGATTCGAGTTTTTAAGAATCGGCTCGGCGCGGTGTTGAAGCGCCGCACGGGTCCCTGAAGGCTCTTTATTCGAAGACTTCGGTCGGCGGCAGCGCGTGCAGGATGACGACCAGCAGCGCCGCGCCGACCGCCGCGACCAGCACGCTCGTGTAGTCGATATCGGCAATGTCGAGGCCGAGCATGACGCTCGCCATGAACCCGCCGAGGATGGCGCCCAGCATGCCGACGACCGCGTGGCCGAGCAAGGCGCGGCGCCTGAGGCCCCAGAACCAGCCGGCGAGGGTGCCGCCGACGAGCCCGAGCGCGATCCAGGCGAGAATACTCATCTCACTGGCGGCGTCCGGCCAGGCGCGCCGCCAGGTCGCGACAGGTGCTGGCGTGGAGCACCACGGTGCGTGAGGCGTTCTGCAACTGGGCCCAGGCGGGCCAGTCCGGCTGGTCCTTGCGGGCGCCGGCTTCGCCGCGCGTCAGGGTGTGCAGGCGCGCGCCGGCGCGATTCAAGAGCACGGCGAGCGCCAGGGCCGCGTCCGCCGGCGCGAGCCCGTCGGCCAGCCCGCCGAGGAGCGCGTCCGCCCTGGTCTGGAAGTCGTCCTGGCCCGGCGCCGGCCGCGGCGGCTCGGCAGTCAAATCCCCAGATCCTCGCTCGGCTCGGCGCGGCCGCGCGGCTCCAGCTGCCGCAGCCACGCCTCGCCAGCCTCGGTGATGCTCACCATGCGCTCGTCACCCGCGGCGCGCGCCACGATCAGACCGTCCCACTCCAGATCATCCAACGCCTCGGGCCGATAGCGCAGCCGCTCGACCGGACTCAGCATGCCGATCAGGTCGCCCTCGGGCAGGTGGCGCCACCGCACGAGTTTTTCCAGGACCGCCCGCTGCACCGCCGGGTCATACATCTGCCCAGGCACCGGCGCAGTATACGTGCGGCCTGTTGTCCTCGAACCCGAAGTCGTCAAGGCGGCCGAGCGCGCCCGTGGCTGGCAGACGCCGCCGCCCGCCCGTTGGCCGGGCGCGGCGGATCCTTGCGACTGAGGTACAGCCCGACGCCCAGCAGGCTCGCGCACTTTTTCATCGCGTCGGTCGAGGCGCCCTTCAAGTCAAACCCCAGGTCCAGCGGTGCGCCAGTGCCGCGGGAGCGCCGCAGCTTCTGACTGCCGAATTGCTGACGAACCACCGTGCGCTCGCCGATTTCCGCTTCCAACTCCCCGAGCGCCCAGGCCTCGTCGGCTTCCGGGTTAATGTCGTGCCGCAACACGCGAAAACTCCACCCAGCCACCCCCAGTACCTCGTTCAGCCGGCTCACCACCTGCTCGCCCGAAATGAACGTGACTTCGACGCCGCCGCGAACGTCGCTGAAGGTCGTCTCGAAGCGCTCCGACAACCGTCCGTAGGTTGTCAGCTGATCGCCGCCCGGTGTCGTCGCTGCCGTGGTCACGTCCACCCACCCTCTTCGAACAGATGTTCTAATCATACGACGTGCCGCGGCCGACTGCAATAATTTCGGCTATGCCCTCGCTCCTGGAGCAGTTGAGCGCTGACCTGAAGGACGCCATGCGCGCCGGCGACGCGATGCGCCGCGACGAGATTCGCAGTCTGATCGCCATGCTCAAGGCGGCACAGCAAATCAAGCTGACCCAGTCCCTCGAACAGCACGGCCTCATCCTCGAGGACAGCCCCGATGCGGAGCTCTCGTCCGAGCAGCTCGCCGAGATCGAGCGGCTGCGCGCCGCCAGCAGGCTGGACCCCGCTGAAGAGCAGGCGGTGCTCGTGCGGAGCGTGGTCCAGCACCGCCAGTCCATCGATGCCTTCAAGAAGGGCAAGCGCGACGATCTGCTGCAGGTCGAGGAAGCCCAGCTGGCGATTGACGCCGGCTATGTCCCCCAGCTGGACGACGCGGCCATCGAGGGTGCCATTCGGGAAGCCGTCCGCGAGAGCGGCGCCCAGGTCCTGCGCGACCAGGGCAAGGTGATGACGCTGCTCTCGGCGCGCCTGCGGGGACGGGCGGACATGAAAGCCGTCGCGGCGCGCGTGCAGGCGCTGCTCGGGCAATCCTCCAACAGCTGATGCCAGGCCGAGTGGCGGACAAAATCGCGCTGGTCGTCGGCGGCGGGCAGACGCCGGGTGAGACGATCGGCAACGGGCGCGCCGTGGCACTGCTGCTCGCCCGCGAAGGCGCGCGCGTTGTCGTGGCCGACCGGTCGCTGGCCTCGGCCGAAGATACGGTGGCGATGATCACGGCTGAAGGCGGCGACGCGTTCGCTTGTGCAGCGGACGTGACCGACGAGACCCAGGTGAAACGCTTGATTGGCGCCGCGGTGGCGCGGTACGGCGTCATTGACCTGCTGCACAACAACGTTGGCGCCAGCATCGCGCTGGGTGATGCGCGCGCCGACGAAATGACGGTCGAGGCGTTCGACCGCAGCTTCGCGGTGAACTTCAAGAGCGCCTGGCTTACCGCCAAGCACGCGCTGCCGGTGATGCGCGCGCGCGGCGGCTCGATCGTCAATATCTCGTCGCTGGCCGCGTGGGAGGCGTACCCGCTGGTCGGCTACAAGACGATGAAGGCGGCGGTCCTGGCGCTCACGGCCAACCTGGCCGCGGCGAATGCCCGCTACCGCGTGCGGGTCAACGCCATCCTGCCGGGACTGATGAATACGCCGATGGCCATCGAGGCCCGCGTGGCGCAAGGGGTCAGCCGCGCGGAGGTCATCGCGGCCCGCGACCGCCGCGTGCCGCTCGGCCACCAGATGGGCACCGCCTGGGACGTGGCGTACGCGGCGCTGTTTCTACACTCGGACGAAGCCGGTTTCATCACCGGCGCCGCGCTCCCGGTCGACGGCGGCGCGTCCGCGAGCTTCGGCAGCTACGAATAGGTCCTGGTGCCCGCATCGCTTCGCTCGCTCCATTCCGCGATTGAGGAAGCCACTGGGTGGACGTCGCAGCGCGCCCCGGACGGCCAACGAGCACAGCAGCCTCGGCTAGCAGCGTGCAGCGGCGGAGCCAGCACAGCAGCCTCGGCTAGCAGCGTGCAGCGGCGGAGCCAACGAGGCAAACCAGCGCTGGCGTGTACCGGGCGGCGGCACCGCTGCAAGGCTGACGAGCTGCGGGAAGCGGCCGCGCGGCCAACGAGGCAAACCATCAGCGCTGGCGTGTAAGCGGGCGGGCACGGGTGCGAGGCTGACGAGCTGTGGTCAGCGGCGGCGCGGCCGATTCATAAAGTAACTAGGGCTTCTTGTAGACCTGCGTCAGCGCGTAGGCGATCGCCTGGTAGCCGAGGGCGTTCGGATGGACGTCGGCGTTCAG
>DATGER010000165.1:0-40952 GCA_035309865.1 Chloroflexota bacterium
CCTACGCGATGGGATGCTTGCGCGGGACGCCCGGGCGGCGGGGGTAGATCGCCGGCGTCGGGGCGTACTTTTCGCCGACCAGGAGGCCGCGTTTGCCGCCCTCGAGGCCGGGCAGATCGATCCAGATCGGGACGCGCGACCAGAGGCGGAGCGCTTTGTACGCAGGCGCGGCCAGCCGCAGCTCAGTGTCGAGATCGCCACTCCGCTGGGCTACGAGCAGACCGCCCGGCGCCAGGAACGGGGCGCACAACTCGACGACGACCGGCAGCGAGCCCACCGCCCGCGCCGTCGCCCAGTCGTATGCGTCGCGATGGTCCGGATGGCGCGCGACCGTCTCGGCCCGTTCGGCCACGACGTCGACGTCGCGCAGGCCGAGCTGCTCGACCGTCTCCTTCAGGAAGGCGGCCTTTTTGCCGATCGACTCGACCAGCGTCACGCGCAGCTCCGGAAAGGCAATCTTGAGCGGCAAGCCGGGCATGCCGCCGCCGCTCCCGATGTCGATCAGCCGGAGCGGTTCGCGGGCGCGCAAGCGCTCGAGCAAGGGCATCGCGGCCGAAAGTGAATCGAGAAAGTGGCGGGTTTCGATATCGGCCGGATCGGTGATGCGGGTCAGATTGACGCGCCGGTTGCCTTCGCGCAGCGCCGCCCCGAGCTGATCGAGTCGCGCCAGCTGGGCGGCGCCGAGCTCGATTTCGAGGCGGGCTGCGCCGTCGACGAGCGCGCTCACGTTGAACTGCCAAAGCGGGGCAGGATCATTCGTATAATTTAGCCAAGACCCGGGTTGTGAGATGGCCCCCAGTCGGAGGTGTTGCCATACAGGAAGTTGACAATAAGAGCTTAGGTCAGGCAGCCGCACGGTACCTCGGCAATCTGGCCGCCGGCCAGCGCGAGCTGGCCGCCAGCGAGATCAATCGATTCGTACGCCACATGGGGCCCGAGATCCCCGTGGCCGGGATCACCAAGCTCGCCGTCGAGCGCTACCAGCAGTACCTGGCAGACACGGTCGGCGACGCGGCGACCCGGGTGGAAGCGCTCAAGGTGTTTCTGACCGATCTCAAGACCAAGAAGCTCACCGATACCAACCTCGGCGCGGGGTTGCGCGTGCGGCGAAAGGGCGGCAGCGCGCACGCCCGCCGCGAAGAAGCCGCGGTCCTCGAGCTGACCCGCGAGGGCCTCGAGCAACTGCACGCCGAACTGCAGCACCTGGAGTCCGAGGTGGCGCCGGCGGTGCGCGAGGATCTCGCTGCGGCATACCAGGATCGAGACTTTCGCGAGAACGCGCCGTACGACGAAGCCAAGCGTCGCATGGGCGAGGTGCAGGGCCAGATGGACCGGCTGAAGAGCCAGATCAAGGCCGCGCGCGTCGTCGAGCGCGAGTCATCCAACGAACGGGTGGGACTCGGCAGCAAGGTGGTGCTGCGCGACCTGCAGTTCGACGAGGAGCTCGACTACGTCCTGGTCGGCCCGGGCGAAGTGGACACGCGCAATCAGCGCATCTCCATCCAGTCGCCGGTCGGCAGTGCGCTCAAGGACCGGGCCGTCGGCGCGATCGTCGAGGTCGATATCCCCTCGGGCAAGGCTCGCTACCGCATCGAGAAGATCGAACACGCCGGCTGAGCCGTTCCGGCGCGTGGAGCGAACGGAACCGCGGGAAGCCGCGCTCCGCGACGGAACGTTGTGCGACGCGGGCCTGCGTCGTCACGACGTGACGTTATGCAGTGCCGGGCGATACGCTGGTGGTGGTGTCGTTGCGCGCGCGGCTCAGCCTGGTTCTCGGCGTGCTCGGCCTTGCCGTGGCGGCGTGTGCGCCAGCCACGCCTCCGCCGATCGCGCCGGTAGCGAAGCCTGACGCGAGTCCAGCATCCGCGGCATCACCCAGCGCCGTCGTTGCCGCCCCAACGCAGCCAACGCCCGTGCCGCGCAGCGGTGACCAGAAGGACGTGATCCTGGCGACGACGACGAGCACCCAGGACAGCGGGCTGCTCGACGTCCTCGTGCCGCTGTTCCAGCAGCAGACCGGCTACCAGGTCAAGACCGTCAGCGTCGGTACGGGCGCGGCGCTGGCCATTGCCGCACGCGGCGAAGCGGACGTGGTGCTGGTGCACGCCCCGCCAGCCGAGGTGACGTGGATGGCCCAGGGCAACGGTACGGAGCGGCGGCTGGTGATGCACAACGACTTTCTCATCGTTGGTCCGGCGGGCGACCCCGCTCACCTCAAGGGCGAGACGTCGGCGCTGGCGGCGCTGAAAAAGCTCGCCGAGGCGCAGGCACCCTTCGTCTCGCGGGGGGACAACTCCGGCACCCAGCAACTCGAGCTGAGTCTGTGGCAGAAGGCCGGCATCGATCCGAAAGGCCAGCCCTGGTATGTCGAAAGCGGCACCGGCATGGGCCAGACGCTGACGATCGCCGATCAGAAGCAGGCGTACACCATCAGCGACCGGGCGACGTGGCTCGCGTTTACGGGCAAGATCCAACTGCCCATCCTGGTCGAACGCGATCCGGTGTTGCTCAACATCTACCACGTCATGCCGGTCAATCCGGCGAAGTTCCCCAACGTTGCGATCAACGTCCCGGGCGGCAAGGCGTTCGCGGACTTCATGGTCGCCCCCGAGACGCAGCAAGTGATCGGCAACTTCGGCCAGGACAAATTCGGCCAGGCGCTGTTCGTGCCCGACGCCGGCAAATCCGAAGCTGAGGTCGGTCTCTAGCGCAGCCGTACGCTCCGGGTGGTGGCGGCGAGACCGAGCAATGCATTGACGCCGAGCGCGAGCAGCAGCAGGATGAAGCCGAGCGCCAGCGCCAGAGAGAAATCGCCCCGGCCAGTCTCGAGCGCGATCGCCGTCGTCAGGATGCGCGTCTGGCCGACGATGTTGCCGCCGACCATCAGGCTGGCGCCAACCTCGCTGATCGCCCGGCCAAAGCCCGCGGCCACCGCCACCAGGACCTGGGGCTGGGCCGCCCGCGCCAGCTCGAACCCCATGCGGGGTTCACTTGCCCCGTCGGCGCGCATCGCCGCGGCAAGGTCAGGCTCCAGCAGACTGATGGCCGCGTGCGTGAACCCAGCAATCAGGGGCAGCGCGACGATGACCTGGGCGATAACCATCGCCGTCGGCGTGTACAGCAGCCCGAGCGAACCCAGCGGGCCGGTGCGCCACAACATGAGCGTGAGCAGCAGGCCGACCAGCACCGGCGGTAAGCCCATCCCGGCGTTCACGAGCAGCGTCGCGGGCCCGCGGCCGACGAACCTGCCAAGGTGCAGCGCGATGCCGAGCGGGATGCCGATCGATCCGGCCAGGGCGGTGGCCACCGCCGAGATGGCGAGCGACAGGCCCGCGATCCGCAGCAACTCCGGATCAGCTCGCGCGATGAGCTCAGCGGCGTCACGGAGCGCCTCCCACAGTACGTCCATCCGCGCCGGCGAGTCAGTTGCCTGCTGATGAGTGGTTATGCATCGGCGTACCGAACGGTAGGGGCTGAGGCCGCCGTCGTCAAAGGCCTGCGCGAGCGAGGCGGGGCTCATGTTCGCTACCATCGCCGGTCGTGAGACGGTTCGAGCTAGCTTTGCCGGACACCCTGGAGGCTTGCCAGCAGGCGCTCGCCGATGGGTCCGACGTCAAAATGGTGGCCGGCGGTACTGACCTGCTGCCGCAGATGAAAAACGGGCTGGTCAAGCCGCGCCGCGTCGTCGACCTCAGCGCCGTGCCCGAGCTGAAGGTGATGGAAGTCGGCGCCGACGGCGGGTTGCGCGTGGGCGCGGGTGTGGCCGCGCGGGCGCTCGAGTTATCCGGCCCGGTCCAGACCGGTTTCACGGCGCTCGCCGAGGGTGCCGCCGTGGTCGGCTCATTTCAGATCCGAAACCTCGCGACGCTGGGCGGCAACCTGGCCAATGCAGCGCCATCGGCGGATATGGCGCCACCCCTGCTCGCGCTCGATGCCGAATGCGTCATCGCCGGCCCGCGCGGGCAGCGCCGGGTGCCAGCCGCCGACTTCTTCCTCGGCGTTCGGCGCACCGTGCTCGAGCCAGACGAAGTGCTGGTTGAAATCGCGATCCCCGCCCCCGGGCCGGGCAGCGGTGGCACCTACGTCCGCCACACGCCACGCCGCGAGCTGGACATCGCCGTCGTCGGCGTGGCCTCCCAGCTCACGATCCGCGACGGCCGCTGTATCACGGCGCGCATCGCCCTCGCGGCCGTCGCGCCCGTGCCGCTGCGAGCTACCGCGGCCGAGGCACGGCTGGTCGGCGAGGCGGTCACGCCCGGGCTGATCGACGAGGCCGCCCACCTGGCGGTCGCGGCCGCCAGTCCGATCTCGGACCAGCGCGGGTCGGCGGAGTTCCGCCAGCACCTGGTGCGCGTGCTGACGCGCCGCACACTTGCGACCGCCCTCGCGCGAGCCAACGGCCTGTCTGTCACTCGGAACGGAGTCAACTGATCCATGCCCAAGATGCTCCTGAGCTGCACCATCAACGACGAGCCAGCCGAGTTGCTCGTTCAGCCGTACCACACCCTGCTCGAGGCGGTGCGCGACGTCGCTCGGCTGACCGGCACCAAGGAGGGCTGCGGTACGGGCGACTGTGGCGCGTGCACCGTGCACGTGGACGGCCGGCCGGTGGCGAGTTGCCTGGTGCTGGCGATGCAGGTGCGCGGTCGCGACGTGCGGACCGTCGAGGGATTGGCCGCCAACGGCACGATGCACCCCGTCCAGGCGGCGTTCGTGGCCCACGGAGTGCCACAGTGCGGGTTCTGCATCCCGGGCGTGTTGATGTCGGCGAGCGCGCTGCTGGCCGACAACGCTGCCCCGTCCGAGGCTGAGATCCGCCTCGGGATCGCGGGCAACCTGTGTCGATGTACGGGGTATACGAAGATGGTCGCCGCGATCCAGGACGCCGCGGGAAGGATGAGCCAGTGACAACGGTAATGAAGACCACCCGTGACGTGCGCGGCGTCGGACTCTCAATTCCGCGCTTCGACGCGCCAGAGAAAGTCACGGGGCGGACGCAGTACGTCGGCGACGTGCAGTTGGCCGGACTGCTTCAGGCCAGACTCCTGCGGAGCCCGCACGCCCACGCTCGCCTCCTGCGCATCGACGCCACACGCGCCCGGGCGCTGCCCGGCGTTCGCGCCGTGCTGACCGCCGCCGACATCCCCGAACTGAAGCCCATGGCCAGGACCCGCGCCCACGCCATGCTGGCCATCGATCGCGTGGTCTTCGGTGGCCAGCCGGTGGCCGCCGTCGCGGCCGACGATCTGGCCATTGCCGACGAGGCGCTCGACCTGATCGACGTGGAGTACGAGCTCCTGCCGGTCGCCGTCGACCCGCAGAAGTCGATGCTGCCCGACGCGCCGCGCGTCGCGGACCGGGGAACCGAGGCAGACACCAGCGAGGCCCAGGCGCACTCTGGCATCGCGGCGACTGGCACCCAGACAACGACCCAGGCGCCCAACATCGCCCAGCAGGGACGGCTGACCCGCGGCGATGTCGCTGCCGCCATGGCGCAGGCCGACCTGATCGTCGAGAACACGTTCCGGGTACCGATGGTCCACCAGGGCTACATCGAGCCCCACGCGGCCATCGCCGACTTCGACCCGAATGGCCGGATCACCATCTGGTCGAGCACCCAGGGATCGTTCGCCTGCCGGGCCGAGGTCGCCGAGGTCCTCGGCATCCCCGAGGCGCGCATCAAGGTCATCCCGATGGAATGCGGCGGCGGGTTTGGCGGCAAGATCCGCGCGCTGGTCGAGCCCCTGGCGGTGCTGCTGTCGAAGGCGACCGGGCGACCGGTGTCGCTGATCATGACCCGCCGTGAGGAACTGCTGGCCGGCATGCCCGCCCCGGGCGTCATCATCCGACTCAAGACCGGCGTCAAGCAGGACGGAACCCCGCTCGCTCTCGAGGCCGAGACCATCGTCGAAGCCGGCGCCTACTCGGGCGCCCTCTTGACGATGAGCGCCGTGTTCCTCTCCAGCGTCTACCTGTGGCCGGCATTTGACGTGCGCGGCTTCGAAGTCCTTACCCACAAGCCGAGCATCGCTGCCTACCGCGCCCCGATGGCGCCGCAGACCCACTTCGCGATCGATTCGCAAATGGACCACATCGCGCGCAAGCTGGGGCTGGATCCCGCCGAGTACAAGCTGCGTTTTCTGCAGCAGGGCGGGGACTTGATGGCCAACGATCAGCCCTGGGCGGTCAATGGCGCCCGCGAGTGCATGCAAGCGCTCACCGCACACCCCTTCTGGCGCGACCGCGAAGCGTGGCGGGCCAGCGGCGGCCGGGACGGGCACGGCCTGCGCGGCACCGGACTCGCGATCGGCGGCTGGGTGCCCAACATCCAGCCGACCAGCGCGACGGTGCGGCTGGACTCGGACGGCACGCTGGCGGTCCTGACTGGCTCGGTCGACATCGCCGGCACGAACATGGGGCTGGCGCTGATCGCCGCCGAGGCGTACGGGGTCGACATTGAAAACGTGCGGATCATAACCGGCGACACCGATACGGCGCCGCTGACCGGCCTCAGCGCGGGGAGCAAGACGACCTACACCGTCGGCGCGGCCGTGGCCGAGGCGGGCGAGGACGCCCGTCAGCAAACCCTGAAGATCGCCGCGCGCGAGCTCGAGGTGTCCGTGGAGGACCTGGATCTGCGCGGTGACAGCGTTGTCGTGCGTGGCGTGCCAGATCGATCGATCAAACTGTCGGTCATCGGCAAGCGAAGCAACACGTTCGGCTCAAAGGTCCCGCCGGTGCTCGGATCGTCGTCGCTCGCCTTCGACGTGCAGGCCCCAGCCTTTGCGGCGCAGCTGGCGCGGCTGGAGATCGACCCGGACACGGGCGAGGTGACGCTGCACGGGTTCGTGGTTGCCCAGGACGTCGGCAAGGCCATCAACCCGCTGGGGATCGAGGGTCAGATGCAGGGCGGCGCCGTGCAGAGCCTGGGCTTCGCGCTGAGCGAAGGGCTGCTGTACGACGAGCAGGGCCGGCTGACCAATCCCAGCTTGCTCGACTACCGCAAGCTCACGGCGGCTGACCTGCCCGACATCGAGACGATCATGATCGAAGTGCCAGCCCCCGCCGGCCCGTTCGGCGCGCGTGGCGTCGGCGAGCCGCCCATCGTGGCCGCCCCCGCCGCCATCGCGAACGCCATCGAAGACGCCACCGGCGTCCGCCTGGTCGAGCTGCCGCTCACCCCCGAGAAGATCGCCCTCGGCCTGGTCGCCCGAGATCGCGCCAACGGGCACGCCTGAGGGCGCTAGACGCCGTTGGGCAGAAGTCGGAGGCTCGCCAGGTGAGCTGGCCGCAGCGTGCCGAAGTGGCGGCGGTCCAGCGTGGCGAGCTTTGGCTCTCGAAGTCGTTCGACGACCGCCAACACTGCCGCGTCGACCAGGCCGATATCCGCGTCCGAATACTGGTCGCACAGGTCGCGCACCCGCCGATAGTCGCTCGCTAGCAACTCCTCCACTCGGTAGGCGCCCGCGTCGATGTCGTCGAGCAGTGCGACCAGGATGCCCGGACTCAGCCGCTGGTGGATCCAGTAGTCGACTTCGACCAGCACCGGTGCTGGAATGACCAGCGGCTCGCGCGCGTGCTCGATGAGGTTCCGGCAGGCGTGGTAGGCGGCGTCGCTCCGGTCGAGGGAGGCATACAGGGGGCCCGTATCGAGAATCAGCGCCACGCTCTTGGCCTGCGAGGTCTTCATTTGGAGACGCGTGCGCGGCGCGCCAGGCAGAATCAGGTTTCGATGCGCTCTTTGTTGCTGACGATCGTGGCGACCCTGCTGCTCGGCGTGGGCTGCGGGGCACCCGCGGCTTCTGGACCGACGAACGCGCCGGCGGCTTCGCCGGCCGCGGGCGCCTCACCCGCGGCCAAGCCAGGCGGCAAGCCGTCTGCCAAGCCCAGTCAACAGGCCTCACCGGTGGCGGCAGCGTCGCCCGTGCTTTCGCCGGCTGCCGCGGCGACGCCCGCCGGCGCGGTGGTCAATGTGCCGGTGCTGTTCAGCGGCGCGGTGACCCAGGGCTTCGTCCTGCAGAGCTCAGCGTTCGCCGACGGTGGCACGCTGCCCACCGACTACTCGTGCGATGGCCCGGGTGGCGGCATGTCGCCGCCGCTCAGCTGGACCGGCGCACCGCCGAGCACGCGTGCGTTCGCGCTGGTCGATCAGGATCCGGATGCTGGCGCCGGCGGCGCGGCGTTTACGCACTGGGTGGTCTTCAACGTCCCGGCCAACATCACCCAGCTCGAGGCGGGCATGCCGGCGGGGGACGTGCTGCCGGACGGCGCGCTGCAGGGCCAGAACGGACGCCGCGTCGTGGCCTATCAGGGGGCGTGCCCGCCGAAGGGCAGTCAGCCGCACCACTACACGTTTCAGCTGTGGGCGCTGACCGGGCCGCTCGCGCTGCCGATCGGCGCGACGATTCTCGATCTGCAGCGCGCCATGACCAACAACGTCGTGGGCCAGACGAAGCTCGTGGCGCTGTTCGCGCACTAGCCAGGGCCTCGCCTCGGGCTCGCTGTCACGCCGTTGCCACTACCCAGCACTACTACTTAACCGTCACGCTCTTGGCCAGGTTCCTGGGCTTGTCCGGGTCCAGACCGCGGCGGATGGCCAGTTCGTAGGCGAGCACCTGGGGCGGCACCGCGTTGACAATCGACGCCGCCTCGCCGACGTCGGCGACGCCGATGTGCTCGTCCCAGACGTCGCTCTCGAACGGCGAGATGCCGATGATGTAGCCGCCGCGCGCTTTGATCTCCTCGGCTCCCGACAGGATCGAACGGAAGGTTTCGTCATTGGGCGCGAGCACGATGCACGGGCTGCCCGTTTCGACCAGCGCGATCACGCCGTGCTTGAGCTCGCCTCCGGCGAACCCCTCGGCGTGCATATAGCTGACCTCCTTGATCTTGAGCGCGGCCTCCAGCGCCATTGGATAACTGGGCCCCCGGCCGATGACGTACAGGTGCTCGCTGTTGGCAATCCGCGCGGCCAGGGCGCGCACCTGATCGACGCGGCCGTCGGTCAGGAACGACTGGAGCTCATCGGCGGCCCGCTCCAGCAGCGCGCGGCCTTCGTCCAGGCGCCCCCGGGCGGCGTAGGCCGCCATGAGCAGCACGCCCAGCTTGGCGGTGAAGCTCTTGGTGGCCAGCACGCAGCGCTCGGGCCCCGCCGACAGCAGGATCGGATGATCGACCAGGCGGTACAAACTCGAACCCTCGACGTTGACCAGCGCCGCCAGCCTGGCTCCCCGCCGGGCGGCTGATTTCATCGACTCGAGCAGATCGATGGTTTCACCACTCTGGCTGAGCCCCACGACGAGGCTGCGGTCGTCCAGAAAATCGGCCAGATACCCGAACTCGGATCCGACAACGCAGTTGGCCTGGCGGGTCGCAATGCGCGAGAACAGGTACTCGCCGCAGCGCGCGGCGTGCGCCGCCGACCCGCAGCCGACGAAGTGGACGGTGCTGGCGTGCGAGATCTCGTCGGCCAGGCGCTGCGCCTCCGATCCGGCGTCGGCAGCCAGTCGCCACAGCACCGCCGGCTGCTCGCGGATCTCCTTAGCCATGTAGTCGGAGAAGCCGTCCAGGCCCTCGGCCTCTTCTTTCCAGGTGATGTCCCAGATGCGGACCTGGGGTTCTGCCACGCCGCTGGCCACGTCGTAGACGGTGATGGCCTCGCCGCTGATCAGCGCCGCCTGGCCGTCTTCCAGGAAGGTCAGCCGCCGACTGTGCTCGAGCACCGCCGACGAGTCGCTGGCGAGGTAGTTACCGTCCGTACCCCACCCAAGGACCAGCGGCGAGCCGTTTTTGGCAGCGGCGATGCATTGAGTGTGCTGGTCGAGTACGCCGAGGGCGCTCAATCCGTCCAGCCGACGAAACACGCGCATCAAAGCGTGCACAAGCGCTTCGCAGCCTTCTGGATCGGCCGCACTCAGCCTCACGAACTGTTCGCCGGCGGCGTCCGGGGCCGCGTCACCGGCCAACTCATCCTCGAGCATGTGGCACACGACCTCGGTGTCCGTCTGCGAGGTAAACACGTGCCCGCGCGCGAGCAGCCCGTGCTTCAGCTCGCTGTGGTTTTCGATGATGCCGTTGTGGATCACCGCCAGCCGCCCATGGCAGTCGAGATGCGGGTGGGCGTTGGCGTGGGTCACGCCGCCGTGGGTCGCCCACCGGGTGTGACCAAGCGCGGCCTGGCTGCCGGCCAGGCTCGTCATCGCGTGGCCGATCTTGCCGACGTGCTTTTCCACGAGCAATTGCTCGTCCTGCCGCGAGGCGATGCCCCACGAGTCGTAACCGCGGTACTCGAGCTTCTTCAGCCCGGCCAGAACGAGCTGCGGAGCCTCATTGCGAGTGCCGACGTAGCCGAATATGCCGCACATGCGGTGTTCTCCTCTCGATGGGAGGAGCCTTTTTCGATCGAAAGAGACGGGCAGTGGCACACCGCACGCCCGCACTGGGCGTGCGGGAGTGCACACACTGGGTTCGGATTTGTCGGGCAGTTACCTGCCGCGGTTTGTGCCGCCCATAACGACTGTGCGTGCCGAGGGTCACCCGCCGAGTATTTCGAGATCCCCTTCCTCGTCACCCAGGCGGACTACAACTCTGCACGGGAGGTGCATTCGTGCAGTTCTTCTCTTTTAAAACCTGGGCCTGGCGCTACCGGTTGTCCGGTTTATGTTGTTGGTTCGTGTCCCTGCGATGCATCTGCTCGGGTCGACGGCCCTCCTCGGACCTATGTTACGCAACCCGCACGCCGAGTACACTGTCACGTTCGCCGTGCGCAGTGCTTTCTTCGACCGCCTGGCCACGGGCGCGCCCATCCTGTTCGACGGCGGTATGGGCACCCAGCTGTATGCCCAGGGCGTGCCACACGAGCGCTGCTTCGACGAACTGAACCTGCTTCAGCCTGATCTCGTGCAGGCCGTCCACCGCGCGTACATCGCGGCTGGCGCCGAGGTGATCGAAACCAACACGTTCGCGGCCAATCGCATTCGACTGGCCACCTATGGCCTGGAACGACGTGTCCGCGACATCAACTTCCGGGCCGTCAAGATCGCCCGTGAAGCGCGCGAGGTGAGCGGTGAACCCGTGTTTCTGGCCGGCTCGGTCAGCAGCATCGGGCAGCCGATCGCCCCGGTCGGCACCATCTCGGCGCAGGAAGCCCGGGCGATCTTCGTCGAGCAGGTTGAAGCCCTGCTCGAAGCTGGCGTCGACCTGCTCGTGCTCGAGACCTTTTCGAGCCCGCTCGAGCTGCGTGAGGCGGTGCTCGCCGCCAGGAGCGTCTCGGCGGATCTGCCGATCATCGCCGAAGTGAGCGTCGACGAGGACGGCAATACGCTGGCCGGCGCGTCGCCTGCCCAAGTGGTCGCCGTGCTGGACGCGCTGCACGTGGATGCGCTGGGCGTGAACTGCGGCGTCGGCCCGCAGGCGGCCCTCGAGGCGATCCAGCAGATGCGACCGCTCACCCAGACTCGCCTATCGGCCATGCCGAACGCCGGCTTTCCGACCACCCAGGGCGGCCGCCAGATTTACGTGTCGACGCCGGTCTACTTCGCCGAATACGCGCGACGCTTCGCCGAGTCGGGCGTCTCGATCATTGGCGGCTGCTGTGGGACCACCCCCGCCCACATCGTGGCGATGCGCGCGGCACTGTCAGGTATGGGTGTCGCCCCGGCCATGAGCGGCGCACTGTCGGCCGTGCAGCGGATGCCCACGGATGCGCTCGCCTCGCCAGGCTCGGCCGCATCGCCCGAGCCCGCCGACGGCGGTCCGTCGCCGCTGGCCCGTAAGGTCCGCGCTGGCGAGTTCGTTATCAGCGTCGAGGTCGATCCGCCGCGTGGTTTCAATCCGACCCGGATGCTGCAAGGCGCCGCGCTGCTGAAGGAAGCCGGCGTCGACTGCGTGGACATCGGCGATAGCCCGATGGCGCGGGTCCGCATGAGCTGCATCGCGTTTGCGGCCCTGTGCGAGCAGCGCATCGGCGTCGAGACGCTGATTCACTTCACGACCCGTGACCGCAATCTCATGGCGCTGCAGTCGGAGTTGCTCGGCGCGTATGCGCTGGGGATTCGCAGCGTGATCGCCCTGACGGGTGATCCGCCCCAGATGGGCAGCTATCCGACCGCGACGGGCGTCTGGGACGTGAAGTCGCCGGGCTTCATTCGCATCATCAAGCAACTCAACCAGGGCGTCGATTGGGCCGGTAACTCGATCGGCAAGCCGACCGATTTCCTGGTCGCGTGCGCCGTCAATCCGATGGCCGACGACCTCGAGTACGAACTGGATTGGTACCACCAGAAGGTGGAGGCGGGCGCGGACTTCGCCATTACCCAGCCGCTCTACGACCTGGAGCAGCTTGACCGATTCTTCAGTCGAGTTCCGAAGCCGCCGATCCCGACCGTGGTCGAGATCATGCCGCTGCAGAGCTACAAACACGCCGAGTTTTGCCACAACGAACTGGCGGGGGTGGTCATCCCCCAACAACACCTGGCTAGAATGAAAGACGCCGGCGAGCGGGGTTTGGGCGTCGGCTTTGAGCTGGCCCACCAGTTCCTGCTCGACGTGTTCAACCGCGTGGATGGGGTGTTGCTGGTACCGAGCTTTCACCGCTACGAGATGGTTGCCGAATTGGTGCGCGAGACCGTGCGGCTGCGCGATCGGGCCAGCGTCCAGGTACCGGGCCGTGTCTAACTACAGCCTGCCGTCGGCTCCGTTACTGCTGCTGGTGACCGACCGCACCCGGTACGGCGATCGCTCGCTCGAAGACATCTTCGTGCCGGCGCTGTCGGGCGGGGTCAACATGATCGAGGTGCGCGAGTCTGACATGAGCGCGCGCGACCTGCTGGGGGAGGCCGAGCGCTTTCGCAAACTGGCGCTGGGTGGCGTACCGCTGGTCATCTACGATCGCGTCGACGTCGCCGTCGCCGCGCGCGCGGACGGCGTACACATCACCGCTGAGAGTTTGCCGATTTCGGCGGCCAAGCACGCGGGGCGGGGCATGCTGGTCGGCAAGTCGGTGACCAGCGTTGCCGAAGCCGTGGCGGCCGAGCAGGGCGGCGCCGATTATCTGGTCGTCGAGCCGGTGTTTTTTTCTCACTACGCTCAGGACCGCTCGCCGCTGGGGCCGACGGTGGTGCGGCGCATCAAAGCCAAAGTCCATTTGCCGTTGCTCGCCGGCGGCGGTATCACCGCTGGCAACGCGCACCAGGTGATCGCCGCGGGCGCCGACGGCGTGTCGGTCACCACCGAGATCGTCGACGCCGACGATCCCCGCGGCGCCGCCAGATCACTGCAGCAAGCCATGCGCGAAGCGTGGGCGACCAGGCCGCTGCTGCGCGAAGCGATGGCGAAGTAAACGCGCTGTACGCGTCGCGCGGTGGTCCGCATCGCTCCGCTCGCTCGTCCCAGCAGTTTCAATCCCAGGTGTCCTTGACATCTCGCCGTGGCCTCGCGAAGCGGCGCTGTCCCATGCCCCCGCTACGCGGTTCGTCTCGGAAGATTCACCCCCTGGGGGCACGTTGATGCTCGCCGCCCGCCGCGCTGCGCGGAGCAGGACCGTCGGCAGGCACGGTCGGCACGACCAAGGACTTACACTTGCACGAATGGCTGTCGTAGCTGAGCCGAGCGTCGTTGACGAACTGCGCGAGCTGCTGCCGGCGGAGCAGGTGCTCTGGCGCGACTATGACTTGATGCTCTACGAGTACGACGGGTCCATCGACAAGCACCGACCGCTGGCGGTCGTTTTTCCGCTGTCCGCGGAGCAGGTCAGCGGCGTTGTCAAGGCGTGCGACCGGTTCGGCGTACCGTACACGGCGCGCGGCGCGGGCACCGGTCTGTCTGGCGGTGCGATCCCAGCGCATGGCGGCGTGCTTATCAGTCTCGCGCGCATGAATCGGATTCTCGAGATTGATCAGGAGAACATGCGCGCGATCGTCGAGCCTGGCGTAGTGAACATGCGCCTGGGCCAGGCGACCGCCGCCTTCGGCCTGACCTACGTCCCCGATCCATCAAGCCAGAAGGCGTGCACGATTGGCGGCAACGTGGGCGAAAACTCCGGCGGGCCGCACACCCTGCGGTACGGCGTGACGACCAACCACACCCTGGGTCTCGAGATCGTCCTGCCGGGCGGTGACATCGTCCAACTCGGCGGCAATTCCGCGGACACCCCGGGCTACGATCTCATCGGCCTCCTGGTCGGCTCCGAGGGCACACTCGGCATCGTCACCCGAATCTGGGTCCGCCTGGTACCGATCAACGAGACGGTGAAGACAATCCTGGCCGTCTTTGCGAACATGGAAGACGCCAGCTCGGCCGTGGCGGGCATGATCGCCCGGCGCATCGTCCCGGCGGCGATCGAGATGATGGACAACCTGACGATTCGCGCCATCGAGTCGCGCATGCCGTCTGGGTATCCGGTCGAGGCTGACGCGGTCGTCCTGATCGAGGTCGACGGCCTGCGCGAGGAGGTCGAGGCGCAGTCGGCGGCCGTGCAGCAGGTGTGCCACGACAATCAAGCGCTGAGCGTCCGCCTCGCGAAGGACGACGCCGAACGGGCCGCACTCTGGGCAGGCCGCAAAGGCGCTTTCGCCGCCATCGGACGCCTCACCGCGGACTACTACACCGTCGATGGCGTGGTGCCACGGACCAAACTGCCCGCGACGCTGAAGCGCATTCAGGAGATTTCGCGGGAGTCAGGCTTCCGCATCGCCAATGTCTTCCATGCGGGCGACGGCAACCTGCACCCCCTGATTCTGTGGGACGCCGACGTCGAGGGCGCCGAGGAGCGCGTCATCGACGCTGGCGCCGAGATCATGCGTGTGTGCGCGGCGGCCGGCGGCTCGCTCTCGGGCGAACACGGCATCGGCATGGAAAAGAAGGACCTGATGCCGCTGATCTTCAGCCAGGCGGACATGGCGGTGATGCAGCGCATCAAGGATGCCCTCGACCCGAAGGGCCAGTGCAACCCCGGTAAGGTGTTCCCGACCGCCGGCCGATGCCTCGAACTGTTTGCGCGTCGCGGGCGGGCGGTGGGGTGGTGACGCTGCGATGACCACCGCGGTGCTCGAAATCGACGGTGTCTCAGCGCAGCGTCGGCTCGCGCCCGCCAGCGCCGACGAGCTGGCCGAGGCGTTGCACGCTGCCGATCTGGCTGGGCAGGCGGTGGCGCCCGTCGGTGGTGGCACGCAGCTCGATCTCGGCATGCCACCCAACCGGCTGGACGCGGTCATCGAAACCACGCGGCTGGACCAGGTCGTGGAGTACGAGCCGGCCGATCTGACCATCACGGTCGAAGCCGGCATCCGCTTTGCCACACTCCAGAGCCTGCTCGCCAAACAGGGGCAGTTCCTGGCGCTGGATCCGCCGGCTGACGTCGCGGCCACGCTGGGCGGGCTGATCGCGACCAACGCCAGCGGTCCGCTTCGCTTCGCCCACGGGACGGCTCGCGATCTCGTCATCGGCACCCGGGTCGCCAATGCGGACGGGGCGCTCACCCGGTCGGGCGGTCGGGTGGTGAAAAACGTCGCGGGCTACGATTTGAACAAGCTCTACATTGGCTCGCTGGGCACCCTCGGCATCATCGTCGAGCTGAGCTTGAAGCTCGCGCCGATTCCGCCAGCCACCGCCTCGGTCATCGCCCAATTTGCGGACCTCGACGACGTGCGGCGCGTGCTGAGCGCGGTCATCCACTCGCCGCTTTCGCCGCTGGCGGTCGAACTCCTCGCGCCGATGGCCTCCTCGGCTGCCGGATTGACCCCTGCACACCTTGTCGTCTTTCGGGTCGGCGGGTATCCGCAGGCGGTCGAACGCCAGGTGCGCGACCTGTCCGAACTGCTCGCGCAGCGTGGCGGCCAGCGCGTCGATGCGTCCCAGGCGGCCTGGGACGACCTGGCCGCCAGTCGGCTTGCCGCGCTGCGACGACCGATCGTGCTCAAGGCCGCTGCACCGATCTCGGCCTCTACGACGCTGTTGAACGTTCTCGAGACGCGGCTCCAGGGTCTCGACCCGATCGTTTGGTCGCACGCGGGCAGCGGCGTGGCGTTCGCCGCGTGTGACGTGCCCACGGATGCGACCGGGCTGCTCGAAGCGCGGCGCGAGATCGCGGGCCTCGGCAGCAACGCGTCGCTCGTGATCCAGCGGTGCCCGACCCTTCTGAAAGCCGAAGTTGACGTGTGGGGTGATCCGGGTTCGAGCCTGCCGCTGATGCGCGCCTTGAAGAACAAACTCGACCCGCGCGGAACGCTGAATCCTGGGCGGTACGTTGGCGGTCTCTAATCCACTACACGCGCTCCTCGACAAGAAGCTGTTGAAAGAGTGCGTCCACTGCGGGCTGTGCCTCGACTTCTGTCCCACCTATCGCTTGCTCGGCCACGAAGCTGATTCGCCGCGCGGTCGCATTTACCAGATCAGACAGGTCTACGAAGGCAAGATCAGCGCTGACGACGCGGATTTCCGAGAGCACATGTACGCGTGCCTCGATTGTCGAGCCTGCCAGACGGCCTGCCCGTCGGGCGTCCAGTACGGCGCCATCATCGAGGCGGCGCGCGCCGTGGCGGAGCCGGTGAATGCGTCCGAGAAGACGATCGGGCGCGCCATCCTCGGGACGGTCTTCACGCGCCGCCCACTCCTCGATCTGGCGGGAATCGGCGTGCGGGTGTATCAGCGCAGCGGACTGCAGCGCGTCGTGCGCCAGACGGGCGCCCTCCGCGTGCTGCCGGCGCGGTTACGCGAGCTGGAAGGCATGCTCGGGCCGGCACAGGGTGGCGTGCGGCGGTGGGCGGCGCCTGCGGTGACGCCTGCCCGCGGTGCGGTGCGATATCGAGTGGGCTTCATCGAGGGCTGCATCATGCCGCAATTGTTCGGGGACACGAACGCGGCGACCGTTCGCGTGCTGGCCATCAACGGCTGCGTGGTCTACAGTCCGCCCAGGCAGGGCTGCTGCGGCGCGCTGCAGATGCATACGGGCGACCGTTCTACAGCGCGCGAGCTGGCGCGGCGCAACATCGACGCGTTCGGCCCGCTCGAGCTCGATGCGATCATCATCAACGCCGCCGGCTGTGGCTCGACGCTCAAGGAGTACGGGCATTTGCTCGCCGACGATCCGTCGTATGCGGAGCGGGCGCGAAGCTTCGCCGGGAAAGTTCGAGACGTTGCTGAGTTCCTGGCCGCGATCGATCTGGTGCCGCCGACTCTTCCGCTCGGGATCCGAGCGACGTATCAGGACGCGTGTCATCTGGTCCACGGTCAGGGCATCCGCCAGCAGCCGCGGAATCTCCTGCGCCAGATTCCCGGCCTGGAGCTGGTGGAAATGCAGGACTCCGACGTCTGCTGCGGCAGCGCGGGGATCTACAACCTGACCCACCCCGACCTGTCGCTGCGCGTGCTGGACGAGAAAATGGATCGCGTCCTCGCCACCGGCGCCACCACCGTGATCGCCTCCAACCCGGGCTGCACGATGCAGCTCGTCTACGGCGCCCGCCGCCGCGGCGTCGAGCTCGAACTGGTCCACGTCGTGGATCTCCTCGATCGCGCCTACGGAAATCAATTCGACTGAACTGGTCGCCCGCGTACTTGTCCGCTTTATCGGCGGACCAGGCGCCACAGGGCGTGGATTTCGTCGCTGCGAAAGGCTACCGAGACCAGGCCGTAGAGGACGGCACCGGCGCTGACGCACACGGCCAGGAGAACGGCTTCGCCTGGGGCGCCGTACCGGCGCAACAGCGGGTCGAGTTGGCCCGCCAGCCAGGCGACGGGTAGGCCCATGACCAGGCTCGCGGCGAGCATCCGGATCACTGAGGTCGTCAGACTGCCGACGGCCATGCCCGGCAGGCGCTTGTAGATCAGATGGATGAGAATCGAAGCCTCGGCAAGCGCGGCGATCGAGTTGGCTAGCGCCAGGCCGCCGTACGCGTGGTCCGGGTCGTAGTGCAGCCAGATCTGCATGAGCACCAGGCTCAACACGATGTTGAGCCCGATCGCCGCGACCGCCACGACCACCGGCGACCGCGTGTCGTGCAGCGCATAAAACACACGATCCACAATCTCGACCGTCGCGTGACCCGCCAGCCCAATGGAAAAGAACACCATGGCGAACACGGTGCCGCGTGTCGAGTCGTCGTTGAAGGCGCCATGCTGGAAGAAGAGCCGTATGACCGGTTCACCCAGCACCATGAGCCCGATGCTCGCTGGAATCGTCAGAAACAGGATCATGCGCAGCGACAGATGAAAGACCTGCTGGAGCTGCGCGCGCCGATCGAGCGCACTCGCCTCGGACAGCGTCGGAAAGACCGCGGTGCCGATGGCCATCGCCAGCGCGAGTGGCGTCATGATCATCAGCCACGCGTAGTCCAGGTACGCCATGCTGCCGGTGATCAAGAACGACGCGAAGAGCACCCCTGAGAGAACCTTGTTGAACTGGACAACGCCGAGCCCGAGCACGCGCGGCGCAAACAGCCGGCCCACCTCGCGGACGCCGGTATTGCGCAGATCGATGATTGGTTGCCAGCGCATCCCGAGCCGAATCAGGGCCGGGACCTGAACGAGCAGGTGCAGCACCGCGCCCGCCGCGGCGCCGATCGCGAGACCTTCAATGCCGAACGGCCCGCTCAGGAAGAACGCGCCGGCAATAATCGACAGGTTGTACATGAGCGGCGCCAGCGCGGCGACCGCGAAGCGGTGGTAGGAGTTGAGGACGCTGGCGCAGAAAGTGCTCGCGGCAAAGACGGCCGGCGTGATGAGCAGGATGCGCGACAGGTTGGCGGCCAGCTCACGAAAGGCGGGGTCGGGATTGCCGGCTTGCAGGACGTCCATCACCGGCCGCGCAAAGATCGCCAGCACGAGTGCGGTGCCGCCGGCGACGAGCACGCCCAGGTTGATCACTGAGCTGGTCATCCGCCACGCATCGTCCGCCTGGTCCTCGGCCAGCAAGCGCTGGAACACGGGGATGAAGGCCGACCCAACCGCCCCACCGACGAGTACTTGAAAGACGGTGTCCGGGACGGCGATCGCCGCGACGTACGCGCTCGCCTCGGTGCCCGTGCCGAAGTGCGCGGCGATGACGATGCTCCGGACCACACCGAGTATGCGGCTGGCCAGAAAACCAGTCAGCACGACCAGCGCGGCCTGCGCCAGCCGCCGCATGCGGTCGAGCGCCGGCGTGGTGCCGGTCGGCAGGGTTACCGGTCGGGCTACCACAGGCCGCTCTTGACCCGACCGTGGTTTGCCCGGATCTGGGCCTCGACCGCCGCGTGGGCCTCATCTTCGATGCGGTCGTCGAGTGGCGCGAGCAGTCCGGGCTCACCGGTCCGATGACGCAGCGCGGCCGAAAGCAGACGATCGGCAAGCCACGGATTCTTGGGCAGCAGCGAGCCGTGGAGGTAGCAGCCAATCGCGTTCTTGTAGACCGCGCCCTCGCTCCGATCTTCGCCATTGTTGCCCGCGCCCACCACGGTGCGCCCCAGGGGCTGCAGGCCGGTCCCGAGATAGGTTCGACCAGAGTGGTTTTCGAAGCCGACGAGCGTTCGCCGCTGGCCGTCGAGGTCGGTTTCGATCAGCACGTTGCCGATGTGGCGCTTCGGGCCGGGCACGCTCCGCACGTCGAAGAGCGCGCCGCCGGGCAGCTCCTGGCCGTCCACGGTGGTGTAGCTCCGGCCGAGCAGCTGGTAGCCACCGCACACCGACAGTAACGCCGCGCCCTGCTCGACAGCCTCACGGACGGCCTGACCCTTCTGCGCCAGAAAGTCAGGTGACACGACCGCTTGCTCGCGGTCCTGTCCGCCGCCGAAGAAGATCAGGTCAGCTTCGTCGGGATCCAGGCGGTCGCCCAGCGTCAGCTCCTGCACCTGCAGCTCGATACCCCGCCACTCGGCGCGCCGAGCGAGCGCGAGCACGTTGCCGCGATCGCCATAGACGCTCATCAGGTCGGGATACAGATGTACGAGGCGCAGGGGTGGCATTTTTATTCGTCCCAGAAGCTGCGGACGTAGCCGGTCTGCCGCAGGATGTCGCGCATCCCGAGCATGGCGGTATATGTCGGCAGGACGTACACGGTTTCGGCTGGTTCGGCCGCGCCCAGTACGAGCTCGATCGCGCGGCGAAAATCGCTCTCCACGCGAATGCGTTCCGGCTCGACCCCGGCGTACTTCAGTCGCACGGCCATGTCTTCAGCGCGCGACCCGGAGCAGACGGCCACGTTGACCCGGTCTGCGAGTCGTTCGAACTCGACGTCCCAGAGCCACGAGACGTCGGTCCCGTCGGCGAACAGATCGTTGATGGCGATCAGCAGCGTGCGCCGGCCCGGCGTGGCCAGCACGGTGCGAAGGACTTCGGTAAACCCGACCGGGTTTTTGACCAGCGTCAGGAACAGCTGGCGACCCTCGACCTGGATGCGTTCGAGGCGCCCAAAAGCGGTCGTGAACGTCTCGAGTCCGCGAACGATCATGTCGCGCCGCACGCCGAGCGCCGTGCAGACCGCCACCGCGGCCAGGGCGTTGTAGACGTTGTACAGGCCAGGCAGCTGCAGGCGGGCGCGGACCAGCCCGTCGGGCGTGGCTACGGCCATGTTCGAGCCGGCGTCGCCCAGGAGCTCGACGCTGGTGGCGCTCACGGACGGATTCGGCCGAGCGAACCCGCAGCGCGAACAGGCGTAGTGGCCGAGGTGGCCATAAAAGAAGACGCCGTAGTCCAGCGGCGCGCCACAGCGGGGACACAAGCGCGCGTCGGCCGCGTGCGGCTGCGCCGGGACGCCGACGGCCGGGTCGGCAATGCCGTAGGTGAGGATCTTCGCCCGCGGCGGCGATTCCCGCGACGCGGCGCGGTCCGCTCCCGCGTAAGCGGAGTCCTTCGGCAGACGGGGCGGCGATTCGCCGGACGCTGCGGGGCTCGGCGACACGTACCGGACGTCCTCGATGGGAAGCAGGGCGGGCACAGCGCGCGGGTCGTCTGCGGAATGTCCCCTCGTTTCCTCTGTCGACGGAACGGGTAGTCCCGCCACGAGCGGGTCGTCGGCATTCAGCAGCACCGTGCTCGTCGACGGTAAACGCGCGATCGCCTCGCGCCAGAGGCCGGCGACGAAGTGGACCTCGCCGTATCGGTCGAGCTGGTCGCGAAAAATGTTGTGCAAGAGCAGGACCCGTGGCTGAATGTGCTGCAGCGCGCTCGGAATCGTCGCCTCGTCAACTTCAAACAGCCCGACGTCGCCGCGGGGCCGCGCTTGCCAGTCCGTGCCCTGGGCCACGGCGGTAAACAGCCCCGAGAGCAAATTCGCACCCGCGCGGTTGTGGATTGGTCGCATCCCCGCGCTGCTCAAGATATGCGAGATCAAACGCGTCGTGGTCGTCTTCCCATTGGTACCCGAGACCACTATGCTGCCGTTGGGTAGGGACCGGGTGACCTCACGCAATGCGCCAGGCGCAATTCGTGGAACCAGGTGCCCGGCGATGACGGTGCCGCCGCCACGACCGAGCCGCCGGCTCAGGACGGCCGCCGCGCGGCCGGCCATCAGAGCGGCGCTGAGTCGGGGGCGCATGGCTTCGCTTCTCAATACCAGACCGGTCTACGTCTTGCGTTTATGGTGGCATGACCATGGCCGTTGAATCGCGGACGACGCACGCGGCGCCTGGCCCCGCCCAGCCGCTCATTCGCTACCTGCTCTGGGCCACCGCGGCGGCCCTCGGCGTCACCGGTGCGGCCGCCGCCGTCGTCAGCGCGGTGTCGGGTTTCCTGGTGTATCAGTATGCGCGGGCACGCGGCCAATGGGGCACGGACGAGCCGCCAGCCGGCATGGCCGAGGATGTGAGCTTCCCGGCTGCACCGTCTGACCAGGGCAGCGTGCAGCTCAGCGGTTGGTTTTTCAGTGCTGCTGGCGTCGGCGGCGGAGGACAGGCCCCGGCGGTGGTGCTGTGCCACGGCATTGGGACCGGCCGGCGCGAGTGCCTGCCGATCGCCCTGCGGTTTGCCGCGGCCGGCTACAACGTGTTGTGTTTCGACTTTCGGGCGCATGGCCGCAGCGACGGGCAATTCAGCAGTGTCGGGCTTCACGAGACCAACGACGTCATCGGTGGCGTGCAGTACCTGAAGCAGCGGCCCGAAGTGGATCCCAAACGGATCGGCGTCGTGGGGTTTTCGATGGGCGCCGTCGCCACGATTCAAGCCGCCGCGCAATGTGCCGACATCGCCGCGGTGGTCGCGGACAGCGCGTACGCGTCGTTTCTCGAGGCCGTCAGGTACAGCTTTCGAGTCGTCGCCCGGCTACCCCATTTCCCGATTGCGTCGGTGGCGATGCACTGGGCCAAGTGGCTGGTGCACGTCGACCCGAGCGCGCTGCGGCCCGTGGACGTGATCGGTCGCATTTCGCCCCGACCGATCCTGGTCACCCATGGAACCCTCGACGAGATTGTGCCATTGAACCACGCGTACACGTTGTTCAAAGCCGCCGAAGAACCGAAGGAGTTGTGGATCGTCCCCGGCGCCCGCCACGTCGAAGCCCGGGACCTGGACCCAGACGACTATTTCGAGCGGATCGAACGCTTCCTTGGACAAGCGCTCAATCCGGCCGGTCTGGTTTCCCAGGTGCCGGCGGCCCAGGCACAGGCTTCCGCCGTCCCCACTGTCTGAGCAGCTCGGGATGACTTCGCGGAGCGAGCGTCACGGACGTGTCCTCGCCAAACCAGCCGCCTAACCTGCGGCCGAACAGCCCGCGGATCACGGTGCGCCGCACGGCCAACCAGCCTGGCCAGGGATCGACGACCGGGGTCCGGTTCGCGTAGGTGCCCTCGACGTAGGCGCCGGTGAGCTCGTCGATCGCCGAGCGGGTGCGCGGGACCTGCCGCCCCAGCCTGTCCGCGACTTCCCACGGCGTGTCGCTGATGCGCGCGCGCAAGGCTCCCGACCACCCACCCAGCCTGACGAGCTGGGCGTACGGCCGCTGGTACGCGGCGAGCGAACCGAGGCCGCGACGCCAGGCCAACGCCACAAACCCGGCCGCGATCAGCCCGCACGCAAACAACACGCCGACCAGCAGCAGGAGCAGCCCGGGCCACGTCGTCAGAAACGGTCCGGGCTGCGCTGCCCCGCCCTGATCGCGCATGTTCATCAGCTCATCCAGCTCCGCGGACGTCAACCCACTCGCATCCGGCAACTCGGGTGCGGTCGCGACGGGCGCTGGCTCAGCAATCGGCGCTTCTTCGAGGCGCGTCGGAATCGGCCGAATCGCCGACGGCTCGAACGTAATCCAGCCAAACCCCGGGAAGTAGGCTTCCACCCACGTGTGCGCGTGATTCTCGCGGACGATGGAAACGCCCGTCGTCGGATCGAAGTCGCCCGGCGCGAATCCAGAGGCGACTCTGGCGGGCACCCCTTCGGCGCGCAGCAGGACCACCATGGTGGTCGCGAAATAGTCGCAGTAGCCCTGTTTGGAATCGAACAGGAAGAAGTCGACCCAGTCCTGCTCGGGCGGGACGTTGGCGACGTGTGTCGAATAGGTGAAGTTGTCGCGCAGATAGGTCTCGAGCGTCGCCGCTCGGTCAAATGCCGAGGTCGCGCCGCTGGTCGCCGAATGGGCGAGGTCGAGCGTACGGCGCGAGACGCCGCGCGGCAGCTGCAGGTAACGCTGGCGCACCCAATCGGGATAGTCCTCGCCAGCCGCTCGCAACTGTTGCACGGTGGCGGTCGAAATGGCGGCGATGACCGTGTAGTCCTGGTTCTGCACCACCGGCACATCCAGGCGCACGGTCGCGACATCGCTGGGATCGCCCCGCGTATCGACCTGGGTGGCCTGGCTGAACCGCAGCGGAGCATCCGGGGCAAAGGCGACCGACGTCCGGCTCGCCAGCACTTTGATCTGCGCCTGGAGCAGCCCACGCGCCTGCGGGAGCGCGTCCTGGGCCAGCAGGTCTGTATTTGCGTCAAACGCGGTCCCGACCGTCTCGGTGCTCGTGATCGCCTGCCCCGTGTACCGATCGGCAGTCGTGGCGCGCAGATACAGCGGCCCGCTGGACTGAACCTGCAGGACGGGTGTGTCCGCCAGGTCAAACGAACCGCGCGGCGCCAGCGTACGACCGAAGCTCAGTCCACGCGCAGTGTGGTCGCTGCTGTTCAGCGCCGCGAACCAGCGATCGAACTCGCCCTCCATGCCTTGCCAGGGGGCAGTGACGCGATTGAAGCCACTCGCGACTTCGCTGCTCGACACGTTGGACGGCAGTGCCCAGGCCACCGACAGCAGGCCGGCGGAGGCCAGCGCCGTCCCGGCCAGGACGTTGGCGATGACCCGCCAGCCGACCTTCAGCTGATCGCGACGCCAGAGTTCGGTGCGGTTGGCCAGTTGCCTGGCGGCCAGCAGCAGGCACGCCGAGAACGCAAACCAGCCCACGTAGCCGACCAGACTCGTCGACGCATAGGACAGGTTCATCAGCAGCGCGAGGCCGTTGATCAGCACTACCAGCCAGGGGACGTCGTCTCTGAAGATCAGCCACGCCGAGAGGATGCCCAGCACCCAGGCCAGGGCCCCCATGGCGACCGCAAAGACGAGCGGGTCGTTGCTCACCCCGCCGCTGGCGATGGCATCCATCCAGGCGCCTATGCGGCCGTCGAGCCAGTCAACTCGTTCGGCGAGGCTGCCGGCGACGGCGACCTGAGCAAAGACATAGGCCACCGCCTCGACGCCGAGGAGCAAGCCGAGTGGTAGCCCGAGCGGAGCGGGCAGCTGGGTGCGCTCGATCAGGTAGCCGACGATCAGTCCCGCGATGGCCAGTTTCGGCAGTGGCGCGAGGTCCGGGACCCAGCCGGCGTCGACAAGCGACGATGGCGCTTGCACGAGCAGCAGCCCAGCCGCGAGCAGCACCAGCACGTCCATGGCGCGAAAACGCGTCTCAGCGTGTCCGAAGCGAAGGGACCAGCGCCTGGTTCCAGCCCCACTCGTGTCGGACCGCCGGTCAGCGCCTGATGTCGGTGCTTGCATCACCTTCACGGCGTCGGTCGCCCTGCGCCGAGGCCCCCACGTGCCTGCGCGCGATCAGAAGTCGCTGCCCGCGCCGCTTTCATGGCGTCGGCCTTCCGGCTCCGAGGCGCGGGGCTGAGAGCGCGTGGTCCAGTGGGTCGCCACGCTTGACCATGTAGATCGGAATGTGTGCGGCCGCGAGCGAGCTGACCAGCAGGAGCGTTGACGGCGCCGGCCCGAACGTCGCCGCCTCCACAAGCACGGCGGTCGTGTGCACGCCACGCGTCCCCAGCGCCTGACAGTAGCGGCCCCAGGCCTCGGCTGCCGACGAGGTGACCACCACGAGCGTCGAGCTGCGCGCAAAGCGACTGGTCTCGGCTCCGAGCAGCGCCGCCAGGCTCAGATGACTGCTCGTGCGAACCAGGGCCAGAACCTCCAGTATGCGCTCAACCTGGCGTGGCCCGCGATCGGCGGGCAGCGTTGCCGTCTGCGAGACCAGTCCTACCGCGCGGCCCTGGTCGAGGAGGTGGCGCGCCAACGACGCGGCGGCGGTGACCGCGTACTCCTCGGTGCTTTCGACGCCCGAACCGGCCTGGACGTCACCGTGCAGGTCGAGCACGATCCAGACGTCCGCGGTCGGGTCCAACTCGAATTCCCGCACCATGAGGCGCGTCGTGCGGGCAACGGTCGGCCAGTGGATGCGGTTGAAGGCGTCGCCGGGTCGATATTCACGGACGGACGAGACGTTCGGCGTGCTGAATGGCACGCGCACGCCCTGCAGCGAACCGCCGGGGAGCTCGCCCGGGACGCGCCCGAAGCGGGGCAGTGGCACGGTCCGCGGGTACACGACGACCGTGGTGCCGTCCGTCAAACGACGACTGACGCGAAAAATACCGAACGGGTCACTGCTGGTGACCCAGACCGGGCCCAGGCTGAAGCGGCCGCGCCGCGAGCAGATCGAGCGCAGCTCCCAGGCCTTGTGGGCGATCGGGCCGAGCGACAGGACACCGTCCAGGTGATGGCCCGGGAAATCTGAGGCGTCGTGGACCTCGAGCCACAGTCTTGGCCACCACTGGCCGGGGCCGGGCAACGCTTCGAGGACGACCTGTTCGACAAACGCATCGCCGACCTGGACGCGTGTCGCCCGGTGCCGCCGCCGCAACTCGAGCCCTGAAACGTTCCAGTTCGCCCAGAACGCACTGCCCACGATGAGCAACCCCAGCGAGTAGACGAGCATCCACGTCGCATTCCAGCCGGTGGACAGCGCCAGCAACAGCAGCACCAGCCAGAGCGCGAGCAGCCCCCCAAGCTTACGGAGCATCGCTACCGGCGCCCTCGCGCGATTCGGGCGCCACCCCGGGGATACTGGGAAGCCGTGGCCGACGCCGCGCCCAGGCACCGAACGACCGCGCCGGAAGTCCTCGCCGACGCCGCCGCCAGGCACCGAACGACCGCGCCGGACGTCGTGGGCGACACCGCCGCCAGGCACTGAACGACCGTGCCGGAAGTCGTGGGCGACAACGCCGCGCAGCGGCGAACGATCATGCTGGGACTCGGGATCCGGGGACGGGGACCTCCTGCAACACGCCGCGGATGACGGCCTGCGCCGTCGCGTTCCGCATGCGCGCTTCGGGGCTCATGATGAGTCGGTGCGCCAGCGCGGCGGTGGCGAGGGCTTTGACGTCGTCGGGAGTCACGTAGTCTCGGCCAGCCAGCATTGCCCGCGCCTGCGAGGCTCGCATCAGCGCCAGGCTCCCGCGCGGACTGGCCCCCAGATACACATCCGGATGGTCCCGCGTCAGCCCGACAATGTGCACGATATACCGCTGCATCTGCGGATCGACGTGGATCCCGCGGACCGCCTGCTGCAACTGCTGGAGCTCACCGGCGCTGGTCACGGCGCGCAGGTCTTCGATCGGATGCCGCAGCATCTGGCGCTCGAGCACGCTGGCTTCCTGGGCCGGCTCCGGGTACCCCAGGTGAATGCGTAGCAGGAAACGATCGAGCTGCGCTTCAGGCAGCGGAAACGTGCCCTCGTACTCGATCGGGTTCTGGGTGGCCAGGACCATGAACGGCGTCGGTAACGGGCGCGTGACGCCCTCGACGGTGACCTGCTTCTCTTCCATCGCTTCGAGCATCGCCGACTGCGTTTTCGGCGTGGCACGGTTGATCTCGTCCGCCAGGACCATGTGCGCGACGATCGGCCCTGCCCGAAACTCGAACTCGCCGGTCCGCTGGTTGTAGATCGAGACCCCGGTGACGTCGCTGGGCAAGAGATCGGGCGTGAACTGGATGCGCTTGAACGTGCAGCCGGTAGCTCGCGCCAGGCTCTTGGCCAGCATGGTCTTGCCGACACCCGGCACGTCCTCGATCAACAGGTGCCCGGCCGCCGCCAGGCCGATGACGGTCAGTTCGGCCTCGGCGTGTTTGCCGATCAGGACAGATTCGACCGCGGCGACCAGGTCTCGGAGCGTTTGCGTGCCGCTCAACGAGCCATTAGCTTTCAGCCATCAGCTTTCAGCAAACTCCTGTTCGAGCATCCTCTGACCGCTGACAGCTGGCTGCTGACAGCTACGCTCCGTGGCATCTTTTGAATTTTTTGCCAGAGCCGCACGGGCATGGATCGTTGCGGCCGACTTTGCCCGCGGCCACGCGCGCACCCTGTCCGGGGGCCGTGCCCGGCCGCTGCGGCCGCCGCGCCGTGCCATTGGTGCCGTTCGCTCCGCTCGGCGGCGGATCTTTGCGGCCCGCGAAAGCCGCCTCCGTCGGCGGCGGCGGCGGTGGCGCTTGCTGCCGCAACTGCAGGTGATAAATCGCGTTCACGACGTCGGCGCGGACGCTCGACTGCAGCTCGTCGAACATGCGCGCGGCTTCGACTTTGTATTCAATCAGCGGATCGCGCTGACCGTACGCGCGGAGGCCGATGCCCTCGCGCAGATCGTCGATGGCCGTGAGGTGCGCGATCCACAGCCGATCGATGACATTCAGCATCCAGATGCGCTCGAGCATCCGCATCTGGTCGTGCCCGAGCTCCTGCTCCTTGTGATCGTAGGCCGCCTCGGCCAGCTCCATCAGGTGGTCGACGACTTCCTCGCGGTCGGTCAACCGTTCGACGTCGTCCCAGGAGAAGTTCTCCGGCATCGGGAAAATGCGCTCGACCTGCTGGCGCAGCCCGTCCAGGTCCCAGTCACGCCGGTCGCCGCCGAGCGCGTCGCCAGTCAGCGCGACGAGCGTTTCTTCGACCCACTCCATGATCAGCGGCTTCAAGTTCTCTTCGAACAAGACGCGATCACGATCGCCGTAGATGACGTCGCGCTGGCGGTTCAGCACGTCGTCGTATTCGACGACGTGCTTGCGGATATCAAAGTTGTACGCCTCGACCTTTTGCTGTGCGTTCTCGATGGCGCGGCTCACCCAGGGATGCTCGAGCGGGACGTCTTCTTCGAGGCCGAGCTTATCCATCAACCCAGCGATCGAAGCGCCGCCAAACCGCCGCATCAATTCGTCTTCCAGTGACACGAAGAAGCGCGACGATCCAGGATCACCCTGGCGCCCGGCGCGACCACGAAGCTGGTTATCGATGCGTCGCGCCTCGTGGCGTTCGGTGCCCAGAACGTGGAGTCCGCCCAGCAGTCGCACCCGGTCGGCGTCCCGGTCGCACTGCTCGGTCGCTCGCTGCCGGGCCTTGTCGCGCTGCTCTGGCGTGGCCTCCATGAGGGTGGCGCCATCTTCGATCAGGAACTGCTCGATCAGACCGTCGGGGTTACCACCGAGCAGAATGTCGACGCCGCGCCCAGCCATGTTGGTCGCCAGGGTGACCGCGCCTGGCCGTCCAGCCTGAGCGATCACCCACGCCTCTCGCTCGTGCTGCTTGGCGTTCAGCACCTCGTGGGGGACGCCCTTCTCGACCAGCAGTGTGCTGAGGCGCTCCGATTTCTCGACCGAGGTGGTCCCGACGAGCACCGGCCGTCCACTGCTGGCAAAGTCGGCAATTTCTTCGATAACCGCGGTGAACTTGGCGTCCTCGGTCTTGTAGACAAGGTCTGGCTGATCGCCGCGGATCATCGGCCGGTGCGTGGGCACCACGACCACGTCCAGGTTGTAAATCTTCTGGAACTCCTCGCGCTCGGTCCAAGCCGTGCCAGTCATCCCGGCCAGCTTGGCGTACATGCGGAAGTAGTTCTGGAAGGTGATGCGAGCCAGCGTGACGTTCTCGCGCTGAACGAGCATGCCCTCCTTGGCCTCGATGGCCTGGTGCAAGCCCTCCGAGTAGCGACGACCGGGCATGAGTCGCCCGGTGAACTCGTCGACGATGACGATCTCGCCCTCGGGATTGACGATGTACTGGTCGTCGCGATGGAAGAGGAACTGCGCCTTCAGCGCGTTGTCGAGGAAGTGGGTTAGCTGAATATTTTGCGGGTCGTAGATGCTGCCGGTGAAGTTCGGATTCATGCGCCGCAACAGCAACTCGACCTTGTCGATACCGCGTTCCGTCGGCGTCGCGACGCGATACTTCTCGTCGAAAATGACGTCCGCGTCTGGTTCGGGGTCCTCGTCGTTGTCTGGTTTGGGGGCCGCCACGAGGCTCTTCACCACCAGCGCCAGGACGCCATACAGTTGATTGGCTTCCTCGGCTGGCCCGGAAATAATCAGCGGAGTGCGGGCTTCGTCGACGAGGATGTTGTCAACTTCGTCGACGATCGCATAGTTCAGCGGGCGTTGGACTTTCTGCTCGGGTTCCCACACCATGTTGTCGCGCAGATAATCGAAGCCGAACTCGTTGTTGGTGCCGTAGGTGATGTCGGCCTGATAGGCCTCGCGACGCGGTACGGGGCGCCAGTGATTCAGCCGTTCGTCGGGGTGTTTGAGGGGATCGTCGAATGTCGCGTCGTAGATCGCGGCGAATTCGTGGGCGATCACACCGACCTTGAGCCCGAGCGCGTCGTACACCGGCCCCATCCAGCCGCCGCCCAGGCGCGATAGGTAGTCGTTGGGCGTGACCAGGTGGGCGCCCTTATCTTCGAGCGCATTGAGGTACAGCGGCAGCGTGGCGGTCAGCGTCTTGCCTTCGCCAGTCCGCATCTCGGCGATGCGACCCGAATGCAGCACCGCGCCGGCCAGGAGCTGCACGTCGTACAGCCGTTTGCCACTCGTGCGCCGCCCCGCTTCGCGCACGGCGGCGAAGGCCTCCGGCAGCACGTCGTCCAGCGTCTCGCCGGCCAGCACGCGGCCGCGGAACTCGGTGGTCTTGTCGCGCAACGCCTCGTCGGACAGCGACTTATAGTCGGCCTCGAGGGCGTTGATCCGATCAACGAACGGCCGTAGTTTTTTTATCTCGCGTTCGGAGGCATCACCGCCGAGCTTGGTAAGCCAGTTGAGCATTCGAGTGGTCAGTCGTCAGTTTAGACCGATCTCCCCACAGAGCACGTGCATTGTCACCGATCACGCGCCCGCGAGCCAACATTCGTCTCGGACACACTTTCGCAGCAAACGTGAAACCCGACCCTTCAGATCTCCACTCGCAGCGGAGCGAGCGCAGCGATGCGGGGACGCCGACCCGCGCGGTCCCTCGGGACGTGCAGTCTAGACCGGTGCGCCGAACAGGGCGCCGACCGACTCGCCGGTATGGATGCGCGAAATCGCCTCGCCCAACAACAGCGACACTGACAACACCGTCATGTTCGGCAGTCGCTTGCTCATCGGCTGCCCGACCGTGTCCGTCACGATGATTTCCTGAATCGGCGAGTTTCGCAGCCGATCGACCGCTGGCCCAGTCAGCAGGGCGTGCGTGCACGCGGCGTACACGACCCGGGCGCCGGCCTTGGCGACGATCTCGGCGGCGCCAACGATCGACCCCGCGGTGTCGATCTCGTCGTCGATCACAATCGCCGACTTTCCCACCACGTCGCCGATCACGCCGAGCGATTCGCTGCGGCTGTTGTTGCCGAGGCGTCGCTTTTCGACAAACGCCACCGAGGCACCGATCATGTCGGCGAAATTGCGCGCCCGTTTGGCGAAGCCGAGGTCGCCGGCGACGACGACCGGATCGATCAGCTCCATGCCGATCACGTAGTCTCGCAACAGCGGCTGCATCGCCGTCAGCTCGTCGACGGGGATATTGAAGAAGCCCTGAACCTGGCCGGCGTGGAGGTCGATGGTCAGCAAGCGGTTGGCGCCGGCGGTTTGCAGCATGTCGGCGATCAGCCGGGCCGTGATCGGGACGCGCGGTTGGTCCTTCTTGTCAGAGCGGGCATACGAAAAGTACGGCACGACCGCCGTGATGCGACTGGCCGAGGCGCGCTTCAGGGCATCGATCATGATGAGCAACTCGAGGATCGAGTCGCTCACATCGGGGTAGGTCGGCTGGATCACGAAGACGTCGTGCTCGCGGACGTTCTGGTTGATCTTGGGGAAGATGTTTTCGTTCGAGAACTTGACGACCTCCGCCTTGCCGAGCGGCACCCCGAGGTACCGACAGACCGCGCGCGCTAACTCGGGATGTGCAGTTCCGCTGAAGATGGATAGGTCTCTGTACACCATCGGGAGGCCTCTTCGAGACGCGGTCGGCCGCGCCGTTGGAGCGAGTAGCGTCGCCGGCTGCATACAGACCGGAGTATACGTTCGCGCTACGCCTCAAACGACTTCAAGTAGTGGGCCCATGCCGGATTTTTGACGAACCCGAGCTCGTCGTTGATCGCCAGCATGCCTTGATTGTGCAATTCGTTCTCAGTGATCACCCGCTGGTAGCCCAGCCGCTGCCCCAACTCCAGGCTGCGTACCTTCATGGCCAGGGCGATGCCACGCCGGCGATACGCGCGGCGCACGCCGGTCAGCCCGGTACGCAACACCCCGGCCTCGGGCGACATCCACAACTGGCTGGTGCCGACGTACTGGTCGCCATCGACGGCGACGAAGTAGCCGGCCGGCAGCAAGTACGGCCGGTCGATGTTCTCCTGAAACCGTTCGAACGGCACGACGACGTAGTCGTCGGTGGCGGGATCGGGTACATCCTGGCGTACTTCGAGCCACATTTCGTACAGCCTGCGCCGCACGACTGGATCGGTCGGCCCCAGGTCGGCCAGCGATCGAATCTGGATGCCCTGGGCTTCGACCGCCGGGACAACATGCGCGAAGCGGCTCGGATCAAAGGCCGTCAGATCGAGGGCAGACGTCCACATCCGCCAGTCTTCGATGAAGCCGCGACGCGCGAAGAACCCGATGCGCCCCGACATGTCTTCGCGGCTCCAGACATCGACGCTCAGCGGGTCGAAGACACGTACTGCCGCCAGAACGAGATCGAACAACCGGCGGCCGATCCCGCGGCCCAGGTGGTCCGGGTCGACGACCAGGGCGAGATGGAATTTACGCGGATGGTAGTGGCCCGCGTGCTGGTCGTACTGGGCGAAGGCCACCACCTGGTCGCCCTGTTCCGCAACCCAGCGAGCTGAGCGGCAGTGCTCGGGACGGTGTTCGTCGTCGAAGCGCCATTCGGCGGCGTCCATCGCAAATTCGGGAAAGTTGACGCTATGCAGCCGGGCGATCGCGTCGTAGTCAGTTGGGTCGAACGGCCGGATTGTCGCCGTCAGGTGTTCCTGTACTTGCATGCGTTGCCTCTATCCACTTCTCTTCAATCGACCAGTACGTCGAGCAAACCGCTCGGCTTTTCGAAAAACCAGCAGCCCAGCGGGAACGAGAAAGATGCCCATGAGGGCAAGCATCACCAGGTCGCCAAAGACGGCGTCCGGCGGCGCACCGTCGAGCAAACCTGCCCGCACGGCTCGCAGGGTGTACGTCAGTGGTGACAGCGGTGACAGCACCCGTAGCCAGACTGGCAGGACGTCGATCGGCGCGTAGACGCCCGAGATCAGCAGCAGGCCCGAATGAATCACGAAGGTCATCTGCGCCCCACGTTCGGTGAAGAGCAGCGGGAGCACGGCGGCAACGATTGCCAGACCGATCACACTGATACTCCCGACGCCGACCACGGCTGCCACCGTCAGTACGTTGGCGTGCCCGAGGTCGACGTTGAACATCAGCGCGACCGCCGCGAAGATCAGCGTCGCCCGCACGACCGAGTACGTCACCGCATAGCAGCAGGTGCCGATGAGGTGCAGCCAGCGCGGCACCGGCGCCATGAGCGTGTATTCGATCGTGCCTTCCCACCGCTCCCAGGAGATGGTCTCGGCCACCACGTCGAAAACGGCCGAGAGGTAACTCCACATCGTCGTGCCGATCAGCAGGTACAGCACGAAGAAGCGAGTATCGACCGCCTGGCCAGTGATGCGTTCCGTGGCGGCCGCGATGAACAGGATGGTCAGCGCGTTGACCAACGAATACACCAGCCAGACGACTTCCCAACCGATATAGCGTCGAGTCAGGTTCCAGTTGCGTTCGAAGAACGCGTACGCGATGTTCAGGTCGCGATGGGTCGCCTGGATCATCAATCGGCAGTCTCCGGATCCTCGGTTGTCAGGCGCATGAAGACGTCTTCGAGCGAGCCGCCGGCCTGTTTGAGTTGGGTCGGGGTGTCCAGGGCGACGACGCGCCCGCGATCGAGCAGCGCCAACCGATCGCACAGTTGGTCGGCCTCATCCATGTCGTGGGTCGTGAGAACCACGGTCGCGTCGTGCTCCTCGCGCATCCCCAGGATCATGCGCTGCACGTCCTTCTTCGAGCGCGGGTCCAGGCCGGTCGTTGGCTCGTCGAGCAACAGCAGAACGGGCGAGGTCAACAGCGCACGCGCGATCGCGACCTTTTGCTGCATACCGCGCGACATGTGCTCCATTGGCTCGAGCGCGACCTTGCGAGTAATGCTCAGTCGGTCCAGGATTTCCAGACCCTTTCGATGGGTGTCACGTGCGCCAAATCCGTACAAGCGCCCGGCGTAAAGCAAGTTCTCCATGGGACTCAGCTTCTTGAAGAACGCCGCGTCGACGCTGACTCGGTTGATGAGGCGTTTGACGCCCAGTTCATCGCGGATGACGTCGCGGCCAAACACTTCGACGGTGCCGCGATCGGGCAACAGCAGGGTCGAGACGACGCGAATCAGCGTCGACTTGCCGGAGCCGTTGGCGCCGAGCACGCCGAAGATCTCGCCGCGGCGAACCGTCAGCGAAACATCATCGACCGCGACGACCGTCTTCGCTGCTGTCTGGGCACGCCAGGGCATCCGCAGCAGCGGACGGCTGGCGAAGATCTTCGAGACATCGCGCAGCACGAGCGCAGCGAGCGCAGAAGTCGGATGGGCACGCGGGGCAGATTGAGCAGGCTGGAGAGTGGCGACCACGGTCACGGATGTTCTTGAACCTCATCGGAAACACACGGCGGAAGATCGGCAGCTCGGGCGGCAGGTACGTGCCGCGGCCGATGAGGTGGAGAACGGGGTCGCGCTAGAGCGCTACAGCGGGCTCAACGACGACGCTTCCCCACCTGGATCGGGCTCCGCGGCGGTGGCGCACCATTCCACGGACGCGCGCTCGAAAGACACGCGCCGGGGGTGTGACCGCCAAAGATGCACTGGTGCATCGAACCCTCGCAAAAGTGGGGATACTGGCAGACACTCTAGGGCCGGTCGGGCCGCTTTGTCAAACCAGTTTGTGAAGACTGCGTATCGAACCCAACAGTGGTTCGACCTGGCGCAGGCTGAGCTGTTCGGGCGACGGGCCGAGCGGATCTGGCCGCGGCTCCTGCCCGAGGAGCAGCCGGCAGGCGGCATCGGTGCCAGTGCCGAGGGCCTCCAGGTTGTAACCACCTTCGAGTGCCACCACGAGTCGACCCGTGCATTGCTCAGCCGCCAGGGTGCACGCGGAACGCAGCAGCGGGGTGTAAGCGCCAGCGATTGACAGTCTCAGCGATGCCAGTGGATCGGCCCAGAAGGCGTCAAAGCCGAGCGAGACCAGCACAAAGTCGGGTGCATAGCGCCGGACCGCCGGTTCGATGATCTGCTCGAGCGCGCCAGCGTAGACGTCGTCACCCGAGCCCGGTGGCAGCGCCAGGTTCAGCGTGTACCCGGCGCCCGCGCCGGCGCCGCGCTCGTGCCAGTGGCCCGTGCCGGGATACAGCGGGTACTGGTGCGTCGAGATGTACAGCACATCGTCTCGCTCGTAGAACGCGTCCTGGGTGCCATTGCCGTGGTGGACGTCGTAGTCCAGAATCGCGATTTTTTCGGCTCGTTTGCTGCTCAGGAGCCACGCCGCGGCGATTGCGACGTTGTTGAACAGGCAGAACCCCATCGCCTGATCGGGCGTCGCGTGGTGACCCGGCGGGCGCACCAGACAAAAGGCGTTGTCCAGGTCGCCGTCGCTGACCCGCTTGACGGCTTCCACGGCTCCGCCCACCGCCCGCAGCGCCGCCGCCCACGAGCCCGCCGAGGCAACGGTGTCGGCATCAATGTGCCCCCCGCCGCGCGCAATGAACTCTCGCACGCGGGCCACGTGCGTCGCCGAGTGGATGAGCTCCAGCGTGGCCTCATCGGCCTCTGCCGGCTCCCACACGCCCAGCTCATCCCATGTGCCCGAAGCCCGCAGTTGCGCCACGATCGCCCGCAGCCGATCCGCCCGCTCCGGGTGCCGCGCACCAGTCTCGTGGCCCAAGAACGCCTCGGAGTACGCCAGCCCCGTGCTCACGTCGCGACCTTCGGCGCAACGACGTAGGGAGCCCGCCCGCATCGCTGCGCTCGCTCCGTCTCGAATCCAGGGGGGACCCTCCCCAGACAAGCACTTCCCATGAAGACTGGAAAGCAGCGAGCGCAGCGAATCGGGCAGCTCGATCCGCTCCGAGAAGCGGGCATGCGCGCAAAACGCTCACTCCCCACGGAAGCGCTATGGAGCGAGCGCGGCGAGGCGGGCAGTGTAAAGCGCGCTCGGGGCCAGGAACGTGCTCCGCTAGCTGGTGCTACTGGCTGCCCCTGGGGAAAGGCGCGGCACCGGCTGGAGCGTCGGGCGCTCGCGCTGGCCGCTCTCGGTTGGCGCGGGCTGCGGGGTTTCGGCCGCCGTGCCGCCCTCGATTGGCGGCTCGCCGCGGAAGACCCGCTCGAGATTGTCGCCGTCGAGCGTTTCAAACTGAATGAGCGCCTTGGCGAAGCGATCGAGCACGTCGCGGTGCTCGGTGATGATCTCCACTGCGCGCTGGTAGCCCTCGTCGATCAGCCGCCGAATCTCCTCGTCGATGGCCTCGGCGGTCTTCTCCGAGTAGTTCTTCTGCTCGCCGATCTCGCGCCCGAGGAACACCAGCTCCTCTTTGTGGCCCAGCGCAACGGTCCCGAGCCGCTCGCTCATGCCGTATTCCTTGACCATCTTGCGGGCAATATTGGTGGCCTTCTCGATGTCGTTTTCGGCGCCGGTGGAGATCTCGCCGTACACCACGTGTTCGGCCGCGTGGCCGCCCAGCGCCGAAGCAATGCTGGCTTTGAACTGGCTCTTGGTCATGTAGTAGCGGTCTTCAGGCGGCAGCGGGCGCGTGTAGCCGCCCATCATGCCGCGGGCGATGATGGTCACCTTGTGCACCGGATCGTGGTGCTCGAGGTACCGCATCGCAATGGCGTGGCCACTCTCGTGGTACGCCGTGAGCTCCTTTTCGCGGTCGGACATGACACGACTCTTGCGTTCGGGTCCAGCGATCACGCGGTCGATCGCTTCTTCGAGCTCGGACATGCCAATGGTCTTCTTGTTGCGCCGCGCCGCGAGGATAGCGCCCTCGTTGATCAGGTTGGCGAGGTCGGCTCCCGAAAAGCCAGGCGTCACCTTGCCGATGACATTCAGATCGACCGTCTTGTCGAACGGCTTGCCCTTGGCGTGGACTTCCAGGATGGCCTTGCGCCCGTTGATGTCCGGCGCCGGCAGCACCACCTGGCGGTCGAACCGCCCCGGCCGCAGCAGCGCTGGATCGAGGACGTCGGGCCGGTTGGTCGCCGCGATGACGATCACGTTGGTGTTGGAGTCAAACCCGTCCATCTCGACCAGGATCTGGTTGAGCGTCTGTTCGCGCTCGTCGTGTGAGCCGCCCAGGCCCGCGCCGCGCTGGCGGCCGACGGCGTCGATTTCGTCGACGAACACGATGCACGGCGCATTGCGCTTGGCCTGATCGAACAGGTCGCGCACGCGGCTCGCGCCGACGCCGACAAACATCTCGACGAACTCCGAGCCCGAAATGCTGAAAAACGGCACGCCCGCCTCGCCGGCCACGGCTCGGCTGAGCAGCGTCTTGCCCGTGCCGGGTGGCCCCACCAGCAGAACACCCTTGGGAATGCGGGCACCGAGCGCGGCGAATTTCTCGGGGTACTTGAGGAATTCGACGACTTCCTGCAGCTCCTGCTTGGCTTCTTCGACGCCGGCCACGTCCTGGAAGGTGATGGTCGGCTTGTTCCCCATGAACATCCGGGCGCGGCTCTTTCCGAAGCTGAGGGCCTGGTTATTCGAGCCCTGGGCCTGGCGCATCATGAACAGCAAGATGGCGCCGAAGAAGATCAACGGCAGCAAATTGACGAGGATCCCGAGCCAGTTGCTGAGCTGCGGCGGGTCTTTGACCGTGTACTGGACACTGGCTAGCTGCTCCGGCGTGACGCCGAAGTTACGCATCGCATCGAGGACGTTCGTCGTTGGCCCAACCCGCGTGGTCAGACGCTGATCGGCGCTACCGGGGGTACTGGCGACCGCCACCACGCGATCGTCCGTGACCTCGAGCGACTTGATCTCGTTGCGTTTGATGCGCTGAGCAAGGTCGTTGAGTGCAATCGGCTTTACGTCAGGAGCCCCACCTTGCTGCACGACCGTGAAGAAGAGCGCGATGATCGCGACCAGGATGATGAGGTAAACGAAGCTATTTCGCAGCCACTTGGTGTCCATGCGTGGTGGGACCCTCCCGCGGGTGTTCGCATTATACGCGCGAGGCTTCTGGGCCCCAGCTTTTCGGCAGCGTGCGGGTGCGGGCTTCGCCGTGCAAACGCAACGTCACTGTCAACGGCAGAATGCACAACTCGACGCCGTATGGCAAGTGATACGTCGCTGCAGACGCCGCGGATTGCACCGCGTCCAGGGCGTCTTCGATCGGCGCGGCGCGCACGTCAATCAGACCGCCAACGAGCGATTCGAGCCCGCGCCGCAACAAACGGCGTTGAAGCGCCCGCGGCTGCACGCTCCAGAGCCGCCGGTCGTACTCGAGCACGTCTGGCGTCGGGGCACGCGACACGACCGCGTGGAGGTCGTCGACCAGCGCGTCGAGGGCGGCGACCTCTTCGGCTGCCAGGTCGGCGGTACGGGCCAAAACGGTACGAATGGCCGGGTTGAAGGCTTCGAGTGCAGGCAGCAGGTCCAGCCGCACGCGGTTGCGCGTATACGCCCGCGATTGGTTCGAGGCATCCTCGACGAGCGCGAGGCCCAGCTCGGCACAGTAGGCCAGGGTGGTCGACCGCGGCACGCGAAGCAACGGACGAACCAGCCGAAGGTGATCGGGCAGCGAGTCCAGCTCAGCCAGGCGAGGGCCCAGGCTGGCAGGGCGAAGCGTCTCGTCCATGCGCATGCCAGCCAGGCCGGTCAAGCCGGTGCCGCGGACGAGGTGCAAGAGCAACGTTTCGGCCTGGTCGTCGGCGGTGTGGGCGACCAGCACCGCCGCCGCGCTGTGCGCCTGGGCAATCGTCGCCAGCGCCTGATAGCGGGCGGTTCGAGCTGCCTGCTGCACCGACCAGCCGGGCAGTGCCTGCCGATAGGCCGCGACGTCGACGCGTCGCACGCTGATGCCAACGTGCATGCCGCCGGCCAGGTTGGCGACGCGTTGCGCGTCAGCAGCCGAGTCGCTTCGCAGACTGTGGTCGATGTGCGCCGCAAGGATGTCGAGGTCGAACCGCGAGTGTGTCAGGGCGTGCAGGAGACAGGTTGAATCCTGGCCGCCCGAGTAACCCACGACCAATCGGGTGCCCGGCGCAAACACCTCAGGGAGTCGTGCGGCCGCGGCTCGCAGACACCGCCGCACGGTCTCGCGGGCGCGCGCGCCCGCGGGCCGCACCGCCCCCCGCCCGCCGCCCTCGAGCTTAGCCACGCGCCGTCACGCGGAGCGTCACGTCGACTGGCCGAAAACGTCCGTCTACCACTGCCTGAACGCCGGCCACGGTCGTCTACCCGAAAATGTAGTCGAACCACTGCCTCCACACGGGTGGTGTGGGAGCAGGGGCGGAGGGCGGCAGCTGGGTCGTCGGGCCGGCACTTGAAGTCGAACCTGACGTGCTCGGCGAGGGCTGTCCGATGAGCACTATGGGGTGATCGCCGGGCTTCACCATGCCGAGCTGCTCACGCGCGATGGTTTCAATCGCGGTGTCGGTGCGCGCCTGCTCGATGGCCTGTTGCAGCTGCACGTTTTCGGCGCGCAAGCCGACGACCTCGGCCCGCAGGGCCTCGGTTTCCTGATTCAGACGATAGTTGTCGAGCGCCTTCTGTCCGGTCGCGACCAGCGCGTACAGCAGGAGCGGCACGACCAGCACGGCCGCGAATCGGAGCGCCAGGGGCGGCGGTCCAATCGGCCGGCGGACGACCATCGGCTCGTCGGTCATATCAATTGGCCCACGTCTGCGACTGGGCCAACTGGATGCGACGGTACAGCGGCGGGTGCGTCGCCAGCAGCGCTGTTGCCCAGCCTGGTGGCCGCAGCTCGATCAGGTTCTGCGAACCCAGGCGGCGCATGGCGGTGGCGAAATCGGCCGGGTTGCGGGTGAGCTCGAGCGCGAAGCGATCGGCGCCCGACTCCAATCGGCGCGACCACCAGTTGAGCAGCGGCGAGGCCAGCAGGAAGAAGGCCTCGACCACGCACAGGAGCACCGGATACCCGGGTACGTACGCCAGGCTGGGCAGGCTGAGCACCGGCAGCGCGCCGCTGGCGATGCGCGACGCCACAAACAGACCGGCCCAGATGAGGACCGCGTTCCCCACCAGTAAGCGCTGCACATCGCGGTGAACGTGATGCCCAAGCTCGTGCGCCACCACGGCGTCGACTTCCCCCGCGGTGAACTCGGCCAGCAGATTGTCCGCGATGACCACCCGACGCGATCGGCCCAGACCGATAACCGCCGCGTTGGCCTCGGCGGTGCGGCGTGAGAAATCGAGCGAACAGACGTCGCGCACGGCCAGGCCGGCTCGGTTGACCAGCGCGTGGATGCGTTCGACGGTCGCGCCGTCAGCCAGGGGTTGCATCTTGAAGAACAGCGGCACGAGCACGTACGGCGTCAGGAAGACCAGGACCAGGCCGGTAAATGAGGCAAACAGCCCGAACGTCCACCACCAGTTCGAGCCGGTGGCGACGACCGTCCACACAAAGACGCCGCCCACGAGCGAGGCCAGGACGGTGCTGAGCAGGGTGGCCTTCAACCAGTCGAGGGCCCAGGCCCGTCGCGTCTGCCGTCCCAGGCCAAACGCCCGCGGTAGCACGTATCCGCCGTAGTAGCCGAGCGGGGCCAGGATCACGCCGAGCGCCAGGTGCACCCCGAGCAGGAAGCTCAACGCCCGAACGGGCAGCGGCAATGGCAGGGCCGCGAGCGCGAACCAGGCGGTCTCCCACGCTCCGGTGAGATAGGGCAGTAACGGCGCGACCAGCGAGACCAGCGTCCCGATCAGATACAGCCGCCGGCGCTCCGCTCCATAGCGTACGGCCGCGGCCTCGTGGAGCGGGCAGTCGCCCTCCGCGCGGATGCTCGCCATCGGTGCCTCGACTCGAGCGCGGACATCTTTGGCCGCCACGTTAGCGACCCCAGGACAGCCCGGACGTTGCGTCGAGGTGCAGGTCTTGCGTCAACTGGCGCGGCGGACTCGACGTCACCAGCGCACCGGATGCATCAGCCTGGACGTCGACAAGCCAAACTTCGAAGTAGCCGGTCTTGTTTGACAGGTAGGCCAGGTGGCGACCGTCGGGGCTCCAGGCCGGCGCGCGGGCGAGCTGCCCGTCGGACGTCAGTTTGGTGACGGACGTACCGTCCGGTTGGACCGCGAACATTTCGACGGCGTAACCATCACGGCCGGCGAAGGCGAGCCAGCTCCCGTCGGGCGCCCACGCGGGA
>DATGER010000166.1:0-40684 GCA_035309865.1 Chloroflexota bacterium
GGTGCCGACCAGCAACCGCGTCCCTGGCACGACCAGGACGGAAGGGAACTGCACTACGACGCCGCGAAAGTTGAGGTCGGCGAGCACGCCTCGGAAGCCTCCTTTACCTACCGCATCGTTCTGAGCACCCGCGACGCACAACTCGACCACGAGCAATACGCCGCCGTGCTGAACGACCACTTCGACGACTTCTACCTGACGACGCATCACGCCGGCGAACACCCGCACGCCCACGCGATCGCTTTCAGCGATCACCGGCTCAGCGCTGGCGAGCTGGGCGAGATGCGCGAACACCTGCAAGAACTCGAGATCGAACGCGAGCAGCAGCTCGAGCTCGATCCGTTGAACGAACGGAGCTTTTGATGCACGGCTTCAACATCCGCAATCAAGTCACCGAGATGGTCGCGCAAGTTGCGGCCCGAGTGCCGATCTCGGCGCTCATCCCGTCGCGGGTGTCCACCGTCATACAACGCATGCCGTGGGTAGCGGAGTTTCCTGTCAAACACCCACGCATCGCCAAGCTAGCGATCTACTGGGTCGCCGCTGCGGCCCTGGCCTTCGTCGTCGGATTGGTCGAGACAGCACCGACCATGGCCGCGGCGCTGCTCCAGGGCGGTTTTCTGCAGGTTCTGCAAGCGCTGGCCTGGCTTGCGGTGTACTCAGCCCTTCTGGGAGGCGCATATGTGCCGATCTGGCTTCTCCAGCATATCGTCGAGCTGCTGGGGCCGCTCGGTGGCCTGCTTGTTTTCGGCTTAATCCTGTTTGGAGCCTGGAAGCTACTGTTCTTGTGGCTTGATCTACCGACGAAGGAAATCCGCAAGAACGCGAAACGGCATTCCCGTGCGCAAGGTCGACTTACTGACGCCGAGATTCTGAAGAAGTTCGGCCTGGGTGCGTCGACGAAGATCGGCGACATCGAAGTTGCCACGGGCGCGATTCCTCTCGGCTACGTCGCAGAGAAGCCGATCGGCATTCCCTGGACTGCGGATGCTGGCCATATGGCGGTGGTCGGTCCGACGCGCTCAGGCAAGGGCCTGCATCTCACGGACACGCTCATCCGCTGGCCTGGGCCGGTGGTGTGCATCGACCCGAAGGGCGAGCAGTGGCAGCGCACCGCTGGCTTCCGTCAGCAGGCGTACGGACCAGTCTTTCGCATCCCGCCGCAAGGCCTCGACCTCGCCGAGTTGTACGACCTGAATCAGGACCTGGACGTCCGCGAGCTGCACGAAACGCTGCTCAGACCGTGGCAGGACGGCAAAGACCGCATCTTCGCCGACAAAGCCCTGCCGCTCTTCACGGCCGCGGTGAAGCACGGCCAGGCGACAGGCGAGCACCCCCTCGCCGTCCTCGGCCGCTGGGCTCAGGATTCACCTGTCAACGCCCTCCAACAGGCCCACGCCATGGCACCCGTCCCCGTCCAGGTCTTCACCGACGGCATCGACCCAGAACGGATCAGCCAGAACCGCTTCGCCCTGAGTAGCTGGGGCAACTTCAGCACGCGCTTCTCGCCGTTCGCGGCCCACGCATCAACCATCACGCAGACGACGGTGCCGCGGACCTGGGCGCAGGACAACGCCTCGCTTTACATCACCTACCCGCTCCAATCGCAAAACGCGGTCGGTCCTCTAGCGGCCGCGCTCATCGCCGGTCTGGTGCGCCAGCTCCTGGCGAATCCGCCAGGCAAGCGGGTCCTATTCGCGATCGACGAGATGCCCACGGTCGGTCTGCCGAACCTGACGGGCTATCTCGCGACCGTAGGCGGCGCGGGGATCACGATGGTCCTGTACGCCCAGGCGCTGCCGCAGATCGAGGACGTCTACGGCCACGAGGCCGCTCTGAGCATCCTGAGCAACTGCACAAGCCAACTCTTCTTCCCACCCAGAGAGCCGCATACAGCTGAACTGATTAGCCGTTCGTTCGGTAGCCGACTCGAGGTCACGCAGCAAGCCACGTTCGATTCAGTCAGCTACGGCAGCCGCTATCAGCCCGAGATGGAGGCAGCAGAGGTCATGTCGCTGCGCGAAGGCAACCTCATCGTCTTCAGCCGCGGCATGCGCCACGTCGTGCAGGACTGCCGTAGTGCCGTGATCAACTGGCTGCCGTCACTGAGCTCGCCTCCGAGCACCACGGCCAACGAGACGAGCCACGAGCGATCTTCCGCCCGCGAGAGCACTGAGCCAGCGAGGTACTGGTGAATCGCGGCGGGGCAAGTTTCTCGCCTGCCCCACCTTTTCTTCCTACTAAAGGACGTGCTCGGTTGCGGTGCGCTAACCTAGGTGGGCTTATGGGCAGCCAACTGCCCAGAGTAATGGGCGACAGGCATTCACTGGCGCTCCCCTCGGCAACTGGTGACAACCGTCACCTCGTTGCTGCCGCCTCGGCGCAACTCCGAAATGAATGCCTCACACGAGGTAGGCCAAAACCCCCGAGGACAGAGACTACACGCGTCCGCGCTAGTCTCGCCGGGCTGTGGCAACATCCGACGTAGTCGACGTAAGGACCAACTCCGCGTGTTTCACAAGGATACGGAGCACGCGAACGTCCTCGGCCGTCAGTTGATCGTCTACTCTCGGACCCCACGCATCCACTAACTCCAACAACTCCGCGTAAGACTTTGACGAGGCTAGTCTCTCCACTTTGGCAATGTACTGCCTTGGAGTCATAACAATGCCGCCCGCCACAGTTCCTCTAGGTCGGAGTCTGACAGATCAAGACGAGTTCGTCCAGATGCGAACACGCGATCACCCGCACGCAGGAGGGCTTGCTCCCGGTCGGCCGTTATTTCTGCACCCATAAGTTGGTGCCAACGCAAGGCCACTACCCGAGGGAGTCCAAACCGCACTCGTCCCATCGGGTAGTCCCACAACGGCCGCAGCAGGCTCCACAGCGGGACGGCCAAAACCTTGGCCAGAGCCGCGTACCCACGAACATAGGCCTCGTAGTCAGTCGTGAGCGTTTCCATTCGCGCCCACCCACAAAGTAGACCTGACAGGCCGTCTGCCATCCCTTCCTCATAACCCTCGTACGCTTCCCACTCGTCAAGGAATCCATTCGCGTATGGCTGTCTGGCATGAATAGACTCATGAACCCAGGTTCTGAATGCGGGGTCGACGGTTCCGTACAGGCGTTTCAGCGTTCTGAGGTAGGTGGACGACACGACAAGGCTGCAGTCTTGGAGCTTGATTGCGTTATGTCCGAGGGAGCGTGGCACGACAGCGACTGGCGCGCGCAGAGGTCCGCGAGGCATCCCAAATTGTGCCAATCCCACAACTACTGCACGATCTACTTGTTCAACGGCGTCATCTAGTCCTAAAGATCTGTGTGGGTACTCAAGCGCGGCGACTATTTCGCCAAACGCGAACTCGCGCTGGCGGTCGTTTGTCCAGAGTTCGCGTACTTCGGGCGGCATACGATCGGTAATCTCAATGATCGTCCGCGGTACATCTCCTGTTTCTGCATCATCGACCTCCGGTATTCGATAGAAGCGAGCATAGTCCTGACGCCAATTGCGGAGAATGCTGGACAGTTGCTCAGTTGTGACGCCAACAAAGACAATCGCACGTTGAAGAAGGTCGACTCTTTCTTCATCTGACAACATGCCGGTTCGTCCAAGCGGCGGAGACTCGCCCACTCCAATCATGAGCTGGTTCTGCCGCACCACTTCTTCTAAGAAGCTGAGGTGTTTTGGAAGAGAAAAAAGTACGGAGAATTCAGTGTGGACAGGCCGAATAAACTCACACATAAGAACGACTTGTTGTTCTTCAAGCCGAAAAAGGAGGCCCCAACGGACTTCAGTGTCCCCTCCGCCCGGTTCGTACTGGTGGACTCTCGGCAGGTCGGCTATGTCAGGTCGAGTTGACGCGTCTAACCAGACAACCGGCGTCGGCCGGTCAGTTCCGATCGTATGCGCGTCCGTGATTCCAATGACTCTGCGAATGGGAACACTAATACGGTAGATCTCATCAATCTGTTCGGGCGTAGGAGTAATGATCCCGTCACTCCCGAAGAAGTCCCCGAGTTCGTCGTCGGGCGGTCGAGGAAGCAGGATCTCCATGCGGTTGCCCGCAGCTGCAAATCCCGCGCCACTTCGAACCGCCAGGTCGTAACCAAACGTGAGATCTGCTTGTCTTCGCTCTGGCGTCTCGGAAATGTCTACTATGCAGTTGAGAGTAGCGTCGGCCTTTGAGGCCATGCCGACAAGGCGTGTCAACTGTCGTCGACGTGGCGCGTTTAGCGGCCCAGATATGTCGCAATCGATGAGTGTTGCGGCCATCTGCTCTGGAGAGGCACCCTGCCAGAATCGCACGAGGGTTTCGTCGAGGGAAGGGTGATTCACACCGGGCGTTAAGCGCGCCACTAAGAGCGGACGATCAGCGGCGGAGCCTGAAGGCGACGCAATGGAACCAATCGCGCCGAACTCTGCCTCAAGGAAGCCGCGTCGTCTGGCCACCCAGTCTCGAAGGCGCTGCGCTGACCAAGAGGGCGGCGCCAGCACCGTAGTCGTACTGGTGCCTTGCCGAGGCAGATTGACTGCTATGGGCCGGTCGATCTCAATCGACAGCGAGGCCAGCCATTCCAATGCGTTGTCTGCATCGCCGAGTTCGTCGGCAAGTCGAGAAAAGAACCGGTGAGTCACGACGGTGCCCAAATCGTGGGAGATCGCGGCGAGCTTGCGCAGCGCGTCTGTAGCGGGGATTTCGTCGCCGATCTCCAGATGAAGCGCACTCTCTTCGGGCACGGGTATCAGGGTACGCCGCAACCGCGGTGACCAGAGAAACGGTGGGCCGCGGTCAACTCGTACGAGGGCCGATTTTCATCGAGCATCCACCAGACTGCTTGGTGTGAGGCGTAAAGAACTCGATCACGGCCATCGCCACGCTGGGTGGCTTGCGCTGACCTGCCTGACGCCCCAGCTGATCCGGACGCCAGACCCTGCCTTCCCGCCCTGTCTCCGCGCTCGTTCAGTCCAACTGGATGGCGCGACTTGGCCAGCGAGCAGTTGGTTTGCCGGTTCAACGTCCACGCGATGCCAGCGTCCCCGCGGGTTCGTACTCAGGCCAATCGCGCGCATCTACTTAGCTGCGGTCGCCTAGCTGCTCGTGGCCATGCGACGACCAACCTCCAGGCGACTAACGCCGAAGCACTAACTCTGAGCACGCCAACGGAAGCGGAATCTATCGCCCGAAACGTACTCCGGGTTGCTACACCAGTTGCTATAGTGGTCCCTGGGAGAAGACGAAAATGGCCGTTTCCAATCTCAGAAACGGCCTGGGAAGGACCTCTTGGAGCCGACGAGAGGATTCGAACCCCCGACCCGCGCTTTACGAAAGCGCTGCTCTACCCCTGAGCTACGTCGGCTTGAAGTGGGAACGCGGGCAGGCCGAAGTATATCAACGGGGTTTGGGCCAGATCGAATGCGTCGGGTGCCAGCTCAGGGCGGTGTGCGCGGCCGCGGCGGTGCAGCGGTGAGATGGGGGACAGGGGGCCGATTCGTCGTGGCGCGGGGGCGGGAGGCCGCGGAGGGTGGCGAGGTGGTCGACGTACGTGGCATAAGTGAGCGGGTCGCCGACGACGTTGAAGATTGTGCGCGAGGGCGCGCCCACGGCCAGGGCGGCCGCGGCGGCGGTGGCCATGTCGGCGGGGTGGATCGGCGAGATGAAGTACGCGCCATCGCAGGGGACGGTCGCGGTCCCGGACGCCAGAGATTCAACCACGAAGTCTTGCGCGGTGCCGGGGCCGGCGAACTGGCCGCCGCGCAGGATGCACCAGTCGAGCGTGGAGCCGCGAACGATCGACTCCATCTCCCGGACGGGTTCGACAGTCGCAGCGCGCGCGGGCGAGGCGTCGAACGGGGCGGTCTCGTCCAGCCAGGCGTCGCCGCCGTCGGCGTAGGCCATGATGATGCTTTGCTGGACATAACGTCGGACGCCAGCGGCCTGCGCGGCGCCAACGAGGCGGCGCGTGCCGAGCGTGCGCAAACGGGTGTTGAGATCCCATGCACCGGGCAGCGACGGGTCGCGGGGAATGGCAGTAGCGGCGTGGACGACCGCCTCGCAGCCCTCGACGACCGGCGTTAGATCGGTGCGGAGCAGGTCACCGGCCACCGGGTCCACGCCGAGTGACGGACCCACAGGGTGCCGCGACAGCGCGCGAACGGTATGGCCCGCGCCGACCAGGAGCGGCACCAGCGCGCGACCCAGCATCCCGCTCGCGCCAACGACCAGGACCTTCATCGGTCCGCGCGTCGCCGCGCACGCTCGGCCCGACAAGGCAGTATCTGCGCGGCGCGCAACGACCTGGCCAGGCGCCCCGGCGGCAGCCCTGTCAGGCGAGCTGCCCTGTCAGGCGGTTGGTCGGCTGCCCTTCGTGGCCGACTTCTTCGGCGCACGCCTGGCACACGCGGTGCGGACTCTGACAGTCCTCGCAGAACAGCTGGTCCGCGGCGGCATCCGCGCGGCCGCAGAAAGCGCACTCCCCATCCATGGCGCCTGCTGGTGTACGCGTTCGGCCTGTCCATGGGCGGTTGGGTGACGGTTTCGACGCGGTGGAGGTGAACTCAGCGCCAGAACGGCTCTACTGGCCGCTTGACGGTGGCGGGATCTTGAGCGTCTGGCCAATCTGCAGCTTTTGCGGGTCGGCGATGTTGTTGGCGGCGATCAACTCGTCGGTCTTGATGCCGAACTTCTGGGCGATCTTTTCGGGGTAGTCCCCGTTCTGGACCACGTAGGTCTGCTCGCCGACCGTCGGGCTCGGCGCCGGCGGCGCCGCCGTGGCCACGACGATCGGAGTGACCGTGGGCTGCGTGGCGAGCGCGGCCGCCCGTCCCGGACCCGTCGCCCAGTTCAGCCCGACGTACAGGAAGCCCGCCAATGCCGCGACCACGACGATGAAACCGACGATGTACGCCCCCTGACGCGTGTCCCGCCGCACCTGGCTGCCGTATACCGGATGGCGATGCTCGGCGCGCGGAAACGCGTAGCCCCGCCGACTCGCCGGTCGATCTTTGGACCCTACCCCGCGGCTTCGCCCATTCGATGGGCCGCGCTCGTCCATCGCTGTGGGATGATAACGATCCCAGAGAACAGGCGTTCAGTCTTCGCGGTCGAGCTCGAACGTGCTGTGCAGGACCCGGACGGCATCGTCGACGCGATCGCGGGGCACCACGCAGGTGATGCGGATGTCTGAAGTGCTGATAATGCCGATGTTGATGCCGACGCTGGCGAGGGCGCCGAACATGCGCGCGGCGTACCCGGGCGCACTCTGCATCCCCGTCCCGACGATGCTCACTTTGGCCAGGTCATCGGCGGAAGCGACCCGTTGAGCCTGGATGCGCGGGGCGATCTGAGTGGTCAGGTCGACCGCCCGCGCGAGCGTGTCACGCGACACGGTGAATGAAATTTCGGTGGTCCCGTCGGCGCCGCTCGACTGCGCAATCATGTCCACACTGATGTTGGCATCGGCCAGCGGCTGAAAGATCGCGGCGGCAATCCCGGGCCGGTCGGGCACGTGCATGAGCGTGATGAGGGCCACGTCGATGTCGTGCGCCACACCGCGCACGTGCTTCCGAATCTCCATTGGCATGGGCGCGTCTCCGTCGGGGATGAGGCGATGAATGAGTGTGCCAGGCGCCTCCACGAACGACGAAGCGACCTGGATTTGCAACTCGTACAGTTCGGCCAGTTCGACCGCTCGCGGGTGCATGACGCGGGCGCCGAGCTGGGCAAGCTCGAGCATCTCCTCGTAACTGACCTCGGCGAGCTTGCGGGCGTTGGGGACCACGCGCGGGTCCGCCGTGTACACGCCTTCGACGTCGGTGTAGATGTCGCAACGCTCGGCGCGTAGCGCGCACGCCAGCGCCACCGCCGTCGTGTCTGAGGCCCCGCGGCCCAGCGTGGTGATGTCCTGGTCCTCGTTAATGCCCTGGAACCCCGTCACGATCACGACTTTGCCGTGGCGTAGCTCGGTCGAGATGCGTTCGGGGTGGATATCGGTGATGCGCGCCCGCGTGTACGCGCTCGTCGAGCGAATGCCGGCCTGGGCGCCGCTCAGCGAGACCGCGGGCTGGTGCAGGTCGTGGAGCGCCATCGCCATCAGGGTGGCGCTGACCGTCTCGCCCGTCGACAGGAGCAGCGCCAGCTCACGCTCGTCGGGTGGGGTCGCGACCTTGTAGGCCAGCTCGATCAATTCGTCGGTGGTATCGCCCATGGCCGAGACCACGACGACGACGGGGCGGCCACTCGCCGCGGTGCGCGACACCCGCACCGCCGCTGCGCGAATCCGCTCGGCCGTGGCCAGCGACGAGCCGCCGTATTTCTGGACGATCAATCCGGGATGGTCAGGCAACCACGTGTGCTCCCCGGTCGCTCAATGACACGCGCCGTGTGACGCCGGCGAGTCCAAGTTGCCGCGCGCAGGCGTCGAAGGCCGCCGCGACAGTTTCTGCCTGTTGGGTATCCGCGCACAGCGCCAGGACCGTTGGTCCGGCGCCGGACGTGAAAGCGCCCATGGCCCCCGCCTGCAAAGCCGCTTCCAGAAGCCTGGCGCCTGCTGGAAAGAGGGGTAGCCGATACGGCTGGTGCAGGCGGTCGCGGGTGGCCTCGCCGAGCACGTCGGCTTGCCCCGCGGCGAGCGCCGCGACCAGCAGGCTCGACCGCGCGACGTTGAACAGAGCGTCGGTCAGCGAGACGGTGGACGGGAGTAACCCGCGCGCGTGGGCGGTCGGGCTGGGCTGGTCGGGGAGGAAGCCCACCGCCAGCAGGCTGAGCCCGAGGGGTACGCGGACGTGCAGCACGCGCCCGCCGTCCGCGACGACGGCCACGCGTACACCTCCGAGCAGGCACGGCACCGCGTTGTCCGGGTGGCCCTCGAGCCGGCAGGCGAGCTGCAACAGCGCCGACTCATCCAGGGGCCCGCCCAGGCAGTGATTGCCGATCAGAATGCCGCAAGCGATGGCGGCGGCGCTGCTCCCGAGACCGCGGGCGAACGGAATGCGGTTGGTGCACCGCAAGGCGAACCCGGGGAAGGGTGCGCCAACCTCGTCGAACACCGCCCGAGCCGCGCGCAGGATCAGATTTCCGTCGCCGTCGCGCCGCGGGCCGCTGGCGATCGCCTCGACGTCGTTCCACAGGTCCAGGGCCATTCCGAGGCAGTCGAAGCCCGGGCCCATGTTGGCGCTCGTGGCTGGCGCGCGCACCACTATTGCGTTGGTCTCAGGATGCGACATCACCGCGGCTTAGTGGGGCGTGAAGGTCGTCGACCACGAGTACTGCTGATCGTCGACCTGAGCAAAGACTTCCACCGTCACGGCGTGGTCGGGAAGGGCGCGCCCGATGTTGAAGCTGATCGTCGCCTCGCCCGCGTCGTCGGTCTTCACCGTGCCGGTCGCCGGCCAGCGTTCGTCGGTGGTGCTGTACCTGGCGATGGCCCACACGTCGGCGCTCGTGGCCGGCCGACCATCGCGGCGGAGTTTGACGACGACATTTTCCACTGTGTTCTGGGCTGGATTGGCGTTCGAGACGCTGACCGCCGAACCGGCGAAGCGCGCCGCAACGCCTGGCCCCGTGGTGGCCGTGGGCACCGCGGTCGCGGATGGCGTCGCGGTTGCGGAGACGGCGGGGCGGGTGGGGTTCGGCAGCGGTAACACGCTCTGCAACGCATTCAACGCCGACAGATTGATCGACAGACGCGGCAGGATGAACAGCGCGGCCGCGGCCGCGAGACCCACGACGATCAGCACCACGAAGACATACGAGAAGCCGGCGTGGTTGGGCTGGACGACGTGCCGCGGGCGACGCCGTCGCGTGACCCGCGTGGGCGCCTTGGCCCCCGCTTGAATTGGCGGAGGCGCACCCGGCGCATGCAGTTGAGCCTGGCGCAAGCGGTCATATTCATCGCGCCGGACGCGTGTGCCGAGCACCTCGTACGCGACGTTGAGCTGACGCATGGCCGCGTGCTCTCTGGGTCCGCCGCCCAGCAGTCGGGCGGCGAGCCGCCGATAGGTGGTCTGAATTTCCTCATCCGACGCCGACGGATCCAGACCGAGCACCGCGTACAACCCAGGATCGGGTTCGAGCCGCGGCCCAACGGTAGCCAGCGCTGCCACGGAGTCGTTGGTAGCGAGGGCAACCACCGGCGGAGCAGCGCTGTTCGGCGGCTCAGCGGTGCCGGTGTCCTCGTCTGTCCCCGGATCGCCTGGCGCCACCGGCGAACTGCCGTTGCCGTCGAGGTGTTGTCCGAGTGCGTCCGGCGGTGACCCGACCGTGCCGTTTGCGGGCGTTGCGGCCTCCTCGTCCGCGGCGCGTTTTGACCTGCGCGGCACGGCCATCATGGTACAGCCTGAACCCCGAATCCAAGTTCGGCGAGTACTTCGGCGGCCGCCCGGGCGTCGTTCCACGGACGTCGTTCGGCGCCGACAACCATGCGCTGCTCGTGGCCTTTGCCGGCCAGCAGCACCGCGTCGCCTGGTCGGGCCCGCTCGAACAGGAGCCGAATCGCGGCACGCCGATCGAGCTCGATGGTGAAGGCGCTACCTTCGCGCGCCCCCGCCGAACGCGCCCCGTCGGCGATTTGCGCGGCGATTGCCGCCGTGTCCTCGTCGCCCGGATCGTCCTGGGTAATCGCGAAAAAGTCGGCCCTGCGTGCGGCCAGCGCGCCCATCACGGGCCGATTGGCGAAGTCGCGCCCGCCAGCGAGCCCGAATGCCAGGAGCAGGCGGCCAGCCGTCAGTTCCCGCACCGTGTCCAGCGCCTTCTCGAGGGCCTGGGGCGTATGGGCGAAGTCGACCACCACACTGTAGGGCTGCCCGTGCTCGACCAGGTTCATCCGGCCCGGGACCGGGGCTTGCGTCGCCGCGGCGTGTGTCAGGTCGTCAGGTGTCGCGCCAAAGTAGGTGGCAGCGACGAACGCGGCGAGCCAGTTCGCGACGTTGAAGCGGCCGATCAGGCGGCTGTGAATTGCGTGCGCACCCGGCTCGAGGGTGAAGGTGGTCCCCGTGGGCGACAGCCGGACCCGGGTGGCGGTGAAGTTGGCGGCCCGATCGATCCCGTACGTGAGGACCCGGGCCGAGGTGACCGCGTGCATCGTGAGGCTGTTGGGGTCGTCGGCATTGAGCACGGCCAGGCCGTCGGGTGGCAGCCACTCGAACAGCCTGGCCTTGGCGGCCCGATACGCCTCGAATGTGCCGTGGAAGTTGATGTGCTCGGGGCTCAGGTTGGTGAACACGCCGACTCGGAAGCGCGTGCCGCGCACGCGCTCCAACTCGAGCGCGTGCGAGCTCGTCTCGACGATTGCCACGTCCACCTGCGCCGCGAGCATCTCCGCGAGCGTGCGCTGGACCACGGGCGCCTCGGGCGTCGTGTGGTCGGCGACGTTCGCCCGCAGATCGGCGCCGATCTTGGTGTTGACCGTCGTCAGCCAGCCGGTCCGCAGGCCGCGCGCTTCGAGGATGGCGCTCAGCAGGTGGGTTGTGCTGGTCTTGCCGTCCGTTCCCGTGACGCCGACGACGGCCAGTGTTTTCGACGGGTGCCCGAAGAAGGCGGCTGACAGCTCCGCCAGTGCCCGGCGGGCATGCGGGACCAGGATGAGGGGTAGGCCGGCGGGGCGGTCGGCGGGAAAGTGCTCCGCGGCGATCGCGGCCGCGCCGCCAGCGATGGCCTGCGCGACAAACTCCAGCCCGTCGCGCTGGAGCCCGGGGATGGCGACGAACAGATCACCCGGCTGCAGGCGCCGCGTATCCTGGGTGACCCCGCCGACGTACGTCGCCGGGTCACCACTGAGGATCGTCGCCCCTGCGGTCTCGGCCACCAGGGAATCCAGAGCTACTCGCGTCGTCGTCGCTGCGGCCATCTTCCTACAATTTACGCGCGATGCTCGAGACGCGACTGCCGCTCGATCAACAACTGGCGAGACTGCCTGACCAGCCCGGCGTGTACAAGTTTTACGACGCCAGGGGCACGTTGCTGTATGTCGGCAAGGCGAACTCGTTGCGCAGCCGGGTCCGCTCCTACTTCCAGAAGACCGCCGTCCTCGAGCCGCACAAACAGCAGATGGTCACCGAGATCGCGGACATCCAGTATCTGCTGGCCGACACGATTACCCAGGCGCTGCACTGGGAGGCAGACCTGGTCCGCCACGAGCGGCCGCGGTACAACGTCAAGCTTCGCGACGACAAACACTACCCGTACATCCGCATCAACGTGCAAGAACCCTGGCCGAAAACGATGGTCGCGCGCAAGATGACACGCGACGGAGCCCGCTACTTCGGGCCATTTACCGACGCGACCTCGGTTCGACAAACGCTCGACACGATCAACCGGCTCTTCCCGCACATCCTGTGCACGCGGGTAATCACTGGCAACGACCCACGAGCCTGTTTGTATTACCACATCAAGCGCTGTCCTGCGCCGTGCATCGGCGCGATCAACAACGCCGACTATCGGCAGATTGTCGACCAGATGGTCGACTTTCTGGATGGCAAATCCGACAGCGTCCTGGCTGACATGCGGCACGACATGGATCAGGCTGCCGAGATCCTCGAGTTCGAGCGCGCCGCTGACTTGCGGGACCGCATCCGCGCCGCCGAGCGCGTGGTCACCCAGCAACAGATCGTGTACTCGTCGATGGCTGACGAGGACATCATTGGCGTCTACCACGAGGGGCCGTACTCGTGCGTCCAGGTGTTTCTCATTCGCGGTGGCCGACTGATCGGCCGCGAGCATTTCGTGCTCGACGGCCACGGCGAAGAGAGTGAGAACGAAATCGTCTGGTCGTTCGTGATTCAGTACTACAGCCAGACCACCGACATCCCGGACGAGCTGGTGCTGCCGGTCATGCCTGAGGACGTCGAGGCGGTTCGCGTCTGGCTCACCGATCGGCGCGCCGAGGGCGGCAACAAGTCCGCGCGTAAGGTCCGCGTAACGGCGCCGCGCATCGGTGAGAAGCGCAAGCTGGTCGAACTGGCGACCAACAACGCCCGCGAAGGGCTCGAGCGCCTCCGCCAGCAATGGCTGGCCGACGAAGCGCGGACCACCGGCGCCATCGTCGAGCTGCAGGAGTGCCTGGATCTGGCCCAGCTACCCCATCGGATCGAGTGCTACGACATCTCGCACGTCCAGGGCACCAACCAGGTAGCCAGCATGGTGGTGTTCGAAAACGGGCAGCCGCATCGCTCCGCGTATCGGCGGTTCAAAATCAAGCACGAGCTCGGCAACAACGACTTCCTGAGCATGCAGGAAGTCATCGGGCGGCGCTTCAGGCGGGCGCTCACGGGCCAGCTGCGGCGGGCGGGCGAGCAAGGCAGCTGGGAAACGGTCGCGGCAGCGGGCCCGGGCGGCTCGAACGGCACAGACATTGCCGCGCAGGTTGACCACGTCGACCAGGAACCCGAGCCTGAGGGCGGCTGGGCCGAGATGCCCGACCTGATCATCATCGACGGCGGCCAGGGCCAGCTCAACGCCGCGCTCGAGATTCTCGACACGATGGAGATCACCGAACTGCCGGTGATCGGGCTCGCCAAAGAAAACGAGGAGATCTTCGTCCGCGATCGTGCGACTGGCCGCGCGCTGGCCGAGCCAGTCATCTTGCCGCGCACGTCGCAGGCGATGTTCCTCGTGCAACGCATCCGAGACGAGGCGCACCGCTTTGCTATCACGTATCACCGCAAAGTGCGCGGCCGCTCAGGACTCCGCTCGGCGCTCGACGACGTGGAGGGCATTGGACCCAAACGCAAGCGCGAGCTGCTGCGCCGCTTCGGGTCGGTGCGCGGCATTCGCGCCGCGGCACTCGAAGAGCTCGCGGCCGTGCCGGGTATGACCCTCAAGCAGGCCAAAGTCCTCAAGTCGAGTCTTTAATCCTCAAGTCAAGTTTTTGAGAGGCATCGTCCAACCTGTGCCGTCTGCGGCCCAGCATCGCGTTCGGCCGGTCAATTGCTACGCTTGAGGGGCGTGGCAGTGCTGCTGAATGGCGCAGCCGGTGGCTGGGATGAGCTGGCCATTGCGGTGGTCGCTCTGGGTGTGTTGTGGCTGGCCGTCAAACTGGCCGGCCGCAAGCGGCCCGACCAGGATGACGACGCGGCACTGGACGAATCAGCCGCCGAAAAGGGACACCCGGATCCTGCCCGTCCGCCCGCGACGCCGCCAGACTGAGGGAGTGCACCGTTTCATCCTCGCCCGCGCCGGTGTGGTGGTCGGGCTCATGGTGTGCCTCGCGCTGGTCAGCAGTTGCCAGCTGCTCAATCGCGCCTCGGCCACCCAGGGGCTCCAGGGGCGGATTGCCTGGCCCAAGGATGGCGATTTGTGGGTGTACGACATCAGCTCGAACCAACAGACCAAGATCACGAACCTGGCCTCGGGTGCGGCGGTCACCGGCGCGACGTGGTCGCCCGATGGCCAGCGAGTGATCTTCGCTCAGTTCTGGCGCCGGCCGAACGAACGCTCCAGCGGCGCGGACCTAATGGTAGCGAACGCCGACGGTTCGGATGCGCACCCGTTCGCGGAACGGGACGCCGCCAACTCCGTGCTCGAAACGCCGGAGTGGATGCCGAGCGGCGCCGTCTACTACACCGTTCGCACGGTGGCCAACGGACGCGAGACACAGGCTATCGTGCGCCGCCGGAGCGTAAGCGACCCGCCCGAGACACTGGTCGAAAATGCCTACGATCCGGCCGTCTCGTCGGATGAGTCGACGCTGGTCTACGTGCGCAGCACACGCGCGGGTCAGACGATGTTCAAGAAGACGATTGGCGACACGGGCGACGGCTGCGAGCTGATCTCGGATCAGGTCTTTCAGTATTTGAGCCTGCCGCGCATCTCACCAGATGGCAAGCGGCTTGCCTTCGGGGGCAGTGGCGAGCCAAATATGCAGCCCGCGGGGTGCGGCGGTGATCCGCGGACCAAGCCGAGCGCAGCCGGACCTGGGCTTCCGCCGGTCCTCGACCTGGCCGCGAGTTTGCTGGCACCACCAGAGGTGGCGTACGCGCACGGGTTGCCTGCCGACGTGTACTCGATCACCCTCGACGGCGGCGAAATGACCCGCCTGGCGGATATCAAAGATGACGATCCGACGGTGGCGTGGGCGCCAGACGGAACGAAGCTCGCCATCTTCGGGGTCGGGGCGCTGTACGTGGTCGATGGCAGGGGCGGGCCAACCAGCAAGCTCGTCGACCAGGGCGGGTACGGCGGTCTTGACTGGAGTCGCTAGGGGCCTCGGAGGTGTGGCTGGACTGTGCTTTGCCAGGCGACCTCGACTTGCCTGGCGAGATCGTCAAGACTCCCGGCGTTGGTGATCACGGCCGTGGCGTGGCGGAGCTTCTCTTCGGCGGGTCGCTGGGCGGCGATACGCAGGGCGGCTTGCTCGGCGGACATGCCGCGTGAGGCCTGCAGGCGCTGCATCTGTGCGTCCGGGTCGCACACCACGACCCACACGGCATCGCACCTGGCGGCGGTCCCGGCCTCGATCAGGCGGATCGCGTCGAGCACGACCACCGCGGCCGGCGTCTGCGCGATGCGGTCGGCGATGGCCTGTTTCACGCCCGGGTCGAGGATGCGCTCGAGGTCGCGCAGCGCGGTGGGATCCCCAAGCACGGCATCGCCCAGGCGGCGGCGGTCGATGGTGCCGTCCGCTGTGACCAGGCTCGACCCGAAGCGACCGGCAATCGCGCGCGTTTCAGGCGTGCCCGACGCATACAGCGCGTGGACCAGTCGATCCGCGTCGACGTAGTCCGCCCCAAAACGCTCGGCCAGCAACTGCCCGACCGTGCTCTTGCCGCAGGCGATGTTGCCGGTCAGCCCAAGTAGGAAAGGCACACGCGTGCGGTCTGTTATACATAGACGCCGTCCGATGCATCTGAAGCCGACTTCCGACAACACCATTGTGCTCAAGTCTCCGCGCGAGATCGCGATCATGCGCGAGGCGGGCAAGATTGTCGCCGCAACGATCCGCGCGCTCGAGGAACGGGCCCAGCCAGGCGTGACGACGCGAGACCTGGATCAGGTCGCCGCGAGCATGTTCAAGGCCGCGGACGCCGAGTCGACCGCGCTCGGGTATTTCGGCTATCCGGGCCACATCTGCGTGTCGGTCAACGACGAGGTCGTCCACGGCATCCCTGGCCCGCGCAAGCTGAAGCGCGGCGACCTGGTGAAGGTGGACGTCGCGGCGCGCTACCACGGGTACGTCGCCGACAGCACCCACTGCTTCGCGGTGGGCGGGTTGGAAACACTCAATCCGCGGGCCCGCGAGCTGGTGCAGGTGACTCAGGAGGCGTTGTTTCAGGGCATCGCACAGGCCCGGGCCGGTAATCGTCTCAGCGACATTGGCGCGGCGATCGAAGCCCACGTCCGCAAATTCGGCATGGCCGTCGTGCGCGATTTCGTCGGGCACGGCGTCGGACGCAATATGCACGAAGCGCCGCAGGTCCAGCACCACGGCCCAGCCGGCCGCGGACCGGTGCTGCGCCCAGGCATGTGCCTGGCGATCGAGCCGCAGGTCAACCTCGGCTCGCCTGAAGTGCGCATGCTGGACGATGGCTGGACCGCCGTCACCGTCGACGGCAGCCTTAGCGCGCACTTCGAGCACACGGTGGCCATCACGGCGAATGGCCCTGAGATTCTCACGCTTGGCGAAGAGGCAGCCTCGAACGGCTAGCGGGGCTGGCTTTTCGGCGAGTCGATAAACGGCGAGGCTGGGGGCCAGGGGCGAGCCTGGGGCGAGGCCTCGTACTAGAATGCCGCATGGCAATTTCGGCCCCGACGGCGATCGACGAAGTTTTCTCCAGGCGATTTGCTCGGTCCGCGGAACTGTATGCGCGGTCTCGCAACGCGATCGCGGGGGGCATCACCCACGATAGTCGGAACTTTGCACCGTTTCCGATCTATATCGAGCGCGCGGAAGGCGCGCGGAAGTGGGACGTCGACGGCAACGAGCTGGTCGACCACTGGATGGGGCACGGCGCGCTCCTGCTGGGTCACGGTCACCCGCAGGTCACCGAGGCCGTCGCCGAACAGATTCGCAAGGGCACGCACTACGGAGCTTGCCACGAGCTGGAAGTGGCCTGGGCCGAACAGATCGTGCGCTTGATTCCGAGCGCCGAATCAGTGCGCTTCACCATGAGCGGCACCGAGGCGACGATGCTGGCCATGCGGGACGCGCGAGCATTCACCGGCCACGACCTGGTCATCCGCTTCGCGGGCCACTTTCACGGCTGGCACGACTACGCGATGGCGGGCTACCAGCCGCCATTCGATACGCCGACTTCGACGGGCGTGCCGAAAGCGGTCTCGGACACGATGCTGGTTGCGTATCCGAACAACATCGAGTCGGTCCGCCAGTTGCTGGACGCGCACCCGGCGCAGGTGGCGGCGGTAATTCTCGAGCCGGGTGGCGGATCCAATGGGATCATCCCGACCAACGTCGCGTTCTTGAAGGCCCTGCGGGCGTTGACCGCAGAGCGCGGCGTGGTGCTCATCTTCGACGAGGTCATCACCGGGTTTCGCTACAGCCCGGGGGGCGCGCAGCAGCTGTACGGCGTCACGCCGGACATGACCACGCTGGCCAAGATTGTCGCGGGGGGGTTGCCTGGCGGAGCAGTGGTGGGCAAGCGTGAGATCCTGCAGGTCCAGACGTTCAAGGGTGAATTGCACAAGGATCGCTTCGAGCGCGTCCTGCAGCAGGGCACCTTCAACGCCAATCCGATGTCGGCGGCCGCCGGGGTGTGTGCGCTGCAGATTGTCCGTGAGGGCTGGGCGACGGAGCAGTGCAATCAGACGGGTGAGCAGCTGCGCGCCGGGCTGCGGGATTGCCTCGAGGCGCGGGGCGTGGCGGGCGCGGTGCTGGGCGAGGCGTCGGTGTTTCAGATCTTGCTCGGCGAGGGCATGGAGGAGGCGGTTGCGACGACGGACGTGCAGCGTCTGATGGCGGGGCGAGGCGCGGTCAACACGCTGCGCAAAGCCATGCTGCTCAACGGCATCGACCTGATGCGCTCGGGCGGATTCACGTCGATCGTCCATGGCGACGCCGAACTCAGCGCGACCATCGGCGCTTTCGACAGGTCGCTCGAGACGCTGCAGCGTGAGGGCCTCGCTTAGGCTGGCGCTGAGTTACCAGGTGTCGTAGTGGAGGTAGTTCGCCAGGGGTTCGCAGTAGACGGCCTTGAACTCGGTGCGGCGCGGGTAGGCGACTGGCAGCATCGCGGTCTGGCGCGGGCGTTTGATCCGATCGGCGCCTGCTGCGCCAGCCGCAGGTACTCCACAGGCCGACGCATATCCAGTCGTTTGCGCACGGTGCGCGTTGTACTCAAGACCTGGTCGACGGTCAGCGCGGACGCAGAAAACGTCGGTGGCGGTAGTAGCCATCAGGTGTCCCCCCGTGTGGCATAGCCTTCCGCCGGTTCAATCATCCCCGCCGAATGCGCCGGCAACCTCCGGCAATACGCCTGTCGGCGCACTCGCGCAAGGAGCCAGGAGTCGTCAATGACCCCTGGCTCCGAGGCGCTGGTGTGAAACGCAGATCCCGGGTCAGTACTCCGGCATCGGCGGGGCGGCCGGGGCGGGAGTTTTCTCGGGGATCTCGGTGATCAGGGTTTCGGTCGTCAGGATCATCGTGGCGATCGACGCGGCGTTCTCGAGCGCTGAGCGGGTGACTTTGAGCGGGTCGATGATCCCGCGCTCGACCATGTCCGCGTACTCGCCCTTGGCGGCGTCGTAGCCCTTGCCCTTGCCGCGCTTCTTGACTTCCGCAACCACGACGCTGCCCTCGGCGCCCGCGTTGGCGCAGATGCGCCGCAGTGGCTCCTCGAGCGCTCGCTTGAGCATCATCGCGCCGGTCTTCTGATCGCCCGACAGCGAGGCGATGATCGGATCGAGCGCCGGCAGGGAGTGGACAAACGCTGTCCCACCACCCGGCACGATGCCCTCTTCGACGGCCGCGCGAGTGGCCGAGAGCGCGTCCTCGACGCGGTGCTTCTTCTCCTTGAGCTCGACCTCGGTCGCGGCGCCGACCTTGATCACGGCGACGCCGCCAGCCAGCTTGGCCAGCCGCTCCTGCAACTTCTCGCGGTCGAAGTCGCTGGTCGTCTCGGTGATCTGGGTACGGATCTGCTGGATGCGCGCTTTGATCGCCTCCTCAGAACCGCGGCCTTCGACAATGGTGGTCTCGTCCTTGTTGGACTGCACCTTGCGCGCGCGACCCAGGTCCTGGACCGTGGTCGAGTCGAGCTTGCGGCCGATCTCCTCGGAGATGACCTTGCCGCCGGTTAGCGTGGCAATGTCTTCGAGCATGGCCTTGCGTCGATCGCCGAAGCCCGGGGCTTTGATCGCCAGCACGTTGAGCGTGCCGCGCAGCTTGTTGACGACCAGCGTGGCCAGGGCCTCACCGTCGACGTCCTCGGCGATGATGACCAGGTTCTTGCTGACCTGCAGGAAGCGCTCGAGCACCGGCAGAATGTCCGAGATCGCGCTGATCTTCTTGTCGGTGATCAGCAGGTACGGCTCGTCGAGCACCGCCTCCATGCGCTGGGGGTCAGTGATGAAGTACGGCGAGATGTACCCACGGTCGAATTGCATCCCCTCGACGTACTCGGTCTCGAACTTGAGGGTCTTGCTTTCTTCGACGGTGATGACGCCGTCCTTGCCGACTTTCTCCATGACCTCGGCGATCAGCCGGCCAATCTCCTCGTCCGCGGCCGAGATGGCGGCGACCTGAGCGATCTTCGTCTGGTCGGCGACCGGTGTCGACATCTTCTTCAGGTTCTCGACAACCGCCGCGACGCCGAGCTCGATGCCCCGCTTGAGGAGCAGAGGATTGGCACCGGCGGTGACGTTCTTAAAGCCTTCGTTGACGATGGCCTGCGCCAGCACGGTGGCCGTGGTGGTGCCGTCACCGGCGATGTCGTTGGTCTTGGTGGCCGCTTCCTTGAGGAGCTGGGCGCCCATGTTTTCGAATGGGTCTTCGAGCTCGATCTCCTTGGCGATGGTCACCCCGTCGTTGGTGATGGTGGGCGGGCCGAACTTCTTGTCGAGGACCACGTTGCGGCCCTTGGGACCGAGCGTGATCTTGACCGCGTCAGCGAGTGCGTCGATTCCACGCTTGAGGGCGCGCCGCGCATCCTCGCTATATTCCAGCTGTTTGGCTGGCATGGTGTATTGAATACCTCCCGGTGGGTAGCGGCTTAGCTGCCGTTGGTGGTGACGATGGCCAGAATGTCGGACTCGCGCAAAATGAGGAGCTCGTCCAGTTCGAGCTTGAACTCGGTGCCCGAGTACTTGGCGAACAGGACGCGCTCACCCGTTTTGACATCCGGGATGACGCGTTCGCCGCTGTCGAGGATGCGGCCAGGGCCAACCGCCAGGACTTCGCCCTGCTGGGGCTTTTCCTTGGCAGTGTCGGGCAGCACGATGCCGCTTTTGGTGACCTCCTCACGATCGAGTGGTTTGACAACCACCCGGTCGCCGAGGGGGCGCAGGTTGAGACTCGCCATGCGATGTCCCTCCAGGGGTAAACTGTGGGGTCCCTTTTTCAGGGCCAGGTTGGCACTCGTCATGTGAGAGTGCTAACCAGCGCCTAGGATAGCAAGTGTGAATTGGCACTTGCAATGCAAGAGTGCCAGTTCCGCCAGGGAGGCGGCCTCAGGCGATGGGCATCCCGGGCGCGACGTCGAGGCCGAAGTCAGACCGCTCTCCCGAGCGGTAGCGGAAGAAGCCGGCCGAGGCGATCATCGCGGCATTGTCCGTGCACAGCCGCGGCGGCGGGCACAGGACGGGCATCTGGGCGAGCTCTTCCACGGTCCGCAAGAGGGTACGGTTGGCGGCGACGCCGCCGCCAAGTGCAAGCCGGCTGGCGCCGAACGTGTGCGCCGCGCGCGCCGCCTTGGTCGCCAGCACTTCGACCACCGCCGCCTGAAAACTGGCGGCCAGGTCGGGCACCGGCAGTTTGTGGCGCCGCTCTTCGGGCGTCGCGTGGTCCGGATCGACGCCCAGGTCGCGAACCTGGTGCCGGATCGCCGTTTTGAGGCCGCTGAACGAAAAGTCCCACGACTCCGGGTCGAGCCAGGCGCGTGGGAAGCGAAAGCGCCGCGGGTCGCCACTGGCGGCGTGCCGCTCGATCTCAGGACCGCCAGGAAAGCCGAGGCCGAGCAGGCGGGCGACTTTGTCGAAGGCCTCGCCCGCGGCGTCGTCGCGCGTGCGGCCCAGCCGACGGTAGCGGCCGTGGCCATCGCTCAGGACTAGGTCGCTGTGGCCGCCAGAGACGATCAGCGCCACCAGCGGAAAGGTGGGCTCGGCGACCTGTGGACCAACGTCGAGCCAGTTGGCGTAGACGTGGCCCTCGAGATGATTGATCCCGAGCAGCGGCTTCCGCGACGCGAACGCGAGACCTTTCGCGAAGTTCACGCCGACGAGCAACGCGCCAGCCAGACCCGGCCCGTGGGTCACCGCGATCGCGTCGATGGCATCCCAGTCGGCGCGGGCGCCGGCGAACGCCTCCTCGAGGCAGGGCAGGATGGCGCGCAGGTGCGCGCGCGACGCCTGTTCGGGCACGACCCCGCCATAGCGCGCGTGCAGATCGGTCTGCGAGGCAATGACGTTGGACTCGATTTCGACGCCGTCGCGCACGATGGCCACCGCGGTCTCGTCGCAGCTGGTCTCGAAGCCCAGGATGCGTGTCACTGCGAGTTGTCTGGCGGGAGGTCGAAGACGACGACGCCCGAGGTGACCAGACCGTACAGCCGCCGGCCATCGAGACTCGAGCGGATCTGGCGTACGCCGGCCAGGACGGGATCGCGCAACTGGCGCAGGACCGTCCCGTCGGCGGTGGTCTGCAGCACGCGGGCGTGCGCTGAGTCGGCCAGGTACAGCCCGCCCGAGCGATCGGGCGTGACGGCGCTCACCGTGGGCGGCCGGGCATCCGGCGTGCGGACCACGAACGCCCTTTCCTGGCCCTGTGCGTCAAAGTGGCGCAGCGTGCCGTCGTCCATGCGCAGGTAGACGTCGTCCTGTTGGCCAACAATCTCGGCCGCCTTGTCGAACGCCAGTCCAGGCGCTGAGGTATCGTCGAGCAGCAGCCGCGGAGGATCCAGGACGCGCTGGGCCACCGACGGGTACTCCAGGAGTCGCCTGGACCCGCTGTCGAGGACATACATGCGGCCTTCGGTGTCCGCGCCCAACGCGCCAAGCTCGCGCCACGATGCACTGCTCGGCACGGCGCGTGGGCTGAGGGCTCGATCGTGCCCGACCTGCACCACTGCCCGGGCCTGATCGACGATCGCGAGCACGCCCAATTCGGGCCGCGGTCCGCTGAGGTACTGAATGGCGACGGGGGTCGCCAGTGGCCGGGCCCCACCGCCGACTCGCGCACCAGCCTGGACCAGCAGCGTATCCGGGGTCGGCTGCAGATCGCGACCGTCGAGTGGGAAAGCGCGCACCGTCGCCTCGACGACGTCGAGCGTGTACAGCGTGTCATCGCCGACCGCCAGGTCGACGATGTTGCCGCCAGACTGACCGAGCTGGACGGCCATCACGGGGCTGACGGGGACGACCCGGTCGATCGCGTCCAATTTGCTGGCGGCCTGGGACTCCAGCGCTGCAGCCTCGGTGGGCGCCTCGACCGCGATCCGGTTCTGCGCCAGGTCGAGCGCGTCGGTGGCGAGTGTGCGCGCCTGCGCGGGGTCGCTGGTCTCATCCGCCTGGGCCAGCAGGGCCTGTACCTGGTGGACGGTGGCCAGGCGCGGCGCGGGACTGGTCACCGGCGTCAACGCGGCAAGCGCCGCGGCGGCGAACAGCACCAGGGGTAGGTGCCGCGCCACCCAGCGCTTGGCGGCGGGCGGCCGCCGGCCGCCGCCTATAGTCGGTTTCTGGGTGACCGCTGGCGGCAGCGACGGCTGCTGTCGACCAGGCTCGCGCCTGGACACCACCGCGAGATGCCGCGGGTGGTGCCGCCCGCCCGTGGCCTGGTCGACCACCAGGACCCCAGCCGGCCGCGAGCCGCTCAACGCTTCGGCGAGGCGTTTTTCAACTACTTTGTCGGCTTCACTGCCGCTCCGCTGCAGGATGTCTTCGACCATGCGTTGGCTCTCAGGCCGCCAGGCGGCGCCGCACACCAGCAACAAGCGATCGCCAGGTTGCAAGCGTGTGCTCCACAAGGTGAGGTTCGGGTCCTGCTCGAGCCCGAGTGGGCGTCGCAGGCGAAGGATCCCCCGTTGGCCGGTGAGGACGCCATCGCGCCAGGCGAACGCCGCGGCATCCCCCGCCAGCGCCACAAACGCGACGTCGCGACGCACCGCGGCCACCGCCGTGGCGGCGTTGACGTGATGCAGCGGCAGCACGTCGCGGTTGTGGTGCTGCAGGACGTAGTGCGCGGCCAGCGCGGCCTCACGCACCGCGCGCGTTTGCGAGTAGCCGTCCGAGCCAGAATAGGCCTGCTGCATCGCCCGCACCAGCCCGCGGCGGAGCGTAGGATCGGGCAGCGACGGGTCGATGAGGACGCAGAGACGTAACGTCCGGGTGGCGAATGGCCAGACCGACAGTTGACGCGCGACGACCGCGCTGTAAGGAGCCTCGGGGAGTTCGACTGAGGGTTGGGCTACCAGCATCCGAGCAGATGGTGGGTGTTGAACGAGCAGACTGACGGCATACCTCTCATCGACCTGGGCGCTGCGCGCCGGACGCGTGCCGGTACAGCGAACGACGAGAAGGCGTGCCTCGCTCAGGCCTGCGGTGTGTGCGGTATCACCGGTTAAGGGCCGAACCGGCCTGGCGTGGCATCCGCCCCCGAGCGATCACCGCGCTTGAGGTGAGTATAGGCAGCGGTCCGGCGTTCTGTAAACACGTCTTGACATCGAATTCGACAGCTTTGCATAAGGTTCGTTCATGAGCCGCGACTCGCACACAATCTGGGGCCTCGTGTCGGACGTGCACGGGAACTATCCCGCGCTGGAGCAAGCGCTCGGGCTGCTCGGCGCCGCCGGCGCGGGGCGCATCGCGTGCCTCGGCGATTACCTGGGCCGTGGCGACAACGAGCGCTGCGTCGCCCGCATCCGCGACGTGGCTGAGGTGGTCATTCTCGGCAACCGCGACCTCGACTGGCAGGACCGCGTCTCGGCGGCCGCCCGGGCGTGGGTGCTCGAATTGCCGCGGACCGCCTGCGTCGGGCCGCTATTGCTGGCTCACGGCGACGCGCGTTTGACGCCCGCGCTAAGCACCAGCCAGATCGGCCGCGATTTCGTCAGGACGTGGCATGCAATGCAGCGGACGCAGACGAGCGTGTTTGCGTTTGGGCACAGCCATCACGCCCGCACCTGGCGAAAGGCCAGCGTCGCTGAACCCGCCGAGCTGGTGGCGGCCAGCCAGGCCGTCACGATACAGCCGAGCTTCCGCTATTTCCTCAACGTTGGAACGACCGGCCTGCCATTTCCAGGCAAAGGCGGCCCCAGTGTTGCCGTCGTCGATTTCGCGCTCGCCCAAATACGGCACCTGAACGTAGACCCGATGCGAATCGACGCAGAGTAGAATCAGCGCGCATGCCGAACCCGGTCTACCTCGACAACGCGGCGACGACCCCGGTCGATCCGCGCGTGGTCGAGGCAATGCGGCCGTACTGGCTCGAGGACTGGGGCAATCCGTCGAGTGTCTATGGTATCGGGCGACGGGCCCGACGAGCGCTCGACGATGCCCGCGACCGCATCGCCCAGGTGCTGAACTGTCGGGCCAACGAGATCATCTTCACGAGCTGCGGCAGCGAAAGCGACAACCTGGCCATTCGTGGTGGCGCCATGGCCCAGTCGGAGCAACACGGCTGGAAACACATCGTCACCTCGCGCATCGAGCACCACGCGGTGCTGCACGCCTGCCAGTGGCTCGAACAGCACCTCGGATTTGAGGTCACGTACCTCGAAGTCGACGAGCGCGGCGGCGTTAGCCCGAGGGCGGTGAGCGAGGCCATGCGGCCAGATACGGGCCTGGTCGCGATCATGTACGCCAACAACGAGATCGGCACGGTAGCACCCGTGGCCGAGATTGGGCGGGCGGTGAAAGCCACCAATCCGCAGACGCTGTTTCACTCGGATGCGGTGCAGGCAGGCGGGCTGCTGCCACTGAACGTGCAGGCGCTGGGCGTCGACCTGCTGGCGCTGTCGGGCCACAAGTTCTATGCCCCGAAGGGCGTCGGTTTGTTGTACGTGCGGCGTGGGGCTTCCCTGGTCCACCAGCTGAGTGGTGGAGGGCAGGAGCGCGGCACTCGCGCCGGGACCGAGAACGTGGCGTACATCGCCGGAATGGCGACGGCGCTCGAGCTCGCCTACGCCGAGCTCGACAGCCGCGTCGCGCACGTTTCGCGGCTGCGGGACCGGTTGATCGGCGGCGTGCCAGCCAGGGTCGCCGGCGTCCGTTTGACCGGGCACCCGACGCAGCGCATGCCGAACAACGCGTCGTTCACGATTTATGGAGCGGACGGCGAGTCGCTGTTGCTGAACCTGGACCAGGCCGGTATCGCCGCCTCGAGTGGGGCGGCGTGTACCTCGGGCACACTGGAGATCTCCCACGTGCTGCGCGCGCTACGCCTGCCCGAAGAAGAAGCCCGCGGGAGCCTGCGGCTCACCACCGGCGTCCGCACGACCGACGCCGATGTCGACCGCCTGCTCGAAGTGCTACCCGGCATCGTCGAGCGCGTCCGCGAAGTAACCCCGAGTCTCGTTAGCTAGCGAAGTCGGCACTCCACAAGCCCGCGGACTGGGAAATTCGCACCTCACCCCCCAGCCCCCTCTCCTCCCGAGGAGAGGGGGAGTCAGGTCCGGCAGCGGTTATGTTTCGTCGATTTTGATTGAGTTGATCGTTATCGGCGTCTTCGGTGTATCGGGCCCACCTTTGCCCGGGCCGGTCGGCGTGGTGGCGATTTTGTCGAGCGTGTCCAGGCCGTCTGTCACCTGGCCAAAGATGGTGTAGTTGGGCGGTAGCGCGTAATCTTTGTGGACGATGAAGAACTGGCTGCCGTTGGTATTCGGACCAGCATTGGCCATGGCTAGCGTACCGCGCACGTATTTCCTGGTCACTGGCTCGTCGTTGAAGCGATAGCCGGGGCCGCCGGTGCCGGTGCCGGTTGGATCGCCTGTTTGCGCCATGAAGTTGGGAATAACGCGATGGAACGTCACCCCATCGTAGAAACCCTGGCGCGCCAGGAAGACGAAGTTGTTGACGGTGTTCGGCGCATCCTTGGCATACAGATCGGCTTTCATCGTGCCGAGGCTTGTGTCCAGGGTGGCGGTGTACGTCTTTGACGGATCGATCGCCCCGGGGTCCGTGAGCTTGGGTGCGGCGGCGAATTGCTTGGGTGCGGACGAGGACACTGGCGCTCCTTGGGCTGCCGGTGAGGCAGAAGCAGATGAACTCGAGGGCGAAGGGGCGGGCTTGGGCAGGGGGCTCAACCCGGGCGGAACCTGTACGGTCGCGGGCGCGGGCGGCGTGGTCGGTCGGGGCGTCGGTGCCGGCGGCGCGGCGCTCTGACCGCAGCCAGCCAGCGACAGGGTCAGGACGGCAAACGCGACAAGTCGAATGCGAAGGCTCAAACGGCGCTCCTGATTGTGATTCTTGCCGCCTCGTGCGGCGACGCTGGATTAGTCAGGCCAGGGCGGGTGCTTGCGCTATGGTGGAACGATTCGCTTCGCTCATCTCCAGCGCACATCCAGCACCGGCGTTACGGCGTATGTCTGAATGGGGAGTGTACTCAATCGTGTATCCAGGTTCGGCAAAGGTGATTGTGACACCACCTCAGCATGGGCCGCGCTATGATCGGCCCAACCTCGCGGAAGCGACGGGAGCGGGCCGAAGCGCTGGTAGACTGTCCCTAGAGGCGCAAGCACCGTCGTGAACCCCACTGAGTCAGAGAATGTCCGAGGAGGCGAAGGCATGAAGGCTGAGCAATCCAATGCCCGCAACATCCTGCCGCGGCTTCCTCAGGGCGCGGGCAGCAACCTGAAGTCCTACTCTCCGACTCAGCTGCACTTCCTGATGCGCCTCTCGCACCTGCAACGCCAGCGGCGGGACATGGTCAACGTTGCCGATGGCAACGATTGGCACATGCGGCTGGTCAACAAGGCGCTGTACTCGACGTATCGCGACTGCGAGGATCTCGGCGTTGGCGAAGAGGCGCGGCTGCTCATGGCGCAGCAGGCGCCCGAGCGTTCGTAGCCATCGCGCCTTCCGCGCTCGGCGTGGGTCCCCAGGGACGTGAGCGGCGAGGCACCCGCATCGCTTCGCTCGCTGCGTTGCGACATTCCTCAACAGGGGGGAGTGCGCGCAAGGGAGTTGAGGCCGCATCGCTGAGCTTCGCTCGCTGCGTTGGGACGTTCCCCAACAGGAGGGAGTGCGCGTACGGGAGTTGAGGCCGCATCGCTGAGCTTCGCTCGCTCCGTTGCTCCTTTCCCCAACAGGGGGGGAGGAGTGCGGGTACGGGAGTTGACGCCGCATCGCTGAGCTTCGCTCGCTGCGTTGCTACTTGCCCCGCGAGCAGTGAATACTCGCACGAGAGCGAGCGAAGGAATGCGGCCTGGACGGAACGCCAGGTCGGAACGATGACGATCGATCCCACTTTCTTTCAGGACTTTCTGGCGGCCGGGTGGCTACAGGTGCTGCGCGCGCTGCTCGTCGTGCTGGTGGCCGTCATCGGGCTGCGGGTGGCGCATCGGTGGGCCGGCAGCATCATGCAGCGCGCGCGGGTCGACACGGGCACCCAGATCCTGGTCAAGCGTGGGCTCGCCATCGCGGTCGTGGCGATCACGCTGCTGGTCGTGCTGGGCATCCTGGGGGTGAACTCCGTCAGCCTGGTGACGGTCGCCGGCGCCGTCGGCCTGGCGTTCTCCCTGGCGATCCAGGACATCCTGAAGAACTTCTTCGCCGGCGTGTATCTGTTGCTCGAACGCCCGTTCCGGGTCGGCGACACGATCCAGGTCAAAGACCAGTTGGGGGTGGTGGAGAACATCGGCGTGCGCACCACGACGCTGCGCACGCCTGACAACGTTCAGGTACTCGTACCGAATACGGTTGTATTTGCGGAGGTGGTCTCGAACCACACCTACCAGCGCCCCGCCGTGCCGACCCCGGCGCCAGCAGACGATCAGGGCAGCAAAGACGCGGTGACCGAGCAGGCAAGCGCGGCGGTCGTCAAGCGGTCGTAGTGCCTGTCGCCGTGGACGTGCCGAGCCCGGAGCGCATGCGGGCACTGGGTAAAGCGCTGGGTCAGGCGGCGCTGCCAGGGGACCGATTCCTCCTCGAGGGCCCGCTGGGCGCGGGCAAGACGACCTTTGTGCAGGGTCTGGCCGAAGGCCTCGAGGTCGACACGCCGGTGAGCAGCCCCTCGTTCGTCATCGAGAACCAGTACCGCGGGCGGCTGGTCCTGTACCACGTCGACCTGTACCGTCTGGAGCGGGTCGAGCCGGAGCTCTGGGCCAGCCTGGAAGAGCACCTGTACGGCGACGGGGTCGCCGCGGTCGAATGGGCCGAGCGGCTCCCAGATGGGCTTCGCGACGGCGGCACGCTGATCCGCATCGAGCAACTGGACGCCGGTCGGCGCGTCACGCTGGCGACGTCCGAAGAACGGCTGGCAGCGGCCGCCAGAGCCGCGTGATGCTGGCCTCAGCCCCACTCCTGCTGGCCCTGGACACCTCGACCAGCACCGCCAGCGTGGCGCTGTTCGACGGCCAGCGCGTGCTGTCGGAGACCACGTGGCGCGCCGGGCGCGAGCACTCGACGCGCGTGCTGCTTGAAGTGCAGGCGGCCCTGGCCAGAGTTTCGCTGGCACCGGAGAGTCTCACTGGAGTCGTCGTCGCGCGGGGGCCAGGCTCGTTCACCGGTGTGCGGGTCGCCCTGAGCCTGGCCATGGGCATCTCGGCGGGCCTGTCGCTGCCAGTCTGGGGGGTCAGCTCGCTCGACGCGCTCGCCCATGCCGCGGATGAGGAAGTTGTGCCGGTGCGCGCCGTCCTCGAGGCCGGGCGGGGCAGATTTGCGACCGGCCTGTACCTGAACGGCCGGGGTATCGAAGACCAGCGCCTCGCCACGCTCGAGCAGCTCGACGAGCTGACCCAGACGCCGACCCGCATCATCGGCGAGCTCGCCGAGGCCGCGCGCACGCGCCTCGAGCAGAACGTCAATGCGCGCCTCGCGCCACCGGCGGCGTGCCTGAGGCGGAGCGGTTTTCTGGCCGAGCTTGGCTGGCGCGCCGCCCTGTCCGGCGATCCCGGCGACCCACGCGCACTCGACGCGCTGTACGTCAGCTAACTACGGGAGCGCTCCATAGCGCGGCGGTACACTCTTTGCTGCCGTGAAAGTCGCCACTGCGTTTGTGGTCGAACCGATGCGCGTCGAGCACATCTCGGCCGTCAGTGCGATCGAAAAACTCTCGTTCCCACAGCCGTGGCCGCAGAATGCCTACCGCCGCGAAATCATGGAAAACCGCATGGCGCACTACGTGGTCGCGCGGCGCCTGGGCGACGATCACCGGCTCGGCGACCCCGCCACGGACGAAGCACGCGCCTCGCCGGCCCAGAACGACTTCCTCGGTCGGCTGAGCCGGTTTCTTCGGCCACCCGAGCCCCCGCGCTCGCCGCGCCTGGAGGAGGAGCTGCGCAGCATCGTCGGCTATGCCGGTATCTGGGTCATGACCGACGAGGCGCACGTCACCACGATCGCCACCCACCCCGCGGTGCGGGGCCAGGGCGTCGGCGAACTCCTGCTGCTGGCGCTGATCCATCGCGGCATCGAAGTGGGCGCCCGTTGGACCACGCTGGAAGTCCGCGCCTCGAACACGGTGGCCCAGAGCCTGTACCGCAAATACACGTTCAAAGAGATGGGCGTGCGGCGGCGGTATTACAGCGACAACGGCGAGGATGCCCTGGTGATGTGGACCGACGCGCTCGACTCTGAGTCGTTCCTCGCCGCCATGGCGCACCACGAGCGCCGACTCGCCGAGCGACTGGGGTCGGCCGAAGTGCGTCTCGGCGACCGGTTCTGGAGCTTATCCAATGGCTAATCTGGTCTCGATGCCATTGACGGGACGCGCCAGTGGCTGAGCGCGTGCTGATGTTGATCGACGGGCACTCGCTCGTCTTTCGAGGGTTTTACGCACTCCAGGAAACGCGTCCGTTCACCAACGCCAAGGGCGAGCTGACGACCGGGGTGTACGCCTTCACCAGCATGTTGCTGAAGGCGCTCGAAGAGCTGAATCCCCAGTACGCCGCGGCGGCCTTCGACATGAGCCGTCCGCGCTTTCGGCTGGCCGAGTTTCCCGAGTACAAGGGCACGCGCAAGGCCGCGCCGCCCGGGCTGCGTGACCAGATCACCTGGAGCCGCAGCGTCCTCGAAGCGATGCAGGTCCCGCTGTTCGAGGTCGACGGGTATGAGGCGGACGACGTCATTGGCGCACTATCGGTCAAGGCCGTCGAACAGGGCCTCAACGTCATCATCCTCAGCGGCGACAATGACCTGCTCCAGCTGGTCAATCCACACGTAAAGGTGCTGACTTCGCGCCGCGGAATCACCGACACCATCCTGTACGACGAAGCCAGAGTCATCGAAAAGTACGGCGGCCTGCGACCCGACCAGCTTCCCGAATTCAAAGGACTCCGCGGCGACGAGACCGACAACATCCCAGGCGTAGCCGGGATCGGCGACAAAGGCGCCCAGAAGTTGCTGCTCGAGTTCGGCACGGTGCAGGCCCTGTTTGACAACATTGAGTCTGACAAGATCCCGCAGAAGCAGCGCGACCTGTTGAGGCCCTTGCGTGACCAGGTGCTGATGGCCAGACGCCTGGCCACGATCGTCACCGACCTGCCCGTCGAGCTCAATCTGGACAAGGCTCGCCTGCGCGACCTGCGGCGACGCGAAGTCATCGAACTGTTCCAGGAACTGGCGTTCAAGTCGCTGATTGATCGCCTCCCGAAGCCGGCGCCGTTACCCAAGAACGGCCGCGCCCAGGCCGGACTCTTCGATGACCTGGGGGACCCGTTGCCGGCCCCGCCGGCCGAAGTCTTCGGGCGAAACATCACCAACCTGGCTGACCTGGACGACGCAATCCAGCAGATTCGCGTGCATGGCTCGTTTTCCTTTAACGTGCAGGCCACGGGCGTCTTGCCGATGCGGGCGGACATGGTCGGCATCGGGCTGGCGGCGGGCGAGGTCGCGTTCTACGTGCCGGTCGGCCACACCGAAGGCGAACAGATCGACCGGGATCTCGCCCTGGCGCGGTTGCGGCCGCTGTTTGGCGACGCGAGCCTGCCGAAACGGGCCCACAACGCGAAGTTCCACATCGTGCTGCTCGCCAGGTACGGCGTGCCCGTGAACGGCCTGGCATTCGACACGATGATTGCCGCGTTCCTGCTCGAGAGTGGCCAGCGGACCCTGGCGCTGCGGGATCTGGCCTGGGACAAGGTCAAGAAGGAGCTGCCGTCGGTTCAATCACTGCTCGGCGTCGGCCGAAAGGCCATCACCATGGCCGAGATGTCCATTGCCGACTGCGGCTCGTACGCGTGCCAGGATGCGCTTCTGGTCGAGGAGATCGTGCCGGGCCTGGAAGAGGAGCTCGAACACGACCAGCAGACGCCGCTCTTCCGCGATGTCGAGATGCCGCTCGTGCCGGTCCTGGTCGACATGGAAATGGCCGGCATCGCGGTCGATTTGCCGTACCTGGCTGAGCTCGGCACCGAGCTGCAGTCGCGCATTGCCAGCCTCGAAGCGGAGGTCTACGGGCACGTCGGCCACGAGTTCAACATCAACTCGACGCAGCTGCTCAGCGACGTGCTCTTCGGCGAGCTGCACCTCGAGATCAACAAGCGCAAGCGCCGCTCGAAGACCAAGACCGGCCACATCTCGACCGGCAGCGACGTCCTCGAGGAGCTGCGCGGCACCCACCCGATCATTGAGCTCATCCTCGAGCACCGCCAGCTCCAGAAGCTCAAGGGCACCTACGTCGATGCGCTGCAAACCCTGGTCGATCCCAATACCGGGCGCGTGCACACGTCGTTCAATCAGACCGGTGCCGCGACGGGCCGGCTCAGCTCGAGCGATCCGAACCTGCAGAACATTCCGATCCGCACCGACACCGGCAAGCGGGTGCGACGGGCGTTTATTGCCCGTGCGGGGGCACTGCTACTGTCGGCCGACTACAGCCAGATCGAGCTGCGCGTCCTGGCGCACATGGCCAAGGAGCCGACACTCATGGAAGCCTTCGCCAAGGGCGAGGATCCGCACGCGGTCACCGCCGCGGAGGTCCTGGGCATTCCGCTCGAGTCGGTGACCGCCGATCACCGGCGCGTGGCCAAGATGATCAACTTCGGCGTGCTGTACGGCATGAGCGACTACGGCCTGGCCGAGCGCACCGGCCTGCCCGCGGCGGAGGCGTCGGGGTTCATCCGGCGCTACTTTGAGCGCTTCGGTACCGTCAAGGCCTTTCAGGATGATGTGATCCGGGAAGCCGAGAAGGAAGGCTACGCCGAGACGCTGCTCGGTCGACGCCGCCACCTGCCCGAAGTCAACAGCTACCTTTTCGCGGTGCGATCGGCGGCCATTCGGCAGATTATCAATGCGCCGATTCAGGGCTCGGCCAGCGACATTGTCAAAATCGCGATGATCCGCGTGGCCGATTTCCTCAAGCAGGAGGCGCCGGACGTGCGGATGCTGCTGCAGGTGCACGACGAGCTGCTGCTCGAAGGCCCAGAAGCTGACCTGCGGCGGATCGCCGATCGGCTCTGTGAGATCATGGCCAGTGCGTATGAGATGACGGCACGCTTGCACGTCGACCTGAAGATTGGTCCCAACTGGGAGGACATGAAGCCGCTCGCGCAGGCCTCACTCGTACGTGCCTGAGCTGCCTGAGGTCGAGTCGCTCGTTCGCGACCTGTCGCCGACGCTCGTCGGGCGCAGCATTCGGAGCGTCGAAGTCCACAAGCCCAAGCTGTTCACCGCTTCGCCGGGGCTCACCCTCGAGGATCTCTACGGTCGTCGGATCGAATGCCTGTGGCGGCGCGGCAAACTGACCGTCTGGGAACTCTCAGATGGGCTGGCCCTGGTCGTCCATCTCAAGTTGGCCGGGCAACTCGTCCAGGTTGACCGAGACGGGCACGAGCTGGGCCACGGTGGTCACCCCGTGCCGATGTGGGGCACCCCGTTGCCGCACAAGTCGAGCCACGTCGTGTTCTGCCTGGACGACGGCTCGATGCTGTACCTGACCGACATTCGCCAGTTTGCGCGCGTGCACCTCATGCCGGCCAAGGACGTCGCCGCGTTCTTAAAACACCAGAAGATCGGCGTCGAGCCGCTGACGCGCCGATTTACGGCCCGCGAATTCGGCGTCAAGCTGCGGCGGCGGAGCATACCGCTGAAGACGACGATCATGGATCAGTCGGTCGTGGGTGGCATCGGCAACATCTACGCCGACGAGTCGCTGTGGCGGGCGAAGCTGCACCCACGCCGGCCCGCCGCCTCGCTCAGCGACGCCGAAGTGGTGCGCCTGCACCGCGCGATTCGGGCCGTGCTCGACTACGCGGTGCGTGAGGGCGCGGCGTTCGTCCCGCACGGCAAAGCCATCTCAGACCGCGCGTTCCCGTACTGCCATGGGCGGGCCGGGTCGCCCTGTCCGCGCTGCCGGACCATCATCCAAAAAGAGTGGGTCGGCGGGCGTGGGACGCACTTCTGTCCCAGATGCCAGAAGGCGCCCGCCGTTGCCTGAGCTCCCGGAAGTAGAAACGACCGCGCGCGACCTGCGGGAGCGGATTGTTGGGCTGCGCGTATGTCGTGTCGGCGGCGTGGATTGGCCGCGCATGCTGCCCAACTCGTCCGAGGCTGAGCTGGCGCACGCGCTGGATGGGCTGCGCGTGGAGGCCGTCGACCGCCGCGGCAAATACGTGCTTTTGGCATTCGAGCAGGACCGCTGGTTGACCATCCACCGGAAGATGAGCGGCAACATCCTGCTCCGTGAGGCGGACGCCGCGCCCGAACTGCACACTCACCTCGAGATCGGGTTCGACAATCGCAGCGTGCTGCGCTTCGTCGACGCTCGAAAGTTCGGCCGCGTGAACCTGTTCACGTCATCCGCCGGGCTGCGCGAATTTCTGAGCGACCGACTCGGACCGGACTCGCTCGTCGACCTGGACGCGGCCGTGCTGGCGGACAGGCTGCGCGGCCGCCGGGGGCGGATCAAACCCTTGCTGCTGGACCAGGCGTTCGTCGCCGGGATCGGCAATCTGTATGCCGACGAGGCGCTGTGGGCAGCGCGCATTCATCCCCTGCGCGCGGCCGAGTCACTGTCGAAGGTCGAGGTGCGCAGACTCGCGCAGGCGATCCAGCAGGTCCTGGCGGCGGCGATCGACCGCCGGGGCACCTCGTTCTCGAGCAGCTATCGCGATGCCGACGGGTTGCCGGGTGAAAACCAGGAGTTTCTGAGCGCCTACGGACGCGCGGATCGGCCGTGTCCCAGGTGCGGCAAACCGATCAGCCGGATGCTGATCGGCCAGCGGAGCAGCCACTTCTGTGCGAAGTGTCAGCCGCTTCGGCTACGCCGCCAGAAGCTTTTGAAACCGCGTCGCTGAGCGGAAGGGACCGACTACGGCGAGCCGGAACGCTTCCGGACGCCAGAGCTCGGCGGCGACCCGCTGCAGGCTTTCGGCCGAGACGGCATCCACGATGCCCAGAACTTCGTCGACGGTCAGGATCTCGTGGCGCAGCAGCTCCTGACCGCCGAGCCACGAGGCCACCGCCCGGGTGTCCTCCATTCGGAGCTGGAGTCGGCCTTTGATGAACTCCTTGGCCTTGGTCAACTCTTTGTCCGGGACCCGGTCGGCCATTTTGAAGAGCTCTGCGATGGTGGCCTTGAGCGCCTCGTCGAGCTTGCGCGGATCGACGCCGGCGTTGACCACGGTGGAGCCGGTATCCAGGTAGTGATTGACATAAGAATGCACGTCGTAGCACAGACTGCGCTTCTCGCGGATCTCCAGGAACAGTCGGCTGCTCATCCCTTCGCCCAGGACGGCGTTCAGCACGTCGAGCACGTACCGGTCGGGGTGCGCCGCCGACAGCCCCGGTGTTGCCAGGCAGAAGTGCGCCTGCTCCGTCTTCTTCGACCTGAGCCGCAACCGCGGTGTGTCGTTGGGGATCTCAGCCGGATACCAGGTACCAAATGGACGGGCTTGCCAGTCGCCCAGGTATTCGCTGGCGCGCGCGACGACTTCCGCGTGGGTGACGTTGCCGGCGACGGCGACCACGGTGTTCTGGGGCACGTACAGCTGGTTCATGTATCGGATGACTTCGTCGCGTTTGGTTGCGCGGACGCTGTCGGGCGTCCCACCGGTGTCGCGCCCGAGCGGCTGATGCGGCCACACGACTTCATCGATCAGGATGTTGACGATGTCGGCCGGGCTGTCCTCGGTCATCGCCAGTTCTTCGAGGATCACCTCGCGCTCTTTTTCCAGTTCGAGCGGATCCAGCAGCGAGTTCAGCAGGCTGTCCGCCAGGATGTCGAGCGTCGCCGCGAAGCGATGATCGCCAACCTTGGCCCAGTAGACGGTGAGCTCTTTATCGGTGCCGGCGTTCATGATCCCGCCGATACCCTCAATTTCCTCGGATATCTCGCGCGCGGTCGGTCGCCGACGTGTGCCCTTGAACAGCATGTGTTCGAGGAAATGCGAGACGCCCGCGATTTCGTCACTTTCGTATCGCGAACCCGCGCCAATGAAGATGCTGATACTGACCGATCGGGTGTGCGGCAGCGAACTACTGACGATGCGGAGGCCATTGTGCAGCACAGTCTTGTCGTACATTGAGGCCGCCGGAGTGTACGGGACGAACCAGGTCAGCCCGCGCCGACACCCAGGTATGCGCGACGAACCGACGGGTTGTCGAGCAAATCGCCGCTCGGGCCGCCCAGGACGATGCGACCCGTCTCGAGCACGTAGCCGGTGTCGGCGAGCTCGAGCGCCTGGTGGACGTTCTGCTCGACCAGCAACACTGTCAGGCCCTCGGCGCGCAGCACCCGCAGACTGTCGAACATCTCCGACACCAGGCGGGGCGCCAGACCCAGGCTCGGCTCGTCGAGCATTAGCAGCCGCGGCAAGCCCATCAGCCCGCGCGCCAGCGCGCACATCTGCCGTTCGCCACCCGACAGCGTGCCCGCGGCCTGATTGCGGCGTTCCTTGAGTCGCGGGAACAGCCCGAAGACGCGCTCCAGACTTTCCGCCCGGCGCGCCCTGGCCCGTGGCGAGTAGGCGCCGACCTCAAGATTTTCCCGCACGCTCATGCGCGGCCAGAGCTGGCGACCCTCAGGCACATGCACGATGCCGAGCTCGACGATCTGATCGGTTCGGGCGCGGCTGATCTCGCGGCCGTCGAAGGCGATGCTGCCCGAGACGGCCGGCAGCAGGCCTGACACGGTGCGCAGCGTCGTCGTCTTCCCGGCGCCGTTGGAACCGAGCAGCGTGACCACCTGGCCTTCGGCCACGCTGAACGAGACGTCCCACAACGCGACGACGCCCTGATAGCCGGCACGCAGTCCCTCGACCCTCAGCAGAGGCTCAGCGCCGGCCGTTCCTCGCGGCGGAGCGGGGTCCGGCGTTCCACGCGTATCAGGGGTCACGTTGCTCAGGTGGACGCATCGAGAAGTCGGCCGCCCGCGAGGGCTCGCCAAGGTACGCCTCGATCACGCGCGGATCGTTGGCGACGACCTCAGGCGTGCCTTCGGCGATCTTCTCGCCGAAGTCGAGCACGATCACCCGGTCGCAAATGGCATGAATCGCGCGCATATTGTGCTCGATGTACAGCACGGTCACGCCGCCATCGCGCACCTGGCGAATCAGCGCCAGCATGCGGTCCAACTCGACCGGGGTCAGGCCGCCGCCGACCTCGTCCAGGCACAACAGGCGTGGCGCGGTGGCCAGGGCGCGGCCGACCTCGAGCAACTTCAGCGTCCCGATGCTCAAGTTTCGCGCAGGCCGGTCGGCGAGCGCGCTGAGCCCGGTCTGCTCCAGGACGGCTGCGACGGTGGCGTGCGCCTGACCTGCCGCTCGCCCGAAGGAGGCGCCGACGCGGACGTTGTCGCGGACCGTCAGGTCGGCGAAGGGGGCCGGGATCTGATGGGTATGGCAGACGCCAAGTTTGACCAGGGCGTGCTGACTGCGACCGTCGATGCGGCGGCCGTCGAAGAGCACGGCGCCACTGGTCGGCCGCAGGGCGCCGACAACGCAGCGGAACAGCGTGGTTTTTCCGGCGCCGTTCGGTCCAACCAGCCCGACGATCTCGCCCGGAAAGACGTCCAGCGAGACCTCGCGCACCGCGACCAGTCCACCGAACCGGCGGGTCAGCGCAGCGATGCGCAAGAGCGGCGTCCGCGTCATCGGTGGGCGAGCCGGCGCAGCAGACCCAGCAGCCCGCCAGGTTCGAACAGGACAATGGCGATCAGCAAGCCGCCGAAGATGAGCTGGTTGACGGCCACCAGATTCGGCTGGGCCAGCAGCAGCTGCTGCAACGGCAGATAGATCGTGGCGCCGAGGACCGGTCCCCACAGGGTGCCCACGCCGCCGATCACGCCCATCAGCACCATGCTGATGCTCAGGGTGAAGCTGAACACAGTGTCGGGGTGAATGTAGGACAGGTAGACGACGTACAGCCCGGCCGCGACGCCCACGAGAAAGGCGCTCACGCAGTGCGCGATGTGCTTGTACAGCGTGCTGTTGAGCCCGACGCTTTCGGCGGCATCCTGGTCCATGCGCAGAGCGAACAGACCGAGGCCAATGCGGCTCGCACGAAGCCAGGCGGAGACCCCGACGGCCACGCCAGCCAGGGCGAGCCCGCTCCAATAGAACCATGGTTTGGAAGGCACGCTGAGCGGCAGATTGAGTCCTGACGCGCCACCGGTGAGCTGGTCGAGGTTGAGCGCCAGGATGCGTGACGTCTCGCCGATACCGATCGTCGCGATCGAAAAATATGGCCCGAGGAGCCTGAAGCACGGGAGGCCGACCAGCAGCGCGACGGCGACGGCGGCGAGTCCCGCAAATGGGAGGGTGAGGATCGGGTCCCACCCATTGCGCCAGAGGATCGCGGTGACGTACGCGGCGGTCCCGAAGAAGGCGGCGTACCCGAACGAGACCTGCCCGGCGTACCCGCCGACCATATTCCAGGACACCGCCAGCGTCACGAAGATGAACGTTAAGAACCCCAGCCCGAGGTAATTCAGCTCGGCTGGAAACACGACCGGGAACAGCGCCAGCACAATGACGAGCGCGATGGGCGCCCAGAGCCTCATTCGGTTTTGCCGCGCCGCTCGAGGAGGCTGGCGATGCCGCCTGGGAGCAGGACCAGGGCAGCGACCAGGAGGGAGAAGGCGAGCAGGTTGACCAGGCTGCCGCGCCACCCGGGAATGAGGATGGAGAACGATTCGATCGCGGCCAGGACCACCGCGCCGAGCGCCACGCCCGGGAAGCTCTCGAGGCCGCCGAGCACGATGATCGCGAAGCTCTTGAGCTGCAGCGTATGCCCGAAGTCCGGGTTGAACGAGAACAGCAGCGTCAACAGCCCGCCCGCGAACGCCGACAGTGACGACCCGATCCCAAACGCGATCGTCCCGACGCGCTCCGCGCGGATGCCCGCCAGCCGGGCCGCGGTCGAATTCTGGCTCACCGCCCGAATCGCCTTGCCCAGGTCAGTGGACCGCAAGAACCAGCTCAACACCCCGAGGGCGACCAGCGACGCGAGGAAGGGAATCAGCCGGACGACGGGCACCGGGACACCGCCGAGCGGGATGGTTGCCAGCGTGTACGCCGTGACGATGGACTGATCTTCGCTCCCCCAGAAGAAATAGGCCGCGTTCTGCGCGCACAGCCACACGCCAAAGAGCAGCAGCAACGACGCGATCGGCGGCGCGCCGATCACCCGTCGAACCGCCAGCACGTAGAGCAACATGCCGATCCCCAGGAACAGCGCCGCGCTGACGGCAGCCCCGAGGATCGGGTCCAGGTGAAACCGATGGTTGAGCTCGAGCACGACGAATGCGCTGAGCATCATGGTCCCGGCGTGGGCCAGATTGATGATTTTCATCACGCCGTACACCAGTGCCAGCCCGTATGACATCAGCGCATACAGGCCGGCCGTCAAAACCGCGGTTACAACGAGCCCTGCGATCGCCGAGGGCTCGTACATTTAGCTCGTGCCTGGCATCGGCACCACCGCCGGCTTCGACCCGTCGATGCTACTCGGCCAGACGATCGCGACGTCATTGTTCGGCAGGTTCTGGGTCATCACGAAGCTGGTTTTCGGCTTGCCAGTCGCGTCGAAACTGATCTTGTTGCCGGGCACAAGCGCACCGGTAAATTCGAGCCCCGCCAGGGCAGTGCGAACCTCGTCGCCGTTGAGCGTGCCGGCTTTGGTGATGCCCGCGTACAGCACGCGCGCCGTGTCGTAGCCGAGCGCCTGGAACCAGTCGGGGGTGACGTTGAACTTCGCTTTCCACGTATCGGTGAACTTCTTGCTGCCGGCGTCGGTGAGCGCCGGTGTCCACCACAGGCCGGCCACCAGGTAGTCCGCCGCCGCGGCAAGCGCCTCGCGGCCCTTCTGATCCGGGCCCCGTGCCCCGTAGCTGACGAATTTGTGCTTCAACCCGAGCTGCGTGTACTGGCGGTGCATTGTGATGAAGTCAGGCAGGTGCGCGTCGGACAGAAACGCATCGGCGTTGGCGGCCTTGACCTGCGTGAGCAGCGGCGTGAAGTCGCTGCCGTTCAGGTCGAACGACTGGTCAAGCACGACCTGGAAGTGGCCTGGGTCATCTTTGGCGGCCTTGTTGACCGCCGCCTGGTAGTCCTTGCCGTGATCGGTATTTTCCCAGGCGAGCGCGATCTTGAGCGGCTTGGGCAGCTTGCCCTGGTCTTCCCAGTACTTGAGGAAATCCATGGTGATGTTGCCGAGGTCGTCGATGGTCGCCAGGGTGCCGAACAGGTACTTGTTTCCGCGGGTGAAGATCGCCGACGCCGCGCCGCCACCTTCGACCATCGGGATCTTGTACTGATCGGGCACGCCCTGCTGCGCCTGCACGAGCGTCGTGTCGTAGCCACCCAGGAAAGCGTTGACTTTGTCCTGGGTTGCCAGCTGCTCGACCAGGCTGCGCGACTTGGTCGTGTCGCTCCCGTCGTCGAGGATCTTGAGCGTGACCTGGAGCTTCCTGCCCCCGACGTCCAGCCCACCGGCGCCGTTGACCTCATCGGTCGCCAGTTGATAGGCCTGCTGGAAATAGACGCCAGACGCGCTGAAGGCGCCGGTCAGAGGCAATACGGCGCCGACTTTGATCTCCGTGACCGCCGGCGCACCTGGAGTGGGCGCGCCCGCAGGCGCACACGATGCCAGCAACAGGACAAAGGCTGGCAGGACTCGGACAATCGACACGCTCAACCCTCCACCCCGTGATGATTGATCTAGGCCTGCGCCGATTGTACCGCCCGTCCCGGCGTTCGACCGCTTACCGCTGGGCTGCTGAAGCGGCGCATCGGCTCGACCTCGCGACGGTACGCCTCGATCTGGCGTGCCCGTTCGACAGCGTCCCAGCCGAGCAAGCCGGCCAGGTGGCCCGCGGCCGCCGCGAGGCAATCGAGCGCTTGACAGGCGTCCAGACCGAGTGGTGTTCGCCGCAGGAGCACGTCGCCCAGCGAAAGCGCCCACTCGTCATCGACCGCTCTTTCAAACTG
>DATGER010000167.1:0-18764 GCA_035309865.1 Chloroflexota bacterium
CTCATGTGACTTTCAACTCACGAACCGTTGGCGAGTTTGCCACCGGTGGTCGTCGTCGGTCGCCAGACCGAGATATCGCCATCGCCGATCGTGCCGCGGAAGGTCCTGGTAATGGCCCAGCCGCTGTTGATGCGCGCGTCCAACTCAGGTGAGTAGAGCTTCAACAGGCGCGGGAACGTGGTGACCAGGTACACGTTCTGACCGGTGTGCGCGGCGAGCACGGAGTCCAGCGCCGCCACCGACCGGACGTATACGTAGTTCGGGTCCGCCTGGGTGCTGACCTGCGCGCCGTAATACTCGTAGCCCCGTTCCGCAAGGTGGATAACGACGACGACATCGCCCGGCTGGCGCATGGCCTCGACGTACTGGATCGACCCGCGATACGGCTGTTTCGGCGTGGTGTAGTAGCCCGGCAGCGACGCCAGCGAGAGCAGCGAGACCACCAGCACCGAGCCGGTGGCCAGTCGCGGCGCGAACCGCGGGCTGCGTTTGAGAGTACCTGCCACCCAGTCGACCAGGAACTCGAGGGCGACGACGACCGAGATGATCGCCAGCGGGAGTCCGAGCAGAAAGAAGCGTGGCGAGAAGGGCAATCCGCTGAACAGGAGATCGGCAGCCATCAGCGCCGGAGGTAGGGCCAGCCCGGCCGCGACGGCCCAGCCGCGCCGCAGAAACAGGACGAAGCCACCCGCTGCGAAGGCCAGGAACGGCAATGCCGCGAGCAGCAAGCCAGCGCCAAAGCCGGCCGACACTCCCCGCACCATCTCCTGCAGAAACTCGAGCGAGAGCGGCGCATAGCCGGCCGTGGCGTCGGCGTACACCGAGTGCAGCAGCACGTATGCCGCGGGCAACGCGGTCGCGTAGAGCTGGAACCCGAGCAGACCGATGATGACGAAGACGCACGCCAGGCGACGTACCAGCGGCCAGGCGTTGCCGCCCTGCCGCCACACGATCAGTACCGTCACGCCGCCGATCAACCCGTGGGCGGCGAGCACGAAGGCGCTCTCGAGGTGTGCGGCCAGGTTGAGGAACATCACCGCGATGTACAGGACCCAGGTTCGGCCGCGGTCGTCGCGGAGAGCCTGCACCAGCAGTCCCGCGCCGACCAGAGAAAAGAAGACGTACTCGACATAGCCGCGCGCGTTCTGCGAAAAGAAGATGTGGTGATACGAGACGGCCAGGAGCAGCGCCGCGCCAAGGCTTCCACGCCGCGACAGAACAAATCTCGCGACCCAGTACAGAGCGGGGATCGTCGCGGCCCCGAAAAGTACCGACGGCAGGCGAATCGCCAGCTCCTGCTGGCCCAGCAGAGCGACCGACAGCTGCATCAGCAGCGTGCTGAGCAGATGGTTGTTCGAGCTCAGGTAGCTCCCGATCACCTGCAGCGGCGACAACGGAAGGTAATCCATGACCGGCGCGATCTCGTCCAGCCAGAGATCCGAGCCGACGTTGATCAAGCGCAGGACAAGCGCCAGCAGCGTGATACCCGCCAGCAGGAGCAGCGCGGCGCGTGACTCGCCGCGCTCAGCAGTATTGGCGCCTGTGCCGAATGTTGCGCCGTCGATCGCAGGCCGACGGGTGAAGCGCCATCTGGCCAGTGCCACCCAGGCAAAGGCCACGCCGTCGAGGATGAACGCGAGCTGCAGGAGCGTACTGCCGCGGATGGGCGGCGGAGGCAGCTCAGGTCGGATCGGGATCGTGGCGTACCAACCAACCGGCATGAACACGCCGACGACAACGCAGGCGAGCGCGAGGATCCAGTAGGGCACGAACGCCCGGATCGAGTCGATCCTCACGCGGCGGTGGGGCTGACCTGGGCAGGCAGTGCCGGCAGCTCGACCGGTGCAGTCGGGCAATCAAGTGGCCGTGCGCGGCGCGGGCCAATCAAGCCGCTGATGAGGCTGAGCACGAACAGGTGGCCGACCTGCAACACATTGATTTTCGACACGCCGCCTTGACGACGGTATTCATGCGTCGGCCGTTCGGCCACCCGGTAGCCATATTTCAGACACTTCATGGCCATCTCTTGTTCGATCGTGGCGATGTTGCTCTTGAGACCGATGGCCAACCCCACGTCGGTTCGAATGGCGCGGAACCCGTTCTCATAGTCGGTCAGTCGCACGCCAAAGCGATAGTTGATCGAGAGGCTGATGATGAGCTGACCGAACATTCGGGTTGCTTCGGAGAGCGTGCCGAACAGCTCGTCGCTGCCGCCGAGCATGCGCGAACCCATCACCAGGTCGGCCTCGCCGGCGGCGATCGGCGCAACCAGTTTGGGAATGTCGCGCGGGTCGTGTGACCCATCGGCATCGATGAGCACGGTAATCGGGTGCCGCGCCGCGGCCAACCCGACCCTGACCGCATCGCCTTTGCCGCGACCGTTGTCCTGGATCACCCTGGCTCCGTACGATTCCGCGATCGTTACGGTGGCATCTGATGAGTGCCCGTCGACCACGATCAGATCATCGGTCAGGCGGCGGACATGTGCGAGCACATCGCCGATCGACTGCTCCTCGTTGCGGCTCGGGACCACGATGCTCACACGCGCCGGCATAAACTCGGGTTCGAGGTCGGCGGGGTCGAAGGCGAGCCGATATGAAGCTGTCTGAGGCGATGACGTCACGTCTATCTGTGCTCCCGAAGGTCGTCCCTGAAGCTACACACGTGGCATTGGGGGAGTGGTTGAGCGGCTGGTGGAGACCGGGTTGAGTTGGCCCCGGGCACATCTCAACCTCCACTCAACAGAACGTGATCCAAGGTTGTTTTTCCATGGCTTATGGTCCAGGGCACGAACTACGCGTGAACATCGCGACGCGTCAGTAGATATTGGGGTGTAACCAACTTGCATACCACGGTTTTGCGGCTGGCAGCCATAGTCCTGGCCCTCACGGTGTCCGGCATTGGGCTGACCGTCCGCTCGGACGAAGCAGCCGCCCAGGCAGCCGGCACGTGCAACGCGGTGAGCTTTGCGGCGAGCCCCGCCTCACCCCAGACCGTCGGCACCAGCGTGAAGTGGACGGCCAGCTCCACGTGTGCGACGGGCGTGACGCCGGAGTATCAGTTCTACATCCAGGTGCCGGGCGGCAATCCGGGCGGCATCCAGTTCTATGGCCCGAGCAATACCTACACCTGGAACACGAGCAGCAGCGTGGCGGGCACCTACAACTGGTGGGTCACAGTGCGGGCGGTTGGCTCGGGCGTGGGGTTCCAGGCGGTCGCGTCGACGAGTTACATCTTGAACCTGCCCGCAACCAGCACACCTACACCTACGCCCACCCCCGCCTCGACGGCCACGGCCACCTCAACGCCGACCGCGACGTCGACCTCCACGTCAACTTCAACTCCGACCCCTGGCGCGACCTCGACCTCGACGGCCACGGCCACTCTAACGCCAGTCGCGACCTCGACCTCGACGTCAACTTCAACCCCGACGTCAACCTCCACGCCGCTACCCACCTCGACGTCAACCCCGGGCCCCGCCGGTTCATGCAGCGCCGTGACGCTTGCCGCTAGTCCGACCTCACCCCAGATGGTGGGTACCCAGGTGACCTGGACTGCCACGCCGACCTGCTTCGCCGGGGTGACGCCGGAGTATCAGTTCTGGATGCAGCTACCAGGTGGCTCACCGGCGATTGTCCAGACCTACAGCACCAGCGCCATGTATGCCTGGGCCACCACCGGCGGTCCAGCCGGTGCGTACCAGTTCTGGGTGACCGTGCGGGCTGTCGGCTCGGGCGTCGACATGCAGGCCTATACCTCAACCACCTACACCCTGAATGCGCCTCCGACGAACACTCCAACGAGCACCCCCACACCTCTGCCAGGTACACCCACGAGCACGCCCACACCGGCGCCCCCGACTCCGACCAGCACGCCAACCCCGACGTGCGCCGGTGCACCGGTCAGCTTCACCGCCAGTCCACCATCCGCTCAGGTGGTGGGCACCACGATCACCTGGACTGCGAGTGTCAGCTGTAGCGCCGGCGCGACGCCCGAGTTCCAGATCTCGTACGGGGCGCCGGACGGATCCGGGGCTATCGTTCAGGCCTACAGCACCAACCGGACGTACATCTGGAACAGTGCCGGCATGCCGACTGGCGTGTACGACTGGAACGTGTGGGTGCGGGCGGTTGGCTCGAGCGTCTGGCGCGAGACCTACAACGCCGTCTCGTTCAACCTCAGCACGCCCTCAAATCCAAATCCGCCCTCCTGCACGAACGGCAGTCTGTCGCTGAACTGGGCGCCCCAGGCGCCAGTCCCGGCCGGCACGCAGGTCACGTTTACGGCGGCTGCCACCTGCCCCAACGGAGCAACACCAGAGTACAAGTGGCTGCTCGGTCCAACGTCTGGCAGTGGTGCGAGCTTCACCGGGACGTTCGGGACTGGCAATGCCACATTCGTCTGGAATACGACCGGAGTCACGCCCAACACCTATCAGATCGAAGTCTGGGTCCGCGCCGTTGGCTCGAACGCGAGCTGGGAACTCTGGAAGAACACCACCACTTACGTTGTAACGAACTGAGAAATACCAGCCATGCTTACTAACCTGTCGTCTTTCCGAACCGGCCGCGCCACGCCGTTGCTGGCTCTCAGCGTGCTCATCCTTGGGCTGGTCGCCGTTTCGACCGTACCGGCGCTGGCTGGCCAGCCAGCGCCTGATCCCGCGCCAACAGTATCCCCCGCGGCGACTGACTCAGCGAACTCGACGAACCTGCTCCCCGATGCCGCACTGGACATCGCCAGCAGCGACGGTCAGACCCCACTCGGCTGGCATCGCACCCTGGCCTCGGCCAATCAGGGCCCAGTCTGGGATCGCAGCGTGGGCCATGCGAATGGCGCGAGTCTGTCGATCTTTGACTACTTACCCGATCAACCGGCCTGCTGGCCCATCCCGAACAGTCCGAATCCGTGCCAGATGTGGTACTCGGATCAGGTACCTGTGAACCCCGATGTGCCGTATCGGCTGCACTTCTGGGCGCTCGCACAGCAGCCCGCGCGCGCCATCGTCGGCCTCATGATCAATACGGCGACTGGCTCCAACACCGTGTCGGTCGACTTTGAAGACGCGTCCGACTCGCCAACCTGGGGAGAACGTGAGCTTGTTCTGACGCCCGACGTTCTGCAGGGCTATGGCGCCGTCCAGAGCGCGTATGTGTTCGTCCGTGGGGCAGCCGTCGACAGCGCCGTGCACCAGGTGTGGGTCGACGGCGTTGAGTTCGGCCCCGTGGCTGCCAGTTCCTCGGTCGGGCCTGACGACGTCACCCAGTGATCCTGCATACTCCCGGCGTGAAAAAGACGTCGGATCGCGAGCTCCGACAGCAATTGATGGAACTGGCGCTCGGCTACTGGCGCTCGCAGGTGCTGTTCGCGGCCACGGAACTGGGCGTTTTTGACGCACTCCACGCTGGCGGACTCACAGCGCTCGCCCTCGCCAAGCGTTGGGGTCGATCGTACGAGCACGTCCTGCGCTTGTTGAATGCCTGCGCCGCGCTCGGCCTGCTGGACAAGCAGGGCGACTGCTTCACCAATACGCGTCTGGCTCAACAGTTCCTCGTCCAGACGGGCCCTGAGTTCATGGGCCACTGGGTGCAGTTCATGTCGACGAGTTACGCTCCCTGGGGCGGACTGGCAGACACCATTCGGCGCGGCGAACCGATTCAGCAAGAAGGACACGCGCAGATCGGCGAAGGTCAGGACTTCACTCGCGATCTGATTCTGGCCATGCACGATTACGCGCGTGGCCCGGGCCGGTTGGCGCTCAGCGCCCTCGACCTGCCCGGTCGACGCAGGCTCCTCGACGTGGGTGGCGGACCCGGCACCTATTCCGCCCTGCTGGTGCGGCGCAACCCGGAGCTCAGCGCCGTCGTGTTCGACCTGCCACCCGTGCTCGAGATCACCCGCGAGCTGATCGACGCGGCCGGGTTGGCTGACCGGGTCGCACTCCAACCGGGCAGCTATCTGGTGGACGAGTTGGGTGCTGGCTATGACGTCGTGCTGTTGTCGAATATGCTGCATCAGGAGGATCCCGACACCGTTTTACGGCTGCTGCGCAAGGCCTACGCGGCGCTGACCGACGGCGGGCAACTGGTCATTCAGGGCGCATTCCTGGATGCCGCGGAGACCGGCCCGATGTGGCCGGTGCTGCAGTCCCTGCAACTTCTGCTCTTTTACCGGGGCGGGCGTGCGTACAGCATCGACGAGACGCTCGCCATGGCGTCCGAGGCTGGCTTCGCGAATCCGGTGGCCCGTAAGCCCTCACTTCTCAGCGCCGAGTCGCTGGTTCTGGCAACGAAAAAATGAGCGCTCCAGGGCCGTCCGGTCACCGCCCGGCGGTCTGGCGTACCGGTCCAGTCCTGGCGGGTGTCGCCCTGGCGGTGATGCTGCTGGCTGTCGGGGCAACGCAGCAACCACGCGTCATGGCACACATCGCCGGATACGTACCGATGGCTGGCAGCGCGGTGGCTCAGGAGGCGCCGCCCGCCGACCCATCGATGGCCGGGGTCGATCCCATCATCGACGACTTCCAGCGCGACAGCCTCGGTGACGGCTGGCACATCTATAACGGCAACGCCGGAATCGTCAATGGCGAGCTTGGCATTGTGAATAAGTCCGGGCCCATGCTCGGGCTGGGCATTCTGGCCTGGCAGGGGGCGGTGTTGTCCGCCGATCAGTTCAGCGAGGCTGTGGTTGCGCCCGACAAGGATCCGGATGCGCTCCTGCAGGTCTTCGTGCGGCGTCGTACCAGCGATAATCAGCGGTACGGGTTCCACTGGAATCCGTACGCCGGCGGGCGCTGGGAGCTCAAGCGAGATGGCGGCACGCCTGGAATCGTGCTCACCACCCTTGCCGCCCCGCAACGCCCCGGCCCGGGTGACGTCCTGCGGATCGAAGTCGTCGGCAGTCAGATCACGGGCATCTACAACGGAAACGTGATGCTCACCGCATCAGATACGGATTTGACCGACGCCGGCCAACCGGGCCTGGCCCTCAATATCGGCCTGCTTACCCACCTGCCCGCTGCATTCGTCACGCGCTGGAGTGGTGGAAGCCTCTCAACATCATGAGCCAACCCAAGCTCCTCGACATCGGCGACATCGCGTACATGCTGTACCCGAGCGTCTCCCTCGAATTCCTGTGCACGCTCGGCCGGCTGCGCGGGCGGCTGCAGTACCTCCTGGGTCGGCACGACCGGGCCACCGTCCGCGACAACTTGCAGCAGGTGTTCGGGGACCAGGCTAGCCCGCGCCAGATCGAGGGCATGACCCGTCGCTATTTCGAGTACCAGCAACTCAACCGCTTGCCGATCATGCTGGCGCCCGTGTTGAGCGACGCCGACCTGGCCAAGCTTGTTCACATCGAGGGCATTCAGCACCTCGATCAGGCGCTGGCTCAGGGCAAGGGCGTGATCCTGCTCGGGTCGCATGTCCACTCGGTGTTCATGTTCCTCGCGGTGGTCGCGCTGCGGAAGCAGGGCTACGACATTCGGGTAGCGATGCCGACGGCGCACGACGCGTGGGCCCGCACCCGGCTGCGCACCCTGGTCGATCGTCGAACCGGCCGCAAAACGCTGCGCGAGCTCCTCGGCGCCTTCTACGCCCAGTTCAATATCCGGCCCATCCTGCAGTGCTTCAAAGAGGGCGCGATAGTCGCGCAAACCGGCGACGGCTGGCATTCAGCGGCATTCGTCGAGGCTCCCTTCCTGGGCCACGCCGCGCCATTCACCACCGGCATGCTGCGGATAGCCCAGATGACCGGCGCGCTGGTCGTGCCAATGTTCCCAGACGGCGAGCCCCCGGATCGGGTGCGCTTCATTCTCGAAGAGCCAATCTCAGTCCCGTCCGAGGGCCACGGGCGGCAGGCGATCGAGGCTGCCGTCGCCCACTACGCGAGCCGTCTGGAGCACTACGTGCTGCGCAATCCGCCAGCGTGGCAGCATTGGGAAATTCCCAACACGCTTGAAGCCATGCGTAGCCTACCCCAGCGCACGCTGAACGAGCGCTACCAGGTCGCATAGTTGCCAGCTGCAAGCTGACGCTAACGGAAGCGTCGGGAGTCGGAGGTACACCGGTCTGGATTTCGCCTGGAACCCGCAGCAGGTTGCACTAAGGAATGAGGTCCTCCAGTTCGCGGAGCGCGAGCTGGGGTCCGGATTCGTCGAACGCGAGGCGCTTGGTGAGTTCGACCGGGCCGGCTGGCAGGCGTGCGGGCGGTTTGGCATCCAGGGGCTGCCGATGCCACGCGCGCACGGCGGGCGCGAGCTCGACCTCCCCTCCGTCGTGCTGGCACTGGAGAGCCTGGGCTATGCCTGCCCGGACAACGGCTTGCTGTTTGCGCTCGGCGCCCAGTTGTGGAGCGTCCAGATGCCACTCCTCCGCTTCGGCAACCCGGCGCAGCACGAGCGCTTCTTGCCCGGCCTCATCGCCGGCGCGCACATCGCCGCCCATGCGGTTACCGAGCCCGAAGCCGGCTCGGACATGTCCAGCATGCAAACCACGGCTCGGCGGGACGGCGCCGGGTACGTCCTCTCGGGCCGCAAACGCTATATCACCAGTGCGCCAATCGCCAACCTGTTTCTGGTGACGGCCCGGCTCGAGCCTTCGGATGGGGGGCGTAGCCTGGCCGTTTTCATCGTCGAGCACGGCACGGCGGGCCTGTCCGTCTCGCCAGCAATGAGCAAAATGGGGCTGCGGACCGCGCTGATGGGTGAGGTCAACCTCGAGGAGTGTCGTCTGCCGGCCGAGAGCCTCCTTGGCAAAGAAGGGGTCGGCTCGGCGGTATTCGCCGCGGCAATGGAGTGGGAGCGCGCGTTCATTCTGGCACCGGTGCTCGGGCATCTAGCGCGCCAACTCGAGCAGTGCATCCAGTACGCTCGGCGCCGTCGCCAGTTCGGCAGACCGATCGGGAAGAACCAGGCGGTCGCGAACAAGCTTGCGGACATGCACGTGCGACTGGAATCGGCCCGGCTCTTGCTGTATCGAGCGGCATGGTTGAAAGAGTCCGGTAAGCGGCTGACCAGCCTGGCGTCAGTTGTCAAACTCCAGGTCAGCGAAGCGTGGGTCCAGGGCGCGCTCGATGCGCTCCAGGTCCATGGCGCGCTCGGTTACCTGGTGGAGTCCGGGTTCGAGCGTGAGGTCCGCGACGCGCTTGCCAGCCGGCTCTTCTCTGGCACATCTGAGATCCAGAAGGTCATCATCGCGGAGTTTCTGGGGGTCTAGCGCTATGCAATTCTTGCTCCACCACGCGTTGATGGAGAACGCCCAACGGCGACCGGAGCACACCGCGATTCGCTTTGTCGACGAGTCGCTCACGTACGGCCAGCTCGAAGCTCAGAGCAATCGTCTGGCACGCGCGCTCATCGAAGTCGGCGTGCGCCCGGGCGATCGGGTCGGGATGCACCTGAACAAATCGCCCGGGTCAATCGTCTGCGTCTTCGGGATTCTCAAGACCGGCGCCTGCTACGTCCCGATCGACATCGGTTCACCGGCCGCCCGGCTCCTGGACATCGCCCGGCAGTGCGCGATGACCTGCATGATCATCTCGGGCTCGGCAGCGCCCAAGCTCGTCGGGGCGCCAGACGTCGCGCTGCGCCACCTCTTCGTCGCCGGTGCGCTCCCAGACGCATGCGAGCTGCCCATCCCAAACACACCTCTGGAAGAGGTGCTGGAAGGGCCCGCCCTGGTCGCGCCGGCGGTGAACGGCACCGACCAGGACCTGGCCTACGTGCTCTTCACCTCGGGGTCAACCGGCAAGCCGAAGGGTGTGATGCTCTCTCACCTGAACGCGCTGACGTTCGTGAATTGGGGCGTGGAGACGTTCCAACTGCGTCCCGAGGACACCTTGTCGAATCATGCTCCACTCAATTTTGACCTGTCGGTCTTTGACATCTTCGCCGGCGTCAAGTCCGGCGCGACGATCAGTCTCATTCCTGAACGTCTCAGCGCCTTTCCGACGCGGCTCGCCGACCTGATCGAAGCCCATCAGATCACCGTCTGGTACTCGGTGCCGTCGGTGCTCCAGCTCTTACTCGAGCGCGGGCGACTGGCACAGCACAAGTTCGACGCCTTACGACTGATCCTGTACGCGGGCGAAGTCTTTCCCATCAAGTTTCTCCGCGGCCTGATGCAAGCCATCCCGCACGCCGGGTACTTCAACCTGTACGGTCCAACAGAGACGAACGTGTGCACCTACTTCGAGGTAACGTCGGTGCCGGACGAACACGCTGAGCCCATCCCGATCGGGCGGGCCTGCGCGAATACGGAAGTGCTGGCCATCGACGAGTCGGGACAACGGGTGAGCGGCCCCGGCCACGAAGGGCTGCTGTACGTCCGCGGCTCGACGGTCATGCAGGGCTACTACGGTCGACCCGACGACACCCGGGCAGCGTTCATCGAGAACCCGTTTGCACACGGCCGTGAAGATGCGCTGTATTGCACCGGCGACTGGGTGACGCTCGACGCGCAGGGCGATTACCACTTTATCGGTCGCCGAGACCACATGATCAAAACGCGCGGCTACCGGGTCGAGCTTGGCGAAATCGAGACCGTTCTGTACGCGCACCCCAACATTCGAGAAGTCGCGGCGATTGCGATCCCTGATCCACAGTTTGGCAACCTCATCAAGGTATTCGTGGTGGCTGCCGACGAGGTCACATTGACCGAAGACGACGTGAAGCGCCAGTGTGCGCTGTCGTTGCCGCGGTACATGGTTCCAGAGGTGGTCGAATTCAGAGCGGCTCTGCCGCGTACGTCTACCGACAAGCTGGATCGGCCGCGGTTACTGGCGGAGAGCATCCCCCATGGCGACTGATTCGACACCGACGCGCGTCGCCCTCATCGGGCTTGGCAACGCCGGCTTCACGCTCCACCTGCCCGCTTTGTCTGGCGTCAGCACCGCCCGCATGGTTGGCGCCTGTGACCTGGACGCGGCCCGACGGGAGCGCGCGACCGCGCGATTTCAAGTGCCCACATTCGATGACTTCGACACGATGCTGCAGGCGACGCGGCCCGAGGTGGTCATCGTCGGCACGCCGCCGAGCATGCACGCCGAGTATTGTCTGCGCGCGATCGCCGCGGGCGCCGATGTCATCTGCGAAAAGCCCTTCGTGTCCAGTCTCGAAGAGGCTGACCGAGTCATCTCGGCCGCCGCCGCCGCGGGCCGTCGGGTGGCGCTCAATCACGAGTTTCGCGAGATGCCGATCTTCCACGCCATCATTCAGGCTGCGCGCGCCTCGGATAGCGGCGGGGTCGTCTTCGCCCAGGTATGGCAGCTCATGGACCTGCCACCGTGGGCCGAACCAGGCTGGCGGGGCCAGATGTTGCAACGCACGCTCTACGAGGCCGGCGTGCACCTGGTGGACTTCCTCCTGGCGCTGTTTGGCGAAAAACCGGTCGCCGTTTCGGCCACCACTTCGTCGTGCGGTGTGCGCGACGAAGAAACCGACGCCGTGGCCCTGGCCACGCTCGAGTTTTCGCGCGGCCGGCTGGCCCAGGTCGTCCAGAACCGACTGTGCAAAGGCGAGACGCAGTACTTCGAGGTGCGCGCCGAACTACCCAACGCGTCGTTACGCGCGTCCTTCGGCGGCCGTGCCCGGTTGACAGCCGGACTGTTCCGCAGCACCCGGCCGCACGTTCGCTTCGATTTCGGCGCCGCCGGGCTGGCGTGGCGCGAGGTCGGCAACCGCCGCTCGCCGCTGGCTCGCAACCCGAATGATCCCGGCATGCACGCTACTCGGCAGGTGTTTGAGCGCACCCTGGCCGCATTCCGCTCCGGCGGCCGGCCGCCCGCCACGGCGGAAGATGGCCGCGACGTGGTCGAGGTGATCGCGGCCTGCTACCGCTCGGCGTCGACAGGCCGACGGGTGCAGCTGGATACGCCGGAATCGGGCGATCTGGCCAGCATCCATCTGGGCGGCGTGCCCGCTCAGTGAAATGAGTCCGGTCCGCGCGGCCGTCGTCGGCGCGGGTCTGATGGGGCGCTGGCACGCGGACGCGCTGACACGGGTTGGGGGTCGGCTGGTCGCAGTGGTCGACCCGGTCGAAGAGCGCGCCGCGGCCCTGGCGTCGAACTACTCCGCCACCACCGCTGCGACTCTCGACGAACTGCTGAAGCACATGGCAGTCGACGTCGTGCACGTGACGGCGCCGCTCGCCAGCCACGCCGCCCTCGTGCTGAGCGCCCTCGCGGCCGGCTGCCACGTCCTCGTGGAAAAACCCCTGGCCGAGTCGCTGGCAACGACGTGCCGCCTGCTGGACGCGGCTCAGCGCGCCGACCGGCTGTTGTGTCCAGTGCACCAGTTTCTGTTCCAGGACGGCTTCCTACAGGCCGTGCAGGCAGTGCAACGGATCGGCCCACTGCTGCACGTGGACGCGGTGGCGTGTTCGGCCGGCGCGGTGAACCACGATCCAGACGCCCTGTTGCCCGAGATCCTGCCGCATCCGCTGGCGCTCGTCGGCCGATTGTGCCCCGGCAAGCTGGCCGACGCCGCCTGGCACATCCAGCATCCGCGGCCCGGTGAGTTGCGCGCCACCACCGTGCTTGGCCAGGTGTCGATCGGTCTGCTCCTGTCGTCGGCTGGGCGCCCCACAACCAATACGCTGCGGCTCGTCGCCGAGCACGGCACGCTCCATGTCGACCTGTTCCACGGCTTCTGCGTCGTCGAGCCTGGCGAAGTTTCGCGTGCGCGCAAGATCGTGCACCCGTTTACCCTGGCTGGCGCAACGCTGGGCGCGGCCGGCTTCAACCTGCTGCGCCGGGCCGCGCGCCATGAGCCCGCGTACCCCGGACTACGGACGCTGATTGAGCGTTTCTACGCGGCGGTCCGGGGCGAAGCGGACCCGCCGATCTCACCGACTGAAAGCATCGCAGTGGCCAGCGCCCGTGCCACACTCGTCCGGGCGATGATCGCCTGACTAATCGGCCGCGGCCGCGGCGGCGCGTTTGGCGGCAGCGCGGCTCACGTCCAGTTCGGCATGGAGCGCGTCCAACTCGTCGACGTCATAGCCCCCACTGGCGATCACCACCAGGCGTCGGCGCAGCAGCGGCGCCTTGAGCGAACGGCGGAAGATGTTGTGGGTCTCTTTGGTCTGCAGGATGAAGTACCAGTTGTAGATCAGTTCAAAGATCCGATTCATCGGCTTGCGAATGCGGGCTTCGTACGCCCGCAATCGGTCGGCGCTGACGTCGCCGTCCGCCAGGGCGGCGATGATGGCGTCGGCGGCCAAGCAGCCGGATCGCATCGCGATGGTCACGCCCGCGGAGAAGATCGGGTCCACGAACATGGCCGCATCGCCCACCAGGACGAAGCCATCGCCGACGAACGATTCGTTCAGATACGAGATGTTCGAGACGGTCTGGACCGGCAGCATCTGCTGCGCGCCGGCCAGCCATTCGGACACCCGCGGTGACTGGGCGATGGCGTGGTCGAAGCGCGCCTGCACACCTTTGAGCCCAATGCGACGGACGAAGTCGGCGTCGAGGACGGCGCCTACGCTCACCAGGTCTTCCCGGAGCGGGATGTACCAGATCCAGCCACCATCGAGCGTCAGAATCTCAGTCATCACGGTGCCGTCAGTGATCCGCCGATACGCGCCTTTGAAGTGCGTGAAGTACGACAGCTTGTTCAACTTCGGGTCGGGCTTGCGCCAGCCCTGCCGACGGGCCAGGAGGCAGTCGCGGCCGGTGGCATCGACGATGACGCGTGCCGAGATCGTGTGTGCCTGGGCGAGATCGTCGCCAGGTCCGGCGCGTACGCCGATCGCTTGCGGACCGTTGAACAGCACCTCGTGCACGGTCCACGGCAGGCGGACCTCGACGCCGTGTTCACGGGCATTGTCGAGCAGAATGCGGTCGTACCGCGCGCGATCGACGTGGAACGTGGTCGGCCGCGGGAAGTACTGCGGGAACTCGCCAGCTAGAAATGGCAGGTCTTCGTCCGCATTGAACAGATTGAAGTTGACGCCTTGCTTGACCGGGAAGCCGGCTGAGCTCAGTGTGTCGGTAACTTCCAGTCGATCCCAGATATCCCACAACGCCGGCAGCAGGCTCTCGCCAACATGGAACCGCGGGAACTCGGACTTCTCGAGCAACAGGACACGATGGCCGTTCTGGGCAAGAACGGTCGCGGTCGTCGACCCGCCCGGTCCGCCGCCGATGACGATGACGTCGTAGGTATCTGTAGGGGTGAGGTCCACGATATGTCAGTACACGCGATATCAGGGCCTGCGGCCGTTGATGGGCGGTTGGGAAACGGTTGAGCGGGCGCGGGCCGAGTTCGCAACCGCCGGTGTGCACAGTCTCAACCGATCCTCAACTCCCGTTGCAGCGGCCCGCGATATAACGGTACGCGACATATCAAGCAGAGCCGGGCGACGGCCGATCCTTTTTTGCGGGGTTCCCATGCAGCGCCTTTCCAGAGAACTCAGCTCCTCGGCCCAGACCGCGGACGCCCAGCCATCTCACATCCCCGGCCAGATCGGTCGCCCGCTCGTGTTCTGGGTTGGCGTCGGTCTCATCGCACTGGGTGTTATGGCCGAGCTCTTCGACTTCAGTCAAGCACACGCCCTCGGCATCACCGTCAGCCAGAGAGGCTTCACGCCACTTGCCGAGGTTGGCCTCACGTCCGACGTGGTGGGCATGCTACTGGCCGGCATAGGGTTGCTTCCCGCGGGGTGGCGGCCACGGCAGCGGCCGGTCCCGTCCCAGGACCCGAGTCTGTCATTGGACGCCGTGCCCGTACCCGACCTCGACTACGCGTTGGTCAAGAATGGCAGTGCCAGCCAGTCGGGCTCGTCGTCAACGCTGCTGGCCATGGATTCGGCCAAATTGAGCGGTACCCACGGGCTGATGCTGGTGCGCCTGTTCATTGGCCTCGTTCTGGACACTATGAAGCCGGCCACGCTCGGCTTCATGCTACCGGGCATGCGCGCCGAGTACGGCGTCAGCGCCGCTGAAGTCTCCGTGTTCCCGGTCATGGCGCTGCTGGGGACCACCCTCGGCTCCGTGCTCTTCGGCTATCTGGGCGACGTGATTGGCCGGCGCGCGTCATTCATTTTAACTGCCATACTGCTGGCCGCGACGTCAGTGTGCGGGCTCATGCCAGCCTTTGGCTGGCATCTCTTCGCCTGCTTCATGATGGGTCTGGCCGCTGGCGGTGAGCTGCCGCTCATCTACTCGATGCTGGCCGAGACGATGCCGGCCAAGCACCGTGGCTGGCTCTCGGTGGCCATTGGCGGCGTCGGCGGGCTGGCCGGCCTCCTGGCGGCGAGCGGCCTCGCGTTCCTCCTCGAGCCGGCGTTCTCGTGGCGGGTGCTCTGGCTGCCAAACCTGCCGACGGCGCTGTTCATGCTGTTCCTCCTCAAGTGGATCCCGGAGTCGCCCCGCTATCTGATGCTGCGCGGCTTCCACGTGCAGGCGCAGCAGGCGATGGCCATGGTCGGCGTACGTCTCGACACCGCTCGGGTGGCGGCCCTCTCAGTCGCGACCACCGCCCGCAAACACAGTCCGCGCGAGGTATTCGGGCGCGGCATGCGCGGCACCACGCTGACCCTGTGCAGCTACGGTGTCGCGTGGGGCCTGGTCAACTGGGGCTTTATCACCTGGTTGCCGACCATGCTGCGCGGCCTGGGCCTCGATGCTGCGGCCACCAGTGGCTTGCTCGCGACCGCGGCCTTTTTCGCCCTGCCCGGCACGGCCGCGGCGGCCGCGCTGTTCGCGTTCTGGAGTAGCAAGAAGTCGACGGTGCTCTTCGGCGCGGCGACGTGCATCGCGCTGGTTGGGTTTGGACTCGGCCAACCGTTTCTGGTTATTCACCCAGAGTTTCTCGGGGTGGCCTTGATTGCGCTGCTGGTTGCCAGCAGCAGCATGAGCGGTGTGCTGGCGCCCTACAGTGTTGAGCTGTACCCGACCGCGTTGCGCGGAATCGGCAGCGGCATGGTGACCGCCAGCAGCAAGGTTGGCGGTGTGGTCGGGCCCACCCTGATCGGCGTCCTGCTCACCCTGTCACCAGGTCTGATGCTGCCGTCGCTCGTCATCGCCACGCCAATTGGCCTCGCCAGTGTCCTCATGGCCTGGCGGGCCGCTGAAACCCGCGGCAAGCGTCTCGAGGAGCTGACCGAGGAGGGTTCAGAGCTCGGTCGGCCACTCGAGACGACCCCCGCGCTTGCCCTGGCGTCTCACTGACCCCGCCGCAATTCACTAGCCACCGAAACGGACGTCGCCCCACAATGTCATCCAACGTGCTTCTCGGCGATCGGAATCGCATCCCGTTTAGCGATCGTTTCGCGTGGCCTTCCGCCGTGCTCCTGCTGCTGGTAGTGGTTGCGGCGTGGACGTACGTGGTTACGCACTCGGGCTCGATGGCCGGCCCGGACATGTCGTCTGGAGCCGGCGCTATGGACCAGTCCATGGACATGGGCCAGACGATGGGAGGCGCCAGTCCGGCTTTCACCGCCAACGTCGCCGACCTGGCCGCCTTCGTGGGCGCCTGGGCAATCATGATGGCGGCGATGATGTTGCCCGCCCTTGCCCCGCTGGTTCTCCGCTCTGGCGAGGTTGCTCCGGTGATCTCCAGCCGGATACGGACGTTCGCCTCGACCTGGCTGGTGGCACTCGGCTATCTCGCCGTGTGGTCAATTGTGGGCATCCCGGTGTATGTCGCGAGTCGCGGCGCGAGCGCGCTGCTGGCCGACAACATGGATCTGGCAGCGCGGGTGCCCTATGCGATCGCGGCCCTCCTGGTAGCGGTTGGTCTGTACCAGTTCGCGCCAGCCATGCGGCATTGCCTCGACCGCTGTCGCAACTCCGTGCAAGCGCTCCGCGCGCACTGGCAGGTGGGCCTCGTCGGTGCGTTCCGCGCGGGCGTCGTAGAGGGAATGTATTCAGTCGGCTGCTGCTGGGCACTGATGATCGCGCTCGTGGCCGCCGGGTCGATGGGTCTGACGTGGGTCGCGGCGATCACGCTGGTGGTGCTCGCTGAAAAGCTCCTGCCCCGCGGCCAGTTGCTGGGCCGACTCGCCGGGGTGATGCTGGCGGGACTTGGAGTCGTGGTCGCCGTGCAACCCCAGCTACTGGTGTTGGTGCGCGGCTAACGGCCGTGCCCAGCTTGGCGACACTGTGCAGACCCTGAAACCTGGCGAGCTGACCGAGGTCGGCTTTGCGGTTACCGGCATGACTTGCGCGTCGTGCATCCGGCGCATCGAAAAGACGCTCGCCCGAGTCGACGGAGTGCACGACGCGACCGTGAACCTCGCCTCCGAGCGGGCGACCGTCCGCTACGACGCAAGCCAGGCGGACCTCACCCAGTTGGTCGCGGCGGTGGTGCGCGCCGGGTACGGTGTGGGCAATCTGCCGTCGCCGGTGCACGCAGGCGCAGCCGACATGGCACCAGCCACCGATCTGGACGTCGCGGCGCGTGAACGCGAAGTGGCAGGTCTTTTTCGCAAATCGGTCGTCGCGCTCGGCGCCGGAATGCTGATGATGGGCTTGATCGACTCCTCGCTACCGCGCGCGGTCTTTCTGGCCATGTTCGTCGTCGCGACGGTGTTGCAAGTGTGGGCGGGCGGTCCCTTCTACTGGGGGGCCTGGAAGGCGGCGCGCCATCGCGCGATCGACATGAACGCCCTGGTCGCCATCGGCACCAGCACCGCGTACCTGTCGTCGGCGTTTGTGAGCGTCTTCCCGGAGCTGGCGCAGCAGATCGGCTTCCGATTCGAGGTGTACTACGAACCCGCCCTGATGATCATCGGGCTGGTGTTGTTCGGTCGGTTTCTTGAGGCGCGCGCGCGGATGCGCACGTCGGCTGCGATTCGAGCCCTGGCGAGCTTACAACCACGCACCGCGCGGGTCGTCCGCGCTGGCCAGGAGCAGGACCTGGCCATCGAACTGGTCTGTGTGGGCGATTGGGTACGTGTGCGCCCCGGCGAGCGCGTACCGGTCGATGGCGTGGTGGAGCAGGGCACTTCGTCAATCGACGAGTCGATGCTGACAGGTGAGTCGCTGTCCGTCGACAAGAAACCTGGCGACGAGGTCTGGGGCGCCACGATCAACCGCAGCGGCTCGTTCATCTTGCGCGCCACGAAGGTCGGCCAGGACACTGTGCTGGCCCAGATCATCCGCCTGGTCGATGAGGCGCAGGCGTCGAAGGCGCCCGTGCAGCGTCTGGCGGACGTCATCGCGGGCTACTTCGTGCCCGTGGTGGTCGTGCTCGCGCTGCTCACCTTTTGGGTGTGGTTCCTGTTCGGCCCGGAGCCGCGGCTGACGGCAGCGGTCCAGCAAGCCATCGCGGTCCTGATCGTGGCCTGCCCGTGTGCCCTGGGACTGGCCACGCCAACGGCGATTCTGGTCGGGACGACCAGGGCCGCCGAGCATGGCGTGCTCATCCGTGGGGGAACGGCACTCGAGCAAGCGCAGCGGATCACCACCATCGTCTTCGATAAGACGGCCACCCTTACGCGCGGCACGCCGGTCGTTACCGACGTGGTGGGCGACGAACGCGAACTGGTGCGCCTGGCGGGCGCCGTAGAGCGCGGCTCGGAGCATCCGCTCGCTGAAGCAGTCCTCGCGCATGCCAATGCCCTGGACCTGGAGGTCCCGGCCGTCGAGCAGTTTGCGGCCATCGCGGGCCACGGCGTCGAAGGACTGGTCGAAGGCCATCACGTTGCCGTCGGCAACGCGCGGTTGATGATGCAGAAGGGTATCGAGCTCGGCGACTTGCGAACCCGCGGCGAAGCCATCGCCGACGTAGGCGCAACGCCGATGTACGTCGCCGT
>DATGER010000168.1:0-70693 GCA_035309865.1 Chloroflexota bacterium
CACGTTGAGATCGGCGCCGCCGGGTCCGACGACGTTGGAAGGCACGCTGACGGACAGTCGATCGCTGGTCAAGACGCCTCCCCACCCATACACGGCGACTTGCCACAGGTGTGGCGCTGAGACCGCTGGCGCAGCAGGCGCTAGAGGCAACTGGACCATGTTGAGATCCGCGGGTGGGCTGGCCGCGGCCACCGCCGCTGGCTCGACCGAATTGGCCACGGCCTGGCCGGGGTTGGCCACGGGCGCGGGCGCGCCTGAGGGGGTGGCCCCGCCACCGCCACCGCCGGACGCGCGCATCGTGCCGCCACCTCCGCCAGTCGCGGGCGAGCCGCCGCCGGGTCCGCCTGGTACGGGCGGGGAGCTCGCCAGGGAGCTAGCCCCGCCGGGTGGGGGCGCTGCCCCGCTGTCAGCGCTCGGCGCGGGTTTAGCGGTGGCCGAGCCCCTGGTTTGGGTGTGGCCGCTTACCGAAGCTGGCGTGCTGGGCGGAGCTGGCGTGTTGGTCGGCGTACGGGTGCCACCGTTCGCCGGCGTTGGGGTGGCCGGCGTCGGCGTAGGATTCACTCCTCCGACAAAGCTCGCCAGCTGCGAGAAATCACGATTGGCTGGTACGTCGGCAGCCGGCCACACTTCAAAACCCATATTGTCCCAGTGGCGTTCATCAGAGAATGGGAAGCCGTAGCCAGATGGATAGCTGGCGCCGCAGACGTTACTACCGGATGTTGTTCCCAACGCCGGATCGTTGAACCAGTACGCATTGAGCGGATAGCACAGCCCGGCGCCGTTGTCCTTAAACGTCTTCAGGTCATTGACGTCCGCTTCCGAGTGATACAGATAGTGGCTGTAGTACGCCTTCAGCGGCACATTCGCCCATGGGAAGCTCCCGGCGGGAATGTCAGATTGCACAATCAGCTGACCATCTTCGAACAGCGCAGCGTGGTCCTGGGTGAGGAAGAAGTCAAAGCGGTCGCGATCGTCGAGGCCGAGACCGTTCTTGCTGAAGTGAACGCGGTTGTACATCTCGCCGCTGCCACAACTGATTGGCGCCCCACCAACGTTTGCTTCCTGACCCCACAGCCTGGCCCCATTCGCGCGGCCGCCAGCTGAGCCGGTCGGCGTCCGGTCGGACGCGGACTTGGGGCCGGTAAAGATGTCGAGCGTGCAGCCACCGTCTTTAACTTCCATGAAGATTGCTTGATCGGCGTTATTGACCGGCAGCGCGCCCGGATCCCACGCCTGAATTGGATCCGACGCCGGCGCCAGGTCGAACGCCAACCAGCGCCTGAAGCTCTGGTGGCCATCGACCTCCATCGTCAGGTGCAACGCCTTGCCACTCGAGATCTCGAGGGTCTGGCGGGGGGTCATGGACATGGAGCTGTACAGGGTGTGCGAAGGTGCGCTGGTGGTCTTTGGGGTTGCTCCGTCGAACAACATATCCATGAAGTGGTCACTGGCAATGAACGGCATCGAGTTGGTGTTGTCCGCCTGGCGAAACTCGATGGTCCACTCTTTCGGAGTGCCGGCATTCAGGCTGTAGGTCTTCGAGCCGAAATTGCCCGCCTTGTCCCTGCCGACGTCGTCGCGCGCAGTTTGTGTGATCGTGCCGTTTTCCCCATTTTCGAACGTATCGAAGAATTGTTGCGTGGCGCTGGGGCGGGCCGGGATTGCCTTGAGATCCGGACGCGCCTGGACCACGAAGGGCTGTGAGCGAGCAATTACCTGGGGTCGATTCGAAAATGGTCCCTGGCCATTTGTGGAGATATTGCCGTCGAGGGTCGGGCCTTTGTTGCTGCCCAGCATGGCCCCGGGCTGCAGCGCGCCGACGATTGGCAGAGTCTGCGCGCCGGTATACAGGTTTGCTTGTGAAACTGGACCGAGTTGATCGACGGCTTCGACGACCAGCGTGTGCGGCTGGCCATCACCCAGGGAGTTCCACTCGATCTCCGTGGCTGGGCCATCGAGTACCTGCGGGCCACCGGTTGCTCCGTTCGCGACCTGATAGGGAAACACCGGCGTCACGCCGTCGGCCTGCGCCACAAAGTGGTTCAAGCAGAAGAGTCCTGGACAACCGGCCGAGGGAGTCAGGTGTGCCAGACCGGCGTATTTGACGACCGTCGGAGCCGCACTATCGTACACGCGGTAGTCCCGTGCACCGGGTACTGGCTGATAGAAGACTCGGGCCGAGGAGTTGTTTGGGGCTACGCCGGCGACCGCGAGATTCGCCACTGCCTGGGCGTTTGCCGGACGCTCGTGGAGCTCGGGTATGCCTGATGCGACGACGAATGCGACAGCGACAACCCCGACGACGGTCGGGATCCAACGCACCTGCGCAATGCACAACAAGGGCCGCATTCAGTCAACTCCTGGGGCTGGGGTTAGCTGGCTGACCACGGGCCGTCGATCGGCCCGGAGACTTACAACGTTGGCACAATGTCTGAGGAGCAGACGGGCGAAAAAGCCAGTCACACGGTGCCGGTTTGAATTGCAGGCGCCACAATACCACATCCAGTGGCGCGCTTTATCCAGTTCAGCGTTAAAGGACCACGTCATGGCCGGCCCAGCGTGGGCAAAGCGGTTTGCACGTGTGCTGCTCACGTACAGTCACTTCCGTCCCCGATTTTGCGTTTCGGTGTCAGACGGGTTAGAACCCGCAACACGCGAAGAGCCGAACCCGTTACGTTGCTGTGGCCAGATATTTTCAATCGGGGTCACCTGTGGTCATGCAGGCCGGATCTGTAGGCCCGATGTTTGGGCGGATCTGCTGTGGAAGGATGAAACCGATGGTGCGTCAATTCAAGTCCGCGGGCCCTGTGTCACGTGTCGTGGCGAGCGCCGCTATTTCGCTGGTGGTGGCGACAGCGCTGCTGATGCCGCTGTCGGCGAGTCGCGCGCAGGCCCTGTCCGCGGCGTTACCGTCGCACTTCAGCTTTGGGCTGCAAGCGTCGCCAGCCGATGCCTGGCTGACCAACAGCGGCATTGCGTGGGACTTTACGTACCAGTACCTGGCCGGGGGTGTAAACACCAACAGCGGCTGGGAGACCTGGAACGCGGGCGGGCAGTTCCCGCTGTACTACGCACAGAACGCGGCGTCGAAGGGTCGGATCCCCATGTTCCCGTACTACGAGCTGCTGCAAAGTAGCGGTAGCTGCGGCAGCTGCGGCGAGAACCAGCGCGACATCACGAATTTGAATACGCCCGCGCTGATGCTGGCGTATTACCAGAACTTTGCCCTGCTGATGAAGCGACTGGGCCCCGGTACCTATGATGGCATCCAGGGGTTTGGCAAGCCCGCGCTGATCAACGTGGAACCAGACATGAGCGGTGGCTACGCCATGCAAGCAGTGAACAACAACGGTGTCTGCTTCGGGTTCTGCACCGGTCAGGGCAACAACCCTGGTCTACTCAAAGCCGCGGTTGCGACCACCGGGTATGCCGATGTCGTCGGATATGCCGACACCTACGCGGGATTCACGCAGGCGCTTGCCCACTTGCGGGACCTGTACGCGCCAAACGTCCTGCTCGGCCCGAACATCAGCTCCTGGGCGACGGGCGATGACATCGGTACGGATAGCAATCCAGCTACCAACGGCGCCGCCCTCGGCCAGCAAGTCGGCACGTTTCTGAGTCAGACCGGCGCGCACGACGTGCTATTCGACGATCCGCTGGATCGTGATGCGGGGCAATACAAGGCGCTGTTTGGCCAGAACCGTTGGTGGGATCGGCTGAATGTCAAGTTCCCGAATTTTCAGCGTTGGGAGCAGTATGTCAAGGCAACCAGCGTCGCGGACGGCGGCAAGAGTGCCTTGCTCTGGCAAGTGCCAATTGGCAATCAGTATTTCGACACGGTGAACAACACGAACGGGCACTACCAGGACAACCGGGCTGAGTACATTTTCGGGCACGTACCAGAATTGATTCAGAGCGGCATTGTTGGCGCGATGTTCGGCGCCGGCAATTCGGGCAACACGGTTGAGTCCGACGCGACTGGAGATGGCATCACAAACCCGGCCTCGTTCTGCACCACCGACGGCGTCAGCTCCGGCCAGGTCTGCAACACCCAGGTCTCGACCGTCGCCGATGACGACGGCGGGTATATCCGCATGCAGGGCCTGGCGTACTACAAGAACCCGGTCCCACTGTCCGGCTCACCGCCCACCAGCACCCCCACCCTATCCACGACCGGCACGCCCACCGCCACCCCGACCAGCACGCCGGCCGTGACGGCGACCGCAACGCCAACGTCCAATGCGAGCTATGCCACCAGCGCCAGCGCCTCGCCAGGCTCGGTAACCCGTGGAGGGATGCTGTCGGTCGCGGCGTCGTTGACCAGTTCGGCAACGTCCTCAGGCCTGGTGGACATCGAGATATTCGATCCGTCGGGTGCCAAAGTCTTCCAGCAGGACTGGGACAATCAGGCTTTCACCCCGGGCGTGGCGCGTCTGTACGCGTCCACGTGGCAGGTGCCGAGCGGCGCCACCCTGGGGAACTACAGGGTGTCTGTGGCTGTCTTCAAGCCCGGGTGGGGCCCGCTGGTGATCTGGAACGGCTCGGCCGCGGCGTTCTCCGTCGTGGCCACTTCGACGGCGACGCCGACCAACACGGCGGTGCCGACGGCGACCAACACGGCGGTCCCGACGGCGACCCCGACCAGAACGTCCGTACCGACGGCGACGCCGCCGCCACCGCCATACACCAGTAGCGCGAGCGTGTCGCCCGGCAATGTGCCAGCCGGCAGCACCCTGTCGATCAATGCCTCGGTCAAGAGCACAACCGCCTCGACAGTCGGGATCGCCATCATGGTGAAAGATCCGTCTGGAGCGTTGGTCTCCCATACGCTCTGGAACTCCGAATCGTTCACGGCTGGTCAGACGAAGCCGTATTCAGCCCAGTGGACCGTGCCCGCCTCGGCCCCCAAAGGCCCCTACACCGTCACCGTCGGCGTCGCCTCTGTGGGCTGGGGCATCTGGTACAGCTGGAACGGCAACGCTGGGACATTCACGGTCCAATAACGGGGCGCTTGGCTGGCGGCGCCCGTCTCAACCCGGGCTCAACCGCCAGCCTACCCCTCGCGCCGCCAGCTGAACGCAGAGTTAGGGGGTGACTCGTCCCTCAAGGCCCGGCGGCCGGCGTCGCGGCGTGCCGCGCCTGGCGTGGGTCGCGGCGCTGGCCGGCATGCTGCTGGTACTCGGCGCCGCGGTTGGGACGGCCGTGGTGCATTCGCGTGGGGTCTCCTTGACCAGCGTGGCGGCGGCGGCGTGGCGCCGCGTTGTCCCCCGCCAGCAACAGCCCGCGACGTGGCGCGAGTCGGCGCCGCCGAATGGCGTGCTGCTGAAAGTGGACACCAGTGGCGTGCTGAGGCCAATCAGCCCCCTGATTTACGGCCTGGGGGCTGCCAGCACGGATGAATTGGCCGGTACCGGGGCGACGCTGAACCGCTGGGGTGGCAATCCGAACAGTCGCTACAACTGGGCAAACGGCAATGCGTGGAACGCTGCACGGGATTGGGAATTTCGCAACTATGGGTCGGATGGCAGCTCGATTGGCGCGCCGTCGCAGGCCGCCGACCGATTCGTGGCCACCAACCAGGCGCGTGGCGTGACAAGCCTGATCACTGTCCCCGCCCTGGGCTGGGTAGCGAGCACTGGTAATCGAGAACTGGCGTCAGTCGGCGTCCCCGCGGACGGCGGGCCGCCCGTTGGCGACGGGTCAACCGGAGCGATCCTCGGTTACGATCCGTCATTCAATCGCCACGCCACCTCGGTTGCCTCGTTCCCCCGCAAGGCGGCGCCCTTTGCCGACCCGCCCGACCAGAAAGCCGGCGTTGTCTTTCAGGACGAGTGGGTCTCACATCTGGTCAACCGCTTCGGGCCGGCCGACACCGGCGGTGTACGCTTCTACGCGATTGACAATGAACCCGACCTGTGGTCTACCACCCATACCGACGTTCACCCGGTTCAACCGGACTACACCGAGGAGCTTACGAGCTTCCTGGACTACGCCGAAGCCGTCAAAGACGTAGATCCAGCAGCCCAGATCCTTGGCCCGAGCCTGTCGGGTTGGACTGCAATGTTCTACTCGGCACGCGATCGCGGCACTGACGCCTACCGAACCCACGCGGATCGCGTGGCGCATGGCAATATGCCGTTTTTACCCTGGTGGCTGGAACAGGTCCGCCAGCACGATCAGCAGGTTGGGCGACGCACCCTGGATGTGCTCGATGTTCACGACTACCCCCAGGCAAACGGGGTTTGGGGCGGCGCCACGGATGAACAGACAAATCGAGTGCGGGTCCGTTCCACACGTTCGCTCTGGGACCCGACTTACATCGACGAGTCGTGGATCGCGGATTCCGTCCAGTTGATCCCGCGCTTGCGCGGGTGGATCGACCAGTACTACCCGGGCACGAAGCTGGCTATCGGTGAGTGGAACTGGGGCGCCGACACCACCCTGAACGGAGCGGTCGCGATTGCCGACGTGCTGGGCATCTTTGGGCGCGAGGGCGTCGACATGGCGGCGTACTGGACCAGTCCGCACCCCGGTAGCCCGGGCGCGAACGCGTTCCGCATGTACACCAACTACGACGGTCAGGGGCACGGCTTCGGGGATCTCGCACTGGCTGCCACCTCCAGCGCACCCGACGACGTCGCCGTCTTTGCTTCCCGAGACAGTGTCACCGGCGATACCCTGGTGATGGTCATCAATCAGCGTCCGGATGTTCCGCTGACGACCACCGTTCAGCTCAGCGGCATGGGTGCGACGGTAGCCGAGCTGTACCGGCTCGACGCCACCGCGCCCCACGTGCAGGACCAGGGCTTGTTTGAAACAAGCCCTGGCGAGTTGCACCTGGTCCTCCCGCCGGAGTCCATCAGCCTGGTGCGCATCCAGGCCCCGTAGGCGACCTCTAGCGGATGGTGATGGTGCTGGCGTTAGTGTTCCAGTAGTTCCAGGTGGTCCAGCCTACCGAGGCGACGCCAATCTTGACGGTGTACACACCGAGCGCTGTTCCAGTGGGTACTGCCCACTGCGCCGAGTAGGCTTTGGTCTGACCGGCCGTGAATGATTCGGAGTTCCAGAGCGTATGCGAGACTATCGCTCCAGACGCGTTAACCACCTCGATGGCGATCCCTTGAGTGGATGCATTCGTGCTCTTGACCAGGGCATTGATCGTCACTGTGCTGCCGGCTGACAGCGCACCCGGGGAAACGCTTGCACTGCTCGTGTAGACTTGCTGGACCGGCGTCGGAGTGGGGGACGGAACCGGGTTTGGGGTCGGGGTTGGCCCACTCGATGAGTTGGTTTCTGCGTAGCGCCACAGACCCGAAGACCAGTTCGCGGTGAGGATGATCCACTGACTGCCGGAGCTCACGACTGCCGCCTGGGCCGGGCCTTGCGTCATGCCCGCCGGACGAGGTGGTGTGGACCATCCCGACATGCCTGGTTGTGCGGCTAATTCGTGGCCAGGATCGACGTTGCAGCCGATGCCACACGCCCAGCCAAAGGCAGAAAAGACGTTGTTCGGCGTACCGAAGACGATGGCTCCCTGACCGTTGGCGCCGACGTGGGACCAGGTTTGACCGTAGTCAGCGCTGCGCAACGCCCCCCAGCCGAGTCCCGAGTAGGCGCCCGCCATGTAGACGGTCCCGTTGGTATCCGGCTGATAAATCTGTCCGTCACCGTGAGGATGTTCGTTGCTGTCGACACGCGTCCAGCCCGCGCCGGCATTGGCAGTTCGCCAGGTCCCGACCACGCCGCCGGTGCCCTGCGCCATCCACAACCAGGTGTTGCGTGTCGACGCAGCCGTACCGGTGTTGATGAAGAAGAAGGTCGCGGTGCCACCTGGTTCGTTCATGCCGCTGGCCTGGGTGACGCTGGTCCAGTTCTGCCCGCCATCAATGCTCTGATATGACGCGTTCAGTTCGTGTGCGGCCATGAGCAGGTGATTGCCGTCGTATGGATCGACCTGCGGGGGATAGACGTCCTGGCGGTTACCGGCCGGTGCGACCGTGTAATTGGTCCAGCTGACGCCACCATCAAGTGACCGCCAGAAGCCCATGCCGGTGCCACGGATGGCAGCCGAGTACAGGATGGGCGGACCTCCAGGAGCGCCAGGGGCGATCGCGATGCCACCCGCGCCGTTGGCGCCAGCACCACCGGTGCCCGTGTTTATCGGGCCGTTCCAGGTTTGGCCATAGTCAGTCGATTTCCAGATGCCCTGGCAATCGAAGTGGGTGTACAGATTTGACGGCCTGGCTGGGTCAGAGACGACCGAGATGGTGCCAAAGTTGCCGCAGTCGAGCGTACTCGTGAGGTTCGCATTCGCGGGCGTGACATTGCTCCACTGGCCGGTCTGTCCGCTGGAGACGCTGGTCGGAGTAGATGTGGGTGCGCTCGCCATCTGAGTCGGCGTCGGGGTCGCGGTCCTCGCCATCTGGGTCGGCGTCGGAGTCGCCGTATTGGCCGCCGGGGTGGGTGAAATGGTTGGAGTGGCGGATGCCATCGGCGTAGATGTCGGCGCGCCGGGGGTGGCGGAGGCGGAGGCCATCGGCGTAGGTGTCGGCGAGCCCGAAGGGTTCACGAAGACCGGTGGTTGGATTGATGGCGCCTGCACCCCGGCGCGATAGGTTGAGAAGTCGCCATTGGTCGGCACGTCGGCGCCCGCGAGCACCTCGAAACCCATATTGTCCCAATGCCGCTCGTCTGAGTACGGGAAGCCGTAGCCCGCGGGATAGGTCGCGTTGCAGTCATTGCTACTGGCGGTGGTGCCGCCGAGCGGAGAATTGAACCAGTACGAATTCAGCGGGTAGCACAAGCCAGCGCCATTGTCCTGAAAGGTCTTCAGGTCAATGATATCCGCGTCGGTGTGATACACATAGTGGGTGTAGTAGGCTTTGAGGGGCACGTTCGCAAAGGGGAAGCTGCCAGCCGGAATATCGGACTGGACAATCAGCTGGCCGTCTTCGAACAATGCCGCATGCGTTGCCGTGATGTAGAAGTCGAACCGCGAGCGTTCGTCGAGGCCGAAGCCGTTTTTGCTGTAACGCATCGCGTTGAACATTTCTGGTCCGCCACACATGACCGCGCCGCCGCCAGATGAGCCTGCCTGGCCCCAGAGCCTGGCGCCATGTGCGGCGCCACCAGCGGTTCCCGTCGCAATTGGGTTGGTCGCAGAGGTTGGGCCATTGAAGATGTCAAGCGTGCAGCCACCGTCCTTGATCTCCACATAGATGCCCTGGTCGGACGTATTGATGGGGCGGCCAAGGGCCTCCCAGTTCTGGAGTGGATCGGATGCTGGCGAGAGGTCGAACGCCAGCCAGCGCCTGAAGCTTTGGTGGCCGTCGACTTCCATGGTCAGGTGGATGGCCTTGCCACCGGACATGTCCAGATTCGGGCGTGGCGTCATGGCCATGGAGCCGTAGATCGTGTGTGTGGGCGCGCTGCCGCCCGGCGTCGAGCCATCGAACAGCATGTCCATGAAGTGGTCTGCCGAGATGAATGGCATCGAGTTGTTGTTGTCCGCTTGGCGGTACTCGATCGTCCACTCCTTGGGCGTGCCCGCGTTCAGGCTATACGTCATCGAACCGAGGTTGCCCGCGGCGTCGCGGTTGGTATCCTGACGTGCGGTCTGCTTGAGTGTGGCATTCTCGGCGTTTTCGAACGTGTCGTAGAACGCCTGGGATGCGCTCGGCCGAGACGGAATGGCCGCGAGGCTCGGGCGTGCTTGGACCTGAAACGGCTGTGACCTGGCAAGCACCTGGGGTTGGTTCGTGTATGGCCCCTGTCCGTTGGTCGAGGTGTTGCCGTCACCCGTTGATCCCTTGTTACCGCCCAGCATGGCGCCGGCGGGGGGCGGGCTGAGGACGGCCTGGTTCTGCAATCCCGTATACAGACTCCCCTGGGGAACGGGGCCGATCGCATCGACGGCCTCGACGACCAGCGTGTGCGGCTGGCCATCGCCAAGTGAGTTCCATTCGATCTCGTTGGCTGGGCCATCGAGGACCTGGGGGCCACCACTGGGGCCGTTCGCGATCTGGTACGGGAACACCGGGGTTACGCCGTCAGCCTGCACCGCAAAATGATTCAGGCAGTATGGGCCGGGACAGTTTGCGGAGGCGGTCGCGTGGTACAGGCCCGCGTACTTCACACTCGACGGACTCGCAAGGTCGTAGACCCGGTAGTCCTTTGCACCGGCAACGGGTTGAAAATAAATCTTGGCCGACGAGTTGTTCGCGGCGACTCCGGTTACGCCGACCATCGCGGCCACCTGGACGCCACCTACGTCGACCTTGCGCTCCGACTGAGACAGCAGGAAGACGCCGGCCGCAATAGCTAAGGATGCGGTCATGGCCCCCGCCGCGAGAACGCGGCGCGGCGGTCTTCGGAACGAGTTCCATTTCCAAGTCGAGCGAAGGCGCGAAAACATCACAAGAGTCCCATGTCCGACAAAGTGACGCAAGTCGCGCACCCGGAGTCCGGCGAGGCTGTCACTCTTGGGCGACAATCGCGTTACGGGCTTTGCGAAAAAAGGCCCGTGTGCTCTCAAACAGCACTCGGGCCTGCGCCGGATTACTCGGCGTGCGCTCCAGCCGTTTATTCGGTCGGGGGCGTTGACTCGTCTGCCGGCGAAGGCGTGTCGTCAGGCATCGGCATCATGTCAGCAGGGGTATCGGCGGGAGCGAGGTCCGGGGAAACCATCTCTGTGGGCATCGGCGTCGGTTGCGGCACCGCAGGCGGCAGAGGCGGCGGCGGCGGCACGCTAGTGGGCGCCGGCGCCGCCGGGCTTGGGGCTACCCCGGACTGCGGTTCAGCATAGCGCCACAGTCCCGAGTTGTAGTTGGCCGTCACCACAATGTACTGCGTCCCGTCGAATGCTACGGCTGCCGAATTCGGACCTTGCCGCATACCCGCTGGACGCGGGATGGTCTTCCAATCGGCCATGCCGGGCTGCGGAGCAACTTGCAAATCCGGATTCACGTCACAGCTCAAACACGCCCAGCCGTACATGCTGTACACGTTGCTGGGCGTGCCGAATACAAGCGCCTCGGCGGTGCCTGTGCCGACGTGGGCCCAGTGCGCCCCATAGTCAGTACTCCGAATGACGCCCCAGCCGCCGGCCGAGTAGATCCCGGCCATGTACACGACACCGTTGGTGTCGGGCTGGTAGATCTGTGCCGCCCCGTGGGGATGTTCATTGCTGTCGACCTTCGTCCACGACGCACCGCCGCTGGTCGTCCGCCAGGTACCAACGCTGCCGCCCGACCCCTGAGCCATCCAGAGCCACGTATTGCGAGTGGTCGAGGCGTCGCCAGTGTTGATGAAGAAGATCCCAGCCGTTCCGCCAGGCTGGTTCATGCCACTCGCAAGCGCAACGCTGCTCCAACTCTGGCCACCATCCACACTCTGATACACCGCGTTCAATTCATGGGCGGCCATGATCAGGTGGGCGCCATCGTAGGGGTCGACGCTGGCTGGGTAGACGTCCTGACGGCCGCCAGCTGGTCCGATCGTGGAGTTTGTCCAACTCACGCCACCGTCGGTAGAGCGCCAGAAGCCAGTCCCGCTGCCGCGAATGCCGGACGAATACAGGATCGGTGGATCGCTGCCACTGCCTGGCGCGATGGCGATACCACCCGCGCTGTTGGCGCCACTGCCACCGGGGCCGGTGTTGATCGGCCCGGTCCAGGTTTGGCCGAAGTCAGTTGATTTCCAGATCCCCTGACAATCAAAGTGGGCATACAGATCTGAGGGACGCGCCGGGTCGGCTACTACGTTTGAGGCGCCAAAATTGCTGCAGTCCAGAGGATCCGACAGATTCGCGGTGGCCGGCGTCACATTGACCCATTTACCCGTTTGCGGGCTGGGCGCGCCCGCCGACAAACGGGGTGTCAGCATCACCATCGAGGTCGGCGCTGAGACGTCGGCTTGCGCCGGGGCGTCCGTGGCCGGAACATCCGTCGTCGGCGCATCGATGGCCGGGGTGACCGTCGCCGGGATGGGAGGCGTGGTCGTCGGCGCGGGGAGGTTGGGATCGGTGCTGCCGGCGCCTGAGAACTGAGGCGCTTGAACCTGGGGCGGCTGAACGGCAGACGCCAGCGACGAAAAGTCGCGCGTAGCTGGCACGTCGGTCCCGGCCAGCACTTCAAAGCCCATGTTGTCCCAGTGGCGCTCGTCTGAGAATGGAAAGCCGTAGCCAGCCGGATAGCTGGCATTGCAGACGTTGCTGCCGGCCGCCGTGCCGAGGAGCGGATTATTGAACCAGTACGAATTCAGCGGGTAACACAACCCGGCGCCGTTGTCCTTGAACGACTTCAAGTCGACGATGTCGGCGTCCGAGTGGTAGAGGTAGTGGCTGTAGTAGGCCTTGAGTGGCTCGTTCGCCCACGGGAAACTCCCGGGCGGAATGTCCGACTGCACGATCAGTTGACCATCTTCGAACAGTGCGGCGTGATCCTGGGTGAGGAAAAAGTCAAAGCGGTTGCGGTCGTCGAGGCCGAAGCCGTTCTTGCTGAAGTGGCCCGGGTTGTACATTTCTCCCCCACCACACATGATCGGCGCGCCGCCGACCGACCCTGCCTGACCCCACAGTCGGGCGCCATGTGCACTGCCGCCGGCACTACCAGTCGGCACACGGTCAGACGCTGATTTCGGACCGTTGAAGATGTCCAGGGTGCAGCCGCCGTCCCTGATTTCCACGAATATGCCGTGGTCGGAGGCGTTGATGGCGTGGCCGCCAGCGTCCCACGCCTGGAGCGGATCGGAGGCAGGTGCCAGGTCGAACGCCAGCCAGCGCCTGAAGCTCTGATGGCCATCGACTTCCATGGTCAGGTGGAGCGCCTTGCCACCCGCGATGTCGATGGTTTGGCGTGGTGTCATCGACATGGAGCCGTACAGGGTGTGCGGGGGTGCGCTCGTGCCCGGGCTGGCGCCGTCGAACACCATGTCCATGAAGTGGTCGGAAGCGATGAACGGCATCGAGTTGGTGTTGTCGGTCTGGCGGAACTCGATCGCCCACTCTTTGGGAGTGCCGGAATTCAGGCTGTACGTCATCGACCCGAGGTTGCCCGCGGCGTCGCGGTTGCCATCGTCGCGCGTGAGTCGTGTGATCGTGGCGTTCTCAGCATTTTCGAACGTGTCGAAGAATGGCTGAACTGCACCGGGCACTGACGGAATGGCCAGGACATCCGCGCGGGCTTGAACCACAAACGGTTCTGATCGAGCAAGGACCTGCGGGGTGCTCGTGAAGGGCCCTTGACCATTCGTGGAGAGATTGCCATCCGCCGTACGACCTCTATTGCTGCCCAACATGGCGCCGGGTGGGGACGGACTCAGGATGGCAAGATTCTGCAGGCCCGTGTACGTGTTCGCCTGTGGAACAGGGCCGAGTTGATCGACCGCTTCGACGACGAGCGTATGCGGCTGGCGGTCTCCGAGTGAGTTCCACTCGATATCCGTGGCTGGCACATCCAGTACCTGGGGGCCACCGGTTGGGCCGTCGACAACCTGATACGGAAACACGGGCGTCGCACCGTCGGCCTGCGCCACGAAGTGGTTCAAGCAGTATGGTCCTGGACAAGCCGCCGACGCCGTCAAATGGGCCATACCCGCGTACTTCACGTCTGTGGGAGTTGCAGCGTCGTAGATGCGGTAGTCCCTGGCACCCGCGACCGGCTGGAAATAGACTTTCGCTGAGGAGTGGTTGGTCGCCACTCCGGTGACGGTCAGGGTGTCGGCCGCCGCACTCGCCTTCTCCGCGTATAAAGTTGCAAGGTCCGTTGCCACCGCCAGCATGGCGACAGCAACGACCCCCGCCGCGAGCAGGCGCATCTGACACTGTTTGGTGACCATCGGCAAGTATTACCGCCTTTTGTGGCGGCTCTGCACTGATCCTAGTGGACGTTGATTACGTTTGCGTTACCGTTCCAGTTCAGCAGCTTGCTCCAGCCCACGGAGTAAACACCGATTCTGACGCTGTACGTGCCTTTCGGCGCGTCACGGGGTATTGACCACTGAGTCTGCAGGCCAATCGTCTGGCCGGCAGCGAACGACTCGGAGTTATAGAGCTTGTGGAAGACCATCACCCCTGACTCGTCGTTGACCTGGACGTCGATCGCCGCACTCGATCCGGCAATACTCGTGATAGACGCGGTGATGGCCACGGGGGTGCCTCGAGCAGCGTCACTAGCGGACACGCGGGCACTGCTGGTGTAGCCCGCCTGCGCCGCTGGCTGTTGCGTCGGCGTCGGGGTGGCGGTGGCCCCGGGCGTCATCGATGGCCCTGGGGTTGGCGTCTTCGTCGGCCCCGGGGGCAACGTGTTGGTCGGCGTTACGCTTGGACTGCCGCCCGGCTGACCTGAGGCGGGTTCAACGTAGCGCCACAGCCCGGCAGCGTAGTTCGCGGTCACCGCAACGTACCGGGCTCCATCGAACACGACCGAGGCCTCGGTCGCGCCCTGCAGCATTCCTCCTGGGGCGCCCGGTGAGGTCCAGCCCCCAATGCCTGGCTCGGGCGCCTGTTGCAGATTGGGATCAAATACGCAGCCGATGCCGCATGCCCAGCCGTAGGCGCTGTAGACAGTGTTCGGTGTGCCGAACACGATTGCTTCCTGACCGGTGCCGCCGACGTGTGCCCAGGTTAAACCGTAGTCGGGGCTGCGCAACACACCCCAGCCCAGCGACGAATACGCGCCAGCCATATACACCACTCCATTGGTATCGGGCTGGAAGATCTGCGCGGTCCCGTGGGGGTGTTCATTGCGGTCGACCTTCGTCCAGCTCAAACCGGCGTTGGTTGTCCGCCACGTACCTACGGCTCCGCCATCGCCCTGTGCTATCCAGATCCAGGTAGTCCGGGTCATGGCGGCATTGCCGGTATTGATAAAGAAGATTTTCCCCGTTCCACCGGGTTCATTCATGCCGCTGTCCAGGGTGACGCTGGACCAGTTCTGACCGCCATCCGTGCTCTGGTAGATGGCGTTCAACTCATGCGCCGGCATGACGAGATGATTGCCATCGTACGGATCGACCGACGCGGCGTAGACGTCCTGACGACCACGCGCCGGCGCGACCGTGAAGTTCCTCCAACTCACGCCAGCGTCGAGAGATCGCCAGAAGCCCGTACCGGTGCCTCGAATTCCAGAGGAATACAGGATCGGCGGACCGCCGTTCGTGCCCGGCGCGATGGCGAGGCCACCGCCCGCGCCGTTGGCGCCAGCGCCACCGGCCCCAATGTTGATCGGCCCGGTCCAGGTCTGGCCGAAGTCTGTCGATTTCCAGACGCCCTGGCAATCGAACTGGGCATACAGGTTTGAAGGACGAACGGGGTCGGAAACAATGCTCGATGCCCCGAAATTGCTGCAGTCGAGGGGATTGGTCAGGTTCACGTTCGGCGGTGTCACATTGACCCACTGCCCGGGTTGCCCGCCACCTTGACCCTGGCCGCCAGGTTGATTCGGAGTTGGCGTGGGTAGCGGGGTCGGGGTGTTCGTCGGAATACCTGTCGGGGAGGCGCCGCCTCCGCCGCCGACAAACTGAGGTGCCTGTGGTTGGGGCGGCTGGACTGAGGCCGCCAGCGATGAGAAGTCACGATTGGCTGGCACGTCGGCCCCCGCGAGCACTTCAAAGCCCATGTTGTCCCAGTGGCGTTCGTCTGAGAAGGGGAAGCCGTAGCCAGCCGGGTAGCTGGCGTTGCAGACGTTGCTGCTGGCCGCGGTGCCGAGGAGCGGATCGTTGAACCAGTACGCATTCAGCGGGTAACACAGCCCGGCGCCGTTGTCTTTGAACGTCTTCAAGTCGACGATGTCGGCGTCCGAGTGATAGAGATAATGACTGTAGTAGGCCTTGAGCGGCACGTTCGCCCACGGGAACGTCCCGGCCGGAATGTCAGACTGGAGGACGAGCCGACCATCTTCGAACAGTGCGGCATGATCCTGGGTAAGGAAAAAGTCAAAGCGGTTGCGGTCGTCGAGGCCGAAGCCGTTTTTACTGAACGCGGTGGGGTTGTACATTTCTCCGCCACCGCAGGTGATCGGGGCACCGCCCACCAATCCCGGCTGACCCCATAGTCGGGCGCCGTGCGCGGGGCCGCCGGCGGTGCCAGTGGGCGTGCGGTCGGCGGCCGATTTCGGGCCGGTGAAGATGTCGAGGGTGCAGCCGCCATCCTTGATCTCGACGAAGACTCCCTGGTCGGATCGATTGATGGCCAGGACGCCGGGATCCCATCCCTGGAGGGGATCGGCAGCCGGCGCAATGTCGAACGCGAGCCAGCGCCTGAAGCTCTGATGCGCGTCGACCTCCATGGTCAAATGCAGCGCCTTGCCGCCAGAGATATCGAGGGTCGGGCGTGGAGTCATGGACATGGAGCCGTAGATGGTGTGGGTGGGCGCGCTGGTGAACGGCGTCGCGCCATCGAACAACATGTCCATGAAGTGATCGCTGGCGACGAAGGGCATGGAGTTGATGTTGTCGGCCTGGCGGTACTCGAGCGTCCACTCCTTGGGCGTACCCGCGTTCATGCTGTAGGTCTTCGAGCCGAGATTGCCGAAGCTATCCTTGTCACTATCCTGTCGCGCGGTGAGGGTGATCGTGGCGTTTTCAGCGTTTTCGAAGCTGTCGAAGAAGGCCTGCGTGGTGCTGGGGCGCGACGGGATGGCCTTGAGGTCCTGGCGCGCCTGGACCACAAAGGGTTGTGAGCGGGCGATCACCTGAGGTCGGTTGGCGAACGGTCCCTGGCCATTGGTGGAGACCTTGCCGTCGAGGGTGGGGGCTTTATTGCTGCCCAGCATGCCGCCCGGAAGCAGCGCACCAAGGATGGGCAGATTCTCCAAGCCGGTGTACAGATTCGACTGCGGCACCGGCCCAAGCTGATCGACGGCTTCGACGACCAGGGTGTGCGGTCCGCCGTCGCCGAGTGAGTTCCACTCGATCTGGGTGGCGGGCCTGTCGAGGACCTGCGGACCGCCGGTCGCCCCGTTGGTGACACGATATGGAAACACTGGTGTAACACCGTCAGATTGCGCCACGAAGTGGTTCAAGCAGAACGGTCCTGGACAAACGGGGGACGCGGTCAAGTGCGCCAGTCCCGCGTACTTGACGCTATTCGGCGCGGCGGCATCGTAGACGCGGTAATCACGCGCCCCGGCCACCGGCTGAAAGAACACCCTGGCGGAGGACTGGTTGGTGGCGACTCCAGTGACGACGAGATTGGCAACTGCTTGTGCATGTGCCGACCGCTCGGAGAGCTCGGACGTGCCCGCGACGGCGCCGACAGCGACAACCCCCACGACGATTGGAATCCAGGCCCGTGGAATGGAGCGTTTGCGGGCAGCATGGACCAACGTTGTGACGGGGAGATGGGCAGCGGCAGGCATAGTGCGAAAAACCTCCCGTGGAGCTGGCGCGGACGGACGCCGGACGAGCATGGCGAGCAGGTCTGATCACGCGCGGGCCCTTTTTGGAGCGTGCGCGAGACGCGGAAGCGAGGGGTCTGTATTGTGTTGTGCCCTGGCCAGCCCCTGGGGCAGGCGAGTGGCAGGCTTCAAGAGAGAGCTACGCTGCCATAACGCCGACGAAGGAGCCCATGTTACGGTTTGGAGCTCAATTGTGCGATGCTGCGCAACCGTTAACGCCAGCCCGGCGACAGCTTCAGGCGACCGGTCCGAGAATCATGCCGGCCGCGACGGTATCGTTGGTCCCCTCGTCAATCAGAATGAATCCACCTGTCGCGCGATTGCGACGGTATTCGTCGAAGCACAACGGCGTGGTCGTGCGCAGGGTGAGCCGGCCGATCTCGTTCAGCTCGAGCGTTGTCGCCGACTCGTCACGGTGCAGTGAGTTGATGTCGACCCGGTAGTACAGCTCCTTGACGACCGTGCGCGTCGAGCGCGTGGTGTGCTTGATCGCGTACATGCCACCCACGCGCAGGGGGCGTGGCGACATCCAGCACAGCGTGGCGTCGATGTCCTGGCCAACCGTCGGGCGGTTGTGGTTGCGGCAGATGACGTCCCCACGCGAGACGTCGAGGTCGTCCGCCAGGCGCAGCGTCACACTCATCGGGGGGACCGCTTCGGCCACAGGCCCGTCGTACGTGTCGATGCCGGCGATGCGGGTCTTCAGGCCCGATGGCAGCACGACCACTTCGTCGCCCGGCTTGAGCACCCCGCTGGCCACCCGACCCGCGTAGCCGCGATAGTCGTGGTGCGAGTTGGTCATCGGCCGGACCACCCACTGAACCGGGAACCGCACGTCGATCAGATTGCGATCGGGTGCGATGAAGACGTGTTCGAGGTGGTGGAGCAGCGGCGAACCCGGATACCAGGGCATCTTCGTAGCGTGTTCGACGACATTGTCGCCGTGCAACGCCGACACCGGGATGAACGTGACGTCGGGCAACTCCAGACGCGACAGGAACGGCAGGAACTCCGCGCGCAGATCCTCGTAGACGCGCTCCGAATAGTCGACCAGGTCCATCTTGTTGATGCAGATGACCAGGTGCGGAACGCGTAACAACGAGGCCAGGAACGTGTGGCGCCGTGACTGTTCGGTCAAACCCGTGCGCGCGTCCACGAGCACGATCGTCAGATCGGCAGTGGAGGTTCCGGTGACCATGTTGCGCGTGTACTGCACGTGGCCGGGGGTATCGGCCAGGATGAATTTGCGCCGCGGGGTAGAAAAATAACGGTACGCCACGTCGATGGTGATGCCCTGCTCACGCTCGGCGCGCAGGCCGTCGGTCAGGAGCGCGAGATTGACGTAGTCGGTGCCCCGCTCTCGGCTGGCGCGCTCGACCGCCTCGAGCTGGTCGATAAAAATCGACTTGGTTTCGTAGAGGAGTCGACCGATGAGGGTGCTCTTGCCATCGTCGACCGAGCCGGCCGTCGACAGCCGCAGGAGATCGCGCTCGACGTCGACTCGCGTCGGCAACGTGCTGGTTACGGCCGCAAGCACTTAGAAGTAGCCTTCCGATTTTCGGTCTTCCATGGCGGCTTCGGAAAACCGGTCGTCGGCGCGGGTCTCGCCACGTTCGGAGATGCGCGAGGCCGCGATTTCACGGATCACCGCGTCGATGTCGCGGGCCGAACTTCGGATTCCGCCGGTGCAGGTCATGTCACCAACGGTGCGGAAGCGCACGTCCGCCTCGACGATCGGCTCCGATTCGGCGACCTGGATGAAGGGGCTTACCGCCAGCAGCATGCCGTCACGTTCCACCACGCGCCGAGGGTGGGTGAAGTAGATGCTCGGCAGTTCGATGTCTTCGCGCGCGATGTATTGCCAGATGTCGAGCTCGGTCCAGTTGGACAGGGGAAAGATTCGAACGTGCTCGCCCTTGCGAATGCGCCCGTTCAACAGGCTCCATACTTCGGGCCGCTGCATCTTCGGATCCCACTGGCCGAACTCGTCCCGAAACGAGAAAATGCGCTCCTTGGCGCGCGCCTTCTCTTCATCCCGGCGGGCTCCGCCGAACGCGGCGTCGAAGCGGTGTTCGGCGACGGCATCGAGCAGTGTGGTGGTCTGCAGTCGGTTGCGCGAGGCCCGTGGTCCAGTTGGTTCAACCACCCGGCCCTGGTCGATTGAGTCCTGCACCCGCCGCACGATCAGCCGCTCGCCGAGCGCCGCGACCATGCGGTCGCGATAGTCGAGCACCTCTGGAAAGTTGTGTCCGGTGTCGATGTGCATGAGCGGAAACGGGAACCGGGCCGGGCGATATGCCTTTTCGGCGATCTTGAGCAGCACGGCCGAATCCTTGCCGCCCGAAAACAGCAAGACCGGGCGTTCGAATTCGGCCGCGGCCTCGCGCATGATGAAGACGGACTCGGATTCCAGAATGTCGAGGTGGCTCAGGTTGTACCGCATCGTTGCTTCAGCCGTGCACGATCATAGCGGTGCCGCGCCGAGCGACGCGGAACGTGGGCGTGCGCCGCGCGGCGTAGCCGACCGTGTGCGTGCCGCGCGCAGAGACGCAGCGCCCGCGTTGATCGCTGCCAGCACCCGGTCGACGCTCTCGTCGAGCGATTCCAGGTCGGTTCGCACCGTGACCTCGGGGGCGAGGGGCTCCTCGTACGGGTCGGAGATGCCCGTGAAATTTTCCAGCGAGCCGCTCAACGCGCGGGCATACAGTCCTTTCGTGTCGCGCCGCACGAGTTCGTCGATCGAACACTGGACGTGCACTTCGACGAAGCTGCCGATCGTGGCCCGGGCCGCGTCGCGGGCCGCGCGATACGGCGAAATGGCGGCGACGATCACGACCACGCCGTTGCGCGCGAGCAGTTTGGCCACAAACGCGATGCGCCGAATGTTGGTGTCGCGATCTGCCCGCGAGAAGCCGAGACCTTGCGACAGGTTCTCGCGGACCGTGTCGCCGTCCAGGATCTCGACTTTCCGGCCGGCCGCGAGCAGGCGCGCCGCGAGCGCCTCCGCCAGCGTGCTCTTGCCGGCGCCGGACAACCCGGTCAACCACACGGCAAGGCCTGCAGCGGTGTCAGTGGGCATCTCAGGGCGGTCAGCTCAGCAGCAAGGGTAGCAAGGCGTCTGGGTCCAACGCGGCATACTTAGGGCCCGCGATAATGACGACAACACTCCAGAGCGGCCACCGATTCCAGCACGTGCTGGATGCCCGCCAGTTCACGCGCGACTGGCTCGAGCAGGTGCTTTTCCCCCGCGCGCTCGAGTTGCAACAAACCGCCGTCGATCGCCTGGCGCATCCGCTGGCCGGCAAACGCCTGTTTTACCTGTTCTACGAGCCGAGCACGCGCACCCGCGTATCGTTCGAGATGGCGGCGACGCTGCTCGGCGCCACGGTCCACGGCATCGATACGCAGGATGAGCAAGTGCGCAGCGAGCGCCTGGAAGATCGCATTCGTATCCTCAACGCCTACCCGTTCGACTTCTTGTTGCTGCGCTATCACCTCGAGGGTGGCGCGTCGCGGGCCGCGGCGGTTTCCAGCGTGCCAGTGATCAACGCCGGTGACGGCGTCGGCCAGCACCCGACGCAAGCGTTGCTCGACGTCTACACACTGTGGCGTGAGCTCGGGCGCCTCGACCGGCTGCGGGTCGCGCTGGTCGGCGACCTGTCGTACCAGCGCACGACGAACTCCCTGGCGTACATGCTGGGGTTGTTCAGCGACCTGAAGATCTACCTGGTGGCGCCGCAATTGCTGCGCATGCGCGAGGAGGTCAAGCAGCACCTCGTGCGCTCTGGCGCCGACATCGAGGAGGTCCGCGACCTCGGCGCGATTGCAGCCGACCTGGACGTCGTGTATCTCACGCGCGCGCACAGCGAGCGGCTCGACCACGCCCAGCGCTTCGAAGGCGAGACCGGGAAGTACGCCGTCGACGAAGACGTGCTGGCAGCGCTACCAGCCGTCGCGCGGATCTTGCATCCGCTGCCTCGAGGCCCTGAACTGCCGCCCGAGCTCGATCTGGACCCACGGGTGGCGTGCTTCCGTCAAGCGGCCAACGGACTGTACGTGCGCATGGCGCTCCTGACCCTGCTCGCCGGCGGCGACTGACTTCGCAGCATGCTCACCTCCGCGTCGTACGTCGCCGAAGCTCGAATCAGCTTCAGGTGCGGCGCGGATCTGCGTTCGTGCGTCGCAGCGGGTCGCGTCAGGCGTCTGTGCAGCTCACCTCGGCGGCGTCAGGCGCCGACGGCTCGAATCAGGCGGGAACTGAGGCCTGATCCACCTGCAGCGTTCCTGCCAGCTGGAACTCTTCGGCCAGCAGGCGCGCGGCCATCCGGCGCATGAAGAGCAATCCGTCGACGGCCCGCTGATCGCGCGCCAGCATCGAGTGGCTCGCGCACGGTGACAGAGTGCGTCCGCTTTCGACTCGGCACTCGCAGTGTGCGCGGAGCGCATGCAGCAGTGCAAGCGCTTCGTCGGTGGTTCCATTCCAGGTGATGTGTCGCCTCATTGGGCCTCTCCGATCTTCATTGACCGGTTCTGGTTAATGCGCGCTCAGCGTATCGGTCGGTTGTTGAGAGGTTGTTGTCTCGGCAGTGAGCCTCACGTTGCGGAGATGAGCTCGCCCTCGAGGAAGTCAGGCCGGGGGTTGAGCACCACGTCGACACCCTCCTGCAAACCCTGGACGATCTCGACGTTTTTACCGTCGGTGGCGCCAAGGGCGACGGTCTGCTTGTGGACGCGGCTCTCGGCCACCGAATAGACCACGTTCTGCGCCGGCGCGGTCGGATCCACCGACCCGATTCGCAGAATCGCCTCCTTGGGCACGATCAGCGCCCCAGAGAGCTGCCCGGTTTGAATCGCCAGCTGCGCGAACATGCCGGGCTTCAGCTTGCCCTGCGGATCGGGCACGTCGATCTGGATCGCCACACTGTGCGTGCGCGGGTCCAGCACGGGCGCGATCGCCTTGACGGTGCCGTTGAAGGCATCCTTGGCAAAGCTCTCCACGCTCAGCGACACACTCTGGCCGACCTGGAGCTGAGACAGCTGGCTTTCGTCGGCGCTCACCACCACCTGCATATCGGGCGGAATCAGCGTCAGCATGGACGCAGAGGGACCGACGGTCGAGCCAACGCCTGATTTGATCTCGGCCACGGTGCCAGTGATCGGCGCGGTGATCGTCGCATCCTTGGCCCGCGAGCGACTCAGCTCGGCCTGAGCGAAGGCCTCCTCGACCGTCGTCTGGGCCGCCTTGAGCTCTTCGGGCGACGCCGGCGCACTCGCCAGCTTGACCTGCGCATCGGCGACGTCGAGGAGTGCGCGCGCCTGGTCGAGGTCGAAGGCGGTCGTCGATAGACGCGCCAGCAGCTGCGCCTGCTGGGCATCCTGAAGATCGAGCCGCGCCCGGTCGGCGGCGGCCTGGGTGCCGTGGACCACCTTGGCCGCCGCCAGTGCCGCGTCCGCCTTCTGCACGTCGCTGCGGGCCGCGTCCATGACCGTCTTGTCGTTGGCCTTGGTGGGATCCGCCTGCAGCTGCGCCAGCTTCGTGTGGGCGTCATTGGCACTGGCCTCGGCCTGGCCGACCGCCTGTGGGTCGGGCTCGAGCGCAGCTTCCGCCTGGTCGAGCGCTGCCCGGGCGTCCTTCACCCGCTGGTCGAGCGTCGCAATGTCCGCGTTGTCGCGCGCGGACTGGAGCGCATTGACCCGCGCCTGCGCGGCCTTCAAGTTGGCCTGCGCCGCGGCCAGGACTTCTGGCTTCGGTCCGGCCTGGAGCTGCGCCAGCCTGGCCTCCGCGCTAGCCTGCGCGGCCTGCGCGGCCAGAACCTCCTGGTCAAGCTGTGTGTGATCGAGCTCGGCCAGCACATCTCCGGCGCGGACCCGTGCGCCGACGTCGACGCTGAGCGAGTCAACGCGAGCGATCACCCGTGGCACCACCAGCACTTCGCCCTTGGATTGGATGGGCGCGGTGAAGTTGAGGATGCCGTTCAGGTCGCCGCGGACGACCTTGCCGATACGAATCGAGTTGCTATTGCTGCTACTGCTACTGGGCCGAGCTTGATCGGTATTCGTGGCGGCCGGCTGGTTGCCGAGCGGTATCCCCGGGATGCAGGCCGTCGACGATACAGCCACAAGTACCGCAACCGCGCCAAGACCGCGTGGAGTGCAGCTGCGGCGGATCAACGTCGAGAGAGAAATCAGGGGCATTGCGCCAGAAAATCGCAGTAACGAGCGCCTGATCCGGCATCTTAGCATCAGTTCCGGTCAGGGTTGGCCCGCCAGGGGCAGGTTCGCGTAGGTCGGCGCATAGGGCGCATAGTCGCCTGGCAGCGGCTCCAGTACGAGTGCGGGATCGCCCCCGATGAAGTAGGTGTCCGGGTACCCCGGTACGGTATTCGCGGTCGCCGGGGCAAGCGTGACGCGGATGTGACCGGTCTCGTCAATTTCGAGTGGCTCCACGTTGCCGAGCCCGTCCATTCGCTGCGCGCTGGCCGCCACGGCGGGGATGACCGCGTCGCGTGGCTGTGGACTGCAGTTCCAGAGGACGGTCATCCGCCGCCCAGCCTGCTCCAGGTACACCCGATTGACCTGGCCTTCGTCGACCAGCTGGGCGCGCGTCGTCGGCGCCATCTCACGTAGCAGCAGCTGAAAGGTGCGGAAGATGGGTCGCACCGACTGCGTCGCGTCGGCGCGCACCATGCCGAACGCCTGCTCGACGTTTTTGATCAACGGCGAATCGTCGAGCATCTTGTACATGGCGACGCGCTCGACGCCCCCGGCCAGCGCATACGCGATGGCCTGGACCAGGTAGTTCGACTGCTCGTGCTGGGTCGCCCGGAAGTGCTCTCGAGTGAGCGGCGCGGCAGGATCGTCCCACGGCACGACGTTGTTCTCATTGACCCAGACTGGCTTGTCGAAGCCGTGTGCGCGCATGACGTCGTGAAAGATGCGCGGCGCGTCGAACAACCCGCGCGGGTTGTTGTAGAGCTGCAGGACGGCGGCGTCGAAGTACCAGTTATTCGCCCGGGCGCTCGGATCGGCCGCTGCCAGACGCAGCAAGCGTTCGAAGTACAGCTCGCGGCCGTACGCCGCGTCCCACCAGTACGTCATGCCGGCCAGCAGCACGCTGGCTTTTGGGTTCGCCGATCTGGCCGCCAGATACCCGACCTTCAGCAGCCGGTAGTACTGTTCGATCGTCCCCAGCCACTGGCGGGCGTGGTTCTCGTCGGACCAGACGTCGGGCTCGTTCCACATCACCCACGTGTCGATGGCGCCGGCGAGGCGCGCGACCGCGCTCCGCACCCAGGTCGCCCACAGGTTGCCGGGATCGTCAACCGGCAGGTCCAGTCCCACCGGCGGCGACTTCGGATCGCCCGTCCCCGAGGCCCAGGAGGGGGTCGAGATGAGCTGGCCGACCATCGGCCGGCCAAGGTCCCGCTCACGCCCAGCGGCCTCCTGATCGGCCCAGCCGAAGCTCCAGTCGTCAGGTCCGCGCGCCTGGATCGCGCTCCAGTCGAACAGGATGCGCTGCCACTGGACGCCCATCTCGGCCGCCCGCGCCGGGGCCCGAAACGCCTCGACGGCGCCCATCGGGAGCGGGTGGTCGCGACTGACCGCGGGCCAGATGCGCGGGTTGTCGACGGAGATGGGGCGGCGATCTGGTTCAGGCTCGGCTGGCGGCGCCGGGCGCGCCACGACGAGCGGCGAGCCCAGAGTGAGCCCCAGCGCATTCAGGAAAACGCGGCGGAGCATTCGGCGATTTTGTCGCTTTTTGGCCGTTGGCGGCTCGCTTCAATCGGTATGCTTGAGGCATCCACTCGATTCCGCCCGAGCCCGAGCCCACCAGCCGGCCCCGCGTCGCGCTGCTGGTCGACTACCCGATTTTGTTGCGGGCGATCCGCGGCGCCGATCCGGACGCCGTGCCTCGACTTGGCGACCTCGTCGGGGGCGCCAGGGCGCTCGGTTCCGTCCTCGTATCGCGCGCCTATGGCGCCTGGTACGACGTGGACGAAGCCACGACCGCGTTCAACGAGGGCCTCGACCCGGTATACGTGCCGCCGGCGGGGCCCGGCAACGTGCCGACGACGAGCGCCCTGGTCGCCGATGGTCTGGTGTTTTTGAAGTCGGGCCAGATTCAGTCGCTGGCGCTGAGCGGGGATGACCGGCTGCTGCCGCTGGTGGCCGCCGCGCACGCGGCCGGCGTGCCGGTCGCGCTGATCGCTCACTCGTGCCACCCGGACGGGCCTTGCGTCAAGCTGGCCACGACCGCCGAACCGGCCGCTGCCTTCGCCCGCCCCATGAGCCGCGCCGAACGCTACCGCCGCCCCACGTCCGCCGCGTAGCGGTCCTCGTCCCGCCCTTCGCCGCCGCCCGCGGAGACGCCGTGCTCGCGGCGCTGTTTGCGGACGACGGCCAGACACTCGCGGCTCGTCGCCGTCGCCCGCTGCCCGCTGCCCGCTGGCCCGTTTGCTAGTGGTCGCTGTCGTTGCCGGGTTGGTGATCGCCGCTGCCGTTGTGCGGGGCGGGCGCTGCGGGGGTTGACTTCTGCTCTCCGTCACTGTTGCGGTGACTGGTGGGCGAGGCCGATGCCGAATTGCTCGGCGGCTTCGTCGGGGTGGCCTGCGGAGTTGGCGCCACGCGGCCGTCGCCGCCGTTGTCGTGAGAGTTGCGATCGCCCGTGCTCGCAGCACCGCCGCCGGCGGTCGCTCGCTCGGGCGCTGGCGCCACGGGCGCGGCATGCGCCGTGGCGCCAGCATCGTCACCGCCGCTTGATTTGCCGGCCGAGCCGCGCGCTCCGTCCGACCCACCGCCGCCCCCCCCGCCCGCGGACTCTTGGGGCTGACGCGCCACGCTCGGTTGGAGCGTGTCCTGTCCGCGTGCGTTTCGGTCGTCCTGGTTTGGCGGGCCCGGCACACTCGCCCGGCCATCGGCGCCATCGCCCTGATCGGAGCCGCCGCGTCCAGTGCTCACGTTCGCCAGGTCCGGTGGACGATCGTCGCCACGCCCATTTGCCTCGGCGCTCCCGGCCTGGGCATCGTCGCGGGCGTTGACCGACGGAGACACCAGCGCGGTCTCGCCGTGCTGATTGGAACCGTGACTCTGATCCGCGCGACCGTCGCCCCCATCGCCGCCGGCAAAGCCCCCGACCTGCGCTACCACCGGCGCCGTGTCCGCGCCAGAGGCGTCATCTCGCGACTCGGCAATGACGGCCACCGGCGTCGACGTCGCCAGGACCAGCACCGGCCGTCGCGTCGGCACGGCGGTCGGGTTCTCGGCCGGGACAGTTGGCTCCACGATCGGCGAGGCCTCGTCTTCGGCTGCCATGGTTGGCACCGCGGCCGCCGCTGACGCGTCTGCGACATCACCGCGGCCCAGCGCGCGCTCGACCGGACGCGGGTCGGCGACCAGCGCTCGGCCGCGCTCGGTCGCCACCAGCGCCTCGCGCAGATCCGCGCGCGCCGGTTCCGGCGCCGACGTCAGCAGGGCCTGCAGCACGTCCTGGTCGCGGCCGAGGCTGGCCTCCATGTTCACCGTGGCAGGCGCGCTCGCGGGGTTGCTGTCGATGGTCCCGACGTACGACATCGTGGCGCGCTGGACGCCCTGGTCGTAGCGCAGTGTGGTGACCGTCGCATCCAGGGTGCGGCCCTGCTCGAGGAGGCGGGCGGTCTCGTCCAGACGCGCGTTCGCCTGTTGCAGCAGGGCCAGCGCGCGCTGCTGGTCGTCGCTCGCCAGACGCACCGCCAGTTCTTCCCGTGCCTCCTTCAGGCGGTACAGCGGCTCACCCGGCAGCGCACTCGCCGACGCGGTCAGCGTCGCGGTGACGGCCAGCGCCGCTGCAGCCAGGCCTGCGGTGGCCCGCCATGCCCAGACGGCTGTCCGTCGCGGCCGGCGAGCTGCGCCGGGGCTCGAGGAGAGCATGCTCAACGGGGTGAGGCCCGCTGGTCTGCCTGGCCTGCGCGCCTCCGGCAGGCCCGTGTCGCCGCCGATCCGCCGCATGAGGCGGGCGCGCGCCGCGCCGCGGAACTCGTTGGACATGACGGCGTTGGAGGTGGCGGCGTCGAGCGACCCGGCGAGACCAATGAGGCGCTGCAAGTCGCCGCGCGCCCAGGCCGGCTGACGCGCAATGATCTCCTGGGAGGAGCCCGGCAGGCGCCGCTCGGCCGTGATGCAGGCGTCTAACGCCTGCGCGAGGAGCAGGTCGCGGGTCGGCCGACCAGGCGGCAGTACCGGAAAGCCCGGCTCGTCAGGAAGCCTCATGCCAGGCCATGTTCACCCTGGCTCTCGAGCACACGTCGGAGGCTCATCAGTGCGCGCATCTGCAATGCGCGAATGGCGCCCTCACGTTTATCCATGCTCTGAGCAATCTGCTCATTGTCGAGGCCATCGATGAACTTCATGACGATTACTTGCTGCTGGTCGACGGTTAGTTCGCTGAGGGCGTGCGCCAGCAAGTCAGCGTCGAGGGTGCGGGCCAACTCGACGGCCGCTCCGGGACTGGCAATTTCGATGGGACGCGCATCATTGTTGAGTGAAGTAGTTGGCCTCTGGGTGCGGACGTGGTCGATGTGACAGTTGCGAGCCAGGCGGTACAGCCAGGCCACGAAGGGTCGGCCCTGCCAGCGATACCGGCCAACCGCCTCCCACGCCTTGAGGAATACCTGTTCGGTGAGATCCTCCGCCTCAGGATGGCTACCGGTTCGAAAGTACAGGTATCGATAGACCCGCTCGACGAAGCAGTCGTACAACTCGCCAAACGCGTTGGGGTCTCGGGTACCCACGACGCGATTGACGAGTGCCACGACTCTTGGGTCGTCGGGGCCATCGATGGGTTGGGACGGCTCAGTTCCCGTTAGAGACAACGGACAGTGATCCTGGGGTGTTATGGGCCGCGGCCGCAAAACGTTTTTGTACGTCCTGCCTGACATTCGGCGGGCCGCGGCGCCGGGTCGATAGTACCCGGGGTGGGCCCTGGGATTCGTTAAGCCGTTGCCCGGGTTACTTCAACGTCTCGAGATAGGCCACAATTTTGGTGGCCTCGTCGTCGTTCAGGCCCACGTTCGGCATGGCCGTGCCCGGCTTTTGCGCCGGCGGATTCAAGATCCACTTCTTCAGATCATCCGGGCCGGTATTGCTCACCGCGCCACCCGCAATCTTGGCGCGACTGGCCACGCCGCCGAGATTCGGGCCGACGGTGCCGGTGGCGCCCGGAATGCCCGGGATGGTGTGGCAGCCGACGCACGGCTTGGTCGCGATGATCTGGGCGCCCTCGGCCGCCGGACTGCCCGGGCTGAGGTCCGGGGTTGGCGCCAGCGCGGCGAGCTGGTTCGGGCTGCCTCCCGCCTTGCCCGACACGAGCGCCGGGTTCAGGCTCACGAACCACACGGTCACCGCAACCGTCATGACCAGGCCGACCACGCCGGTCCACAGGCCCGCGTGGGGCGCGAAGGGATCGCGGTCCGAATGGTCGAACAGGCCAGCCCCGCCGGTCAGCGTCGCGTTCGACTCGGCGAGTGGCGAAGCGGTCGGTCGTGGAGCGAGGGCGCCTGGCGCTGGTTCGGCATCGCGCTGCACGTCTTTCAGTCTAGCTGAGACCTCGGCGCGCGGTGGCCGCCGGTTCAGCGTCGTCGCCCGCAATCTGACATCGCAAGCACGTTCGGTTATGATCGATGTGTTCGGGATTGCCTGAAATGAGCGCTGTGGGCCCGCGCCGCGACATCGAGGACCGCTTTATCAATGAGTGGGGCTTGCTCGCCAACGCCTGGGGCGTCTCGCCACTCCTCGGCCGCATTCACGGCCTGCTCCTGCTCGTCGGCCGACCCATGACCGCCGAGGAGGTCTGCGAGCGCCTCGAGATCAGTCGCGCCTCCGCGTCGGTCCAGTTGAACGCCATCCTGGGTTGGGGGTTGGCGCGGCGGATGTACCTGCCCGCGGACCGTCGCCAGCACTACCTGGCCGAACCTGAGCCGTGGACGTGGTTCCGACGCGCGGTGCGCGTCCGCAAAGAGCGGGAGTTCGATCCGGTCATCGCCGGCCTGAACAGCGCCGCGGCCGAAGCGCTGCACGCTGCCGAATCGTCGGGCGATACCGAACTCGGGGCCGAAGCCGAGCGCCTGGCCTACCTGCTGAAGTTCGTCCGCCTCTTCTTCGGCGGGATCGAGACCTTCTTGCAGATCGAGCCGTCGGCGCTGCAGGCGTTTTTAAAGCTCGTCGAGGATTGAGGTTGGCTCAGGCCGCTGAAAACTGATGGAAGACTAGATTTCGAAGTGCGCGCGCGCCTGGGCCGCGGCGCGGCCAATCGAATCGGCTTCCAGGCCATGCGTCTGGCCCAGGATGAGCAGGCGGCGGAACACGCGGCGAACTTCGGGCCCGAGCTCCGTCGCGTGGCGCATGATCTCACTGCGCTGCGCGGCGTTGAGTGGGCCGAGCGTTATCTCGTCAATCAGGGTACTGGTGGACATGGTTCGCGACTCTAACAGCTGCGTTGTGACGGTCAAACCGATTACGCCCGCTTCCGCAGCCGCAGCGCAAACTCGATACCAATGGACACGATCGCAAGTACCACCAACGTGACCAGTGCCAGGCTGCCCGCCGCGCCGAGCACAAACGCCGCCGCGTCTGCGCTCGCCCCCCGCGGCGAGCCAAACACCACGTCCACAATCGCCCCGAACCCAGGCGGCGTCACCCACAGGACCGTCCCAAACACGATCAACGCCCCCCCTAACGGCGTCACCCATGTCCACGCGCGGTCGAACACTACGGCGACCACCCTGCTCGCATCGCTTCGCTTGCTCCCCTGCGGGAATTCACCGAAAGGATCGGAGTGTCCGATGCGAGAGCTCAGTCGGGGTGCCGACCCCGTTCCTCCCTCCTTCGACGACGGAAGGGAGCGAGCGTAGCGAAGCGGGCAGCGGGATCACAGCGCCGCGCGATAAATCCCGACCAGATCCTCGAACGGCAGCGTGTCGCTGGCCACGGGCCGAGCGGCGGATTCAAGGTCGGCGTGGCTTAGACCGTAGGCGGCCAGGTGCGTTGGCAGGTCCAGCCGGCGGATCAGGTCGGCGACCGCATCGGCGGCACGCGCCGCCGCCTGTTCCAACGGCATCTCGCGCACATCGACCCCGAGCGCCGAAGCAATCCGCGCCTGGGCGAATAATGTGCGCGGCGCGAGATACCGCATCACGTGCGGCAGCAGCAGGCACGAGCTCACCCCGTGCGGAATCGCGTGTCGCGAGCCGATGCGCTTGCCCAGCGTGTGGCTGAGCCCGGCGGCGGCCGGCCCGGGGAGTGTGAACGAGAACCACGCCCCGAGCTGAGACTCGGTCCGCGCCGCCAGATCGGACGGCTCGGCGTGCGTCGCCAACAGGCTCGCCTGCAAGCGCCGCAGCGCCTCGAGCGCGAGCGTGTCAGGCAACGGATGGCTACCCGGGGCCAGCAGCGTCTCGACGGCGTGGTCGACGGCCCGAATCCCCGTCGACAACCACAGCGCCAACGGCGTTTCCAGCGACAGCTCCGCGTCGTAGAACACCACCCGCGGGATGAGCGCCGCGCTGCGCAGGCCGACCTTTTCGTGCTCGTCTTCGGTGGTGAACCCGGCCAGGCCTGAGAGCTCGGCCGCCGACAGCGTCGTCGGAATCGCCAGGTGCGGCAGCAGGTCGTCCGAGCCAGGCGTGAACTGGCGGGCCACGCTCGCCGCGCGTGGATCGGTGAGGTCGAGGCCAGTTGCCAGCGCGAAGGCGACCGCCTTGGCCGCATCGATGGGACTACCGCCCCCGAACGAAATCAACACCTCCGGCCTGGCAGCCGAAGCCGCCTGGACCGCCGCCGCCACCGCCGCGGCCGGCGCATGCTGTCCCACCGCAACGAACTCCCCGGCGACCCGCGACCCGAGGAGTGTTTTCAGCCGCCCGCCGAGCGCCGGATTGGCGACCACGCTGCGGGTCGTGATGACGAAGGCACGCTGCCCACGCAGCTCCTCATCAAGCCGCTGCGGAAGGGTGCCCGGCCCGTAGTGGATCGTCCGCGGGTTGGCGTAGGCAAAACTGCCGGAATCAGCGAGTTGCACGATGAACTTCAGGATACTTCCATGACTTTGGGGGTGTACGCTCAGCGCAGTTTATGCAAGCGCATCTTGTCCGAGCGGGGAGAGCACGATGACCACCGACACCAAGCGCGTCAACGTCGGCGAATTCTCGAACAAAGGGTTCTTGCTGGATCTCGATCGAGCCGAACGCGCCGAGTTCTACAAGCTGCTCGAGGAGGCGCCCTGGGAGGGCAAGACCGCCAGCGGCCACTGGCAAGTCCGCGATCTGTGCGGGCACATGATCGACGTCACCGAGGGCTACCTCGAGCGCTTCGCGCTGGCGCGCGCGGGTAAGGATTTTCCCGCGCCGCTTGGCCTGCCGATCATGGCCTCGAAGCTCGACGAGGGCGCGACGCGCTTCCGCTCGCTCTCCAAGGCAGAAGCCATCGCCCGGCTGAAGACCGCCTCGGACAAGATGTTCGACATCTTCGACGCGCTCGACGAGAAGAGCTGGTCCGGCGAGATCGTGCCGCACACGTTCATGGGTCCGCTACCGGCCTATTTCTACGCCGCGTTCCAGTTGCTCGACTATTCGATCCATTCCTGGGATGCCAAGGCCGGGCTCGGCCGGGATGAGCCGCTGTCGGACGCGGCCGCGGTCACTTTGATCCCGTTCATGCTCATCGTGATCCAGTACACCGTCGACGCTCAGCACGCCGCGGATCTGAAGACCCGGTTTGGCATCGAGATCACCGGGCCGGGTGGTGGTAGCTGGTGCGTCGACGTCGACGGGACGTCGGTCGCCTACGCCGAAGGCCCCACTGAAGGCTGTGCGACGGTCTTTACCTTCAGCCCCAGCGAGTTCGCCCTGAGCACGTACCAGCGTATGCGGGGCGGGGCGGTCGCGGGCGATCCGGCAATTGCCGAGCGCGTTCGCAATTTATTGTTCAAAATCTAGGACATGACAACCGTCGACCGTGCCGCGGAGTTCGCGGCCCGCCGCGAGCAGTGGCACACGAAGTACATGCGTTCGGCGGCGGAGCGTCCGCCGTCAACCGCTCGCGGCGTCCACCATATGGCGCTGATTTGCAGTGACGTCGAGCAGACGATCCAGTTCTACCAGGAGCTGATCGGCTTCCCGCTGGTCGAGCTGATGGAAAACCGAGACTACAAGGGGTCGACGCATCTGTTCTTCGACATCGGCAACGACAATCTGCTGGCCTTCTTCGATTTCCCTGGCCTGGGATTGCAGCCGGGCGTCGAGAGCATTGGCAGTGTCCAGCACATCGCCATCTCAGTGGAGCCGGCCCAGCTCGAACGGATCAAAGCCCGACTCGAGGAGCGCGGCGTCCCGTACCTTGGTCCAGACCGTGGAGTGATGACGTCGATCTACTTCAAAGATCCCGACGGGATCCAGATCGAATTGATCGCCGAGCCGCTGCGCTGGATGGACGGACGAGGCTTGGGCGGGTGATCTGCGCCCCGGGCACTACCGGGGTGGCCAGCTTGCGCGCCGCCGAAGCATCTGACGCCGACGCGATCCAGGCCGTCCTGGAGGCGTCAACCTCGCACGACGAACCGTCTGGTTGGGCACGCGGCGGCTGGTCGGTCGCCGCCTGGGCCACCCGAACGCGCGTCCTGGTGGTCGAAGACCGCGTCGTCGGTGTGGTGGCAGTTCGCGCGGAGACCGCCCCGGACGGCGCGGTGCCAGCGCGCGTGGCGCTGGTCCCGGCGATGCGCCAGGCGCCGCGCGCCGTGGCGCTGGTGCAGGCCGGGGTCGACCTGGTGCGCGAAACTGACGGCCAGCGGGCCCGGCTGTTCGTGCCATCCTCCGCGGCCTGGATCCAGGCCGCCGCGGTCGCTGCCGGTTTTATCCGCGTGCGCACGATCGCGCACATGGTGCTGCCGGCGTCGGCGCCCACGCCCACTGCGCACGCCGTCGCCGAGCCCGCGTACCACATGCGGGCGATCCTGCCGGGCGAGGACAGACACGTGCTCGCCGCGCTCAATCGGGCCTGGACGGGCACCTGGAACTTCGTTCCGATCACCATCGAGATGCTCAAACGGGACCTGGACGCGCACCGCGAGGGCATGCTGCTGGCCGTGGAGCTCGATCGGCCCGACCACATCATCGGCACCTGCCACGCGGTCTACGTGCCGGGCGAGCAGAACCCCGACGGCAGCCCGCGCGCCTGGATTTCCAACGTGACCGTCGATCCCGACTTTCGCGGTCGCGGCATCGCCCGCGGCATGCTCACCGCCGGCATTGCCCACCTCCGCGCTCGCGGCGCCACCGCCATCCACCTGGGCGTCGACGCCGACAACCCCGCCCCCTTCCGCCTCTACACCAGCGTCGGCTTCGAAGTCGCGAGTTCACACGAGGCCTGGGATAAGGAGCTCCCGAAGGAACACTAGGCACGCCCATGCTCGCGGTGCCGAGCCAGCCGATCACTATCTCAGCGCACGCAGGTATAGGCGTACCCGCTCGCGTCGGAGTACCCGCCCGCAGGGCCACCGCGACTCGTGCTACGCCGTTGCCAGCGATTCGGCCATTTCCTTGCCGCTGACCGGGACGCTCGACTTGTGGAGGTAGCACGCCACCGCGCGATCGTCTTCGGTGAGATACAGCGGCGGCGGAGCTTCGTGACACTCCGCCATGACGTAGGGACAGCGGTTCGCGAACTTGCAACCCTGCATCGTCTTCGGCAGCGGCGCCGCGGCGGCTGAAGCTTTGGTCTCGATTTCCCCACCCCAGTGGAGGTCCGGGTCCGGCAGTGGGATCGAGTTGACCAGCAGGCGCGTGTACGGATGTTTCGGGTCGTTGATGACTTTCTCCACGCTGCCCAGCTCGGCAACGGACCCGCGATAGAGAATGTAAATGTTCTGGCTCACCTGGTAGGCGGTGGTCAGGTCATGCGTGATGTAGACGAGCGAGATACCCAGCTCGCGCTTGAGCTTGACCAGGCTCTCGAGAATGGTCGCGCGCAACGACGCGTCGACCATGGACACCGGCTCGTCCGCCAGGATGACGCGAGGGTTGAGCAGGAGCGCGCGGGCCACCATGATGCGCTGGCGCTGCCCGCCGCTCAACTGATGGGGGTAGCGACCCAGCGTCTCCTCTGGCCGCAGGCCGGCCATCCGCAGGCTTGCCTCGATCAGCTGCTGCGCCTCTTCCCGGGAGTGGGCCAGCCGGAACTTGCGGACCGGCGTCGTCAGCGTCTGGTCGACCTTGTAGACCGGGTTGTACGCCTCGTAAGGGTCCTGGAAAATCGCCTGCACCTGGCGCCGGAATGTTTTCCGCGTGCGACCATCCATGGTCGTCAGGGAGTCGCCTCGGTAGAGGATCGAGCCGCTGGTGGGCTGGATCACCCCCAGCAGCAGACGCGCCAGGGTGGTCTTGCCGCTGCCGCTCTCGCCCGCGATGGCCGTGATGGACGGCCTGTCCTCGTCGATGATCAGCGACACGCCGTCCACGGCGACGGTGTGGCCCTTCTGCAGCAGGCCCCCGCCAAAGACCCGGGTAACGTTCTGGGCTTCCAGGAGCGAGGTCACGCCGACACCCCGTCGTACAGGTGGCACATGACCCAGCGGTCCGGTTTGATTTCCTCCAGGACCGGGACGTCGACCGAGCAGCGCGGCATGGCCTGTGGACACCGGGGGTGGAACATGCAGCCGGGTGGCGGCGCCAGTAAGGACGGCGTCAGTCCCGGGATGCCCCGGAAATCCTCTTTCGTCCGCAGGTTCGGCAGGCTCTGGATGAGCAGCTGGGTGTACGGATGCAGGGGGTCTTTGAAGATGCCGCGCACCGGCCCAACCTCCACCAGCTTGCCGCCGTACATGACGCCGATGCGGTCGACGAACTGGGCCATCAACCCCATGTCGTGCCCGACCAGGATCACCGCGGGGCCCAGCAGCTCCTGGACGCGCCGTAAGGTCTCCATGACCTGCCGCTGCACCACCACGTCCAGCGCGCTCGTCGGCTCGTCCGCAATGATGACTTTGGGACTCAGCAAGATGGCCATGGCGATGCAGATACGCTGCTTCATGCCGCCGCTCAGTTCATGGGGATAACTGTCCATCACGCGGGCTTCCAGTTCCACCGAGTCCAGCACGTCCTGAATCCGGACGTCGGTCGCGGCCCTGGAACTCGACCCTCTCCGATGGGCGCGGATGGTGTCCCGCAGTTGAGCGCCGACTTTCAACATGGGGTTGAGCGAGTTCATGGCGCCCTGCGGGATCAGCGAAATGTCGGCGAACCTCGCCTGGCGCATGCCTTCTTCCGAAAGCTGCAGCAGGTCCACGCCGTCGAGCAGCACCTCGCCGCCCTCGATCACGGCCGACTCCTGCAGCAGCCGCATCAGGCTGAGCGCGGTCGTGGTCTTGCCCGAGCCCGACTCGCCCACGAGTCCCAGCCGTTCCCCCGGGCGGAGAAAAAAGCTGACGCCATTGACCGCCCGCACGGGGCCAGACGGGGTGTGATAACTGACGCGCAAGTCGCGCACGTCAAGCACACGCGTGTCAGTAGCCATGCTGTCCGCTTCAGGCGCCCTGGGAGCTCTTGAGCCGCGGATTGGCGTATTTATCCAGCGAGATGCTCATCCAGAACAGGCCCGTGAAGATGATGGCCAGCGTGACGACCGGTGGACCCCACCACCACCACATGCCGCGGAACAGGGCCGTGTACTTGAAGGCGTAAAAGAGCGTGCGACCGATCGTCGGGACGTTCTGCGGGCCGAGCCCCAACACTTCCAGGCCGACGGATGCCAGGATGCCACCGCTGACCGCGCCGACAAACGACGCGGCGATGTAGGCGGTCAGGTTGGGCAGAATCTGACGCGTGATGATCTCGAAGTCGTTCTCGCCCGAGAGCTTGGCGACCTGTACGAAGAGGCGGTCGCGCAGGCTGAGCGTCTGGGAGCGGATCACCCGCGCCGACAGCGGCCAGGCCAGCAGGCCCACGATCACCGCCATCAGTTCCACGGTGACGACGCGCACGTAGGCAGATACCGTGATCAGGATGGCCAGGGTGGGGATCACCAGCATGATGTCCGCGAAGCTGCTGAAGATCGCGTTCATGACGCCTTTGTAGTAGCCGGCGAACAGGCCGATGAGCGTACCGATGAGGACGCCGACGGCGCCGGCCAGGAAGCCGATCTTGAAGGTGTTGGGGATGCCGATGACCATGACCGCCATCATGTCGCGGCCCAGGCCATCGGTCCCCAGGGGATATTTCGCCGACGGCCCGAGATTCAGCGGCACCGCGCCCATGTCGGACCCTTTCGGGATGATCAGAAACGAGCCGATGAGTCCAAACAGAAAGAGCGCCAGCAGGAGCACCACCCCGGCCGTGAAGAGCCTGTTCTCCTGGAAGAAGGTCAGCACCCGGTTGAGCGCCCCGCGCAGGCTGCTTGCGGCGTTGAGCGGCGTGGTTCGCGGTAAGGCGGCGGTCGTTGTCATCAGCCCGAGCTCTCGGCTACGTACGTCACGCGCGGGTCCAGGAGCGGGTAGATCAGATCGATGATGAGCACGCACAGCCCGACCGACACGGCCAGGACGAGAGTAATACCCTGGATGACGGTGTAGTCGCTGTTGACAATCGATTGCCAGAGCTGGTAGCCAAGGCCCGGGTAGGAGAAGACAATCTCCACCAGGATCGCGCCCGACACCACGTAGCCCAGGGCGATCGCCAGGTGGGTCACCTGAGGCGGGATGGCGTTGCGCACGGAATACATCCACAGGATGCGCCATCTCGGCAGACCCTTGGCATCCGCCAGCAGCATGTAGTCCTCGCCAACGGTGTTGACCATCAATCCGCGCATGGTCAGCGCGAATCCCCCGAGGCTGGTCAGGATGATCGACAGGGCCGGCAGCACCGCGTGCTGGAGCATCGTGGCGAGATACGCCCAGGTGAGTGCGGTTGGAATCCCGCTATCGTAGGCCCCGCTCATTGGCAACACCCGAGTGGAGAACGCAAAGACATACAGCAGCAGCATCCCCAGCAGGTAATAGGGCAACACGCCCCCGATCATGGTGATCGGGAGCAACGCTCGCACTATGCGGGGCGTACCCTTCCACGCGAGCAGCGCGCCGATCGTTACCCCGAACCCGAAGGTCAGGAGCACGCTCGTACCGATCAGGCCCAGGGACCACCCAATCGCCGGGCGGATGATTTCCGACACGTCCGCGGGGTAGGCGGCCAGGGATTGGCCAAAGTCGAAGCGCACCGTATTCCACATGTACTTGGCGTACTGGATGTACAGCGGTTGATCCAGTCCAAAGCGCGTGCGATACGCGTCGAACAGCTCCTTGCCGTTTTCGATCCCAGAACTGGCATTGGCCATGCGCGAGGTCATGGCGCCGATCGGGTTACCGGGCGCGAGGCGCGGGATGAAAAAGTTGAACGTCGCCGCGACAAAGACGACCAGAAAGAACATGCCGATGCGGCGCACGAAGTAGCCGAGATCTAGCCCGCGCATGATGAGTCCCTCCAGGCCTCAAGGGAGGCTGTTCGGCCCCCCTCGAGGTCCTCTCTTGTGAGGTTACTGGGCAGGCTTCAACTCGACGAGCACTCTCAGGAAGTGCTCCCACCAGCTTGGCGGCTGGATGTAGTTGTTGTCGGCCGTTGGCCAGTTGGTCCAGTACGTCGAGTTGAAGAGCAGCAACGAAGGCGTCTGGACCAGCGGGATGTCGGGCTCTTCGTCGGCCCAGATCGTCACGGCCTGCTTGTACAGGTCCATGACTCGCGGGTCGCCGAGTGGCAGGCTACCCATCTGGTCCATCAGCGCCGAGTACTGGTCGTTCGACCAGCGGCCCGCGTTGTTCGTGTTGTCGACGTTCTCGGTGCCCGGCGTGCCGATCGGATTGACGTACGTCTTGTTGTAGCGATTCATCCCGAACCATGGCTCGACGACGCTGCCGCAGCCATCCCAGTCGACCGCCCCGGTGAAATTGCCACGCCCGGTCTGGTCGCGGAAGATGCCCCACTCGATGAGCCGCAGATTGGCGTCGACGCCGGCCGCCTGCAACTGCTGCACCACCATGCGTCCCCACGGCTCCATGAATGGCGGTCCGACCACGTCAAGGGACAGCGTGGTGCCATCCGGACCGACGTAATGACCGTCGCCGCCCATCGTGTAACCCTGGCTCTCGATCAACTGATGCGACTTGTCCAGGTTGAACTCGGCTAAGGGGGCGAGGATGTCCGACGCTGCGTCGCGGTACGGCTGCAGTGCCTTGTACGTGGGGAAAATGAAGTTGGAGATCGCACTGGCACCGCCGGCGCCTTCATAGACCACATTCACAATCGCCTGGCGATCCATCGCATACGAGACCGCGTGGCGCATGATCTTGTTGTCCCACGGTGCGATCGTGGTGTTCAGGGTGAGCATGCGTGGGCACGGGTCCACCCACCCCTGGTTGCCGCTGTAGGGCAGGATCTTCGGGTTTTGCGCGAGCAGCGCGGCCTGCACGCTGGGCGTCGTGGCGCCGCCGATGTCCGAATCGTTGCTGGCGAGCATCTGTTGGGCGGTCGCATCGTCGCCGATCCACGGGCGGTGGATTTCAAGCGGCGCCGGCAGTTTGTACGCGCCCGTCTTGGCGCCCCACCAGTTGTCGTTGCGCTTGTAATCAAACTCGGTCGACGAGAAACTCTTGACGACGTACGGACCGCTGAAGATCGCGCCCGAGCCGTTGTTCCACGAGTTCTTGAACGTGACCGGGTCGACGTTTTGCCAGACCTTCTTCGGCACCGGGACGATGGCCTGCGACGTGGTGCCGGCCAGGTTCGAGACGACGAAGAACGGATCAGGCGCGTTCAGCGTGAATTTGATCGTGCGATCGTCGACGGCGGTGACTGTTTGGACTTCCTTCTTGATCGGGATCGAGAAGTTGAGCAGCGGCGCGTGGGTGATCAGCATGTTGATGGTGAACACCACGTCATCTGACGTCAGCGGCGAGCCGTCGCTCCACTCGGTGCCCGGCTTGAGGGTGACCGTCCACTCGGTCTGATCGGCGTTGCCCGTGTACCCCGACGCCAGCCAGCCGTCGATGTTGCCCGTCTCATAGTTCAACATGAACAACGGTTCCATCAGGTTCTGGTTCATCCCTTGCAGGATGAAGGTGCCCGGGATGTACGGGTTCCATATGTCCGGCGCCGGGATATTGACGTTTCCGGGAATAATCAGAATGTCTTTGCGAGCCACTTGCTGATCGGCTGGCGCGGCTTGCGCCGGGGTGGCTAACACCGGGCCGAGAATCAAGGCGAAGGCCCCAACCCTTAAGAGCACTTCCCTGAAACCGAGTTTCAACGCAGACACGTGATCCCTCCTCCTCAAGCCCCGCACCACGCGTGGACTGATTAGTCGAAACGTTTTCTACGCCCGATTCACGTGCGCAGTCAAGTCAGGCTGCGAGCCTGCGCGGGCGACGGCGCTGGACGTCAAACCGCGCCGACAGCCTATCCTGGCCTGAAGACATGCCGGCACTACGAGTTGCGCTGGTCGGGATGGGACGGGTCGCGCGCGTCCACCTGGCCGCCCTGCGCGGCAGCGACGCGGTCCAGGTGATCGGCGTCTACGACCAGGATCAGGCGCGGGCCCGCGAACGGGCAGAGGCCGAACACATCGCGCGCGTCTACGCGAGCTGGGCCGAGGTCCTCGGCGATGACGCCGTCCAGTGCGTCGGCGTGCTGCTGCCCCACGACCTGCACGAGCAATACGTCACCGAAGCCCTGCGCGCGGGCAAACACGTGGTGTGCGAGAAGCCGCTCGCGCCCACGCTCCCCGAGTGCGACCGCATGCTGGCCGCCGCCGCCGAGGTCGGGCGGCGGCTGTTCCCGGTCCACAACCGCGTCTACGGTCTGGCCGTCGAACGGATGCAGCGCATGATCCATGAGGGCAACATCGGTGACGTGGTGCTGGCGCAGACCACCGGCTTCGAAGGTCCGCCCACCGTCCAGACGTGGCTCGCGACCCCGCGCGGCGGGGGTGGCGTGTTGATGTCGCAGGCCGTCCACCCGATGTACGCGCTGCGCTGGCTGCTCGGCGACGTCGCCCGAGTGAGCTGTCTGTTCGGCGACCGCAAGGTCGTCGACATGTCAGCCGAGGACACCGCGGTCGTACTGTTGAAGTTCCAGAACGGGATCGCCGCCGAGATGACCTGCACCTTCGGGATCGCGCACGGGCCGTACGATCACTCGATCAGCCTGCACGGTCGCGATGGCTATCTGACGATGAGCCACCGCCGGCTGTGGGCGATCGCGCCGCGACTGTTCGGCGACTCCGAGCTGCACGACCTGGAGGTCGTCGAACCGGACGGCGCGGCAGAGTTTCGGCGCATGTGGGACGACTACGCGCGCGGCATACTCGAGCCCGCGCCAACACGTCAGGTCGGCGAAGACGGCAAGCGAGCGGTCGAAATCGTGCAGGCCGCCTATCGGTCCAACCAGACCGGCCGCGCCGTCGACCTGCCACTGCACTAGAGAGGATCATGGCCACCTACCGAACCGCCATCATCGCCTGCGGGACCATCGCCCGCGTCCACGCCCGCGGCTGGCAGGGTGTGCCCGGCCAACCCGTCTCGATCGGCGCCTGCGCCGATACCCACCCGGACGCTCGCCGTGAGTTCGGCGACTTCTTCGGCGTCCCCGAGGACAAGCGCTACGCCGATTTCCGCGAGATGCTCGACGCCGAGCACCCCGACTTCGTCGACGTGTGCTCGTGGCATCAGCAGCACGCCGAGATGGTGATCGCCGCGGCCGCGCGGCGGCCGAAGGCGATCCTGTGCCAGAAGCCGATGGCGGTTGACCTTGGCGAAGCCGACGCGATGCTGACGGCGTGCGAGCGCAACGGCGTCAAACTGGTCATCGCGTTCCAGCGGCCGCATCACGCCACGTGGCTCAAGGCCCGCGAGCTGCTGCGCGCGGGCGCCATCGGCAAGGTCCTGCAGGTCCAGTGCGACGATGGCGGGAACATCCTCAACACTAACTCGCACAATATTCGGCTGGCGTTGTTCCTGATGGACGAGCCGAGCGTCGAGTGGGTCACCGGGGCGGTCGAGCGCACGACCGACCAGGCCGAACGCGGCCTCCCAGCTGAGGACGCGTGTTTGGGGCTGGCTGGCTGCTCGAACGGCGCCACGATTCTGATCATGGGCAACCTGGTGAGCGGGCTTGGCCAGGGGTGTCGCGTCATCGGGACCGACGGGATCATGGAGTTGGACACCACCCGTCATCCGGACAGTGAGATCCCTTCGGACGCACCGATGTACATGCCCGAGGGTCCAAGCGCTCGCTACAACTACGAGATCGGCACGGTGCGCTATCTGGGCCGCGACACGCATGGCTGGGTCAGCGTCGAGGCACCCTGGCACGACGCCTGGGCCCACCAGTGTCAGGAAGCGGTCGATTGGGTCGAGGGCAAGGTCGAACGCCCGATCAGCGGCGCCGAGCGCGGGCGCGCGGTCCAGGAAGTGATGATGTCGCTGTTCGAAGCGGCTCGCAAGAAGCAGCGGATTTACCTGCCGCTCAAGACCCGGGTCAACCCGCTCCAGTTGATGGTCGACGACGGCGACCTGCCCGTCGAATGGCCCGGCAGCTACGAACGGCGCTCCCGGATCGTGCGCGGCGAGCGGATGTCCTGGCACCAGACCTGATGCGCCTGAGCGGGATGCTCACGGCCGTCGACGTCCACGCTGGCGGAGAGCCGGGCCGGGTCATCGTCGGCGGCGTCCTCGACGTCCCGGGGTCCACGATGTTCGACAAGCGTGTCTACCTCGAACAGCACGCCGACCACTTGCGCAGGCGCATGTTGCGCGAGCCCCGCGGCTACCCCGGGCTGTGCTGCAACCTGATCCTGCCGCCCACGCGGCCCGAAGCGGACGCCGGCTTCGTCATCATGGAGCAGACCGACTACCCGCCAATGTCCGGCAGCAACACCATCTGCGTCGCCACCGTGCTGCTCGAGACGGGCATGCTGCCGATGCGTGAGCCGATCACCGAGCTCGTCCTCGAAGCCCCCGCCGGGCTGATCGCGGTGCGGGCCGCGGTCGCCAACGGCAAGGTGCAGAGCGTGACGTTTCGAAACGTGCCTGCCTTCGCGGTGCACCTCGACGTTTCGCTCGAGGTGCCGCGTCTCGGCACGCTGACTGTTGATATTGCGTATGGCGGCATGTTCTACGTGATCGCCGACGCCGCGGCGCTCGGGTTGCGGCTGGTGCCTTCAGAAGGCCGCGAGATCGTGCGCGTCGGCGAAATGATCAAAGCCGCGGCGCGCGAGCAGTTTCCGGTGGTCCACCCCGACAACGTCGCCGTGCGCGGCTACAGCGTGGCGCAACTCTCGGGCCCCGCACACTCGCCTGACGCGGCTATGCGCAACGCCGTGGTCATCTCGACCGGCGCCTTCGACTGGGATCGCCCGGACACCTGGACCGGCGTCCTCGACCGGTCCGCCTGCGGCACCGGCACGTGCGCCCGCATGGCGACGCTCCACGCCCGCGGCCAACTCGCCCTCAACCAGCCCTTCCGCCACGAAGGCATCCTCGGCACCGTCTTTATAGGCTGCCTCGTCTCGGAAACCCGCGTCGGCCCCCACCCCGCCGTCATCCCCACCCTCACCGGCAGCGCCTGGATCACCAGCATCAGCCAGTACGTCCTCGACGCCGAAGACCCCTTCCCCGAAGGCTTCACCGTCGGCGACCTGTGGGCGAGCAGCTGACGGCCCCAGGCAGCCCTCGCCCGACCGGGCTCACCCCGTGGCTCGCGGGCTGACCCTGAGGCCGCGCTGATAAATCTGACGCGGTCGGCGGATGATGGTCGAAGATGACAAGTACACCCATGTCGTTCACCGTCCTCCTGGCGGCGCCGCGCGGTTTTTGCGCGGGCGTCGAGCGCGCGATTCGAACCGTTGAGCTGGCCCTGGAGAGTCGCGCGGCCGGCGACGCGCGACCCGTCTACGTGCGCCACGAGATCGTGCACAACAAAGTGGTGGTCGACGATCTGCGCGCCCGGGGCGCCGTCTTCGTCGAGGACACCAGCGAGATCCCGGTCGGCTCGATGGCGATCTTCTCGGCGCATGGCATCCCGCCAGCCATCCGCGACGAGGCCGTCGCGCGCGGGCTGGTGACCCTCGACGCCACTTGCCCATTGGTCGCCCGGGTGCACGCGGCGGTCCTGCGCTACGCCGGGCGCGGCTATGCGATTCTGTTCGTCGGGCACGCCGGCCACCCCGAGGTCGAGGGCGTCATGGGCGAGGCGCCGCAACAGGTCCGGCTGATCGAGACCCTGGCGGATGTCGAGCGCGTCGAGGTGCCCGATCCGGACCGCGTGGCGTACTCCACCCAGACCACGTTGAGCCTGGACGACGTCTCGAGCATCGTCGAGGCCCTCCGCCGGCGCTTTCCCGCCATGGTCGGCCCCGAGGCAGGCGACGTCTGCTACGCCACGCAGAACCGCCAGGAAGCCGTGCTGGCCCTGGTCCAGGCGCACCGGGCCGATGTTGTGCTGGTGCTGGGTTCACCCAATTCGTCGAACTCGAACCGTCTCCGCGAAGTCGCCGAGAGTGCCGGCGCGCGAGGGTATCTGCTCGGCACGGCTGACGAGCTCGACCCAGGCTGGCTAGACGGCGCTCGGCGCGTCGGCGTCAGCGCGGGCGCCTCGACCCCCGAGCACCTGGTCCAGTCGCTGATCGAACGTCTACGCGCCCTTGGCGCGACCGACGTCCAGCCTGTCGAGACGAGCAAGGAGGACGTCTTCTTCGCCCCACCCCCGATTCGATCGTCGTGAGCATGTAGACTCCCTCGAGAGATGACCGACAAGACGGGGGCGATCCGCACCCGCGCTGCAGAGACGCCGACGACCTGGCGCTGCTTGACCTGCCACCTGGCAGTCGTCGACCGGGTGCTGCCTCGCAAGTGCCCGCGCTGTGGCGCTTCGCGCGTCAAGTTCGTCGAGGTAGGCGCCCAGGCTGAGCCTGAGGACTGACGAGCGCCGGCCGTTCATCGTCGCCAGCCTGGTCGCCCTGGCGCTGCTTGGGCTGGGTGAGGCCGCGCCGGCAGCGTTCCCGGTTGAGGTCAGCATTGAGGGCCACGGCGCGGCACTGCAGATCACCGTCGACGGGCAGCCGCATGCGGTCTCGTCCGTGCTGGGCCCGGGTTGGCGCGGGATCAGCCTCCAGCAGCCCGGGCCGCTGGACCGCGAATACCAGGTTGACGGCAGCGACACAACGTCGACCGACGATCGCCAGCCAGCGGCGCTCGCCGGTCTGCTCGACTCGCCGCTATACCATTTCGACGCCTGGCTCCGCGACGAGTCGAGCTACAGCCGCTGGGAACGCCCGCGGCTGGTCGATCTGTCGACGGGCCAGTCCGCTGACCTGGCGAATGCTCTGCCCATGGATTTTCGCCTCGATGTGGCGCTGCGACGGCCTGAGGCCGCGGCGTTCCTGTGGCTCAATGGGCCAGCCGACGCACGCCGCGAAGGGCTCGAGCTCGACCGCGACCAACGCAACGCCCGCTGGGTCATCCAGCGCGACGGCGGCACCGACGTCCTGCCGCGCTGGTTCTTCCCCGAGCGGCCCGCCCCGTTCGCCGCCGAGCTCCTGCACCTGGTAGGTCGCTCTGCCGCCGCGGCGGACGCGCTGGCGCTGGCGGTCGTGCTCGCCGCACGCGGCGTGTCGTTGGTGTGGCGCGGCCGATCCGCGTCCGGCACCCCGGCCCACGATGACGTAAATCTGGGGCCGAAGAGCGGCGGGCGCTGGCCGTGGAGCCTCGCCAATGTCCTTCTGCCCCTCTGGCTGCTCGCCGCCGCGCTGGTGACGACCCGCCTCTACCACCAGATGCCCCACATTCTGGACGCTATGTCCTACACGTTCCAGGCCAGACTGTTCGTCTCGGGCCGTCTGGCGCTGGACGCGGGACCACTCGCGCAGGCCCTGCGCGGACCCTTTGAAGTGCTGTCCAACGGTCGCCTGTTCAGCCAGTACCCGCCCGGGGCGCCGGCCGCGTACGCCCTCGGCCAGCTCGTCGGCCTGGAGTGGCTGGTCGGCCCGCTCGCGTGTCTGGCGCTCCTGGCCTCGACCCGCTGGACCGCGAGCGTGCTCTTCGGGCCGCGCTGCGGGCTGGCGGTGCTGTGCCTGGGGGTCCTATCGCCGTTCATACTCTTCCAGGCCGGCTCGTTTCTCAGCCACCCCATTGCCGGCGGCTTGCTCGCCGGTGCCCTGGCGGCGTTCGTCGCTGGCGATCGCGCCGGCAAGGAGCGCTGGTACGCCCTTTCCGGCACACTCCTCGGCGCCGGGTTCCTGACTCGCGAGGCGTCCAGCGTCCTGTTCGCCCTGCCGTTGGCCGCGCGCCTGCTCGCCACCCGGCGCTGGCGGTCGCTCACGTCGATCGTCGCCGCCGGCCTGCCGTGGGTGCTCCTGTACTTGCTCTACAACGCGCCGCTGACCGGCTCGGCGTTGCTACTGCCGCGGACGATCTTCAACCCGACCGATCACTTCGGCTTCGGCGACGGCATCGGTTTCCATACGCGGCATACCCTCGCGGCGGGCCTGGCCAATACCGATGAGCTGCTGACCCTGCTGCAGTTCGATCTCTTCGGCTGGCCGCCGTTGTTCGCGCTCGGGTTGCTGGGATTGCCGTTTCTCTTCGGCCGCGCCCGGACGTGGGATGCGCTGGCCGCCGGCGGCGTCATGGCCTTCGTGGTTGCGTACGCCGCGTACTTCTATCACGGCATCGCGCTCGGCCCGCGGTACTACTTCGAGGCCATGCCGTGGTTGCTGCTGCTGGCCGGACGCGGCGCCCAGGTCATGGCGCGCCTGGCACGCAGCCGCGCGGCCGCCGCGATCGTGCTCGGCGGCCTCTGTCTGAATGGGCTGCTGTTCTACCTGCCCTCGGAACTCCAGCGGCGCGCCGACTTCAGCGCCATGCCGGGTCAACGCAAAGTGACGCTTGGTTTCGTCCAGGCCGGTGTCTTCGGCCCGCACCTGGTCGGCGTGCCGAGTCCGTCGTTAGTGGTCACCGATGACTGGTGGCTCTACAACGCCGCCCTGGCCGCCCTGAACTGCCCCCGCGTCCCAGACTGCCCCATCCTCTTCGCCTTCGCCGGCACCACCACCGACGTGGCTTTCCTCCGCACGCTGTACCCGGCGCGCGCCGTCCTACGCGCCGTTGATCTCGTAGCCGAGGTAGACCTCATCCCCGAGGACAACTAGCACCGGTCAGGGGAACCCGGCAAGCTTGCCCGCGGGCCTCCCCTGACCAGTCGTGCGTTCTGAACGAGAGTTACGTGGCTCCCTCGATGGCCCGCTGTGTGAGCACCTGTGCCAGGTTCAGCTTGTATTCCGCGCTGCCGCGGAGGTCGGCGGTGGGATCGAGGCCCTGGGTTGCTTGCCGCGATGCTTCGGCCGGCGATGCACCGCCCGACAGCGCCTGCTCGACCCCGCTGGCGCGGACCGGCGTCGGCGCGGCGTTGGTGATGCCGATCCGCCACTGGCCATTGTCCAGCTTCTGGGCGCCGACCCCGACGATCGCCCAGTCTGACATGCGTCGGCGGAACTTCACGTACTTGTGCGGTCCCGCCGACACGGGGAAGGCAACTTCAACAACCAGTTCGTCTGCCGCGAGCGGCGTCGTGAACAGGCCGCGGAAGAAGTCGCGGGCCGCGATGCTGCGTTTGTTGGTGGTAATCGTCGCGTCCAGCATGAGCACCAGCGCGCCGTAGTCGCCGGCCGGGTCGGCGTGGGCCAGGACCCCGCCGAGCGTGCCCATGGTCCTGACCTGGGTGTCGCCCACCTCAGCGGCGACTTCGGCCAGCAGCGGCACCGACCGCTGGACATCCGCGGATTCCTCGATCTGATAGTGGCGCGTGAGGGCGCCAATGCGCAGCGTGCCGTTGTCGCGGCGGATGTAGGCCAGCTCGCGGTCGAGGCCGTTGATGTCCACCAGGGTGCTTGGCTGGGCCAGCCGCAGCCGCATGAGCGGAATCAAGCTGTGGCCACCGGCCAGGACCTTGGCGTCCGCATTCTGCGCGAGCATGCGCGAGGCCTCGTCGACAGACGAGGGCCGTTGATAGGTAAAGGCGGCCGGGATCATGCGTGGGCTCCGTTCTGTGGCTGGGCGTCGCGAATCAGCTTCCAGAGTCGATCCGGGCTCGCGGGCATGTCGATGTGGGTGATCCCGAGAGGTTTCAGCGCGTCGACGATCGCGTTGATCACCGCGACACTGGACGCTATCGTGCCCGCTTCGCCGATGCCCTTGACACCCAGCTCGTTGGTCGGACTTGGCGTGATGGTCCGGTCGATGAGTGCCGTGGGAATCTCATTGGCCGTGGGGACGAGATAGTCGGCGAGCGAGCCGGTCAACAACTGGCCCGTATCGGGATCGTAGACCACCTCTTCGAACAGCGCCTGCGCGATGCCCTGGGCGATGCCGCCCTGGACCTGGCCCTCGACGATCATCGGGTTGATGATGACGCCGCAGTCGTCGACGGCAATGTACTTCAGCAATTCGACGCTGCCGGTCCTGGCATCGACCTCGACCAGGCAGATGTGGGTGCCAAACGGCCAGACGAAATTGGGGGGGTCGAAGTAGGTAATCGCCTCGAGGCCATGATCGACGCCCGCGGGCAGGCTCCCGCCAAAGGACGCGAAGGCGACCTCGCCCATCGTCTTGGCGTTGCCCGGGTTACCCTTGACGTGGAACCGGCCCTGGTCGAAGACGATGTCGTCGACCGACGCCTCCAGCAGGTGTGCGGCGATCTTCGTGGCTTTGACGACGATTTGCTGCGCCGTCGTGCGCACGGCCATCCCACCGACCGCCAGACTGCGGCTGCCGTAGGTCCCGTAGCCAAACCCGGGCCCCTCGGCGGTATCGCCATGCCGGATTTCGATCGACTCGTACGGCAGGCCGAGCGTGTCCGAGGCGATCTGGGCAAACGTCGTTTCGTGGCCCTGACCGTGGGCGTGCGACCCTACGAACACCTGGGCCGTGCCGGTCGGATGAATCCGAATCTGGGCTGACTCGGTCAGGCCCAGCCCGCCAGTCGCGGGCGCCGTGGCCGCGCTCGGACCGAAACCGCAAATCTCGATCCAGGACGAGACGCCGACGCCCAGATAGCGGCCCTCCTTCAGCGCTTGCGCCTGCTGCACGCGGAAGTCGTCATAGCCGGCGAGTCCCAACGCCTTATCGAGCGCGCCCTGGTAGTTACCCGAGTCGTACATCAGACCAAAGTTATTCGTCCACGGGAACTCATCCGGCTGGACGAAATTCTTGGCGCGGATGGCCGCCGGGTCCATACCGATCTTCTGGGCCAGGATGTCGATCATGCGCTCGATGTTGTGGGTTGCCTCCGGACGGCCAGCACCACGGTACGGGTCAGTCGGGATGCGATTGGTGAGTACCCCAATGGTGCGCGCGGCAATGCCGCCCGGCCACTTGTAGGCGCCGCCCGCCAGGAGGCAGGCACACGTCTGGAAGGCGCCGAAGGTGCCGACGTACGCACCCGTGTCAAGGTACTGCGTGACCTTGAGGGCCAGGAGCGACCCGTCGCGTTTGGCGGCCAACTCGAGGTCAAAGACCTGGCCGCGACCATGCGTGGTCGTCTGCAGGCTCTCGGTGCGGGTCTCAGTCCAGCGCACCGGGCGCTTGAGCAACTTGGCCGCGGCAGCCACGAGATAGTCCTCGGGGTACGGGCAGACCTTGCTGCCAAAGCCACCGCCGACGTCATGCGAAATGACGCGCACCTTTGTTTCGGGCATGCCCAGCGCGCCCGACACAAACAGACGGATGAAGTGCGGGTTCTGCGTGCCGAGCCAGATGATGAGCTGATCGTCGAAGCGGTCGTACTCGGCGACAACGCCGCGCGTCTCGATGGGCGTCGGCGCCAGACGCTGTTGCAGGATCCGCTCTTTGACGATGACCTCGGCCTGCGCGAACGCATCCTTGACGCCCTCTTCGGGCGAAAACGTGAGATCCCAGGCGAGGTTATCCGGGAGGCCGGTGTGCGCCCTGGGACTGTCGGCCGCCAGGGCTTTGAGGATATCGGTGACCGCCGGCAGCGGCTCGTAGTCGACCTCCACTGCCTGCGCAGCGTCGACGGCCTGTTTACGGTTTTCGGCAAATACGACGGCCACTGGCTCACCCTGGAAAGCCACCTCCTGGTCGGCCAGCGGGAATCGCTCGGGGACGGTGTGCTTTTCGGCGACGAACGCGGGCGCGACGGGATGGGTGCCACTCAGCAGCGGTTTGAAGTCGGCGGCAAGCAGTACCGCGACCACGCCTGGCATCGCCCTGGCAGCGGCCGTGTCGATGTGGGTGATGCGTGCGTGGGCGTGCGGGCTGCGCACGACGACCATCGTCAGGGCACCCGTGCGGGCCAGGTCTTCGATGTACCTGCCGCCGCCGGTAATCAGGTGCGGATCTTCACGACGGTGAATCCTGGAGCCGATCATCTGGCTGATTGCCACGCTGCTATGCCCTCCCGTTCGCTTGTACGGCGACGAGCTCTTGCGTAGCCGCCTTCAGAGATCCGCTGGCCACCTGCACGGCCTTGACGATATTGGCGTAGCCCGTGCAGCGGCACAGGTTGCCTTCCAGACCCTTGCGGATCTGTTCCTCGGTCGGATTCGGATTGCTCCGCAGCAGAGCGGTCGCGGTCATGAGGAAGCCCGGTGTGCAGAAGCCGCACTGCAGGCCGTGCTCGCTCCAGAAGGCCTCTTGCAGGGGCTGCAGCTTGCCGTCCTGGGCCAGGCCCTCGACCGTGGTCAACTGGCGCCCGTCCGCCTGGACGGCGAACAGGGTGCACGACTTGACGGGTCGGTTGTCGATGAGGACGGTGCATGCGCCGCACTGGCTGGTGTCGCAGCCGACGTGCGTTCCGGTCAAGCCCAGATCCTCGCGAAGAAAGTACACCAGCAAGTCGCGCGGTTCGACTTCACGGGTGTACGTGGTTCCGTTGACGCCCACGCTCACGGTTCTTGTCTCGGCCATGTGCCCCTCCTCGATGCGAACGGACGACCTTCATTGGCCGCCCTGGCGGGTGACCGTCCGAGACCATACGCACTTCGAGCGGCACCAACCGCCCTCAAAGCCTCGGTCCCCTGGCGGTCGTGCCGGTGACGATAAGCTGCGCCCCCGGCAGTGTCAATCATTGGCGCAGGTATTCGGCGTCCGCTTTTGTGGCGCCAATGATTGATCTTCGTCCGATGGGGGTCAGTTAGCGCGTGCTGGCGCGTAAATATCTTCGTACGCGGTGTGCAGCGCCGTGATCAGCAGCGGCCGCGTCGACTGGACCCCAACCCAGGCCAACTGCCACGATGCCGCCAGCAGTGCCGCGCTCAGCGGGTCTGGCCCGAAGCGTTCGGCCAGCAGGTACACCAGGCCGAGCGGCAGCGCCACCGGCAGGCTGCCCAGGATGAACGTGCCCAGCAGATACCAGAAGTGCCGCCCGCCCAACTGCCAGGACGTCAATGCCGCGCGTGTGCCGTTGAGGTCGCCGTGCACGGCCAGATACGGCGCCATAACGGTGCGCACGTGCTGGTGCAGCGCGACCAGGCCGATGACGGCCACCCACACCAGCGGCGGCACCCAGTTTCCCAGCGGACTGCGCTCCCAGAGCAGGACCAGCGTGCCGACGGGTACCCAGAACAGCACCGTCGTGTGCACATTGGTCCAGATATAGCGCGGGACCCACGGCACGCCGCGGCGGGTGGCTTCCAGGACGCCGATGCGCTCACCCCAGCTGCCGGCGTCGACGGCGTGCATCAGGACGACCGGCGCAACCACGATGGTGACCAGTGGCAGTACCGCGACCAGCGGCGCGTACCACATCGTGTCGCGAGGCGCATAGAGCACGAGCCCGGCGGCTGCCAGCGGCGGCAGCGAGTAGAGCAAAACCAGCTTCACGTACAGGTCGGGCTGCTGACTGGCGATGGCAAATCCGCGGCGCAGATTCCACCAGCCGGCTAGCCAATCGTCTTCTACACGCGACAACGAACTCACGCTAGTGATCTTAGCGTTCGCGCGTTTTCGCAGAGCCCGACCGGGTGGCGGACCTACAATTCGACCACCGTGGCACCCGCGTTGATCATGTCGGAGCGCGCCCCGTTTCCAGAAGATCCGTTCGCCTTACTCCAACGCGGCACGATCGAGGGCATCGAGCTGATCCCGTGGGGCTCGAACTACACGTTCGCGGCGCTGCTGCGAGGTGCGGACGGGACGTGCTGCTACGGGGTGTACAAACCCCGCCGCGGCGAAGTGCCCTTACGCGATTTCCCGTCTGGCACGCTGTACAAGCGCGAAGTCGCCGCCTATGTCTTCTCGCGCCACCTTGGCTGGGACCTGGTGCCGCCCACGATCGTCCGCGAAGATGGTCCGCACGGGATCGGCAGTCTGCAGCTGTACGTCGAGCCGTGCCCGGATGCCAGCGGCCAGTACGAGCGCTTGCGCGAGACGCATCGCTACGACCTGCAGCGGATGGCCGCCTTCGACCTGCTCAGTAACAACGCCGACCGGAAAGGCGGCCACTGCCTGCTCGACATCCGCGGCCACGTCTGGGGCATCGACCACGGCCTGACGTTTCACACGGTGCCCAAGCTGCGCACCGTGATCTGGGACTACGTCGGCGAGCCCATCCCAGCTGACTTGATCCGGCAATTGAAAGCGCTCCGCTCCGAGCCGGCGCGCACCACGGCACTTGAAGAGGCCTTATTGCCGTTATTGGCGCCTCAGGAGCTGGAAGCCGTCTACAAGCGCCTGGACCGGCTTCTAGCGAACCCGTGCTTTCCTGATCTCGACCCGTACCGCAACGTCCCCTGGCCACCGTTCTAACATCGCCTGCGGCGGGCCTAACTTAAATCGCCTGCGGCGACCCGTAATAGTCAAAGGCACGCAAGCTTTAGAAGCGCTCGACGACCACCTTCGCTTCGACGAACAATTGCAAATAATCCGGCCCGCCCGCTTTGGAGTCCGTGCCCGACATGTTGAAGCCCCCAAACGGCTGGGCGCCGACCATCGCGCCGGTGATTTTGCGATTGAAATACAGGTTGCCGACCTCGAATTCGGCCCGCGCCTGCTCCAGGTGGCGACGGTCGCGCGAGTAGACGCCGCCGGTCAACCCGAACTCGGTGTTGTTGGCGATGGCCAGCGCGTGCGCATAGTCACGCGCCCGAATCACCGAGAGTAATGGCCCGAAGATCTCTTCCTGGGCCAGCCGGGCGTCTTCCGGAACGTCGGCGAAGACGGTCGGTTGGATGTACCACCCTTCGGAGCCGTCCGGTTCGCCGCCGACGACCAGCCGTCCTTCGCGCTGCCCCACCTCGACGTAGCTCAAGATCTTGGCGTGCTGGCTTTCGTCAATGACCGCCGCGATCTGGCTCGACGGATCTTCGGATGGCCCCTGGCGCAACGCTTCCGCTCGACTGGCCAGGCGTCCGACGACGTCCCGATAGACCGGCTCGAGCACGATCGCTCGCGACGCCGCCGAGCACTTCTGCCCCTGGAACCCGTACGCCGAGGTCGTGATGCCCTCCGCGGCCGCCTCGAGGTCGGCAGTGTCGTCGACGATGATGGCGTCCTTGCCACCCATCTCGGCCACGACGCGCTTCAGCCAGCGCTGGCCCGGCTGTACCTGAGCAGCCAGCGCGTTGATGTGCGTGCCCACTTCACGCGACCCGGTGAAGCTGACGAAGCGCGTCCGCGCATGCCCGACCAGGTAGTCGCCGATCTCGCCGCCGGACCCGGGCAGAAAGTTCACCACGCCAGGCGGCAGCCCGGCGTCCACCAGCAGCTCGACGAAGCGGGCCGCGACGATCGGCGTCAGGCTGGCCGGCTTCAGAATCGCGGTGTTGCCCGTGACGATCGCCGCCGCGGTCATGCCCGTGGTGATCGCGAGCGGGAAGTTCCAGGGCGGGATCACCACCCCGACCCCGAGCGGCTTGTACAGCAACTCGTTGTCTTCACCCGCCAGGCGCGGCAGCGGCCGCGGCGACGTCAGACGGAAGGCTTCGCGACCGTAGTACTCGAGGAAGTCGATCGCCTCGGCCGTGTCGCCGTCCGCCTCAGGCCACGTCTTGCCTGCCTCGTAGACCATGGTCGCGCTCAACACGTGTTTCCGACGACGCATGAGCGCGGCGGCCTTGAAGAGCAATCGGGCCCGCTCGGCCGGCTGCCATCTGGACCAATCGTCGAACGCCGCCCAGGCCGCGTCGAGGGCCTGCTGTGCTTCGGCGCGGCCGGCTCGGGCCGCCTGGCCGACGACCTGCGTCTTCTGACACGGATTCAGGCTGTCGATCCACAGATCGGTGGTGACGTGCTGGCCGCCGATCAGCAGCGGCCACTGGCGGCCGAATTCACCCTTGACCTCGCGCAGCGCGGCCGCCATGGCCTGACGGTTGGCTGGCGCCTGATAGTCGGTGAACGGCTCGTTGGTGAACTCGGGAACCATACCGCTCCACCCTAGCATGCACTGGGCAGGTACACTGAACGCAACCTTCTTCCGCGACCCATCGAGAAGCAAACGCTCATGCCGCGCCGACGCAATGCAGAACGACCTGGCGCGCGCCTGGCGCGCTCGTACCTGGTGATGCGCGCCGAACAAGCGGCCGACCGCCAGCCACACGACCCCGCACCACGGCTGCGCGGAACTGTGCGCCTGCCGAAGCTGGTCTCAGTTCAACTCAACTCGCCCGAAGCCCACGCGCAGTACCGGCTGGCCATTCTCGCCCGACTGGCCACCGGCGGCGCCCCCTGGTTCACACTCGCCCCGGGCGCCTGACGCTCAGGCGGCGACGCGCTGGATCCCGCGGCTGAGAAAGCGGATTGCGCAGGCTTCGCAGCAGCCGTGACTGGCGCCGTGGATGAGAATGTCCCACACGGTCCGATAGTTCCCGTCACTGTCGGCAATTCGGCGGCACCAGGCGCACTGTCGCACGAAACCGTGAATGTCGACAGGATGTCCATGCGTGCTGTTGGCCGGCGTCGTCATCTCTCCGTCACTATCGGACGCCCACTCGCGCCCGCCCAGAGCAAATCGGTCCTTCCGGCGCGGTCGTGCCGCGCTTGATATGTACGTCACGATGGCGCCCACCGCGGCCCGGCGCCCCGTACACTGGTGACGTGGCGGCTGGCGCGCCCCGCATCGCCGTAGTGCAATTCCCGGGCACGAATTGCGAGCGGGAAACTCTGCGCGAGCTGGCTGCGTACGGCGAGTGCCCGGTTGATCTCCTCTGGCACGCCGAGCCGTTCCCCGTTGGACGGTACGCGGCGGTGGCCCTGCCGGGCGGTTTTGCCTACGGTGATCACTTGCGAGCCGGCGCGATCGCGCGTTTTTCGCCGATCATGTCAGGCATCCAGCGGTTCGGCGCCGAGGGCGGCCTGGTGCTCGGGATCTGCAACGGCTTCCAGGTGCTTGTCGAGGCTGGCCTGCTCCCGGGCGCGATGCTCCACAACGCGTCGATGCAATTCCGCTCGGAGTGGATCTGGTGCCGCGTCGAGCGCACCGACACCGCCTTTACGAGTGCCTGCACGGTGGGCCAGGTGCTGCGCCTGCCGATCGCCCACGGCGAGGGCAACTACGTGTCGACCACCGAGCCAGAAGGTGTTGTCCTGCGCTACTGCGATGCCGACGGCAACGTCACCCCGACAAGCAACCCGAACGGGTCCAGAGACAACATCGCGGGTGTGATCAACGCCGCTGGCAACGTCTTCGGCCTGATGCCGCACCCCGAACGCGCCGCCGATCCAGTGCTGGGCAGCACCGACGGTCGGTTTCTCCTCGAATCGCTCGTGCGCTCGAGCACGCGTCAACCTTCGGCAGCCGCCTCAGGCTCACGCTTGGGCTCACCTCCGGGCTCTGCGCCGCCGAGGCAGGCAGCGGGATGATCACGGCGGCCCTGAAGCCCGATCTGCGCGCGTTTGGCTTACTGCCCGCCGAATATGCCGAGATCGTCGCCCGCCTGGGGCGCGCGCCGAACCTGGTCGAGCTGGGCATGCTGGGGGCGATGTGGAGCGAGCACTGCAGCTACAAGCATTCCCGAAAGCTGCTCAAGCTGCTGCCGACGAGCGGCCCGCGTGTGCTGCAGGGTCCTGGCGAAAACGCTGGCGCCGTCGACATCGGTGACGGTCTGGCGGTGGTGCTCAAGATGGAGTCGCACAACCACCCGAGCGCCGTCGAGCCGTTCCAGGGCGCCGCGACGGGTGTTGGCGGCATCCTTCGCGACATCTTCACGATGGGGGCGCGGCCGGTCGCGCTGCTCGACTCCCTGCGGTTCGGCGATCCGTCTGACCCGCGCACGCACTATCTCCTGGGAGGGGTCGTCGGCGGCATTGCGCATTACGGCAACTGTATTGGCGTCCCCACGGTCGGCGGCGAGATCAGTTTCGATGCTGGCTACACCGGCAACCCGATCGTGAACGCGATGTGCGTCGGCGTTGCGCCGATCGGGCGGCTGACCCGCGCGCGGGCAACTGGCCCCGGCAATCCGTTGCTGCTGGTTGGCGCCGACACCGGTCGCGACGGATTGCAAGGCGCCGCGTTCGCCTCGAACGACGATCCCGAGGCCAGTCACCGCGGGGTCGTCCAGGTGGGCAATCCCTTCCTGGAGAAACTGCTGCTCGAGGCCTGCCTGGCGGTGCTCGAATGCACGGACGCGGTACTCGCGATGCAGGACCTGGGCGCGGCCGGGCTGACGTCGTCGGCGGTCGAGATGGCCGCCCGGGGCGGCCTGGGGGTCGCGGTCGACGTCGGCCGCGTGCCACGCCGCGAGACCGGGCTCACGCCGTTCGAAGTCATGCTGTCCGAGTCGCAGGAGCGCATGCTGCTGCTGGTGCGCGACGGGAGCCAGGACGACGTGTGCCGCCACTTCGCGCGCTGGGACCTGCACGCCGAGGTCATCGGCCAGGTCACCGACGATGGCCTGATCAGCGTCCGCGATGGAACTGAGACGGTCGCGCAGTTGCCCGTCGCGCTGCTCACCGACGACGTCCCCGCCTACGACCTCCACGCCCAGCCGCCGGACGCTGTACCGCATTTTCCCGTCGCCGCGAGCAGGGGCCCAGCTGACAACCCCATCGGCAACGCAGAGGCGCACGCAGCTGGCCCCGTAGCGTCGGCGCACCGGTCAGCTCGGTTCTTAAGCGGGGGGTCGCCGCGGGAAGGAGCGCGCAGCGAGCCCGCGAGCGAAGCAGCGACTGGCGGCGGGGGGCCGCAGGCTCCCCCGACCCGTACGAACATGGCGACCGCACTGCTAAGTCTGCTGAACTCGCCGAACTTGAAAAGTAAAAGGTACGCCTTCCGCCAGTATGATTCGACCGTCCAGGCCAACACCGTCCTCGGCCCCGGCGGTGGCGCCGCCATTGTCCGCGTCGAAGGCACCACCAAAGGCCTCGCCCTGACCACCGACTGCAATCCGCGCTATACCCGTCTCGATCCGCGCCAGGGTGCGGCGCAGGCCGTCGCCGAGGCCGCCCGGAACCTCGCCTGCGTCGGGGCACAGCCCATCGCCGTGACCGATTGCCTCAACTTCGGCAACCCTGAAAAGCCGGCGGTCGCCTGGCAGCTGAGCGAGGCCGTCGGCGGACTGGCCGAGGCGTGCCGAGCCCTCGACGTGCCCGTCGTCAGCGGCAACGTCAGCCTGTACAACGAGACCGCCGGCCGAGCCATCCCGCCCACGCCCACGGTCGGCATGGTTGGCCTGCTCGAGGACGTCGCGCTGGCCGTCCCCGCCGCCTTCTCGCCTGGAAACAGCGTGATTCTGCTCGGCGAAGCACCGCGCAGCCTGGGCGCGAGCGAATACGTCGGCGACGGCGCCTTCCCGCGCCTCGACCTCGACGACGAACGGCGGTTGGGACATCTCTTGCGCGCCCTCGCGCGGCAGCGTCTGTTGCGGTCGGCCCAGGACGTCGCCGACGGCGGCCTGGCGGTCGCCCTCGCCGAGTGTGCGTTGCTCGGTAGCACGGGTGCCTCGGTCCACATGCTGGCTGACCCGCAAGCGGGCACAGTGCCCGATGTCACGCAAGGGGATCTGCAACTGCGGGCCGTATCCGGGGACGCATCGAGTCGTACCGAAGTCGCGCTGTTCTCGGAAGACCAGGGTCGCGCCGTGGTCACGTGTCGGCCACACGATGTGGGCGCCGTCCTCGGCCTGGCGGCCAGGCACGCCGTGGCCGCGTCCGTCGCCGGCTCGACCGGCGGAGACCGGCTCAGCATCGACGGGGCATTGAACGTCACCCTGCAGAAGCTGCGTGCCGCCTGGGAGCAGGACGCGTGAAGCCGCGCGAAGCGTGCGGCGTCGTCGCGATCATGACCCGGGCGGCCGAACCAGCGCGCCTGGCGTTTTTCGCGCTGTACGCGCTCCAGCATCGCGGACAGGAGAGCGCCGGTATCTGCACCGCCGACGGCGAGAACCTCAGCAATTTGACGGGCATGGGGCTGGTCAGCCAGGTCTTCCACGAGCGCGACCTGTCGAAACTGGGTGGCTGGCTGAGCATCGGCCACACCCGGTATTCGACGACCGGCTCGAGCCGGGCCGAAAACGCGCAGCCCTTCGTCGTCGGGTCGCGGCCGCCCGAAGGTGCCGAGCAGCGCCTCGGCAGCCTGGCGCTGGCCCACAACGGCAATCTGGTGAACGTCGACGAGGTGCGCTCAGCAGTCGAGCGCCTGGGGATCAGGCCCCGCACGTCGACCGATTCCGAGCTCATCGCGCACCTGATCGCCCACGCGCCTGGCGCCGATTGGCCGACGCGGATGAAGCCGGTTCTGGCAAAGCTCAGAGGCGCGTTCTGCCTGGTCATGCTGACGCGCGACCGGGTGTATGCCGCGCGGGACCCGTGGGGGATCCGGCCGATGGTGCTCGGCAGGCTGGCCGACGGCTGGGCGGTGGCGTCCGAGAGCTGCGCCCTGGACACCATCGGCGCCCAGTTGATCCGCGAGGTCGCGCCCGGTGAGCTGCTGTCGATTGGCGCCGACGGCGTGCATTCGGAGTCGTTCTCGTCACGGACCGGAAGTCGGGCCGGCTGCTCGTTCGAGTTCATCTACTTTGCTCGGCCCGACAGCCTGATCGACGGCCAGCTCGTGTACTCCACCCGCGAGCGAATGGGTGAAGAACTGGCGCGCGAGCACCCGGTCGAGGCTGACTTCGTGATGCCGGTCCCCGACTCGGCGACGCCCGCCGCGATTGGCTTTGCGCGGGCGGCGGGGCTGCCGTACCGGGAGGGCCTCGTCAAGAACCGCTACATCGGGCGCACCTTCATCCAGCCCCAGCAGCAACAACGCGAAGACGGCGTCGACCTGAAGTTCAATCCGCTCCCGGAGGTCTTGCGCGGCCGGCGGATCGCGCTGGTCGACGACAGCATCGTGCGCGGGACGACGACTCCGCGCATCGTGGCCATGCTGCGCCGCGCGGGCGCCGCCGAAATCCACCTGCGCATCTGCGCACCGCCCATTCGCTACGCCTGCCACTTCGGGCTGGACACGGCTCCCGAAGACACCCTGATCGCCCACAACCACACGGTCGACCAGATTCGGGTCGAGGTCGGCGCGGACTCACTCGGCTACCTGAGTCTCGATGGCCTGGTCAAAGCGATCGCCCTGCCGGAGCAAGGGCTGTGCAACGCCTGCTTCCACGGCCGGTACCCGATGCCCATCGACGGGGTTCTGGAGAAGCTGGCGCTGGAAAAGGTATGACGCTGAGCTACGCGGCGGCCGGCGTCGACATCGCGGCGGCGGAACGGAACGTCCGCAGCATCGGCGAGCACGTGCGGTCGACGCATGGGCCGTCGGTGCTCGGCGACTTTGGCGCGTTCGCGGGGCTGTTTCATCTCACCGACGTGCGCGACCCGGTGCTCGTGGCGAGCACCGACGGCGTGGGCAGCAAGGTGCTGCTCGGACTCCAGCTCGGGCGCTACGACGTCCTGGGGCGCGACCTGGTGAACCTATCGGTTGACGACGTGCTCACCACCGGCGCCCGACCGCTGTTCTTTCTGGACTACGTCGGCGTGCACGCGATCGAGCAATCCACCATGGACGCGCTGGTGGCCGGCATGGCCGCGGCGTGCCGCGAGAATGGCTGCGCGCTGCTCGGGGGTGAGACGTCGCAACTGCCCGACATCTACGCCGCCGGCCATATGGACCTGGCCGGCACGGTCGTCGGCGTCGTGGAGCGCGGCAGCATTGTCGACGGGTCGCGCGTCGCAGCGGGGGATCGCGTCTGGGGGTTGCCGTCGACGGGCCTGCACACCAACGGCTACAGCCTGGCCCGGCGCGTCGTCGCCGGGTTGGATCTTGCCGCCGATCCGAACGAACGCCTGGGACAGCCCCTGGGTGATGCGTTGTTGATGCCCCATCCGTCGTACTACGCGGCGCTGAAGCCCGTCCTGCCCGAGCTGAAGGCGATCGCGCACATCACTGGCGGCGGCATCGGCGGCAACCTGCCCCGCGTCCTGCCGCCGACCGTCTCGGTCGAGCTCGACTACGGCTCCTGGCCGGTGCCACCCATCTTCGGGTTGCTCCAGGATCTCGGCCAGCTCTCGTCCGACGAGATGCTCCGCGTCTTCAATCTGGGGCTCGGCATGCTGTTCGTCGGGCCCCCCACGTTGGACGCTCGGGACCAATGTCCGACAGCGATCGAGGTGGGCCGCGTGGTCGCCCGTCAGGCCGAGCAGGTCATCATCCGGCGAGGATGACGCTCCGCGTTGGCGTGCTGGTCTCCGGGGGCGGCACCAACCTGCAGGCGCTGCTCGACGCGTGCGCGGCGCCTGGCTTCCCGGCGGAGATCGTGATCGTCGGCTGTAACCGCGCCGGGGCCGCGGCGATTGGCCGCGCGGAAGCGGCCGGCGTGCCCGTCTGCCTGGCCGATCGCGCCGCCGCCCCTGGCCGGGCGGTACGGCAAACCATGCTCCTGCAGGCGTTCCAGACTGAACGGGTCGACCTCGTCGTGCTGGCCGGCTTCGACGAGATCCTCGTTCCCGAGTTTGTGGCCGCGTATAGCGGACGGATGCTGAACACCCATCCGTCGTTGCTGCCGGCGTTCGGCGGCACCATGCACGCCGTCGAGCAGGCGCTCGCGCACGGCGTCAAGATCGCGGGCTGCACCGTGCACCTGGTTACGAACGACCTGGACAGCGGCCCGATCCTCCTGCAGCAGTGTGTCGAGGTGCGTGACGAGGACGACGTCGCCTCGCTGCACGCCCGCATTCGCGAACAGGAGCATCGCCTGCTGCCGGTGGCGGTCCGCGCGTTTGCCGAGGGCCGCCTCAAGATCGAGGGTCGCCGTGCACGCGTGATACGATCTTGAGACCGTTGCGTGCACTTCTTTCGGTCTACGACAAGACCGGCGTCGTGGACTTCGCCCGTGGGCTCGAAGCGCTAGGCTTCGAGCTGTATTCGACTGGCGGGACCGAGGCCTTGCTGCGCGGCGCGGGCGTCGCGGTGGTTGGCATTGAGCAACTGACGGGCTTTCCCGAAATGCTCGGCGGGCGCGTCAAGACGCTCCACCCGGCCGTCCACGCGGGCATCCTGGCGCTGCGCGACCAGCCAGGCCACCTCGAGGAGTTAGCCCAGCATGGTCTGAAGCCGTTTGATCTCGTCGCTTCCAACCTGTACCCGTTTCTCGAGGCCGCCAGAGACAACGGCTCGCGACTGTCGGTCGCACTCGACAACATCGATATCGGCGGACACACGCTGCTTCGCGCCGCGGCCAAGAACTTCCCGAGCGTCCTGGCCGTGTGCGACCCCCACGACTACGTCCGCGTCCTCGAAGAACTGCGACGGGGCGAGGGCGCCAGTGCGGATACGCGGCGGCGCCTGGCCGCCAAGGCCTTCCAGCACTGCGCCATCTACGACACCCACGTCGCGAGCTACCTGCGGCCGCACGACGACATCTTTCCAGCGGAGTACACGCTGGCGCTGTCGAGGATCGCCGACATGCGGTCGGGCGAAAATCCGCACCAGCTCGCGGCTTTCTACGCCGAGGCGTCGCCACGGCCCCGCCCGGCGGGCATCGCCACGGCCGTCCAACTGCACGGCGACGCGCCGACATTCAACAACACCTACGATGCCGATCTGGCCTGGCAGGCGGTCTCCGACTTCACCTCCATCTGCGTGGCGATCGTCAAGCACGGCAATCTGTGCGGACTCAGTCTCGGCGACTCGGTCGCCGACGCGTTCCGCAAGGCGCTGGCGACCGATCCGCAGACCGCCTTCGGCAGCGCCGTCGCCGCCAACCACGTCATCGACGACGAGGCTGCCCGCGAGATCGCGTCGGTGTTTTTCGAAGACCTCGTCGCGCCCGATTACACCCCGGAAGCACTGGAGTTGCTGCGGCCAAAGGCCGACCTGCGGGTATTCGCCACCCACTCGGATCCGAGTGCGCACGGCCCGAACGGCTCCGGCCGGTTTCCGGGTGAGCTCGACTACAAACGCCTGATGGGCGGGTTTCTGGTCCAGACGCGCGACGCTCTGCCGGGCCAACCATTCACTCCCAAAGTGGCCAGCCATCGCCATCCGGTGCTGGAGGAGCTCACGTCACTCCAGTTCGCCTGGCGGGCGGTCAAATACGTCACCTCCAACGGGGTCGTGCTGGCGAAAGGTCTGTCACTGGTCGGATATGGCTCCGGCCAGCCGAACCGGCAGGACGCGGTGGACCTCGCGCTCCGGAAGGCGGGCGATCGCGCGCGGGGCTCCGTCCTTGCCTCGGACGGATTCTTTCCGTTCATCGACGCGATCGAGCGGGCCGCCGACGCCGGTGTCACCGCCGTCATCCAACCCGGCGGCTCGACCCGCGACCCGGAGCTGATCCGCGCCGTCAACCGGCACGGCATGGCCATGATCTTCACCGGCGAGCGCCACTATCGCCACTAGGGACGCGCGCGAGCTCCAGCTCCGCTACGGAGTCAACCCACATCAGACGCCCGCCCGTGTCTGGACCGACCGGCCGTTGCCGTTCCAGGTGCTCAATGGTGCGCCGGGCTACATCAACCTGTTGGATGCACTGAATTCGTGGCAGCTGGTGCGCGAGCTTCGCGCGACGCTTGGTCTGCCGGCCGCGGCCTCGTTCAAGCACGTCAGTCCGGCGGGTGCGGCGATTGGTGTGCCGCTCAGCGACGCGCTGCGGCAGGCATATTTCGTCGGCGCCGCGGACCTGACTCCGCTGGCGATGGCGTATGCCCGAGCCCGCGGCGCCGACCGCGTGTGCTCGTATGGCGATTGGGTCGCGCTGAGTGACCCGGTCGACGTCGAGACCGCGCGGCTGTTGCGGCGCGAAGTATCCGACGGAGTGATTGCGCCGGCGTTTGACCCGGCTGCCCTCGACCTCCTGAAAGCCAAGCGCGGCGGCCGCTACACGGTGCTGCAGATCGACCCGGTGTACGCACCCCCGGCGATCGAAACGCGCCAGGTCTTCGGGATCAACTTCGACCAGCAGCGCAACGCCGTCATCCCCGGCGAAGCCCTGCTGAACAACGTCGTCACCCGCCGACGCGAAATCCCCGACGCTGCCCGCCGCGACATGCTGCTGGCGCTTATCACCCTGAAATACACGCAATCCAATTCGGTTTGCCTGGTTGCGGAGGGCCAGGTCATTGGCAATGGCGCCGGCCAGCAGTCGCGCATCCACTGCACGCGCCTGGCCGCCGCCAAGGCCGACACGTGGTATTTGCGACAGCATCCCAACGTCCTCAGTCTGCCGTTTCGTCCGGACCTCGACCGGGTCGATCGCGACAACGCGATCGACCAGTACCTGCGCGACGACCTCACCGCCGCCGAAGAGGCCGCCTGGCGCGACGCGTTTTCAGCGGTACCTCGGCGGCTGTCGCACGATCAGAAACGCGCCTGGCTGAGCCGCCTCAATGGCGTCGTCATGGGCTCAGATGCCTACATCCCCTTCCGAGACAATGTCGACCGCGCCCACGCGAGCGGAGTCCAGTACATCGTAGAGCCCGGCGGCGCGATGCGCTCCGCCAGCATCGTCGCCGCGTGCGACGAGTACGGCATGGTGATGGTCCACACCGGCCTTCGCCTGTTCCACCACTGACGCTCCGGGGCTCCGCATCGCTTCGCTCGCTCGTTCGAGACCGGCAAGAAAAACCAACGTCGACTGGTCGATCTCGCCCGCACCAACGTCCCGTGGCAACTCGAGCAAAAAAACCAACGTCGACTGGTCGATCTCGCCCGCACCAACGTCCCGTGGCAACTCGAGCAGGGCCGGCCCGGGCTTGCCGTTGCGCAGCCTCAGAGGATCTTTGCAAAGGCCGGATTCCGGCGTCGGAGTACCCGTCAGGATGTTCTTAAGCGGGGGGTCGCCGCGGGAAGGAGCGCGCAGCGAGCGCAGCGAGCGGAGCAGCGACTGGCGGCGGGGGGCCCGCAGGGCTCCCCCGACCCCGCTCTGTCGATAGAACTACATGTGAGCATCGAACCAGCCGTAGATCCGCTCGAGCCGCTCGATGCGGCGATCGGGCCGGCCGGAGCGGCTGAGGTTGTGGCTCTCCTCGGGAAACCGGACCATCTCGACTTCGACCTTGCCGATCCGACGTAGCTGGACGAACAACTGCTCGGCCTGTTCGATCGGACACCGCAGGTCCTGCTCGCTGTGGATGAGCAGCAGCGGGGTGCGCATGTCGCGCGCGTACGTCAGCGGCGAGCGCTCGCGGTACAGCGCCTCGCGCTCGTACACCGGCCCGCCCAGGATGTAGTCGCCGAACCACGGACCAATATCTGAGGTGCCATAGAACGACGCGAAGTTGTAGCAACCACGCTGTGAGACCGCGGCGCGGAAACGATTGGTGTGGCCGACCAGCCAGGCAGTCATGAACCCGCCATACGAGCCACCGGTCAGGCCGACTCGAGACGTATCCACCCACTTCCACTGGCAGGCGGCGTCCACCGCGGCCATGCAGTCCGCGGCGTCCTGATTGCCCCAGTCGGCAAAAATCCGCGAGGTAAAGGCCTCGCCGTAGCCCTTGCTGCCACGCGGATTGGTGTACAGCACGGCATACCCGCGTGCGGCCAACGCTTGAAATTCGTGCATGAAGGTGGCGGCGTACATCGTCTCGGGTCCACCGTGGACCTCGAGGATCAGCGGCAACTTCTTCTTGCTCGCCGACCCGGGCGGCTTCATCAGCCAGCCGTGGACAACCTGGCCGTCGGTACTGCTGACCTGAAACGGCTCGGCGCACGTCACTTCGAGGGTGTCGAGTAGCGCGTCGTTCTCGTGGCTCACGCGGCGCTCTGCACCGTTCGCGGTCGCGGCGACAACTTCGTAGGGGTGCGTCGGGTCGGAGACCACGCACGCCAGGTGTTGACCGTCCCGGGCCACGCTGAAGGCGCAGATTTCACGGTCGCCGCCGAGCACGACCGCCGGTGGCGCTTGTCCGGCCGCGTCAAACCGGACCACCTCCACCCGCCCGTTGCGTGACACCAGGTTGAGCAGGCTCCGCCCGCTCGCGTCCCACGCCGGCGGCTGCGCGGCGAATGGGTCGCGGGCATCGGACAACGCGGCGTTGCCCAGCTCGGCGTCAAAGTCGCCGGCGATCGGGCGCGAATCGCCACCCTCGACGGGTACGGCGCGTAATTCGGTCCGCGCGCCATACGTCCAACCGCGTTCGTGGCCGAGATAGGCCACCTCGCGTCCGTCTGGCGAGAAGACGGGCACGCTCGCCTGGCCACGATGCCGCGTCAGGCGCCTGGCGCGACCGCCGGCGCTGGGCACCGCCCAGACGTCAGTCAGCAGACTCGTATCGCGGTCGCGCTCACGGTTCGACGTGAACGCCACCAGCTTTCCATCAGGCGACCACGTCGGTTCGGCGTCGTCCCAATCGCCGTCGGTGATCTGGAGGGGTTCCTTCTGGCGACTCGCGTCGAGGACGAACAGGTGTTTGCGCAGGGCCTCGAAGAAGCCCTCGCCGTCGCCCTTGTGACGGATGCGCGTGATGAGCTTGACGCGTGGCGGTTTGGCTTTGTCGTCCGACTGGCCCTCTTGCCTGGCGATGGCCTCGATGTCGACCCGCGCGCTGAACGCGATTCGGTCGCCGGTCGGCGACCAGACGGGTACGCCCGCGCCGCGTTTGAGTGACGTGAGTTGGCGCGGCTCGCCGCCTTGCAGGGGCAGCACGAAGAGCTGGGACTTCGCGTCGACGCGGTCGGAGAGGAAGGCCAGCGAGCCGCCGTCCGGCGACCAGCGCGGCGCACTGTCGCGGTGGAGGCCGCTGGTCAGCGCGCGCGGCGGCTTGCTGGCGTCAAAGTCCGCCAGCATGAGCTGCGAGCGGTAGCGCGTGTGATCCGCAGGATCAACCCAGCTGACCACGTACGTTACGAGCGAACCGTCGGGGCTGATCTGTGGATCCCCCACAAACCGCAGTCGATACAGGTCATCGGCCACCACACCCCGGCGGCGAGCTTTCTGAGGAGCCATCTCCGAGAGAGTAGCGGAGATCCTGCCTACCCGCCGCTCGCGCGGCTCGCGGCTCCGTTCCAAGAGTTCGCAAAGTGATCCTCCGCATCCCCAATGCGGTCGGTGCACACGTCGCGCGCATTAAAGCGTGTTTCAAGAATTCATCGATAAGGTGCACACGTCGCGCACATGATGCGTGTTCAAGAATTCATCGATAACGTGCGTCGGATCGTGCGGCGGCCGGGTACTGACTCCCCAAATCGGTGAAAGACTGATGGCGCCGCGAGCTGCGCGAGCGGCGGGTAGGCACCGAGCCAACGCTGCTCCCTTACGCTAAGCGGCGATGGCCTTCGTGGCAGTCGCCGTGGCGACGGCGGTGCTGTATGCGGTGTGGGCGCTGTGGGTGCCGCTGCTGCCGGACAACCTGTATACGCCGCTGCTGGATCTGGGCAAGATCACGGGCTACCAGTGGCCGGCGGCGCTGCTTTATTTGCAGCTCATCCTGGGCCTGTATCTGCTCTACGCGCTCGGCTATCGAATGGTTGCGCGTGGGTCGGTAAGGCTGGCGTTCGTCTTCGCCTGCGGCGCGTGCTTTTGCTTCGAACTGGTCTGGGCGTACCCGGCGACCGCGGTCGACGTCTTCGGGTACGTGGCCCACGGGCGGGTGCTGGCGCTACACCACGTCAACCCGCTCATCATCGCGCCCGACCTGTTCCCGTACGACCCCATCATTCCGTATCTGGCGTTTCCCAGCGAGCCGTCGCAGTACGGGCCCGTCTGGGTCTTGCTGAACGGCGCGCTGGCCCTGCTGGCAAGGGGCGATCTGCTGGTGGAGGTCCTGCTGTACAAGGGCGTGGCCGTCCTGGCCCACCTCGCGGGTGCGGGGCTCGTCTTCGCCATAGCCAGGCGACTGGGCGCCGAGCCGCCCATGGCGCGCGCCAGCGCCTACCTGTATCTCTGGAATCCCATGCTGCTGTGGGAGATGGTCGGCAACGCCCATAACGACGGCGTGATGATGCTGCTGGGGCTGGGCGCCGCCTGGCTGTTCGTCGCGCGCCTGGATCTCCTGGTGCTGCCCGCCATCGCCGCGGGTGTACTCGTCAAAATCCCGGTGGGGTTGATGGCGCCGGTGCTGTTCATCGGCCTGTGGCATCGCAATCGCGCCCGCGCCGTAGAAGGCGGGCTGCTGGCGCTGGTGTTGGCCGTCGCCGTCTACCGTCCGTTCTGGGAAGGGCTCAACACCCTGACGGCGTTGAAGCGCACCGACCTGTTTACGGCCTCGCTGGGTAGCGTGCTGCGCCTGGCCCTGGCGCCCAGCGTCGGCCTGCCGGACGCCACGGCCGCCGCCCGCTGGACCTCGCTCGGCGGCTTCGCGGTGGTGGCCCTCGTCGCGCTCTGGCAGGCAACCCGAACTGACTCGTCATCGGACATCCTGCGGCTGGCGTACTTCACCCTCCTGGGCGGCCTGCTCCTGGCCACGACGTGGTTTCAGGCCTGGTACGTCGTCTGGCCGCTCGGCCTCGGTGCCGCCCTCGCCGCGCCGCGTCGCCATCTCGAAGTCGCGTTGCTGAGCCTGGGCGGACTGTTGCAGTACTTCGTGTTCATCTACCTGTGGGTTATGGGTGTCTTTCCGCCCTACGAGTCCCTGGCACTCCAGGCCGCCGCGTACCTTGCGATCGTCGGGCCACTGGCGCTGGGCGTACTGAGCCTGAAGCAGCCACGTGTCCACAGGCTCACCCTCGGCTCACATCCGCGCTAGACGCCGTGAGGGCAGACTACTGAGTTACGCTGATACGCAATGGAAACTGAAGTCGCCCCAATTGCGCGGACGCGGTCGCGCCACCCCAATAGCTGGGTCTTTTTTGATGGTGAGATGGTCCGCTACCACGACGTGCACATCGGGGTGATGACGCACGCCCTGCACTACGGCACCGGCTGCTTCGAGGGCATTCGAGCCTACTGGAACGCGGCCCAGGGTCAGCTGTATGTGGTGGCGGCCGAGGCCCACTACTCGCGCTTGCGTCGCTCCGCGGCCATCTTGCAACTGGAGTTCCCGTATACCAATGACGAGCTCATCCGCTGGACCGCCGAGATTCTCCGCCGCAACGAGGCGCGGACCGATACCTATATCCGTCCATTTGTGTTCGTCTCGGCCGAAGAGATCGGCGTCCGCTTGCACGGGATGGAGCAGAGTTTCCTGATCTACACCGCGCCGCTCGGCCAGTACATCGCCGGCGACGGCATTCGCTGTATGGTCAGCACCTGGCGCCGGATCTCCGACGGAGCCATTCCCGCGCGGGCAAAGATCAGCGGGTCGTACGTCAACTCGGCCCTCGCCAAGTCGGAGGCGCTGGACAATGGCTATGACGAGGCGATCATGCTGAGCCAGGATGGCCACGTCAGCGAAGGGTCGGCCGAAAACCTGTTCATGTTCCGCGACGGCGTCTTCAGCACGCCGCCGGTGACCGAGGACATTCTCGAAGGGATTACCCGCAAGCAGGTGATCGGCCTCATTCGCGACGAGCTCGGCATCCCGGTGGTCGAACGTCAGATCGATCGCACCGAGCTGTATACCTGCGACGAGCTGGTGCTGTGCGGTACTGGCGCGCAGATCACGCCGGTCATCGAGGTCGATCATCGCGCGGTTGGGGATGGCCGCGTGGGACGCCACACCCTTCAGCTGCAAGACCTGTACTTCCGCGCGGTGCGCGGCGAAGATCCGCGTTATCGCGATTGGCTGACACCCATTTACGGGTGACCAGTTGGCCGAGAGCGCGGCGCTTCCGTTTCCGCTGATCGACATCCACACGCATCTCATGCCCGAGCGGCTGTTCCAGGCCGTGCGCGCGTATTTCCATGCCCACTTGTGGCGCCCGCACTACGAAGGGCCAATCGAAGAGCTTGTCGAGACCCTGCTCACCAGCGGGGTGAGTCGCTTTGTGTTCATGCCGTACGCGCATCGGGCGGGCATGAGCCGCTCGCTGAACCACTGGGTGGCCAATGTCCAGGCAACGTTTGCGCCGCACGCCATTGGCTTTGGGACGTTCCATCCCGAGGATGACGCCCTGGTGCCGGAACTGGCGGACGAGGCCTTCGTTCGGCTCGGGCTGCGCGGAGCCAAGCTGCACCCCCAGGTCGGGCAGTTCGGGCTCGAGGATCCGCGCCTGGATCCGCTGTACGAACGCGCCATTGAATACGGGGCGCTGCTGCTGATTCACGCCGGCCGTCGGCCTGAGGCAAGTGAGCACATCGGCTCGCGACCGTTCGGGCGGTTGATGCGTCGTTATCCGCGTCTCCAGGTCGTCGTCGCCCATGCTGGCGCGGACGAGTTCGACGCCTTCTTCGACCTGTGTGGGCTGTACGACGGTCTCTACCTGGATACGGCGATGGTGTTCAACAAGTTCCTTGGCGGTCCGCCGCCGATACGCCGGGTCATCGAATTTCAAGACCGGGTGGTCTTTGGAAGTGATTTCCCAAACATCCCGTATCGCTTCGAAACCGCGCTCCAGGGCATCCTGGATCTTCGACTTGGTCGCACGCTCGAAGAAAAACTGCTGTTCACGAACGCGGCCCGGTTGCTGGGCCTCGATCTCGCCACGCTCGCGGCGCCGGTCTAGAACCCGAAGCGGGGACGCGCGACCGGCGCCGCGCGCAGCAATCGCTCGATGGCGCGGAGAAAGACGTCGAGATCGAACGGTTTTTCCAGGCACGCTTGCACGTGCAGGTCGCGCGTGGCCTCGCCGAGCTTGCGATACGCCGACATCACCATGATCGGCGTGCAGCTGCACAGGTCGTCTCGGCGGCACACCTTGAGGAAGGTCCAGCCGTCCATGCCAGGCATCATCAGATCCAGCACGATGGCGTCGGGTTGCGTCGCTTTGACCATGGCCAGCGCGGCGTTGCCGTCGGCGGCTTTTTCGACGCGGTAGCCCTCGAGCTCGAGGGTCTCGGCAATCACATCGCGGATGGCGTCCTCGTCATCGACGACAAGAATGCACTTCGAGCTCGTAGTGGACACTGGACCAACCTGTTGGTGGGTGGCTGCACTTCGCGTGCCGGTCGATGACCGAACTTCATGACGCGTGGACTTGCCACTGCCAGAGTGAGGCATCCGTATACGTGCGGGTGGCCAGTCACTCATCGAGCTGGCGTTGGTGGCACCCATCTTGATTTTGCTGGCGATGGCGGCGTGGGACGGCGGCGCGGTCTTGCGCGAGCAGGTCGTGCTGCAGCAGGCGGCGCGCGACGGGGCGCGGGTCGCCGCGACGGCGTGGGGCCAGAACGGCGTCAGCGCGGTGCCGCTGACCACGATCGACGCCACCGTCAAGGCGTCGGCGGCCGACCTCGCTGGCCTGAGCGCCACGCCAGGCTACCTCGCGGTGACCTATCCGGCCAGCCCGGCGCAGGCGGTGAAAGTGACGCTGCGGTACGACCACAGCCTGTACACGCCGGTCCTCCGCAATCTGTGGGGCGGGCCGACCGGCGTCGTGACGCTGCAGGCGTCGGCAGTGTTTCTGGTGCCGCAGCTGACCCAGACACCGGTCGCGATCACGCCGTCGACGCCGCTGCCGACCACCACGCAGACCCCGCTGGCGACGGGCACGCCAACCCAGACGCCGCTGCCGCTCGCCACCCTGACGCCGACGGCGCTGCCGACCGCGACACGCACGCAGACGCCGTTGCCCACGCCAACCCAGACGCCCACGGCACTACCGACCGCGACGCCGACACAGACGCCGCTGCCCACGGCAACGCCGACACAGACGCCGCTGCCCACGGCAACGCCGACGCAGACGCTGGTGCCAACCGCCACCCTGACGCCGACGCCGCTCCCCACCGCGACGCCGACGCCCGGGCCGTGCACCGTTGACGTGACCGTGCCTGACATCGACAAGCAAACCGGCTGGTGGCTGACT
>DATGER010000169.1:0-4978 GCA_035309865.1 Chloroflexota bacterium
ATCAAACCACTCAACGCGCGGGCCTTCCGCGCAGCGACCGTCCGTGCGAGGCCCGCTCCTTGAGAACATCCTGACATCGCCCTGCGGGCGGCCATGCCTCGAGCCCGGAGTCGCGAGCACCAGCGCGACCACGATTAAGCAACGACGAGGCCCCAGCTTGATCTACGCAGCGACCGTCCGTGCGAGGCCCGCTCCTGGGGTACATCTTGACTTCGGTTGCGCGCAGCGCACTTCGCCTGCGGGCGGTAGCTCCCCGTAGCTTAAGCTGGGGCCTCGTCATTGCTCACATCGCGCTCGCCCGGCGCTCCGCATACTCCAGGCTCGCGGCATGGCCGCCCGCAGGGCGATGTCAGGATGTTCTCAAGGAGCGGGCCTCGCACGGACGGTCGCTGCGCGGAAGGCCCGCGCGTTGAGTGGTTTGATGACGAGGCCGCCCCACGGACGACCCCGCCCGCGGTGCCGAACGGCTTGCCCTTACGACCCCACAACAACTTTTTTAAAACCGTCTCTTGTTGTTGAGCCTGCCCGCGCGTTGAGTGGCTTGATGACGAGGCCCGCCCCAGGCACGACCCCGCCCGTGGTGCCGAACGGCTTGCCCTTACGACCCCGCCCCAACTTTTTTAAAACCGTACTTGTATGTGGCTTGGTGGCGCGTTGAGTGGTTTGATGACGGGGCCCGGCCCACGCACGACCCCGCCCGCGGTGCCGAACGGCCGAACCGTACGATCCCGCAACAACTTTTTCAAAAAGAAACCGTCACTTGCGTTTTAGCCCCGCTTGAGCCGCGAAAGCGTTTCGCGGGCGAGGCGCGTGCCCTCGTCGCGAAGGTCGCGAACCAGTTCGGGCGGGGGTTTGTGGCCGTAGCGGTAGTAGTAGCGGGCTAACTGGCCCACGAGGTAGGTGCCGCTGTAGGCGACCAGGGTTTTCGGCAGGAGGCCGAGCAGGCTCGGCAGCAGACCAACCAGCGCGCGGGCGGTCGTGCGCCAGACGAAGGCGCTTCCGACCACCGGCATGATCTCGACGATCAGTTGACGGCCGAGCGCGAGATCGCGACCGTACAAACCCGCCAGCTTGAAGAGCAAGAGCACCTGGTTCTTGGTCAGGACGATGACGTCGGCCATGTCGCCCACCAGGCCGCCGATGATCGGCAGGTTGGCGGGTAGGCTGGAGATGGCCGCGAACTGCGCGTTCACCCGCGCGGTATCGCGGATCAGGTGCTCGGCAACAGGCTCGCGCAGCAGCGGATGGCGACGTCCCGCCGACAGCAGCGCCTCAGGCGCCGCCTGCACGATCGTGCGGAACAAGCGCTCGCGCGCCTCGTCGTCGGCGGTCGCGTCGCCAAGGGTGATCATCCGGTCGTCAGGGATGCCGAGCACCAGCAGTCCCGCGGCGGCTTCCGACTGCACCAGCACCAGCGGTGTTTCGCTGACGCTGAGGTCGCTGAGCGCGCGCCGAGCCGCCGGTTCCAGCGGTCCGCCGATGGCCACCACGTACAGGTCCGCCCGCTCACGCGACGCCTCGCCCAGCACGCCGACGCTGACCTCGCCAGAGTCTGGGTCAGGCTCGATCAGACGCGCCACGCGCTGCGCCACCGCGTAGTCCGAGCCGAGGACACGGACGCTCACGAGACGGTCGAAGCTCTCCCGCAGGGCCTGGATGTCCAGCTCGCGGGTCACTCTCCAGAACTGGGCAATGTTGCCAATCACGCCTAAAGGGTACCCTTCGATGGTGAAGCGATTCGCTTTACGCGTGCTTGCCACGGCGCTGGCGGTGCTGCTGGCGAGTGGCTTCATCTCAGGTCTACCGGGCATTCCGGGCATCTCAATCAACTCAGACCCGGCGTTCGTTGCTGCCCTCGTCTTCGCGCTCATTCTGGGCGTGCTCAATGCCTTCCTGCGGCCGATCCTGCTGCTGCTGACGCTGCCGCTCAACATCGTCACGCTCGGCTTGTTCACGCTGGTCGTGAATGCCATCGTGTTCTGGCTGGCGAGCCTGATCGGCAGCGGCGTCCGCGTGGATTCGTTCCCGGCCGCGTTTCTCGGCGCCCTGGTGGTCAGCGTCGTCAGTTTCGTCGCTTCCCGCATGCTGAAGTAAGCCATGTCTGCGCTGCTAAAACTGCTGAGGCCCGGGCTGTACGTCAAACGCTGGTTTGTCGTACTGCTCGCGGGCATGGTGCTGGTCAGCCTGGGGTTCGGCTACGTGCTGACCGAGTTCTATCGCAGCGTCACCGCGCCTGAGTGGGTCGGGATCGCCACCCTGCAGTTCTTCCCACTGGTGGTTCGCGCGGTGCTCTTCCTGGCGCTCGGCGGAGCGGTGTGCGGCATCGGCGTGGTCCGCCTGTACCGATCGCTGGACGACGTCCTGCCGGCTTACTCCAATCAGAGTCTGCTGGAGCGCATCTACGAATACCGGTTGCGCCAGGGCGGGCCGCGCATCGTGTGCATCGGCGGCGGCACGGGCATGCCGGCCGTGCTGCGCGGGCTCAAGCACTACTCGGCCAACATCACGGCCATCGTCACCGTCGGCGACGATGGCGGCTCCTCCGGCCGCCTCCGACGCGAGCACGGCATCATGCCGCCAGGTGACTTCCGCAACAACATCATTGCGCTTGCCGAAGTGGAGCCATTGATGGCGCGGCTGTTCCAGTACAGATTTGCCGAAGGCTCGGTCCTGGGCGGCCACTCGTTCGGCAATCTGTTCGTCCTGGCGATGACCGGAGTGACCGGCAGCTTCGAGCACGCGCTACGAGAGACCAGCCGAGTCCTGGCGGTGCAGGGGGTCATCCTGCCGTCGACCCCGCAGGATGTGGAGATCTGCGCCGAGTTCACCGACGGCTCCATCGAGTGCGGCGAGTCACGGATCCCCGAGATCGGCAAGCCGATCGAGCGATTGCGGATCAAACCCGAACACCCCGCCGCCCAGCCCGAGGCCGTCCGGGCGATCCTCGAGGCCGACCTGGTCGTGCTCGGGCCGGGCAGCCTGTATACCAGCGTTGTCCCGAACTTGCTGGTCGAAGGCATCGCCAAAGCGCTGCTCCAGAGCGACGCGCTCAAGATCTACGTCTGCAACGTGGCTACCCAACCCGGTGAGACCGACGGCTACGACGTCGAGGCGCACGTCGCCGCGCTGGTCCACCACATGCCCGGCGAGACCAACCCGATCGACGTGGTGATCGCCACGCTGCACCCGCCGGGCGGCAGCCCACCTCAAGGCGGTGTCACGCTGGTCTCCAGCACGTCGCCCAGCGCAAGCCCCCCGCGGATCATCGTCGAAGATGTAGCGCGTGACGACCTGCCCCTGCGGCACGATCCTGACAAACTGGCCGTCGTGCTCATGCGCATCCTCAAGAGCGAAGGCCACCGCCGCCGGGGGTCGATGAACGGGACGCTGACGGCAGCGCGCTAAACTCTCTGGAGAACTTATGCACACTGCTTTTCAGGTCGTCCAGATCATGCTGGCGATCGTCCTGATCGGGTCCGTCCTGCTGCAAACGCGCGGGTCGGGCTTCTCGGCGTTTGGCTCTTCCGATAGCTCGATCTACCGAACCCGGCGTGGGTTCGAACGCACGCTCTTCCAGTTCACGATCGTGCTGGCGGTGTGCTGGGTGCTGGTGTCGATTGGCACCGCGCTCACGTTCTGATACCTGATCGTTGCTTGCTGGGCCGGACCGCCATCGGTAGGATCCGGCTGATGCGGTTCGCGGTCTGCGTTTGCCTCATTGCGGCGGCGGCCTGCCTGCCATGTGTCAGTGCGACGGCGGCCCAGGCACTGAATCTCGATCTTGGCGCAGGCGGCGGCCGCATCCTGTTCGTCAAAGACGGCGACCTGTGGGTCCTGGATACCAGTGGCGCGCGGCCGCTGGCCTCTGGCGGGACGTTCGCGCAGCCAAGCTGGGCGCCCGACGGCACTGGCCTCGCGTACGTGTACCGTGGGACGAACTTCGCCGACATCTTCGTCACCGACGACCAGGGCCAGAACCAGACTCGCCTGACCAACTCGCAGTCGACCATTCTCGACAACAACGACTGGAACTTCCGCCCGGCCTGGTCGCCCGACGGAACGCAGATCGCCTACGTCTCCGACAAGTCAACGGCGTTCCCCGTGTTGTGGCTCATGAGCGCCATTGACGGCAGCGGACGCCACATGCTCGCGACACCCGGCCTGAACCAGGTCGAGGCGTTCGACGCAGTGGCCTGGTCGCCGGATGGCTCGCAGCTCGCCCTGACGGTCTTCACCCAACCGGGCCCAACCCAGATCGCGCTGCTGCCGATCGGCGCGACCGGCCGCCAGTCGGCGGGCCACACCCTGACGGACCTGCCCGGCGGCGCACTCGATCCCGCGTGGGCGCCCGACGGGAGCTGGCTCGCCTTCGCCGGCCGTGATGGTTACGCCGTCGAAATGTTCGCGGTCCAACCGGACGGTACGTCCGTCACCAAACTGACGTCCGACGGTCAGCTCGCCCGCGCGCCGGCCTGGAGCCCCGACGGTCGCCACCTGGCCTACCTGTCAAACAAGACCGGCTACTTCGAAGTTTGGCTCGTCGACGTCCAGGCTGATGCATCCGGTGCGCTGGTGACGTCGAGTCCGCCGCGCCAGTTGACGCAAGACCTGCACCTCGACGCAACGTCCGGGCTGTCCTGGGGTCGCTAACGTGGCGGCCAAAGACGTCCGCGCTCGAGTCGAGGCACCGATGGCGAGCATCGGCGCGGAGGGCGAGTGCCCGCTGCACGAGGCCGCGGCCGTACGCTATGGAGCGGAGCGCCGCCGGCTGTTTCTGATCGGGACGCTGGTCTCGCTGGTGGCGCCGTTACTGCCCTATCTCACCGGAGCGTGGGAGACCACCTGGTTCGCGCTCGCGGCCCTGCCATTGCCGCTGCCCGTTCGGGCGTTGAGCTTCCTGCTCGGGGTGCACCTGGCGCTCGGCGTGATCCTGGCCCCGCTCGGCTACTACGGCGGATACGTGCTACCGCGGGCGTTT
>DATGER010000170.1:0-7347 GCA_035309865.1 Chloroflexota bacterium
TGTTTTCACGATTCTGATCGCCTTCGTGGCTTTTGCAATCGTCTATGCAATCCTTGGTGCGCTCTTTGTCGCGGTGGCGGTGTTCGTGCACTAGCCTTTGAGATCGACCCGCCCGCGGCCTGGCCTGGCACAACGGCTGCACCTCCGGCTGGCCTGGAGGCCAGTATCCAGATCCGCATCGCCGAGGACGATCCGGACATCCGAGGGTGAGGCGCTGGCACGGGAAGTGCGTCCTGTGCCCACTCGATCACCACAGGAGGTCACAATGAGCCAGATCCACGTAGACGTTCCCGAGCCCGTTGAAGTCGTCCATCACTCGAGCGGCGATCGCTCGGCCGCCGCGGGCATCAACCTGATCACCGTGTTGATCGTGCTCGCCGTGCTGGCAGTTATCGCCTGGTTCCTGTTCACGGGCCCACTGCGGAGCCTCGCCGGCGGAACGACCAACGTCAACGTCAACCCCGTCCCGACGACCGGTTCTACAACCGTCAACATCAACCCGCCGGCCCAGCCGAACGCGCCCGCGCCAGCGAATCCGGCCCCAGCGAATCCGGCCCCGGCGAATCCGGCGCCAGCGAATCCGGCCCCAGCCAACCCGGCCCCGGCCGCGAAGCCGTAGCCCCTATTTTGCGCTCCAGCGCTGCCGCCGCGGCGGGCGTCGCACCCGCCAGAGCGGCCGCTGTGGCTTACTCCCCAGATGGTGGGTCATCTTCGCCCGGCGCAGGAGCAGCGAGCGCCTCGTCGGGCGCCGGCGCCGCTTCGCCGTTGAGCGTGGCCCCGCGCCGGGAGCCGAACTCCTGCGTCCAGTACGTTCCATGCGCTCCGCCACTCACCAGGCCGAGGCCAATTTCGCTGAGAGTCGCCGACAAAATGTTGGCGCGGTGCCCGGGCGAGGCCAGCCAGCCCGCGACCACCGCCTCCGGCGTAGGGTAGCCGGCGGCAATGTTCTCGGCGATGGCCGACCAACCCACGTACCCCGCCTGCCCGAGACGCTCGGCAAAGTCAGGCACCGCGCCGCAGGTGTGCTCGAAACACGAGCCAGCGGCCAGCACCTGGCTGTAGTTCTGGGCCGCGTCGCTCAGTTGCGCGCTGAGTACCAGCGGCGTGAGCCCCGCCGCCTGTCGAGCGGCATTCGTCAGCTCGAGCTCGCGCGCCAGGTCGGCGGAGTGGTCCGGCCCAGCAGTCGCCGCCGCTGGCAGCGGCAGCAGTCCAAGCATCCCCGTCAGCAGCAGTGCGGAGACCATGATCCGCACTTGTCGAACGATTGTTACAGTCCGATCCATACGTGTGGTTGGACAATAGCCGTTCCGACCGCCCAGGAAAAGAGCGCATGTTACGATCCGCCGGCCAATCGTGACTGACGCGCCCAATTCCGACGGCGCGCTGCGCGTCCCGCTGAACGCCTTCACCATGCAGCTCCGACCGTCTGAGCTGGAGTCGGTCGCGGCCGGGCTGGACTACGCCGACCCGCTCTCCCTGGTCGAGGCCGTGCGTCGTCTGGCCGTCAACGATCGCGCCGCCACCTGGGAGCTAGCCATCCGCCACCTTGGCCGTCACACACCCCTGCCCGAGGCCGCCGGCGAAATCGGCATGGATCTCGTACACGCCCGCGACCTGCTCGAAGCCTTCCGGAATTTGTAGCCTGGGTACGTGCGCTGCTGGGTCTGTGGGGCCACCGCCGATGGCGTGTGCCGCTTTTGCGGCCGCGGCATCTGTAAAACGCACGCTCGCACCCAGGCCTTCCTGTTCGCCGCCTGGCCGACCGCGGCCGGCCTGCGCGGTCTGGCCATCGAAGACGCCGTCTGGTGTGGCGTCTGTCACCCGCGCCCGGACCCTATCCCGGTCGATTTCCTCGACGCGCCACCCCCGACCCCTTAGTCGGGTCCGCCGCCGAGCTCGTCGGCGCCATCGGCGCCGGAGCCATCGCCGCCAGGACCCTCGTCCCCAAGGTCGTCGCCCGCCTCGAGGCGGTCCACCATCTCACCCCAGTCGTCGCCCAGGTCTTCGCCCATCTGCTGGCCCAGCTTGCGGGCCCAGCGCGCCACGCTCTTCGGATCGCTCTCGTCGATGTCGCCAAAACTGGACGGATCGGCCATGTCCTCGAGTTGCGCGTCCTCGCCCTTGAGTTGAAACACGCGCGAGACCAACCGCGACAGGTGCACGGAGCCGCAATTCGGGCAGATCGGCGTCGCCGCGCCGGCCGCGGAAAACGTCTGGTAGAACAGGCTCACGCGGCGCTTACAGTCGGCGCAGTGGTACTCGTAGATGGGCATGTGGGCAAGGGCGCTCGGCGGGTGCCGGGCAGTCAGAATTCTAATGAGAAATCTCTTGCCGGTGGGTAGTTGCAGTGCTAGGGTATGGGTATCCCTGAGACAGGTGAAGGAGGTGCCGATGGTTATACGCAAGCCACATTCCACCTTCTGTCGCTGGCAGGTTGATGGCTAGCGGCCCCGTCGGCGAATGCGGCCGAACAGGGGTCAGCAGCGACGCGCAGGCGTGAGTTCCGGGCCCATCGGTGCACCTGCAAGTCAGGCGCCCGGGGTCAATCTCAAGAACCGGCAAGGTGTTACACGTTGAGTAGCGCGTCGCACCTCACGCATCACTGAATATCGATAACCTCGAGAGGGGGGTGTTCCTAGCAAGAGGAGCACCTCCCTTTCTGTTTAACTCCGGTAGGCTTGCGCGCATGTCTGCATGGGCCGAGCTCGGGCAAGCCTTCCTCGACGAAACCTTCCAGGACTCCCCGGTCCTGGCCTCTCAGCTTGGCGTCGACGGCTTCGACGACCAGTTGGACGATCTCTCGGAGTCTGCCTTCGAAGACCGCCGCCGCCGTTCCGCGGACTGGTTACGTCGCTTCGACCAGCTCGGCGACGCGGCCTGCGACTCCTTCGACGAGCGTCTCGATCGCGACCTGATCCGCGCGCACCTGCACGGCGAGGCCATCCTGGACGACTGGCTGATGTGGCGGCGCCAGCCAGAAATCTACCTCAACCCCGGCCTGACGGGCGTCTTCACCCTCTTCCTGCATCGCCTGAAGCCCGAACCGGACCTGGTCCAGGCCGCCGTCAGCCGTTTGCGCGCCATCCCTCGCGCACTCGAGGATGGGCGTCACAATCTCCGCCCCGAGCTAACGCCACCCGTCTACGTCGATCGCGCGATCCGCCAGGCACGTGCCGGGGCTCGCTTCGTGGGCGAGGTCCTGGCCAATGAAGTCGCTGACCCCGAATTGCGCGCCTTCCTCGCCGATTGGGGTGGTATCGCCAGTGGTGCCCTGGAGGTCTACGCCGACTTCCTGGAAGATCTGCGGCCGCACGCCAGAGGGGAGTGGGCGATCGGCCACGAGCGCTACTCGCGCCTTTTGCGCGAGAAAGAATTGCTCGCCGATGACGCAACCACACTCCGCGAACGCGGCCGCCGCGAGTACGACCGCCTCGCCGAAGATCTGCGTCGCTACGCCCGGCAGATCGACGGCACTGACGACTGGCCGCGCGTGCTCGAGCAACTCAATCGGGATCATCCGCGGACCCCTGAGGAAATGCTGCAGGCGTACGCCGAGTGGACCGCGCGGAGCCGTCAGTTTCTGGTCGATCGCGCGCTGGTGACGTTGCCGGACGGCGAGGAATGCCTGGTGGAGCCTTCGCCGCTGTTCGAGCGGCCGGTGACCGCCGTTGCGTCGTACGCAGGACCGCCACCGTTTTCGTCCGCGATGCGCGGCCACTTCTTCGTGCCCTTCCCTCCCGACGGCGCCTCGGATCAGGAGATCCAGGAGCGACTCGAGAACAACAGCTTCCCGTCGATCCCGAATACCTCCGTCCACGAGGCGTACCCCGGGCACCACTGGCATCTGGTGACGGCCAAAGGCAATCCGAGTCGGATCCGCCGCAGCTTCGATACGGCGTATTTCATTGAAGGCTGGGGCCTGTACGCGGAAAACCTGATGCGGGAGCAGGGCTTCCTCACCGATCCACGCCACGAGATGTGCCAGATTGAAGGCAGCCTCTTCCGCGCGGCGCGCATCATCGTCGACACCAGTCTGCACATCGGCGACATGTCCTTTGAACAAGCGGTCGACTTCATGCACACCCGGGCCAACCTGCCCGAGCCCACCGCACGCGCGGAAGTCGCCCGCTACTGCGCCTGGCCGACCCAGGCGTCGGCGTATCTGACGGGCTGTCTGGAGATCCTGCGCATCCGCGACCGCTTCCTCAAGGAGCGTGGCGGCACGCTCCGCGAGTTTCACGATCGCCTGGCCGCCAGCGGTGGCTTGCCGATCGCCCTGGCGGAGCAAGCCGTGCTCACTCCGGCGGCGCGCCTCGGCGGTGCTGACGCCCAACGTGAGCCGCGGGAGCCTGAGGAAAATTGAGGTGCAGCGCCAGGTGGTCGTGGGCCGCGATGCTTTCCGCAAATACCGCGCGTGCGTTGTCCAGGAATGCCTCCGGGTCGACGACGGACGGGCTGAAGTGCGTCAGCACCAGCCGCTTCACCCGGGCTCGGTGCGCGAGCTGCGCGGCTTCGCGGAAGGTCATGTGCGTACGTTCGACGGCACGCGGCTGGTCGTCGTCGCTGCCGTAGGTTCCCTCGCAGACCAGCAGATCCACGCCCGCGACCAGCTGCGCGATCGCGTCCGTCGGCCGCGTATCGGTCACCAGCCCAACTGACAGTCCGCGCCGCGGCGGACCCAGTACGTCTGACGGCTCGACGGCCCCGACGCTTTCGCCCCGCTGCAATCGCTTCCAGTTTTGGATCGGGACGTCGAGCGCCCGCGCGCGGTCAGGCAGGAACCGTCGTCCCCGCGGCACGTCGAGCCGATACGCCAGGCACGGCACGTGGTGTTCGGCCGCGACGCACGTGGTCTGCAGATCGTCGAGCGCGACGCAGTCACCGGACTCCAGCTCGCGGCAGCGGACCTCGAACGGTAAATGCGGCGCGACCACCCGCAACCCGGCGACGACCGCCTCCAGCCCCCGCGGTCCGACAATCTGCACCGGCTCCGTCCGACCGGAGTTGGCCTGGGTGAGCAGTAGCCCGGGCAAGCCGGTGACGTGGTCGCCGTGCACGTGGCTGATCAGGATGAGATCGATGTCTTTCAGTCCCCACCCTAAGCCGCGCAAACTGATCTGGGTCCCCTCGCCGCAGTCGAACAGCACCAGGTGGTGCCGGTAGCGCAGCAGCACACTCGCGAGCCAGCGATTGGGCAGCGGCATGATCCCGCCCGTGCCGACCAGCGCGACGTCCAGTACCACCCTGCAAGTATGCGTTCACGCGCGGACCACGACAGTGCCCGTCATGCCGTATTCCTCGTGCCCGGGCAGATGGCAGATATAGGCCGTCTCGCCAACGTCTTTGAACGTCACGGTCGTCGTGCGCGTGGACAGTGCCGGCACCGTGACCTCCGTGGGCAGGTGGACGTGCACGGCATCGGTTCCGTGTCGATGCATTTCGTGCACGTCGGGCGGACCGACAATCCACTCGTGGTCGATCGGGTCGTCGTTGCGCAGGGTAATCGTCATCGGCACCCCGGCCCGAACGGTGATGACATTCGGCTCGAAGTGCGAATAGTGGATCCGAATCGTGACGTTGTTGGAAGCCGTCGGCGCGCAGCCGCTCGTCAGTCCCGCGAGCACGAGGACCGCGAGTGGACAGATCAGCTTCCATCCGTTCAGGCGGAGAAACCCTCCCCCCTCTCCTCCCGAGGAGAGGGGGGCCGGGGGGGTGAGGTGCGAGGCACTCGGCAACGTGAGGTGCGATGCACTCGAGCGCCGCTTCACTGGAACCTCGCCAGCAGCCCCGCGATTGCTCGCGTCAAATCGATCGGCAGCCCCGATGGCGCGTTCGGCGGCTCGAGTCCCGCGGCGATCGCGGACGGATTCGCCTGTCCACTGGCGTCGACCGCGAGGTCGTACTGCAACTCCGCGACGGATGTGTCAAAGCTCAGCTCGGTCAACCAGCTGGTCTGCGGCACCCAGTCCATGCCCGTGTCCGACCGCAGGTCGTCGAGCAACCTGGTCGTCGCCGGGGCGCTGTGGGCGAGCGCCATGCCGGCATGTGGGCCAGGCAGGAGCGCCGGCGTCTGGTCCGTTAGCAAGAACACGTCGGCGTCAACCTGGTCCGCGGGTTGTTTGCCGAGGCCCAGGATGCGGAGCGGGACCCACGGATTCGGCAGCGGCATCGTGATGTGCACGGGCGTTCCGTCGCCCAACTGCTGTCCGCGTTGCTGGGCGGCATCGCCGTCGAAGACCGCGGCCAGGAAGATGGGACTGCGCTGCGCGTAGAAGTCGAGCACCTCCGGGGCATCCGGTGACAGTGAGAACCCGTGCTGGTGGGCCCAGTCCGCGACGTCGGGACCGCCACCCCTGAGCACCGTCAGGTCCAGGGCGTCGACGCGTGTCTGCAGGAGCACCTCCACGCCGGCGGCGGGTGCTTGGGCCGCCGCCGCCAGTGCCAGTGGCCGTGGCGGAGCGGTTTCGCGCACCAGACGCTGCAGCGTCCACGCGCCGCCCTTCTCCACGCTCGTCGGCACCCCCGGCAGCGGGATGAGCGTGCCGAACTGCCCGCCGCCGCCCAGGAACTTGAACGCCGTCACGTAGTCCTCGACCCCATCGTGGTACGCCGCCAGCGTCGTCGTGCGTCCCAGATTGACCGCCCCATTGGACCCGATCAACCCCGCGCACGCCAGCGCCGGCCCCGAGGTCCCCAACACCAGTGCCACCACCGCCATCCCCGCCGCGGCCTTGAGACTCACTCGGCGTCGCATCGTGGTTCCCCTTCCATTTTTCGTTTCGGGCCAGAACCCGATGCAGACAAGACGCTAGCCCCCGGTGGTTCGTTCCCACCTCCCAGCTTCCCGCCTGGCGGCTCCCTCCTGGCCTGCGCCGCGCACGGCCTGCCCATCGTCTCGCCCCAGCCCGCCAGCCAGGACGGCGTCGGCGCCGTCCACGCCGTGCCCTCCACCCAGCCATCCTGTGCGGAGCGCCGCGGTGAGCGACCACGGTCTCTGGCCCCCTGCTCCGCGCAGCGGCTGCACCCCTCTACTCCGGGTGGCAGCGAGCGACAGCGAAGCGGGCAGATCAGCTCGTCCCGCCGGGCGGCGCCCGTACCCTCTTGAGGGTGCCTGCCAGTCCGGCCACCGCCCCCGCACCGCGGAACGTCCGTGACGGCTTCCTCGCCGCCCTGACCTTCTTCCCCAGCACCTTGATCCTCGGCGCCATCTTCGGCGCCAGTACCGGCGCGGCCGGCATTTCGCCGCTGGCTGCGATCGGCATGTCCGCGGTGGTCTGGTCCGGCGCGGGCCAGTTCGCCGCGCTCCCCCTCTGGCCCGAGGGTGGCGGCGTCGTGATCCTGAGCGCG
>DATGER010000171.1:0-4595 GCA_035309865.1 Chloroflexota bacterium
ACCGCCGGATCTGGCCCTACGCGGTGCGCTCCAGCATGATCTGCGCGGCCCTGGCGCAGTGCTGCATGACCAGGAAGTAGCGCTGCACCATGTCGGCGCCGACCTCGAATGGGTGTGGCCCATCCCCGCGTCCCGCAAGCATCCTGATCCTGTTCACGGCGTTGTCGTGAACCGAGTGGTTCGACAGAATCACCGTGGCATTCGTCTCGGCCGCCCTGGCCGCGATGTGCTTCTGCGAGTCGATGTACGTCTGGAAGTGCTTGATGCCCAGGTCGGGCGTGGCGCTGGGGGCGAGGAACCCGGTGCCGCCCGAGTACGCCACATTGACCGGGCGGCCGTTGTCGAAGACCGTGAACGTGTAGGAGAGGGTGCCCGCTGTGTGGCCGGGCGTCCGCCAGATAGTGACGGTCGTGTCGCCCAGCGTGAGCTGCATGCCGTCAGCCGCTTCCAGGTCGCGCTTGGGAGCCATCGTCAGGTACCTATTCGGGAACTGCTCGACGAGGTCCCAGTCCCGCGGGTCCATCAAGATGCGCTGACCCCGATTCTGGAGCATCTCCGCGCCGCCGATGTGGTCGCCGTGCGCATGCGAGACGATCACGTACTTGATGTCGCTGGCGTCGAACCCGAGCCGCCGCAGCCCACCGACGATCAACTCCTCCGAGTTATACGGGTAGATGGTGTCAATCAAAATGAAACCCTGGCTCGTCTTCAGCGCCCAGGCCGAGTGGATCTTGCCACCAACGAAGTACAGATTGTCGAAGACCTGCGCTGAATCGGCGTACCAGACCTCGCGCGCGGGCACCACGCTGGGGTCGCGGACAAAAGCGGGCGGCTCGTTGGTCGGGTCGCTGGCTCTGGCTCCCAGCAGCGGCATCAGGCCCAGCCCGCTCAGCAGGCCGACGTGTTCGAATCCGGCTGCGTTCTGGGCCGCTCGCAGGGCCGCGACGACTTCGTCGTCCCAGTTCCTCGAGCCCGGTGCCTGCAACCCCGAACGCGTCTGCATGTCGAGTCCCCCAGAGGGTTTTCGTCGGATTGTATATGCTCCGAAATACGGTGCGGCTCGCGGCCGGCGATTCGCACTCGACGATCTGCTCAACAACAACGGGGGTAGTCCCATGGTTGGGATCAGCGAAGGTCTGGACCTGTCCAACCTCGACGAGACAACACCGGAGGAAGTCAACGCGCACCTCATCCGCGTCTGGGGCTGGCGCGGGCCGCTGTACGAGCTATACGCCAACAGCCTCATGCTCGACTACGCACCCGATTTCGCCAAACTGCACCGCTGGGGGTCCGACCTCTTCGGGCGGCCTTCCCCGGTCAACATCATCACGCTGAGCATGCAGAATATCCACAGCTACATGATGTTCGGCTGGGAAACGGGCATCTTGAACGAGTTCCACACGCTCCGACGCAACGGGATGCCGCTAGCGCAGCTGATGGAGCTGGTGATGTTCTCGCAGCTGTACGCCGGCATGCGCGGCCTGGGCCACGTGTACCGCGCCGTGGGCGAAATGCTGCCGGTCTTCAGTGCCCCGCCGGGGTCACCGGCGCCATTTCCGGACGGCTGGTCGGCGGATCCGAGCGCCTTCAAATGTGGACTCGATCTGTCTACACGGCAGGTTACGGATCAGGATCGTCGGAACCTGACCGACTGGTACGCGCGCACCGTCGGGTACCTGCCGAAATCCATCCAATTCGGTCTCAAGCACAACCCCCAGTTTGTGAAGGTCAACCGCGCCAAGTGGGAGGTCGCCATCAAAACATTGCCCAAGCAGGTGGCGCCGTACCTGATGCTGCGGCATCATACGATCACCGGCTCGCGCGAGACATGCTGGCAGGCCGCAATCTGGTCGGCAACGCGCGCGACGCGGCGCTGCGGCCCGAGTTCCACGCGGGCAAGTTCGAGCGGTTGTACGCGGCGGCCGAGAAGTACGACCTGCCGCTGTTCTTCTCGACCCACGGCCACGCCGACGTGCTGGCGTCGGTGGCGCGGGCACATCCCGGCCTGACGATGATCATCGACCACCTGGGGGTGAGCCAGTCGCCGGTATCGCCACCGCGGGCGGAGCCGTGGGACAGGCTGCCCGGGCTGCTGTCGCTGTCGCGGTTTCCGAATGTGCACGTCAAGTTCAGCGGCGCGCCGGTGCTGTCGCGGGAGCCGTATCCCCACCACGACGTCTGGCCGTATCTGCACCAGGTGGTGGACGCGTTCGGTCCAGCGCGGCTGATGTGGGGGAGCGACTTCACGCGGCTGCGCTGGATCCCGGTGACGGGCGGCCTGGCGCCACGGGCGCAATGGCACTCCTACAGCGACTCGGTTGGCTACCTGCGGGACACAACGGAGCTATCGTCGAGTGACAAGGAGCTGATTTTCGGCGGCACCATCCGGCGTGTGCTGCGTTGGCCCGCGGCGGCATGAGCTCCGTCTCATGCGGGACGGAATCGCGGCAACGCCGCGCCATTCGATGTGGGGTGAAAGACGACCGTAACGGCTTGCCCAACGGCGACGCTTTCCACGTCGCAGTCGACGATGTTCGTCAGAATGCGAGGGCCCTCCTCCAGCTCAACGTACGCCAGCACGTACGCCAGATCGCGGTAGTCGCCCTGACCGCGGCGGTTGACCGTGTAACTGTAGATCGTTCCCCGGCCGCTCGCTTCGAATGACGTGAGATTGAAGCTGTTGCACTCCGGACAGAACGCGCGCGGATACCAGATCACTGTGCCGCAGTCATTGCAGCGCGGCAACATGAGTTTGCCCTCCGTGGTCGCGTCCCAGAACGATCTGGTTTCGCCGTTGATTAGCGGGGGCGGCGCCGGCAGGGTGCGTTGAGTGGTTTCGGTCACGCGTCCTCCCGCCCGAGAATCAACGTCGAACTGCCCATGCGCGAGCCAATCGATCCACCCGTGCCGTGCGCCAGGGCGATTTCGCAGTCGGGCACCTGGACTTCTGGCCGCGCTTCGCCCCGCAGCTGACGTACGGCCTCAATGATTTTGGTCATGCCTCCACGATTGGCCGGATGGTTGTTGCACAGTCCGCCGCCGTCTGTGTTGAACGGGAGTTTGCCGCCTGGCGACTGGAGCGCGCCGTCCATCACAAACTGGCCACCCTTGCCCTTTTCACAGAAACCGAGGTCTTCGATCTGCAGTAGCACCGTGATGGTGAACGAGTCATAGATCGACGCGTAGTCGATGTCCGATTGGGTGACGCCCGCTTCCTCGAACGCGCGTGGTCCGGACCATACCGCGCCGGTGTATGTCAGATCGATCCGACCGTTGTTGGTGTGCTTGGGCGCCTCGCCATGACCAAGGATTTTGACTTTTTGCCGGGGCAGGCTGCGCGCCACCTCCGGACTCACCAGAACCACGGCTCCACCACCGTCGGTGATCACGCATGCGTCCAGGCGGTGCAGCGGATCGGCCACCAACGGAGAGTTGATGACCTCCTCCACGCTGACCTTCTTCTTGAGCAGCGCGTCCGGGTTGTATTGTGCGTGATGCGACGCAGCCACCTTGATCTCGGCCAACTGCTCGCTGGTGGTCCCGAACTCGAACATGTGGCGTCGCGCCGCCAGGGCGTACCACGCCACGGTCACCGGTCCGAACGGCGCCTCGAAGCCGAGCTCCGGCGCCTCAGAGTACCGCGCGGGTCCGCCGCGGCCTTTGCCTGCCAACGACACCAACGCGACGTTGCACTTGCCGGCAGCAATGGCGCTCGCCGCGTGGCCCACGTGACACAGATACGACGACCCGCCCGACTCGGTGGAGTCCATATAGGACAGCTTCAGGCCGAGATACTCCGCCATGCTCACGACACCCATGCCAAGACCGCTCGCGTCCGAAAAGAAGCCGTCGACGTCTTTCAACGATAGGCCGGCGTCCTTCAGCGCGCCGACGGCGATCTCGGCGTGGAGCTGCGGAATCGTTTTGTCAGGCAGGTTGCGTCCGGGGTGCTCAAAGGCACCCGCGATGAATGCCTTGCCACGAATGCTCATCCGTTTCCTTTCGGTTCTGGCGGAGGTGGATACAGCCCGAGCTCGTCGGCCCGGCGCTGCATCTCTGCGCCCGAGATGCTCTCGATGACCGTATGCACGTTCCAGCGGTGGCCAAATGGATCTCGGAACGATCCGCCGCGTACGCCCCACCACTGGTCTTCGGCGGGCCGGAGCAGTGTCGCCCCGCCGGCCTCGGCACGCGCCAGCACCCCATCGACGTCTGGCACTTGCACGATCAAGCGCGGTCCGCCGGTGGGGCGCTCATCAGCGCCAGCGCGGCTCGGTCCGACAATGCCAGCCTCCGGAAACTCGTCCAGCACTACCAGCTCCGAGGTGCCGAACGCCAGGATCGCATGACCGACCCGGTGAGCGTGCATCAGTCGCAACCGTTCGACTGCGCCGAACACCTGTTTGTAGAAGTCGATCGCAGCCGACGCATTCTGGACCACCAACAGTGGCTGGATGGACGTTTCGTGTCGAGATGCGTCGGTCAACGTTCCCTCCTCGCGGCTCGGTATCGTAGCAGCCCGGGCGTGACCGATAGCTGCCAGTCGGGGGCGGTGAATGATCGTCGCCAGGGGTTCGCAATGAATGCTCCGCTAA
>DATGER010000172.1:0-21850 GCA_035309865.1 Chloroflexota bacterium
TTGTTCGATCTGCTCGCGCAGCTTTTGCAGGACGCGGTGGGCGTAGGCGTCGGCCTCGCGGCGAACTTCGGCGGCCTGGTGGAGGGCGCGATCCTCGATATCGGCGGCGCGCAGCTCGGCGGAGCGCACCAGACTGTGATCGGCGACCCGATGCGCGGCCTGAACCTCGGCCTCGTGCAGGATGCGCTCGGCCTCAGCCTGCGCGTCGGCCATGACCTGGTCGCGGTCCTGGGTCAGGCGGCGCGCCGCGGTCAGCTCGTCCGGGATGGACACACGGATCTGGTCGAGGATGTCCAGGATCTCTTGCTCGTCGACGAGCGTGCGCGACGTCAGCGGCAGGCGCGAACCGGCGCCGAGCACTTCCTCCAACTGGTCGAGCAGATACAGGATGTCCACGGCATTGACGATAACGTATCGCCGGCTAAGTCACCCGCCCGGTGTCAAGGCGTACAGACTCACCCGGGTGCGCCCGTGCCGCCGACTGTTCGCCAGCAGTAAATCGCCGACCGAGCCCGGCGGCGGGTCAGCCTTCGCGGACTCTTCGATGACGACCACGCTCGACGGCAGCAGCAACCCGGGTTTGCCAAGCGCGCGAAGCGTCGCCGCGATCGCCTCGGCGTCCTCATAGGGCGGATCGGCAAACACCAGGTCAACGGGGAAGCGAACGCTGCGCAACGCGGCCCCCACCGGCGCCAGGTGGACGCGCGCCCGCTCGTCGAGGCCCGTGCTCCGCAAATTGGCCTCGATGATGCGGGCCGCCGCGCGATCCTGTTCGACGAACTCGGCGGACTGCGCACCGCGGCTGAGCGCCTCAATGCCAAGCCCACCCGAGCCCGCGAACAGATCCAGCACGCGTGGCCAGGCCAACGCCGCGGCCAGGTTGCCGTCCTCATCCGGCTCGAAGCCGCGTTTGTAGGCGAGCGCCTCGAGCATCGAGTAGATGACCCCCTTGATGAGGTCGGCCGTCGGCCGGGTAGCACTCGCCGCGCGCAACGTGCGCCGCCGTGCCGTACCGGAGATCACCCGCACGCGGTCAGCTCGGGTCGCCAGCGTGGGAAATGAAGTCCGCCAGGTGCGCACGCAACGCGGCGTGCTCAGGCTGCGCAAGCTCAGGATCGACGCTGAGCACGGCCGAGGCCGCCGAGCGTGCCGCCTCCACCAACGGAGCGTCGTCGAGTCGGGCTACTTTCAGCTCGGGCAGCCCGCTCTGGCGGACGCCGAAGTAGTCGCCCGGACCTCGCAGCCGCAGGTCGTGCTCGGCCAGCACGAGACCATTGGTCGTCTCCACCACGACCCGCAATCGCTCATTCTCCGAGGGCTCTGGCAGGTCGGTCAGCAAGATGCAGACGGATGGTTGCCCGCCCCGCCCGACGCGGCCACGAAACTGGTGCAACTGGGCCAGGCCGAAGCGTTCGGCGCCTTCGATAAGCATGACCGTGGCGTTCGGCACGTCGACGCCGACTTCGACGACCGCCGTGGACACCAGGACGTCGAAGTCGCGATCGCGAAACCCGCGCATCACGGCATCTTTGTCGGCTGGCCGCATGCGCCCGTGGAGCAGATTGAGCCGGAGCGACTGCAGCTCGCCGGTCCGCAGGCGCTCGTATTCTTCCGTAGCCGATCTGGCCTCGAGCACCTCTGATTCCTCGACCAGCGGACAGATGATGAACGCCTGCTCGCCCTGTCCGACGGCGCGGCGTACGCGCTCATACGCGAGGTGGCGTTCGTCCGCGCCGAGCAGCACCGTTTTGGGGAACTGCCGACCCGGCGGCATCTCGTCGATCGCCGACAGATCCAGGTCACCGTACAGACTCAGCGCCAGCGTGCGCGGGATCGGCGTCGCGGTCATTACCAGCAGGTGTGGCACCGGGGTATCGTCCGCCGCGCGACGGCGCAACGTAACCCGCTGCCGCACGCCGAAGCGGTGCTGCTCGTCCACGATCACCAGGCCCAGGCGGGCAAAGTCGAGTTTGTCCTGGATCAGCGCCTGGGTGCCGACGAGCACGTCCGCCGCACCGCTGGCCGCGTCCTTGTAAGCGGCGCTGCGCGGCTTGCCCGAGATACTCCCGGTCAGCAGCGTGACCTGTGGGCGGCGACCGAGCACGGCCTCGAACTTTGGCCCCGCTGCCTCGAAAAGACGGCTCAACGTGGCGACATGCTGTTCGGCCAGGATCGCCGTGGGCGCCATCAGCGCACCCTGGTAGCCGTTCGCCAGCGTGTTGAGCAGGGCCAACGCGGCGACCGCCGTCTTGCCCGAGCCAACCTCGCCCTGCAGCAGGCGAGTCATGGGTCGCTGCAGCGCCGTGTCGTCCAGAATTTCTTCGGTCACCCGCTGTTGCGCCGTCGTCAGCGAAAACGGCAGGCTCTCCAACAGGGCCTCGAGTGCGGCGGTCTGGCGTGGCAGCGCCGCCGCCGGATCCTGTTGCCAGGACATGCGCCGTTCGAGCACCAGCAACTGGATCGTCAGCAGTTCTTCGAACGCGAAGCGCCGCCGCGCGGCCGTGTACTCGGCAAGCGTGCGCGGAAAGTGCATCTGGCGCACGGCCTGATCGATCGGGAGCAAGGCATGCGCGGTGCGGATCGATTCGGGCAGGGCGTCATCGACGCGGCTGGCGAAATGCGTGACCGCCCAGTGGATGCGGTTGCGGAGCTCGCGATCGCTCAGGCCGGCCGTCAGTGGATGGACCGGCACAAGGCCGCGGGTGTGCAGCGCCGGGCCGTCGCCGCGCTCGTAGTCGGGGTTCTCGAACGTCAGCTGACGGCCGAGTTGGACGAGCTTGCCGCTGAGCGCGATCGGGTCGCCCGGCTTGAGACCCAGATGCGCGACGCCGTGGCGTAACCACACCGCGTAGACGGTGCCGGTGTGGTCTTTGATGGTCGCCTTCAGGCGTTTGAGCCCGCGCGGGAGGTTCTCGACCTCGACACGCTCGAGCGTTCCGAGCACCGAGCCCTCGGCCTGAAAAAACAGGTCGGCGATCGGCGCGGCTGGCGCAAACGTTTGATGGCGGAGCGGGAAGTGGAACAGGAGATCGTGCACCGTACGGATGCCGAGGCGTGTAAAGAGCCGCGCTCTGACGGGCCCGATGCCCTTGAGGCCCTGAATGGGCGTGCTCAGCGTGACGCCCGCGGGCGGCGCAGGCGGCTTGGCCATGGCTGGCTTCGCCGCTCCGCTGTCGGCCCCGCGCTCGCTGCGCTCGCTGCGCTCGCTGCGCTCGGAAGTCCGCCGTTGCACCAGTCCCTGCTGCGGACTTGCCCCCTGTCTTGCCCCTGCGGGGGACTGGCGTGCCGTGGCTGAGTCGGTGTCCCCGAGGAGATGCCGTGCCTCGTCGAGGCGTTGCGCGCGCTCGGACGGCGGCAGCGTTGCGTAGTCCACCAGGAGGTCGGCCGCAAGGGCGACGCGCTCGTCCCCGAGCGAGTGCTGCAGCTTCAGGACGAACCCGGCGAGTCCGCCGATGACGACGCGGTCGCGATAGCCGTCGTGCGCCTCGGCGCGGAAGATGCGCGCCGCGGTCTCGAGCAACTCAGGCGGCAAGGAGCACGCCTATACCCACCACGCCGGGTCCGCCGTGGACCCCGAGCACCGGCCCGAGCACTCCCCGCTCGATCGTCAGGTCCGGATACCGGGATCGAAACAGGCGCTCAGCTTCGGCCGTGCTGGTTGCCGCATCCCCGTCGACCACACCCAGCCGCTCGATTGGACCGAGCGCGAACACCAGCTCGACCAGTCGCCGCAGCGCGCCATTCATGGTCCGCACGCGCTCGACCGGCGCCACTTCGCCATCGCGAATGCTCAAGATGGGCTTGACGCTCAAGAGCGTGCCCGCGAGCGCCGCGGCGCGGCCGAGACGTCCGCCGCGCTGCAAGAATTCGAGCGTATCCACGACAAAGAAGATGCGCAGCCGACCGCGTGCCTCCTCGAGTTTTTCGACGATCGCCTGACGCGTCACCCCCTGTTGCGCCAGACCGGCCGCCATCTCGGCCAACCAGCCCAGGCAGATCGAGACCGAGCCCGAATCGATGACCGAAATGCGTTGCGGGTCCACCGATTCAGCCGCCCGTCGCGCGACCTCATACGTGCCGCTCAACCGCGACGCGAGGTTGACGCTGACGACCTCGTCGTGGTGGGCGAGTTGTTCGCGAAAAGCAGCCTCGAAGGCGGACAGGCTGGGCGTACCAGTCTTCGGCAGCGTCTTACTGGTGCGCAAACGGGCGTAAAAGTCAGCGGTGCTGAGGTCCAGCTTGTCGCGAAAAGTCTTGCCATCCCAGTTGATGATCAGCGGCACCATGCCCAGGCTGTAGCGCTCCTGCAGCGCGGGCTGCAGGTCGGCGGTGCTGTCGGTGGCGATGCCAATCGAGCCCATCAGGGTGTTGCCTACTCGAGCGAAACCACATACGGATAGTGCGGCTGGCCGCCCTCCACGACCTCCACCTCCAGCCCCGGGTGGGCCTCGCGTAGCCGAGTGGCAACGGCGTGCGCGTCGGCTTCTGACGCGCCGGCGCCGAAGTAGATCGTCACGATCTCCAGGGCTTCGACCGAACCGTGCTCGAGCGTGGCCACCAGCGCCTCGTTGGGGCTGCCGCGGGTGGCCACGATGCGCCCGTCGTACAGCCCGAGCATGTCGCCAGACTTCACCTGTAGGCCATCCACCTCCGCGTCACGGATCGACCGCGTCACCTCCACGGTGTGGACACCATGAGAAGCCTGCTCCATAGCCTCGACGTTGGTCTGCATGTCCGCCTGGAAATTGAACGCTAACAGGGCGCCGATCCCCTGCGGGGCAGTTTCGGTCGGCACAACGGCCACGCGGTGCGGCGTCAGTTCGACGACCTGCCTCGCGGTCAGGATGACATTGCTGTTGTTCGGCAGGATGATCAACTCCTGGTAGCCGGAGCTGTTGACCGCCGCCAGGATCTCCTGGACGCTGGGGTTCATCGTCTGGCCACCCTGGACGACTCGCGCGTTCAGGCTTTTGAACACCTTGACCAGACCCGCGCCCGCGGCGATGGCGATCACGCCAATCGACGAGGCTGCCTGAGTGTCGGCGCCGGGCGTCCCGGCCTGATCGGCCACGAAGGCTTCATGCTGGTGCTGCATGTTTTCGACCTTCACTTTGGCGAGAGTGCCGTGGTCCACCGCGAACTCGAGCGCCTGGCCGGGTCGCAAAGTGTGAACGTGGACGCGCATGACCTCGGCGTTGCCGACGGCCAGCACTGACTCGCCCAGGGCCTCCATCTGTTTGCGAACATCGTCGACAGGCAGGTCCACATCCCGCAGCAAGAACTCGGTACAGAAGCCGAAGGTCGACTCCTCGGCGCTGTTCGCCTGCACCAGCGCGCGCCGGTCGCGCCCCGGTTCACCGATCCTGTCCAGTTCCAGCGTCCTTCCGGTCGACCACATCCAGGCGCCCTCCAGGATGACCCGATACCCCTCACCGCCGGAGTCGACAACACCTGCCTTGCGCAGGACGTCGAGCTGCGACGGTGTCGCGGCCACCGCGGCGCTGGCCGCGCGCAGCGTGTGACGCAGCAGGTCGGGCAGGTCGCTGCCTGATTGCGCGGCGGCGGTCGCGGCGGTGGCCGCCTCGCGGGCGACCGTCAGGATGGTGCCTTCGATCGGATGGCTCACGCCCCGGTAGGCGGCTTCGCTGGCCGACGTCAGCGCACTGGCCAGCGCCACGGGAGTCAGCTCGGCAGCCTCAGCGAGCGCGGTGGAGAAACCGCTCAGCAACTGCGACAGGATCACGCCCGAATTGCCCCGCGCGGTTTCCAGGGCCTGTCGGGCTACCCCCTCCGCCACCTGATTCACCGGTGCATCGGCCGCGAGGCGCACGCGGTCGAGCGCCTCGTGCAGCGTCATCGACATGTTCGTGCCCGTATCCCCATCGGGCACGGGGAACACATTCAGCGCGTTGATTCGTTCGGCGTTCGCCGACAGCCAGGTGGCCGCCAGTTGAAGCGCTGCCCGCAAGTCGGCACCCGTCGCCCGAGTTCGATCGAGATCGCGGGACGCCGTCGGCGTGGTCATGCGTCGACGACCTATGCTAGCCTACCTGCAATTGCGCTTCGCCGTAGGCGCCTGGGAAGTGAGTCTGCCAAGCTGTGCCGAATCGATGTGATCTGTGTGGCAAAAATGTGGCGTTTGGCCACAACGTGAGCCACTCGAATCGAAAGACCAACCGTCGCTGGTTGCCGAATATCCAGAAAACGTCGGTCCTGGTCAACGGCGCGCCACGTCGCATCGACGCCTGCACGCGCTGCATCCGCACCCTGCGGAAGCAAACGAGCGCCTGACCTGGAGCGGCGGCAAGTGGTGCTGCTGCTGACTTTTCGGCCGCACCTCCAGGTCATCCAATGAACGGAGTTCGGCCGCCGCTCACCTCGGAATCTGACTTTTCGGCCGAACTCCTAGTCCAGGGCGCGGCGGAGGGCGGCGATGTTGGCCTCGGGGCTCTCGCCCTCCAGGTAGACGAACGAGCCGGCGACCACGACGGTCGCGCCCGCCGCGGCGACGGCGGGCGCGTTGGCGAGTTTCAGGCCACCGTCGACTTCGAGCTCGCAGTGCGGGTTGCTGTGGTGCAGCAGCTCGTTTGCCTGGCGCAGCTTGGCCAACGCCGTCTCGATAAAGGCCTGGCCGCCGAAGCCCGGGTTGACGGACATCACCAGCAGTAAATCAAGCTGGTCGACAAGGTCTTCGACGAGCGCCACGGGCGTCCCCGGGTTCAGCGCCAGGCCAGCTTTCGCGCCCAGCCCGCGGATCTCGGCGAGCGTGCGATGGGGATGGCGGTCCGCCTCGAGGTGAATCGTGAGCCAGTCGGCGCCAGCCTCGCGGAAACGCCCGATGTAGCGGCGCGGCTCGTCGATCATCAGATGCACATCCAGCGGCAGCCGCGTCGCCCGCCGAATCGCCTCGACGACCATCGGCCCGAGCGTCAAATTGGGTACGAACATGCCATCCATGACATCCACATGGATCCAGTCTGCCCCGCCATCTTCCGCGCGGCGCACCGCGTCGGCGAGGTGGCCGAAGTCGGCATTTAAGATCGACGGCGCAATCTTGACCCTCATCCCCGCACGTCCCGAGCTCGCCCGCATCGCTTCGCTCGCTCCACAACACTGCACGCTGTGGCAGAGCTTCCCGAAATTCCTGAACGGAGCGAGCGAAGCCAGACGGCAAAACGCGCCGGCGATTCTGCATCGCCGGTCGGCAGCGAGCGCATCGGCGCGGCGACTTCCGACAGACCTGAAGACTCTGAAATTCCCTTACGGAGCGAGCGAAGCGAGGCGGACGAGATTTTCACGCCAGCACGGCGGGCCGGTCGCGGCCTTTCTCCCTCTTTTCAGCCAGGCGGAGCTGGCCGCAGGCGGCCAGGATGTCTCGGCCGCGATTGATCCGAATCGTTGCCGCGACGCCTGATTGCTGGAGGCGGGACTCGAAGGCGTGCGCCCGCTCGCTGGTCGAGGCGTGAAGCGATGGATCCTCGGTCGGGTTCAGCGGGATCAGATTCACGTGACACAGCCGCCCGCGCAACAGCCTGGCAAGATCGTCCGCCAGCGCGTCGGAGTCGTTGACGCCAGCCATCAGCGTGTACTCGAAGCTCACTCGCCGGCCAGTCCGATTGACATAATTCAGCGCTGCATCGAGGACCTCGGCGATCGGCCAGCGCCGGTTGACCGGCATCAACGCCGACCGCAGCTCGTCGTTCGGCGCGTGCAGCGAGATCGCCAGGCCGATCTGCAGGCCTTCGTCCGCCAGGCGTCGCATCTCCGGCACCAGGCCCGACGTCGACAGGGTGATGCGTCGGGCGCCCAGTCGAAGTCCGTCCGGATGCACCATGAGCCGGATCGCCCGGAGGGTCTCGGCGTAGTTGGCCAGTGGCTCACCCATGCCCATGAAGACGACGTTGGTCACCGGTCGGCCCGGGCTGTTGAAGCGCAGCACCTGCTCGATCACCTCGCCCGCTTCGAGATTGCGGGCAAAGCCGAACTGACCAGTCACGCAGAACACACACCCCATGGCGCACCCCGCCTGCGTCGACACACAGATCGTCTTCCGCCCCCCTTTTTTCAGCTCGAGTCGATCCGCATCCACGAGAGCCCGATCCGGCGCCGTATTCATCTCGACGGCCTCGATCTCCTGCCCGTCGTGCAGCCGCAGCAGCAACTTCGCCGTCAACCCGTCCAGCGATTGGAGCCGCCGGACTTCCTGGCTCCTGACAAGCTGCAACCGCTCGCGCAGCGCGGCGGGCAGGTCGGTCATCAGAGACGCCTCGAGCACCCCGCGGCGGTGGACATTGAGAAAGATCTGACGTGCCCGATACGCCGGCTCGCCCCAGCTCAGGACGAGCTGCTCCAGCTCCTCTGGAAACAACCCTGGCAGCGAGCGCTGAATCGTGGACACCGGCGGAACTATGCCACGGACTCGCCCAGCATCGCGCCCACCAGCCGCGGGTAGCCCCTGAGGAATTCTTCGCCGGACTGTGGCCGCTTGCCCGCGAGTTGAACTTCGTCGAGACGGAGCAAGCCGCTCCCGGTGGCTACCACGGGCACGCCGGTGTTCGTGCGAACAGTCGTCCCAGCAGCCGGGCCCTGGTCCGCTGACCGAAGGTGATGCTGCTCCTCCGGGCGTCGGGCGCGCACCGAGCCAGGCTGCAACGGAGCGTTATCGCCGTGGGCCGTGGACGACGGTTGGTGCGGCGATGCTTGAAGAACCTTCAGCAGCCGGCCGTCCCAGGTCGTAAAGGCTTGCGGCCAGCCGCGGTAGGCGCGCACCTGGTTCCAGATCGCGATGTTCGTTTGCGACCAGTCGATGCGGGCGTCGTCGCGCTCGATGCGTTGCGAGTACGTTGCCGCGGTGTCGTCCTGAGGCATTGGTACGGGGGACTCGGCCAGGGCGCGCACCAGCAGCCGGGCGCCCAGCGCAGCCAGGCGAGGCTCTAACGACAGATAGTCATCGTGGGGATGAATCGGCGCGCGTTCTTGCAGCAGGACTGGACCCGCATCCAGTGCCTTGACCAGGCGGATGATGCTGACGCCCGTCTCCTGATCGCCTGCCAGCAAGGCGGACTGAATCGGCGCGGCGCCGCGCCACCGTGGCAGCAGTGACGGGTGCACGTTCAGGATCCCGCCGGGCGTGAGCGCCAGGACGTTGTCGGGCACCAGCGCCGCGAAGGCGGCCAGCGCCATGGCGTCGGCGTGCAGTGCACGCAGCCGCGCTTCGGCCCCCGGTCCTTTTAACGAAGATGTCTGCCAGAGCGGTAAATCGTGCGTTTCGGCGTACGCGGCGACCGGGGGTGGTGTAGGCTTCTGACCGCGACCCGCAGGGCGGTCGGGCTGTGTGATCACCAACGCAATTTCATGGCCCGCGGAACGCAGCGCCTCTAAACTGGGCAGCGCGAACGCGGGGCTGCCTAGAAAGACGAGCCGCACGATTTCCTCGCCGGAAAGTCGCCAGTATAATCGCGCCGTTTTGGCCACCCGCGTTTTTTTGAGCTGCGCAGTCCACCGACGCCAGGCCATTCAGTAGAGCACATGGCTTTGGGTAATCCTTTCAACAGTGTCATGGGCATGTTCTCCCGTGACATCGGTATCGATCTTGGCACTGCCAATACGCTCGTGCTGGTGCGCGGCAAGGGCATCGTCATCAATGAACCGTCGGTCGTTGCCATCGACGCCAAGACCAAACGCCCGCTGGCCGTTGGCGCGGATGCCAAGCGGATGGTCGGCCGCACCCCGGCCAATATTGTCGCGGTGCGGCCGCTGAAAGATGGAGTCATCAGCGATTTCGACGTCACCGAGCTGATGCTGCATTACTTCATCCGCAAAGTTCACGAACGGTTCACCATCGTCCCGAAACCACGGGTCGTCATCGGTATTCCGTCGGGTGTCACCGAAGTCGAGCGGCGTGCAGTCCACGACGCGGCCATCGAAGCCGGCGCGCGTGAGGCGCATTTGATCGAAGAGCCCATGGCGGCGGCCATTGGCGCGGGATTACCGATCACCGAACCGGCGGGTTGCATGATCGTCGATATCGGCGGTGGCACCACCGAAGTCGCGGTGATTTCCCTGGGTGGCATCGTCGTCGCGCGCTCTATTCGGATCGCCGGTGACGAGATGGACACCAACATTGCCCAGTACACGCGCCAACGGCACAATTTGCTCATCGGCGAACGCATGTCTGAAGAGGTAAAAATTGCCGCGGGAAACGCGTATTATGGGTTGAATGGTCGCAGTCCCGAGCAGCGGGTAGTGGTCCGTGGACGTGATCTTGTGACCGGTTTGCCAGCTGAGCTCGAGATGGGCGGCGATGAGATTCGCGAGGCGATTTCCATTTCGGTCAATGCGATCGTCGATGCCGTGACCGACACCATCGAGGAGACGCCACCCGAACTGGTCGCCGATATGATGGCGCGAGGCATTACCCTGGCGGGCGGCGGTTCGCTGTTGCCAGGCCTGGCCGATCTGCTGTCCCGCCGCACCAAGATGCAGGTGCATCTGGCCGAAGACCCCCTCGGCTGCGTCGTACGCGGTACCGGCAAGGTATTGAACGAACTCGAGGTTCTACGTAAGGTACTCGTGGACCAGCACTCCGGACGCCCGCTATATCGGAGATGATGAGCGACCCCCCTCGCCGGCGACTTCCACGTTGGGTCAGCACCCTCGTTGTGGTGGCGTTGGCCGTGGTGTTTCTGGTTCCAGGCCCCTGGCGGGGCCTCGAAAAGGTCTTCGCTTTCGTCCTGACCCCGATCCAGATGGGCGTGTCTGGCACGGTCGACGAGGCGTCCCACGTCGTCGACACCGTCCAGCGGGTGCGCGAGCTGGCCAGCGAGAACGCGGACTACCGCGATCAGGTTGACGAGTTGCAGTCGCAACTCGTCAAGATGCACGAGCTCGAGGTCGAGAACCAGGATCTGCGCACGCTGCTGAGCATGCGCCAGGCGGCCGGGCCGAGCGCGCTGCTGCCGGTTCAGGTGATCGCACGGGACGATACGCCGTACGTGCAGGCGATCACCATCGACCACGGCTCGAACGACGGGGTGAAGCTTGACGCGGTGGTCACGACCACCAAGGGCGTGGTCGGCCACGTCGAACGGGTCGACCTCACGTCCTCCAAGGTGCGGCTGATCAACGACCTGAATAGCTCGGTCAGCGTGCGGCTGCAGACGGACTCGCGCACGACGGGCGTGCTGCGCGGCCAGTCGCAGGGCAACCTGATGGTCATCGAGTACATCCCGCAGACCGACGTCATCCAGCAGGGCGACGTGGTGCTCACGTCGGGTCTCGGCGAGATGTACCCCGAGGGCCTGGTCATCGGCAAAGTCGCCCGCGTGGTCCGCAAAGACGCCGACCCCTTCCAGGCCGCCGTCGTCGAAGCCGCCGTCGAGATGAACAAACTCGAGCGCCTCTACGTCCTCGCCGACACGGGGAAATAGGTGCCCGCGGGCAGGCTCAACAACAACCGTAACGTGTAGCCGACCGTTTACCCTGGTAACTGCATATGCGCTTTGTCATCGCCGCGGGACTGCTCGCGCTCGCGGCCTTGCTGCAATCGGTGCTGGGGCCGAGTTTGCCGCTGGTGCGGGGGCGGCCGGACCTGGTGCTGGTGGTTGTGCTGGCCTGGGCCATGCTGCGCGGATCGGGGGAAGGCGCGTTCGTTGGGTTCCTGGGCGGGGCGCTGCTCGACTCGGTGGCGTATACGCAGTTCGGGATCAATTCAGCGCTGCTCGGTCTGCTGGGCTATTTCACGGGACTCCCCGAGGTCAACGTGTATCGCGGCAACTTGCCGTACTTCCTCGGTACGGCCGCGCTCACCACGCTCATCTACCACACGCTGTACTTCTTGATCCTGCAGGCCCTCGGCCAGGCCATGCCGCCCATCTTCGAGACGTACGCCACGGCGCTGCCGGCCTCGCTCCTCAATGCGGTGCTGCTGGCCCCAACGTTTGTGCTGTGCCGACGCCTGCTGCGCACGCTCGACGGCTGGACGCAACTGCGCTTGTAAACTGACCCCCGGCAACATGCGCGCCCCCGGTCGACCGGCGGGCTCTCGCGCACGTCGCCTGTAAACTGACCTCCGGCAACATGCGCGCCCCCAGTCGACCGGCGGGCTCTCGCGCACGTCGCCTGTAAACTGACCCGCGGCAACATGCGCGAGAGCAGGTGGCAGCAATTCGACTTCGTCATCGTCGCCTGTGTGCTCGGGCTGATCCTGGCCGGGGTGGCGATGATCCACAGCGCGACCTGCGGCTCGCCCTGCACCGGCTTGCTGCCGCCGAGCAGCTACGCGATGCGGCAAGGCGAATCAGCCGTCGTTGGTTTTGCCCTGCTGGTCGCCTTCAGTCTGATCGACTACCGCCTGTACCGGGTCTACGCCTACCACCTGTTTGGCTTCGCCGTGGCGCTCCTCGTCCTGGTGCTTCTCATCGGCCGCGGCGGCGCCGACCTGGACTACGGCTCCAAGCGCTGGATCTATCTCGGACTGTTCGACCTGCAGGCCTCCGAGGTCGCCAAGCTGGCGGTGCTGATCGTCCTCGCCCGCGTGCTCGGTGAAAAACCCGAAGGACCGGTCTCGTTCCGGCGCCTGATCGCCTCGCTGGCCATCGTGCTGGTGCCGATCGGGCTGGTGTTCGTCGAACCAGACCTGGGTTCGTCGATGTCGTTTTTGATGATCTGGGCGACCATGCTGCTGGTCGCCGGCATTCGCTTCCGACATGCGCTGGTGCTGCTGGTCGGCGCGGTGGTCGCCTCGCCCCTCGTCTGGCTGGCCATGAAGGACTACATGCGCGAACGGCTGACGACCTTCCTCGGGACCCTCATCGATCTCGAGCACGCTGCCTTTGACGCGGGCTACAACGTGCTGCAGGCGCAGATCAGCATCGGCTCCGGCGGTCTGTTCGGCCGCGGTTACCTCGAAGGCACCCAGAGCCAGCTCGGCTTCCTGCCGATCACCCAGTCCGACTTCATCTTCTCGGCCGCCGCCGAGGAGTTCGGATTCATCGGCGCGTGCGTCCTGTTCTGCCTGTTCGTCATGCTGCTGTTCCGGATTACGCGCGCCGCCGACATGTCCCGCGACGACTTCGGCCGCCTGCTCACCTTCGGCGTCGCGGCCATGATTCTCTTCGCGGCGGTCGCCAACCTGGGCGCCAACCTCACGCTGCTGCCCGTGACCGGCATCCCATTGCCGTTTATCAGCTACGGCCGCACCTCACTGCTGACCAATCTGGCTGCTCTCGGGATCGTCCAGAGCGTGCTCCTGTATCGGCTCAAATACCGCTACTGAGCGAGTGTGCAGCGCCGCGACGGCGCGGTATACTGCACCCGCGCAGTGCGTCGTACTCCCTAGCCCAACAGCACACCCCTCGCCCTCCCGGCATGAACAGAGGAGTTCATGGCCGTGGGGGCTTATGTGCTTTGTGGACCGGAAGTTCGACGGCGACCTATACTTGAAGTTCCCGATTTGAGTAGACAGCACTTTCAGCCCGTCGCTCGTCATCCGGTGATTGACCCCGCGCCGTTGCCTGCTCGCTCGGCGTGTGCATATTGACTCTTACCTACTTGCCGCCTCGGTCCCACCACCGAGCATTCGCCGTTTTCCCGCTTGATCTGGTCGCTAGCGTTCCTGTCTTTGTCCCCTTGTCCCCGCGTCGCACAACGGAGGTGTGAGTAAGCCCATGGCGCTCGCAGAGGCTCGTCCTGTCTCCCTCGCCGTCGTGAACGGTGCCGCCCGGCACTCGTTCGCGCGAATCAACGAGGTCGCGCCCATCCCGAATTTGATCAAGGTCCAGCGTGACTCGTTCGACTGGTTTCTGCGCGAGGGGCTCAAGGAGCTGTTCGCCGAGATCTCGCCGATCCAGGATTTCACGGGTCGGAACATGGACCTGGAGCTCGCCGTGCCCGGGCCCGACGGCGAGCCGGGTTACTCGTTCGGCCTGCCCAAGATGACCGAGGACGAGTGCCGCGAGCACGACGTCACGTTCGCCGCGCCTTTAAAGGTGCGCATGCGGCTCAAGATCAAGTCCGGCGAAAACGCTGGCGAGATCAAGGAGCAGGACATCTTCATGGGCGACTTCCCGCTCATGACCGATCAGGGCACCTTCATCATCAACGGCGCCGAGCGCGTCGTCGTCTCCCAACTCGTCCGCTCGCCAGGTGTGTACTTCACCACCGAAGAGGACCCCACCTCCGGACGTGACCTGTGCATGGGCAAGCTGATCCCGTCGCGTGGCGCCTGGCTCGAGTTTGAAACCAGTAGCCGCGACGTCATGTCCGTCAAGGTCGACCGGAAGCGCAAGATCCCCGTCACCACGCTGCTGCGGGCCCTGCCGCGGGTCGTGCCCGACTTCACCGCTGTCGCGCGTGGCACGAACGAGGAGATCCTGGCCCTGTTCGAGGGCGTCGATGTCGGGAGCGACCGAAAGTTCGTGCAGGCGACCCTCGACAAGGACCCCGCCGGCACCGCCGAGGAGGCGCTGCTCGAGTTTTACCGGCGGCTCCGTCCGGGTGACCCGCCGAACGCGGACAATGCGCGGAGCCTGCTCAACAGCCTGTTCTTCAATTTCCGAAGGTATGACCTGGGCAAAGTTGGCCGCTACAAGGTCAACAAACGCCTCGGCCTGCAGACCGACATCACGGTGCGCATCCTGACCCCTGAGGATCTGGTCGAGATCGTGCGCGAGATGGTGCGGATCAATCACGGCAAGGGCACCGCCGACGACATCGACCATCTCGGCAACCGGCGCGTGCGCGCGGTCGGCGAGCTGATCCAGAACCAGTTCCGTGTGGGCCTGCTGCGGATGGAGCGCGTCGTCAAGGAGCGCATGTCCATCACCGATCCCGCCACCGCCACCCCCTCCAGCCTGACCAACATCCGGCCAGTCGTCGCCTCCATGCGCGAGTTCTTCGGCGGCAGCCAGTTGAGCCAGTTCATGGACCAGACCAATCCGCTGGCCGAGCTCACCCACAAGCGTCGGCTGAGCGCGCTCGGCCCGGGTGGCTTGAGCCGGGATCGCGCGGGCTTCGAAGTTCGCGACGTCCACCACAGCCACTACGGCCGCATCTGTCCGATCGAGACGCCTGAAGGCCCGAACATCGGGCTGATCGGCTCGCTGGCCACCTACGGCCGCATCAACGAGTACGGCTTCATCGAGACGCCGTATCGCCGCGTGCTACGCCAGGTCGAGAACACGCCTGAACAGCTCGTCGGACAGCAGGTACGTACCGAGCTCAAGACCGAGGACGGCAAGGTCGTCGCCACCGTCGGCACGGTCATCGACGACAAGCTCGCCGCGCAGATTGGCAAGCTGTCGAGCAAGTGGATCGACGTCCGGCCGCACGTGACCGACGAGATCCGCCACCTCACGGCCGACGAAGAGGACCGCTTCATCATCGCCCAGGCCAACATCCACGTGAACGAGGACGGCACCCTGACCGAGGAGCTGGTCTCCGCCCGGCATGGCGAGCGTTTTCTCACGGTGCGGGCCGAGCAGGTCGACTACATGGACGTCTCGCCAAAACAGACCATGTCCGTCGCCGGCGCGTTGATCCCGTTCCTGGAGCACGACGATGCCAATCGCGCCCTGATGGGCTCGAACATGCAGCGCCAGGCCGTGCCGCTGCTCAAGCCATCCGCGCCGCTGGTCGGCACGGGCATGGAGGAGCGCACGGCGCGCGACTCGGGCCAGGTCGCCCTGTCGCCGGTCGATGGCGTGGTCGAAAGCGTTACCAGCGAGCAGATCGTGGTACGCGACGAGGCCGGCGGACTCCACATCCGACGCTTGCGCAAATACATTCGGACAAACCAGGGCACCTGCTTCACCCAGCGACCCATCGTCGTCCGTGGCCAACGCGTCCGGCACGATCAGCCGCTGGCCGACTCGTCCTCGACCGACGCGGGCGAGCTGGCGCTCGGTCAAAACGTGCTGGTGGCCTTCATGAGCTGGGAGGGCGGCAACTTCGAGGACGCCATCCTGCTCTGCGAGAAACTGGTCCGCGACGACACGTTCACCTCGATTCACATCGAAAAGCACGAGGTTGAGGCGCGCGACACCAAGCTCGGGCCCGAAGAGATCACGCGCGACATTCCGAATGTCGGCGAGGACTCGCTGCGCGACCTCGACGAGAACGGGATCATCCGCGTCGGCGCCGAAGTGAAGGCCGGCGACATCCTGGTCGGCAAAATCACCCCCAAGGGCGAAACCGAACTCACCGCCGAGGAGCGACTCTTACGGGCGATCTTTGGTGAAAAAGCCCGCGAGGTCAAAGACACCAGTCTCCGCGTCCCGCACGGCGAGCGCGGCAAGGTCGTCAACGTCCAGGTGTTCGAGCGTGACTCCGACGCCGAGCTGCCGGCTGGGGTCAACAAAATGGTGCGCGTGTCGATCGCCCAGAAGCGCAAGATCTCGGCGGGCGACAAGATGGCCGGCCGCCACGGCAACAAGGGCGTGGTCTCGCGCATCCTGCCCCAGGAAGACATGCCGTTTTTGCCCGACGGGCGACCGGTGGACATCATCCTGAACCCGCTGGGCGTGCCGAGCCGCATGAACGTCGGCCAGATCCTCGAAACCCACCTGGGGTGGGCGGCCGACCAGATCGGCGTCAAATTCGCCACGCCCGTCTTCGACGGGGCGACCGAAGCCGATATCCGCGACCAGTTGCGACGCGCCGGTCTACCCGAGTCGGGCAAGATCAGCCTCCGCGACGGTCGCACCGGCGAGCCGTTCGATCAGGAGGTCACGGTCGGCTACATCTATATGTTGAAGCTGGTCCACCTGGTCGAGGACAAGATCCACGCTCGATCGACCGGCCCATACTCGCTCATTACCCAGCAGCCGCTGGGCGGCAAGGCGCAGTTTGGCGGCCAGCGCTTCGGCGAGATGGAAGTGTGGGCGCTCGAGGCCTACGGCGCGGCGCACACGCTCCAGGAGATCCTGACCGTCAAGTCCGACGACGTCGTCGGGCGGGTGAAGACCTACGAGGCCATCGTCAAGGGCGAAGACATCTTCCAGCCGGGCGTCCCTGAGTCATTCAAGGTGCTGGTCAAAGAACTGCAGAGCCTGGGCCTGGCCGTCGAGGTATTGAACGAGGAAGAAGAGGAAGTGACCTTCGGCGAGGACGTCGACGGCGGCGATGTGCGGTCGCTCGACATCAATATCAGTGGGTTCGAGCGAGGTGAAATCGAGTAAACAATGCTGGAAGTAAACAATTTCAACGCGGTCCGGATCACGCTCGCCTCGCCAGAACAGATCAGATCCTGGTCACGCGGCGAGGTGACCAAGCCCGAAACCATCAACTACCGGACGCTCAAGCCTGAACGCGACGGCCTGTTCTGCGAGCGTATCTTCGGTCCCCAGAAGGATTGGGAATGCGCGTGCGGCAAGTACAAGCGGGTGCGTTACAAGGGCATCGTCTGCGACAAATGTGGCGTAGAAGTCACGCGGGCAAAAGTCCGTCGCGAACGCATGGGCCACATCGAGCTGGCCTCGCCGGTGAGCCACATCTGGTTCGTCAAGGGCACCCCCAGCCGTATTGGCCTGCTGCTGGACATGACCCCGCGCATCCTCGAGCAGATCCTGTACTTCGCCAAGTACGTCGTGATCGACGTCCACGAAACGCAGCGTGTCCGCCTGGTCAGCGCGATCCAGCAAGACCTGGAAGCCAAGATCAGTCGTCAGGAGCGCGCGAACGCGGAAAAGATCGAGGAACTGACTGGCGACCTCAACAAGCAGCTCGAGCGCCTGGAAAACGAGAAAACCGAGCGACTCCAGCCGCTCGAAAGCAAGCGCGAGCAGAGCGCGGCTTCGGCGACCGAGCGCGCCGCCGAGATCGAAGCCCAGCTCAAGGAGCTCGACGGAACGGTCCTCGAGGAGGACATCACGCTCGAAGCCGCCGCTGCGCCGATCGTGCGCTCGGGTGAGCGGGTCGGCCCGGAGGCACGCCGCCGGTTGATCGAATCCGTCAAGGAGTACATGGATCGCCTCGAGGCGGACACCGTCGCCGAACAGGAAACAATCGCGGCCGAGTACGACTCGCAGATCGACAAGCTGCGCTACGACATTCAGGGACAGCGGCAAAAGGTCCTCGACGAGTCGCTCGCCGAAACCGACCTGAAGGCCACCGCGGATGCGCGCATCAAGCGCCTCGAGGCGCTCAAGCCGCGCGACACGCTCTCTGAGATGGAGTTCCGCGAGCTGCAGGACAGCGCCGGGCGGATGTTCCGCGCCGGCATGGGCGCCGAGGCGATTCGCGACCTGCTGCGCAACATCTCGCTCGACGAGCTGAGCGCCCAGCTGCGACTCGAGACGCACTCGACCAGTGGCCAGAAGCGCAAGAAGGCCACCAAGCGCCTGCGGGTCGTCGAGTCGTTCCGCAAGAGCGGCAACCGACCCGAGTGGATGATCTTCACCACGCTGCCGGTGCTGCCACCTGACCTGCGTCCGATGGTCCAGCTCGACGGCGGCCGCTTCGCGACGTCCGACCTGAACGATCTGTACCGGCGCGTCATCAACCGCAACAACCGCCTCAAGCGGCTGCTGGAGCTGCAGGCGCCTGAGATCATCATCCGCAACGAAAAGCGCATGCTGCAGGAAGCCGTCGACTCGTTGATCGATAACGGTCGGCGTGGGCGGCCCGTCAGTGGCTCGTCCAACCACAAGCTCAAGAGCCTGTCCGACATGCTCAAAGGCAAACAGGGCCGGTTCCGACAGAACTTGCTGGGCAAGCGCGTCGACTACTCGGGCCGCAGCGTGATCGTCGTCGGTCCAACGCTCCAACTCCACCAGTGTGGCCTGCCCAAACGGATGGCACTTGAACTCTTCAAGCCGTTCGTGATGCGGAAGCTGGTCGAAAAGGGGCTGGCCCACAACATCAAGAGCGCGAAGCGCATCGTCGAGCGCGTGCGACCCGAGGTGTGGGACGTGCTCGAAGAGGTCATTCAGGATCACCCGGTGCTGCTCAACCGCGCCCCGACCCTGCATCGCCTCGGCATCCAGGCGTTCGAGCCAATCCTCATCGAAGGCAGCGCGATCCAGATCCATCCGCTGGTCTGCTCGGCGTTCAACGCCGACTTCGACGGTGACCAGATGGCCGTGCACGTGCCACTCTCGGCGGCGGCGAAGAAGGAAGCCCGCGAGCAGATGCTCAGCGTCAATAACCTGCTCCAACCGTCGAACGGCGATCCTATCGTCGCCCCGACGCTGGACATGGTGCTGGGTGTCTTCTACCTGACCATGGCCCGGCCCGGGGCCAAGGGCGAGGGCAAGGCGTTTTCGGATTTCGACGATGCCAAGCTCGCCTACGACATCGGGGTCATCGACCTGCAGGCCATGGTCAAGCTGCGCATTCCGTCCGCGGTGCCAACCAACGGCGAGAATGAAGAAGAGGCCAGCTCACAGATCGTCACCACGACGATGGGCCGGGCAATCTTCAACGACGCCATCAACAGCGTCCTGCGGGCGCATGGCCAGGAGTCGCTCTCGTACTTCAACGAGATCGTCGATCGCGCCGGCCTGAAGAAGATCGTCGCGGGCCTGATTCGGCGCTTCGGCAACGAAGACACGGCGCAGGTCCTGGATGCCATCAAGCGTCTGGGGTTCCGCTACGCCACCCAGTCGGGGACCACGATCGCCATCTCGGACATCACCATGCCGACCGACAAGGCGTCGATCCTCAAGATCGCCGACGACGAGGTCCAGCGCATCGAGCGCGACTATCGCCGCGGTCTGATCACCGACGACGAGCGCTACAACGAGGTCATCGAGGTCTGGACCAAGGCCAAAGACTCGGTCACCAAGGCGGTCTCGAGCGTGCTCGACCCGTTTGGTCCGGTGGCGATGATGGCCCAGTCGGGCGCCAAGGGCAACATCCAGCAGATCTCGCAGATGTCGGGGATGCGCGGCTTGATGGCTGACCCGTCGGGTCGGATCATCGAGCTGCCCATTCGTTCCTCCTTCCGCGACGGGCTGACCGTGCTCGAGTATTTCCTCTCGACCCACGGCGCCCGCAAGGGTCTGGCGGATACTGCCATCCGGACCGCCGACTCGGGCTACCTGACCCGCCGGCTGATCGACGTGTCGCAGAACGTGATCGTCTACGAGGACGACTGCGGTACCGAGCTCGGCATCTGGATCTACGACCTGGTCGAGCCAGCCAGACGCGACCTGCGGCTGGCCCAACTGCCAGGCCGGGTGCTCGCCAAGGACCTCGTCGACGAGGCGACCGGCGAGATCGTCGCCGAGCGCAACACGGTCATCGACGAGCAGATTCGCGACCACATCGCCGCGGCGCGCGAGCTGCCGCAGATGTACCTGCGCTCGCCGCTGACCTGCGAGGCCAGACACGGGATCTGTCAGCTGTGCTACGGCTGGCACCTGGGTACCCGCCGCATGGTCGCCGTCGGCGACGCGGTCGGCATCGTGGCGGCGCAGTCCATCGGCGAGCCAGGCACGCAGCTGACGATGCGTACGTTCCATACCGGCGGCGTGGCGGGTATCGACATCACCTCGGGTCTGCCGCGCGTCGAGGAGCTGTTCGAGGCCCGTGTGCCGAAGGGCAAGGCCATCCTGGCCGAGCTCGACGGTGTGGTCGAGCTGCAGCGCACTGAGGACAGCCGGATCATCAAAGTCATCTCGCGCCAGACGTATCGTGACGAGCACGATCTGCCCAAGGGCTACAAGGCCACGGTCGAGCACGGCGCCTGGGTCGAGATGAATCAGACGGTCGCGGCCTCTGAAAAGGACGCCGACTCGCCGATCGTGGCGCGGCTGACCGGTTCCGCGGACGTCTCGCGGAACAAGGTGACCATCACCTCCGAGGAGCGTGAGGAGCGCGAGTACACGGTGCCCGCCTCGGCGCGGTCCAAGGTCGAGGATGGCCAACCGGTGCAGGCCGGTGACCTGCTCACCGAGGGCTCGAAGGACCCCGACGAAGTGCTGCGCATCCAGGGCCGCGACGCCGTCCAGCGCTACCTCATCGACGAGGTACAGGAGGTCTACCGGTCGCAGGGCGTCAGCATCAACGACAAGCACATCGAAGTCATCGCCCGCCAGATGCTGCGCAAGCTGCGCGTCGATCAGACGGGCGACACTGAGCTGCTGCCTGGCGAGCTGGTCGACCGGTTCGAGTTCGAGGATAAGAACCGCCAGGTGCTCGCCGAGGGTGGCGAGCCGGCCACGGCTTTGCCCGTGCTGCTCGGGGTGACCAAGGCCTCGCTGAACACCGAAAGTTTTCTCGCCGCGGCGTCCTTCCAGGAGACGACCAAAGTCCTCACGGAAGCGGCCATCTCGGGTAAGGTCGACAAGCTCCTCGGGCTCAAAGAGAACGTCATCATTGGGAAACTCATCCCCGCCGGGACTGGCCTGGCGGCGCGTCAGCAAGCGCGCCGCGAGCGCCTGGTCGCCCAGCAACAGCTCATGCTCGAAGCCGGGCCGCTGCCGGCTGGCCTGATCCTGGAGGACGGCCAGCCAGTAACGCTCGGCGGCCCGCTCAGCGGCGACCTCGTCGCCGTCGGCGTCCCCGCCGTGCCCACGCGCCTCGAAGACCTCGAAGACGACGAGGACGACGAGGAATTGCTGGACGACGACGACCTCGCCGAAGTGCTGCCGATCCCCGAATAGTCTCGAACTCGCCCGCATTCGCGCGTTCTGCTCCTCTGCGGAGCAGGCCCACGATGCGGGCGAGCCGCTCGCCCGCCTCGTGGTATGACAATGCGCACGCCCACACTTGTGCTTGCGATACACTTGCGCGGCGCCGCGAAGTTGCTGCCGAGTAGGCGACAACCGTAGAATTATCGATTGGTGTCCTCGAGAAGGGTAGGGAAGGTCTAGCTCATTGCCGACGATCAGTCAACTCGTGCGCAAGG
>DATGER010000173.1:0-12463 GCA_035309865.1 Chloroflexota bacterium
CATCAAACCACTCAACGCGCGGGCCTTCCGCGCATCTACCGTCCGTGCGAGGCCCGCTCCTTGAGAACATCTGACTTCGGTTGCGCGCAGCGCACTTCGCCTGCGGGCGGTAGCTCCGCGTAGATCTCCGCGTAGATCAAGCTGGGGCCTCGTGATTGCTCACATCGCGCTCGCCCGGCGCTCCGCGTACTCCAGGCTCGCGGCATGGCCGCCCGCAGGGCGATGTCAGGATGTTCTCAAGGAGCGGGCCTCGCACGGACGGTCGCTGCGCGGAAGGCCCGCGCGTTGAGTGGCTTGATGAAGAGGCCCGCCCCACGGACGACCCCGCCCGCGGTGCCGAACGGCTTGCCCTTACGACCCCGCCGCAACTTTTTTAAAACCGTACTTGTGTGTGGCTTGGTGGCGCGTTGAGTGGCTTGATGGCGAGGCCCGCCCCACGGACGACCCCGCCCCGTCTGCCGAACGGCCTGCCCTCATCAGCCCACAACACTTCTTTCCTAAAACCGCACCTTGTTATCGACTTGGCGCTTCGTCTCGCAACAAATACGCCGAGCGCAGCAACTCAGGATTCTCTCGCAATTCGCTCGCGGTGCCGTGGTAGCGAATGCGCCCCCCTTCCAAGATATAGGCGGTATTCGCCAGCGCCAGCGCCACGTGCGCGAACTGCTCGATCAGCAACACCCCGACGCCCGAACTCGCCAGCGCGGCCAGAACAGGTACCAGCCGCTTCACCACCACCGGCGCCAGCCCCAGCGAGAGCTCGTCCACGAGCAGGGTCGTGGGCCGCGAGACGATCGCCTGCGCCAGCACCACCATCTGCTGCTCGCCCCCCGACAGGTAGCGGCCCGGAACCTTCCAGCGTTCTTTCAACTCCGGAAACAACTCCACGGCGTAGGCAATGCCGGTCGCGGCCGCCTCGGTACTCAAGGAGTACGTCGCCACCCGCATGTTGTCCGCGACCGTCAGGTCCGGCAACAACCGCCGGCCCTCCGGCACCACCGCCACCCCGGCCTGCCGAATCTTCTCCGGCGGAAACCGCGTGAGATCCAGCCCGCCGAGCAGCACCTGGCCAGCGACCGGACGGAGCACGCCACCAACCGCAAGGACAAGCGTCGACTTGCCCGCTCCGTTAGGTCCCAGGAGGGTCGTGACCTCGGCAGGTGGAATGTCGAGCGTCACTTCGCGGACGACCTCGCGCGCGCCACGCGCAACGGTCAGACCCCGCAGCATGAGCGTTGCTCCGGACACAGCGTGGCTCATAGTTTGTCCTCGGTTCCCAGGTAAGCCCGCATCACGTGCTCATTCCGCAGCACCTCGGCCGTCGGCCCGGACGCGATCAGCTTGCCGAAGTCGAGCACCGCCGTCACCTGGCAGCACGCCGAGACCAGGCTCATGTCGTGGTCGACCAGGATCACCAGCGCGCCCCGATGCTCCGGGATGCGCTGGATCATGTCGCTCAGGTGCCTGGTCTCGACTTCGGGCAGACCCGCCGCCGGCTCGTCGAGCAGCACTACTTTTGGCTCGCCGACGACCGCTCGCGCGATCTCTACGAGGCGCCGGTCGCGTGCGTCCAGTGTGCCGACCCGTTCGTCCGGATCGCCGTGCAGGCCGACGAACGCGATCGCGTCCAGTACCTCACGGCGCCGTGCCGACTGCTTCGCGGCACAGTGTTCGTGCACCATCGCCACGTTGTCGAAGACCGACAGCGCTTCGATCGCCTGTTCCGTCTGGAAGGTCCGCCGCAACCCCCAGCGCGCGCGACGATAGTTGGGCATCGACAGCAGGTCCGTGCCAAACGCGCGCGCGCTCCCGGCGGCGGGCGAGATGAACCCGCTCAGGACGTTGAAGAACGTCGTCTTGCCGGCGCCGTTCGGGCCAATCAACCCGCACGTGCCCGTTGGGAATGACATGCTGACGTCGTCGAGCGGAGTCACGCCGCCGAAGTGGACCGTGAGGCCGGTGATTTCGATCACCCGGCGGGTTCCCGCGGAGCGGTGCGCTTGCGCGCCAGTCCGGCGACCGCCCGGCCAAGATTCGCCAGGTCCTTGGGCACCTGGACCGCCAGCCCAGCCGGAGCGGTCGTCATGGCCTGCAGCACGCCGATGCCGAACAGGATCGTCAGCACGTCGGCGGGCAGCCCCCAGTTCTTCAGGAACTCCGGGATGAGCTTGAGGAGTACCGCCGACACGATCGGCCCCCAGAAGCTATAGATGCCGCCCATCAGCACCACTGCCAGCAGGGTGATCGAGTCCTGTGTCGGGAAGCCGTAGGTCGTGAGCCCACCGGCGCTCGCGGCCAGCAGACATCCGGCGATGCCGGTCATGAACGAGGCGAGCGCGAACGCCCAGAGCTTGTACAGCGTGACGTTCACGCCTGCGGCGATGGCCGCGGGCTCGCTCTGCCGAATGGCGGCCCACGCCCGACCCGCCTTGCCGTTGACGTGCAGGATGGCGACCGCGAACATCAGCGCGGTCACCACAAACACGACGCGGTAGAAGGCCCCATCGGAGGCCATGAACTCCGGTCGCGCGAGCACCGCGTTGCCGACATTTGCCGACGAGTGCCCGAGGAAGCCCTCGCCGCCATTGGGAAAGTTCGTGGCCGCCAGCACCTGCGTGATCGCGGCCGCCGCCATCAGCGTGATCAGCGCCAGATACAGTCCGCTCAAACGCAGCGCGGGCAATCCGATCAGCGTTCCGATCACGCTCGTGATTCCACCGGTGATGAGCAGCAGGATCGGAAACGGCAGCGCGCCACCGAACGCGAACCCGAGCCGCAGCGCCACCCAGCCGCCGACTGCCAGCAGCGCGATCTGACCGAGCGAGACCAGCCCGACGCGACCCATCAGCAGTCCCAGACTGAGCGTCACGATGCTGTAGATCGAAACGGAGGTCAGGATCTGCACCCAGTACGTGCTGAGTACGGCCGGTACCCCCAGGACCATCGCCAGCAGCGCCACCGCGAGCGCCACCAAGCGGGGTTTCATGTGCTCCGCATACCCCGGCGCGAGAATCCGAACCACAGCAGGGCCACAATCGCGAACACAAACGGGGTGACCGTCCGGTACGAGCTGATCGCCAGGAACGCGGTCAGGCTGGATTGCACCACCCCGATCGCCAGTCCGGCCACGAGGGTCACCCCCAGGGAGTTCAGACGACCCACCAGGGCCGCGGACAGAGAGGCAATCACCAGAAATGTCAGTCCGACAATATCCAGTCCCACGAGTGTCGACAGCAGCAGCCCGGTCGCGCCTGAGAGCAGCCCGGATCCGAGCCACGCCGCGGCCTCCACCTGGCGCACCGGCACCCCCAGCATGGCGGTGATTTCCCGATGATTGGCCAGCGATCGCATCGCCACGCCGACCTTGGTGAATCGCAGGAACGCAGCCGTGCACCCGGTGACGACGATACCCAGCCCGAGCCCCAGGAGTTGCGTCCCATTGACCCGCACGCCGCCCAGGTCGAACCCCCAGTTGGTCGTCGGCAAGATGAGCGCGTGCGCCTGGTAGCTCCATCCCCAGGACATGATGCCGAGCAAAATCAGCGTGAGCCCGAGCGAAGCGACTGCCTTGACCAGTGGATCTCGCTGGGCGAGGGGTGGACCGAACAGCATGCCATAGATCAGCGTTGCGGCACCCCCGAACACAAGGGCGACCAGGTACCCCGCCCACTCTGGAAAGTCGAGGTTATTGATCAATGACCAGGCGATCAACGCGCCCAGCGCGCCGACCGCCCCATACGCCAGATTGAGCACGCCGGTGGCCCGGAACAGCACCACCAACCCCACCCCCGACAGCGCAAACACGCCGCCCAGCGCGAGCCCGAGCACCAGATACGGCCTCAGGTCAGGCACCGTACGTCATCTCCGCCACCCGCATCGCTGCGCTCGCTCCCATGCGATTCCATGGGGACCTGAACCGGGCAAGCTCCGCCGGCCTCAGGTCAGGCACGCGCCGTCCCTCGTCCCCGCATCGCTGCGCTCGCTCCCACGCGATTCCATGGGGACCTGAACCGGGGAAGCTCCGCCGGCCTCAGGTCAGGCACGCGCCGTCCCTCGTCCCCGCATCGCTGCGCTCGCTCCCATGCGATTCCATGGGGGCAGCGCGGCGATCCTGAACCGGGGAAGCTCCGCCGGCCAGCCGCGCAGCGGGCTCGCCCGCATCGCTGCGCTCGACCGCATCGCTGCGCTGGCTCGGTTGCGGACTTTCCGGGTCGGAGTGCCTGCCACGATGTTCTTAAGCGGGGGGTCGCCGCGGGAAGGAGCGCGCAGCGAGCCTGCGAGCGGAGCAGCGACTGGCGGCGGGGGGCCGCAGGCTCCCCCGACCCGTATGCGTCTGCAACACGCACCTTCGCGGGCTCCCCCGACCCGTATGCGTCTGCAACACGCACCTTCGCAGGCTCCCCCGACCCGTATGCGTCTGCAACACGCAAGTTCGCAGGCTCCCCCGACCCGCATGAGTCTGCAACACGCACCTTCGCGGGCTCCCCCGACCCGTATCCGCCTGCAACACGCACCTTCGCAGGCTCCCCCGACCCGTATGCGTCTGCCACACGCACCTTCGCAGGCTCCCCCGACCCGTATGCGTCTGCAACACGCACGTTCGCAGGCTCCCCCGACCCGTAGCTCGTTAAAATCGGGCGGTGCGCTCACGCTACTGGTTCAATCCCTGCGCCTTCTCCGCCGCGCGAATCGAGTCGAGCGGATCCCCCGGCAGACTGGCGATCTCGAAGCAGTCCTCCTTCTGCACCATGACGCCGTTCATCGGCACGACCGTCCGGTCGAAGTTGTTGGGCACGTGATTCGGCAGGTCGCCGAAGTACCACGGCTTGCACAGAATGTCCGTCTTGAAGTTCTTGATGCCACGAATCGCCTTGTTGACCCCCGCCTGGGTCAGCTGATCTGGGGGCAGCGTGAGCAGCAGCCGGACGATGATGTCGGCGGATACAAAACCCATCTGGCCGAAGCTGCCCAGGGCGATCGTCGGCGCGTACTGCTTGGTGACCTGCTGATACAGCGTGTTGTCCTGCCCGGTCGAGTTGGTGAGCGCGAGCTCGGCGTTGACGCCGATCTTGCCGTCCCAGGCCGAACCCAGCGCCTTGGCCACCGAGACGTCGTTGCCCGGCGTCGACCACCCCCACTTGACCTTGTCGATGAGCCCTTGCTGCTGCGCCGCCTGGAGGATCTTGAGCCCTTCGGGCGGCGTGAAGTCGATCACCACTCCACCGCCGTCGCCGGCCGCCTGGACTGCCTTGAGGGCGATGCCGCTCGCATCCGAGATCGGCACGTTCTCCAGGAACGTCCCGTTGTCCGCGATGTTGTTCAACTTGGCGAACTTCGACGGACCGGAGTTGTCATGGTCGGAGCCCGGCACGTTGGCGCCGATGGTCACCAGACTCTTGACGCCCTGCCGGACCAGATATTGCGCCGCGCCGAGCGTGCTGTAGTACGGCCCCATGTTGACCGCGGAGATGTTTGGCGTGCTGAAGCAATCGAACGGCACCCCCGCCATGATCACGTTGAAGTTGTTCTGTTCGTAGAACGCGTGATTGACCGGGCAGTCGATCAGACTGGTGCTGCCCACGATGGCCAGGACTTTGTCATCCTGGATGAGCTTGGCCGCCAGGGCGGCAACCTGCTGCGGATTGGTCTGTTCTTCGGCGACGATGTAGTTGATCGGGCGGCCGTTGATTCCGCCGTTGTCGTTGACGCACTTGAAGTAGGCGCTGGCGATGCCCGTAATGTCGCTGAAGTCCGTGCCTGGCTGCTTGGTAACAATGGCGCCAAGCGTGAGCGGCTCACCCGTGGCCTTCTGGCCGTTTCCGAGCCCGCACTTGCCGGTGCCGACCAGCCCCGCGCCGGCCGCCGCGGTGACGGCGCTCGGCTTGGCGACTGCCGCGGGCGCCGCGGTCGGCTGGGGAGCAGCTGCCGGGGCGGTCGTGGCGGCCGCCGCCGCGGGCGCCGTGGTCGGCTTGGCGGCCGCGGCCGGGGCGGTCGTGGGCGCCGCTGCCGCGGGGGCGGTCGTTGGCGCTGCCGCCGGCGCGGCTGGTCCGCACGCACTGGCAATCAGGGCCAGTGCGGCGGTCATCGGCAGGAATGGGGAGCCGTTACGGTGCATGGGCTACTCCTTCAAGCGAGCGGATCTGGACGTCCTTGCTCAACTTCACGGATATCGACGAAGCGACTGCCGATTCTCTCAACTCTCCCCCTTACTACTTGCTACTCTGGTTCGCTCCGAACCGCGACGTCAGGGCACTTTGACCTCGAAGAAGACGTTGCGCACGCCGTCGGCGACCGGAGCAGAAGCTCCCGCGTCTGGCTCCAGTGCGGGCCGCCCTGCCCAGCCGGTCTCCGGTCGATGCTGGAGCAGGAATACGTTACGTGGAAACGGCAAGTGTGCATCGATGGCCCACTCCACGTCCTGCGGACAGCCTTCGCGCACTTCGATTTCGACCGCCAGCCGCACCAGCTCCCGCACCTCCGCATGGCTCAGGCAGGGACGCACGGCTTGCTCGGACGGCGTCGGCCGCTCGACCACCCGGCCTTGCACGGGATCGAAGACGCTCCACACTTCTTTCGCGCCGATATGCTCCTCGAGAATGGCCCCGTCCGGCCGCTGGACCAGGAAGTTATCCGGACTCACCAGGCCCGAGACGACGCTCTGGCCAAAACCCCAGTTGGCCTCGATCATGGCTTGCTGACGATTGCCGGTGACCGGATTGAGCGTAAACGTGACGCCACCCGCGCGCGCATCGACGAGCTGCATCACGCCGACGGCGATGCCGTGCGCCGAGAGGGGAAGCCCCCACCGGCGGCGGTAGTCGAGCGCGCGGGTGTTGTAGCCGCTGCCCCAGCACTTGCGGACGTGCTCCAGGACGCCCTCCGCCGAGCGAATCCCCAGGTACGTGTCGTACTGGCCCGCGAAGCTCGCATCCGAGCTGTCCTCCGTGACACCGCTGGACCGCACCGCGGTGGACAGCCGCTCGCCGAGCTCGGTCCGCGTCGCCAGTTCGGCGAATGCCTGGACGATCCGGTGTTCCAGTCCGCGCGGAAACGGGTGCTGCTGGATGAACGCCTGCACCGACTCGCTGAGCCGCGCTTCGTCGTCGAGTCCGGCCGACGGCGCCTCCAACAGTCGCTCCAGGTCGCGCTGGGCGGAGCCCAGGAACGTATCGAAGGCGTCGGTGGTGAGCACGAAGGCGTCTGGCACCTGCGAGCCGCGCGCGCGCAGCGCCCCCAATCGCGCCAGCTTCGCGCCAACCCGGGGGATGTCGGCCAGCCCGACCTGGTCCAGCCAGACCAGATCCCCGCCGTCGAGAGTGCCAGTCACCAGTCCTTCGATCCTATCCGATGGGGCATCGCCAAATGCATGGTGGGAATCCCCTGAACTTTTACGACAATGGTTGTGTCAGCGCAACAAGGTATTTTGGGCACAACGATTCGTGACACTCCGCGGCACGCGATCGGCCACTGCATCTCGCTGCGAAGCCTCGCCCAGTACACCATCGCGGATGCTGGCGAAAGCGCTGCACGTCCGACGCAACCGTGGCCCGCAGCTCGAAGCTAGTGCGGGGGGCGTGTTCCGCACGTGCGGTGCCCCGTTGACGGAGCCGTACTCCAATTGTTTTGGATTCGTTGCATTGGGTGTGACCGTCGACCGCATGAGAGACGGATAAGCTGGGACGCCACATGCAGCGCAGCACTCAGCGCATCCTGACCACCAACGTCGGCAGCCTCGCTCGACCGCACGACCTGCTGGATGTCATGCGCGAAAAAGAGCACGGTCGGCCATACGATCACGCCGCCTTCGCCACCCTGGTGAAGACCGCCGTCGGCGACGCCGTGCGTCGGCAAGCGGACTGCGGCCTGGACGTGATCAGCGACGGCGAGCAGGGCAAAGTCACCTTCCTCACCTATATCTGCGAGCGCTTGAGCGGCTTCGAGCCAAGCACCGCGGGCGCCATGCCGCAGCCATCCTGGGCCAGAGAAGTGGCCGCCTTCCCCGGCTATTACCAGGAGTACTTCAAGAAGTACGAATCCGCCGTCAGTCCGCTCAGCCAGGTCGTGTGCACCGGCCCGGTCAGCTACACCGGCCAGGCCGCCGTCCAGCAAGACATCCAGAACCTCAAGGCCGCGCTCAAGGAGGTCAACGTCGAGGAAGCCTTCATGCCCGCGACGTCGCCCTGGGGCTTCGGCCACAACGCCTACTATCCCAGCGAAGAGGAGTACGTTCTGGCCGTCGGCCACGCGCTGCGGGAGGAATATCGGGCCATCGTCGACGCTGGCCTCATTCTGCAGATCGACGACCCGTGGCTGGTCGAGCTGGTGAGCGCAGACGACACGACCACCGTCGCCGAACGTCGCCGCGCCGCCGCCCAGCACGTCGACCAACTGAACGCGGTCATCGGCGATCTCCCGATCGACCGCGTACGCTTGCACGTCTGCTACGGGCTCAACCACGGACCCCGCATCCACGACGCGCCGATGCGCGACTTCGTGGATGAGATGCTGCGGGTCCATGCCAGCGCCTACTCGTTCGAGGTGGCCAACCCGCGTCATCAGCACGAGTGGCGTACGTGGGAAAGCGTCAAGCTGCCGGCGGGCAAAGTGCTCATCCCGGGCTTTATCAGCCATGCGATGAGCTTCGTGGAGCATCCGGAGCTCATCGCCGACGGGATCGAGACCTACGCTCGACTGGTCGGCCGTGAAAACGTCATCGCCGGGGCCGATTGCGGATTTTCGTCACGTGCGACCTACAAACCCGAGGTCCACCCGAGCGTCGTGTGGGCGAAGTTTCAAGCCCTGGCCGAGGGGGCTCGGCTGGCAACCGAGCGACTCTGGCGCTAAAACACCGGGCGGCGGGTATGCCAATCCGTTGCCAGCTGATACGCATGACCAACCCGAAGCAGCAGCCCCTCCTGCCACGGACGTCCCGCCAGCTGCAGCCCGATCGGCAGCCCCAGCCGGTCGAAGCCGGCCGGGACGGACAGTACCGGCATGCCGCTGAGGTTGAACGGATACGTGAACCGGGTGGAATACCCCAGCGCACCGCCTTTGCCCGCCTCGTCGATCCGCGACGCGGTGGTCGGCATGGTTGGCGTCACCAGCACGTCGGCCTGGTCGAATGCGGACCACAGGTCGGTCCGGATGTGCTCCCGCGCCCGCTGAGCCAGGATGTAGTCGGTTGCACTCCGCCCGATGCTCGATTCGAAGCGCTCGCGTGTCGGCGCGCTGTAGTCCGCCGGTCGCTCGGCGTACCACTCGCGGTGGAACGTGGTCATTTCAGAGCGTAAAATTGTAGTCCCGATGTCCACGGCATCTTCGAGCTGCGTGAACGCCACCTCGACCGGGGTTGCGCCAAGCTCCACCAGCTGCTGTGCTGCCCCACGCCAGGCACGCTCGACGTCCGGTTCCAACCCATCGACAAAGTAGGTCGTCGGGATACCAATCCGCAGCCCCCGCACGCCCGCGTCCAATCCGCGCGTGAAGTCTTCGAGCGGGCGGTCGACGCTGGCCGAATCCCGCCGGTCGAACCCGGCCATGGCGTTGAGCATGAGCGCCGTGTCGTGCGCACTGCGGGTCATCGGACCGGGATGGTCAAGCGACCACGACAGCGGCACCACCCCGTAGCAGCTGACGCGGCCGTAGGTGGGTTTGATACCGGTCGTGCCGCAGCAGTGACTCGGGATCCGGATCGAGCCAGCGGTGTCGCTGCCGGTGCTGCCCAGACACATGCCCGCGGCCAGTGCCGCGGCGGAGCCACCGCTGGAGCCACCGGGGATGTGCTCGAGGTTCCACGGGTTGTGGGTGGCGCCATAGTGCGGGTTCACGTTGGTGCCGCCGGCGGCGAACTCGTGCATGTTCAGCTTGCCGAGGAGCACCGTGCCCGCGTCGCGCAGCCGGCTGACGACCGTCGCGTCGTAGTCCGGCACGAAGTCGGCCAGGACCCTGGAGCCAGCGGTGGTCCGGATCCCCGAGGTGTAGTAGAGGTCCTTGTGTGCGATCGGGATCCCGTGCAGCGGCCCCCGGTACGCGCCCTGCCGGATCTCCGTTTCCGCCTGTCGCGCCGCCTCGAGCGCCGCGTCCGCCAGCACCGTGATGAACGCATTGACGCGTCCGTCCAGCGCCGCAATCCGGTCCAAACAAGCCCGCGCCACCTCAACCGGCGACACCTCCCCCGAAGCCAACCGCGCCCCGAGCGCAGCAATCGAACCGTACGCCAGCTCATCCCGCGCGCTACTTCCGCGGCTACTCCCGACGCTAGTCACAGGGCTTGCCTTGCTGGGTGAGGTGCGAACTCCGCCCCAGCGCCTTCACACCGCGTACCTCCGCACCGCCTCAGGACTGAGCTCCAGACCGAGCCCCGGCCGGTCAGGATACGGCGACCATTGCCCGTCCTTCGGTTCGGGAAACTCGGTGTACCAGACGCGATCGGCCTCCTCCGACACGCCGAGATACTCCACCACCTTGAGATTGGGCGTGCAGCACGCGAGATGCAGATGCACCAGCTGCACCGCGTGCGGCGCCACCGGCAGATTGAACGCGTGCGCCAGATGCGCCACTTTCATCCACTCCGTCACCCCGCCGACCCGCCCGACGTCCGGCTGCACGATGTCCGCACCACCCTGGCTGATCAGTTCTTTGAAGCCGTACTTGGTGTATTCGTGCTCGCCAGTGGCCACCGGGATGTCGATGGCGCGCGCGATCGCGGCCAGGCCGGCGATGTCGTCGGCAAGCACCGGCTCTTCGAACCAGCGGACGTCGTACTCGGCCAGATGCCGGGCCATGCCGATCGCTTGCTTGGCGTAGTAGCCGTTGTTGGCGTCCACGTAGATCTCCACGTCGTCGCCCACCGCCTGGCGCACGGCCGCCAGGCGCCGGACGTCCTCGGCTTCAGCGTGGCCGAAATCCTTGGCGACCTTCATCTTCACGCGCGGGATCCCGCGTTCGACGTAGCCCACCTGTTCGCGCACGAGCTCAGCCTCGCTGAACGACGTCCAGCCGCCTGAGCCGTAGATCGGCACGCTCTCGGTGTACGGGCCGAGCAGCCGGTAGAGCGGCACGCCGAAGATCTTGGCCTTCAGATCCCACAGCGCGATGTCGACCGCCGAGATCGCGCAGAAGGCCACCCCCTTGCGGCCAAAGCCGCGTACCCGCCAGAACATGTCGTCCCAGAGCTTCTCGTGGCACAGCGGGTCCTGTCCGACGAGCACTGGCTTGAGCGTGCGTTCGATGACCTCGCGCGTGCCCGCCGGCTGACCCATCCCCAGGCCCTCGAAGCCGGCGTCGGTGCGAATATGCACGAACAGCGCGCTCCGCCCCGAGTCGCGGTGGCGGATCGTCGCGTCCTGGATACCCGGTGCGCCCGGCTGCCGCAGCAGCGTCGTCGTGACCTCAGTGATCTTCAAGAGCGACCTCCCTACGGTCGCATTGTGCTACTCCACCGCCCTATGCCGAGCATGTATCAGCGCTTTGCGCCCGCTGGTCTAGAGTGAGGCTCTGTGAACACCACCCGGCCCGCCGTTGCCGCCACGCAAGGACTGCTCATTCTGCCGGCGGCGCTCTTTATGGCCGCGCTCGTTGTGCGCACCCTCCCGCTGCCGCAATCCGAGCTGGTGCTGAACGCGCAGCGCATCGTGATGTGGTACGCCGGGCGGCAGTGGACTCTCTGGGTCCTGCTCATCCTGCTGCCATTGGCGGTGTTGGTGGCCGGCTGCCTCACGCTGCTCTCGAGCCGCAACCGCACCGCTGAATTGCCGCCAACGATTCGCCCACGCGTCGCAACCGTATGCGTAACCACCGCGACGGTGATGGCCGGCGGGATCCTCGCGATCGTCGTGTTGCACGTTCTAGCGAACTGAGGGGGGCCGGGGGGTGAGGGTGCGAATTCCATTGCCGCGCTGCTCCTGAACACGACTGCGCAAGACCATGAGTCGCGCATACTCGCGAACCGTGAACACGCCTGGCCGCTCGACCGTCGGACGCGGCGCGGCGAACGCATACGTTTCTTCATCGGCCACCGGACGCCGCCGGCGCCCCACATGCCTGAAACACGGCGTCTCGGGCCCGAGTTGCCTACTCACGAACGCGCACGCCTGGCAACCCGGCAGGCTAGTCACGCGGCTTGTTGCTCATCACTCCAGGGAGAGTTGCACGCCGCGTGCCTTCAGCCAGGCACCCCGCGTTCGATAGCGGCCGTTCGCCGGCGAATCTGCTCGATCACCGTGGGATGCGGCAGCACGTACGGCCGCTGCGCCCGAATCGCTTCGACGACGCACGCCGCGATGTGGCTCGGCGGGGTGCCGACCGGGATGCGCTCGCGCAGACTGTCCAGCACCTGCCGCGCGCCCGGGTCGGGTCGGCGGTGCTCCGAGCCGCCGCCTCGGCCGGGCGATTGCACGCCGCATCGAGGATCCGCGTTCGCACCACCCCCGGGCACAGCACCGACACGCCCACGCGCGCGCCG
>DATGER010000174.1:0-17558 GCA_035309865.1 Chloroflexota bacterium
TGATGCGACCGTCGGTGACGGCCTGGTCGATGCGCGTGTGCGCGGCGGTCTTCAGTGCGGTCGCGACGTCAGCCGGGTTCTTGCCGTGCGCCGTGGCCACGGCACTCAGGGTTTTCCCTGGCAGCTCCTGCTGGAGCTGCGCCACCGGGATGCCGATGGCCTGAGCCGCGGCATCGAGGTTGCGTCCGAATCCACGCGGGCCGCCCGGGCCGCCGCCTGGCGCGCGAACCTGCGTCATCTGCTGGTCGATGCGCGCGTCCACTTGCTGTTTCTGTGTCGTCGCCTGGGCGGCGGTGATCTTACCGTCGGTCACGGCCTGATCGATGCGCGTGTTGGCGGCGTTCTTCAGCGCGGTCGCGACATCCGCCGGGGCCTTGCCGTGCGCGGTCGCGACGTCCGCCAGGGATCTGGTGGCCAGCTCTTGCTGGAGCTGCGCCTCCGGAATGCCGATGGCCGTCGCCGCGGCATTCAGCTCCTGTCTGCCACCGGGACCACCGGGACCGTGGGGTCCACCTCGACCCGGGCCGAATCCACCGCCGGCCGGGAGTCCGGCGTCGGTGCGGGCCTGGCCGATGGCGGTTTGCAACGTCGCGGAGCTGATGCCGAGACGCTTGGCGAGGGCATCGACGAAGGCCTGGAAACTGGCCCGGCCGGCCGCGGCGCCGGTCGTCGGCGTTGTGGTTGGCGCAGTCTGCGCCGACGCGATGCCAATCGCGGAGCCGCCGAGCAACAGCACGGCGCCACCCGCGGCCAGCCCGCGTTTGAGGGAAAAGAACGATGGAGACATTGGGTCTTCCTGGAGACCTCCCACTAAATGTTGGAGGGCCTTTGGCGCCCTCGAAGACAAGCTACGAGCGCAGTCTTGGAGGACGCTGGGAGATACGGGGCGGGTATGAAATGCGAGTAAAAAGATTCGGAAAAGAACCGAGTCGCCGGCGCTAGCCTGCAGCGGTCCGCTGAAGTGTCAGGCGCTCCGCTGGCGTGCAGGCGCTCCGCTGGTGTGCGGGCTCGCGGCTTGCGCGCGGCTGGTGGGCGGGGGCTCCGATCGCGGGCGGAGGCCGAAGGTTGCTAGAGCGCGCGCTCGGTCGTCGCGTCGAAGAGGTACAGGCGCGCCTGGTCGAACTCGAGTCGGATCGGCTGGTTGGCGGCACCGCGGAATGTGCCGGGGGCACTGGCGACCAGTTGCTGGGTTCCCAGCCAGAGGTGGACGTACGTCAGGTCGCCCGTCGGCTCGACGGTGTAGATGCGAGCGGGTACGCCAGCCTCAGCCGACTCCGGCAGCACCGTCATCGTATTGTGGCGCGCGCCCAGGATCACCTCGCCGGTGGCGCTGGCCCGCGCGCGGACGGAATTCGTGTCCGTGAGCGGGAGCTCCCAGCCCTCGCCGTGGACGACGGTCCGGCCGCCGTCAGTCCCGACCTGGCCGCGCAGAAAATTCATGGTCGGGCTGCCGATGAACCCGGCCACAAACATGTTCGCGGGCTGGTCATAGATCTCGTTGGGCGTACCGAGCTGCTGGACCACGCCACCTGACATCACCGCGATCCGATCGGCCATGGTCATGGCCTCCATCTGATCGTGGGTGACGTAAATGACGGTTGTCGACAACTCCTGGTGGAGGCGCTTGATCTCCGTCCGCATCTGGACCCGCAGCATGGCGTCCAGGTTGGAGAGCGGCTCGTCCATCAGAAACGCCTTGGGGTCGCGCACCAGCGCCCGGCCCAGCGCGACGCGCTGCTGCTGGCCGCCCGACAACTGCCGCGGCCGCCGATTCAACAACTGGGTGATGCTGAGCATTTCGGCGGCGCGTTTGACGCGCGCTTCGATTTCGGCCCGCGGGACCTTGCGCATCTGGAGCGGAAACGCCAGGTTCTCGCCAACCGACTTGCTCGGGTACAGCGCATAGTTCTGGAAGACCATCGCGATGTCACGATCTTTGGGGTCCAGGTCGTTGACCACCACGCCGCCGATCGTGATCGTGCCCGAGGTGAGCTCGATCAGCCCGGCCACCATGTTGAGGGTGGTGGTCTTGCCGCAACCGGAGGGTCCGACCAGGGCGATGAACTCGCCGTCCTCGATCGTGAACGAGACGTGATCGACGGCGACCACATCGCCGAACGCTTTGACCACGTCGTCGAGAACGACTGCGGCCATCTACGCTTTGACCGCGCCTTCGGTGAGCGCCTGCACGAACTGCTTCTGCAGCAGCATGAACATGACTACGACGGGGACGGACATGATGAATGCCGCGGCCATCAGGCCGGGCCAGTTCGTCGCGAACTCGGTGAAGAAGTGCTGGAGTCCAACTGGCAGCGTCAGCAGACTTTCGCTGTTCAGGAAAGTCAGCGCATACACGTACTCGTTCCAGGCACCGATAAACGCGTAGATCGCGGTCGCGATGATGCCCGGCGACGACAGCGGCATGATGATCAACCAGAACGCTTTGAAGCGCGAGGCGCCGTCGATGCGCGCCGCCCGCTCCAGTTCTTCCGGAATGTTGTCGTAGAAGCCTTTCAACAGCCAGATCGACAGCGGCAAGCCGAAGGTCATGTACGTCAGGATCAGCGACCAGTGCGTATTGACCAGGTGCAACGCCCGCATCAAGATGAAGAGCGGGATCAAGAACACCACCACCGGGAACATGTTCCGCACCAGCACCGCGAAAAACAGCACATCGCGGCCCGGGAACTGAAAACGCGAAAACGCGTACGCCGCCGGAATCGCGATCAGCACCCCCAACGCCGTCGTCGTGAGGGACACGATCATGCTGTTCAAGAAGTAGCGCAGAAAGACCGGTCCGACCGTGCCAGTCGGCGAGAGCAGGGTCTGATACTGGTCCAGGGTCGGGTGGCTGGGGATCCACTCCGGCGGCTGCGCGAGCGCCGCGAACTGACCCTTCAGCGACGTCGACAGCATCCAGAGCATCGGAATCAGCGCGAACGCCAGCAACAGTATCAGCCACAGCGTGGCGATGACGTCCAACGTCTTGATGCGCGGCCGCGGCCAACCCCGAGCCGCGACACGCCCGCGCGGGCGGACTCCAGCTACAGTAGTCATCCGTGTGTCCCGGGCTGACAGGAGGCAACGGCGAGGCGCGCGGACGGACGGACGCTCGCTACTGGGGTCATCCGCGTGCCTCGCGGTTACGGCTGCCGCTGGTCAGGGCGCGCACGTAGAAGTAGCCGAGGGCCAGCATCACGATAAACAGGATGACCGAGTACGCCGAGGCCCGGCCGTACTGCAGCGACTGGAAGGCGAGCGTATAGACCTCGGTGATCCAGATCTGTGAGGCGTTCGCCGGCCCGCCACCGGTCATGATCCAGACCAGTCCGAACGAGTTCAGGTTGCCGACAAACAGCAGGATTGACGTGATGATGATGACGCCGCGCAGGGTCGGCACGGTCACATGCCAGAAGCGGTTCCAGGCGTTCGCGCCGTCGACGCGAGCGGCGTTGAGCAACTGCTGCGGGACGGTTTGCAGGCCTGCGAGCAGCATGATCATCGCGAACGGAAACTCCTTCCACACATTCGCGATGATGAGCGACGGCATGACGTTGCTGGTCGAATCCAGGAAGTTGATCGGCGCGTCGATGATGTACGCGTCGTACAGGACTCCGCTGATCAAACCGTAGTCGCTGTGATACAGCCAGCGCCAGACGTACGCCGCGGCAACGTAACTGATGACGTACGGGATCATCAGCAGGCCGCGGACGAGACTGCGGCCGACGAACTCGCGCTGGATGACCAGCGCGGCCCCCAGACCGATCAGAAAGGCGAGCACCGTTGAGCCCACCGACCAGAAGGCGGTATTGAGCGTCACGGCCCAGAAGAACGGGTCACTCAGGATCTGGGTGTAGTTGTTGACTCCGTTGAAGTACCAGTTCGCCGAACTGGGCGGTGTGTCGTAAAAGGACAGATCGATCGTGTAGACAAACGGGTAGCCAATGACGAGCAGCATCACGAGCAGGGCCGGAGCCACCCACAAGTAGTCCGTCCGATGGCGGCTCATTTCGGCGAGCATCCCTCGCCGCGGGGCAGGCGGCTTCGATGCACTGACCGGCGGCGGGCTACCGGCCGGCGACGTCTTCGACGAAACTACCAATTCACTGCCTCAGTTCTCCAGATGCAGTGGTACTTCCGAAGTCGGGAGCAACACCCCTAACCGTTGGCGGCGCATGCCCTGCGCTAGAGCTTGCGTTGCGCGATCAAGGTTTTGATCTTCTCCGCCGCGTCGTCGGCGGCTTGTTTGACGGTCATTTTGCCGGTGAGCGCATTCTGGAGCATGTTCGGCACCGTGTTGTTCATGATCTCGGTCGCCTCGGGGATGACCGGGAACGGGACACCGTACGGCAGCATCGACGACGTCACTTCCAGGTACTTGATCTGATCCAGGCGCTGCTTCATGCCGTCGGTCTTGAAGCCCTGGAGATTGCCGGGATTCGAGCCGGTCCAGTTGCCCGAGTTCTTGACGGACCACTCCGGGCCGCACGTGAACGCCACGAAGGCGTCGGCGGCCTTGCGGTCGACCTTGTGGCCAGCGTACTGGTCGTTGAAGATATGGATGTTCGAGCCGCCAAAGACCACCGCGCGGCGAACGGGGCCGGCCGGCATGAGACCGTAGGCCATGTTGGCCACCACCTTGTCGGCCAGGTCCTTGTCAGCGCCGGTTGCCTTCTTGGCCTTGTCGAGCATGGCCGCGTATTCACTCGGATGAGAGATCTCCATCGCGATCTGGCCGCTGATGAACAGGTCGCCATTCTCGGTCTGGGTATTGGTCAACGCCGAGGTAGGCACCGACTTGTCGCGCACATACATGTCGTAGTGGGCTTGCAGGGCTGCGATCCCGCCGTCGTTGTTGATCAGCACCTTCTGGTAGGTCGGGTCGGGTTCGGCCTCGTCGAGCGCCCCGCTGCCGAAGGCCCACAGGACGGGCATGACTCGGAACGGCGTGTTACCCGCGTTGACCCGGGCGACCATGCCGTAGCCCGCCTTGCCGGTCGCCTTCTTGATCTGGGCCGAGTATTTGACCACGTCGTCCCAGGTGGCGGGCGGTGTTTCGGGATCGAGCCCGGCCGCCTTGAAGATGTCCTTATTCCAGATGAACGCCATCGTCTCGTTGTTGGTCGGCACGCCGTAGATCTTGCCGTTCCACATGACCGACTTCAGCGCGCCGCTCCAGAAGTCCTCGCGCTTGAAGCCGAACTCCTCCAACTGGACTTCGGCGAGCTGGCCCTTGGCGGCGAACTCGGCACCCCACAGGATGGGCAGCCGAGCGACGTCGGGCGCGGCATTGCCAGCGGCGGCCGTGCGGAGCTTGTCCAGCATCTGGTTGTAGTCCAGGTTCTGGACGTTTTCGCCCATGGTCATCGGAATGCCGGGGTAGGTTTGCTTCCAGGCGTCCCAGAGCTTGGCGTCGTTGTCGACCTCGATCTGGGGCGAGGCCTGGTTGGGCCCGACGTACCAGTAGCTGACCTGGCCCTTGTAGTCGAGCGGCGTGACTTTGGCCACTTCCGCGGTGGTGTCGACCTTCAACGTGCCGGCCTGAGCCTTGATGGTCTCCGGGTTCCACTCGGTGGACGTGATCCCAGTCCGCGTCGCCGCGGTGGGCCCGGCGGTCGGCGCGGCCGCGGCGGGTGCGGCCACCGCCGGTGCAGCCGCACCGGTCGTGGCGGCGGGCGCGGCCGCGGCAGGCGGAGCGCTGGTTGCCGCCGGCGGCTGCGCGCTGCGGCTACCGCAGGCTTCCAGGAGCGGCAACGCGGCCAGCGCACCGCCGGTGGCCAAACTCCACTTCAAAAACGATCGACGACTGTGCGACATGTCCGGCGCCTCCCGCCGCTCACGACGGCGTCTGGTAGTACCGGAGATGGTACGCAATTACGTTGGGCGCACGGCGCCCAGCCGTTTCCGTAGATCAGCGCGGGAAAGCCGCTGATCGCCTCAGCCAAAGAGCTGGGCAGCGTGCACGCGGCAACCATGGCGGGCTCGGCGTCGGCGAACTCCTTGAAGCCAAACTCGTAGGCGCATGGTGCGTTCGCCTGCGGCAACGTCGACGACCGCGTCGGGCACACGCCACCCAATACGGGCACGTTGCGCAAGCTACCGCACGATTGCGCCTGCGCCACCTCGGCGCGGCGACCGAACTCCTGCGGGATCCCGAGCGCATACAGTCCGACCACGACCACAATCAGCGCCAGCGCGATCAGCAACCACTTGAGGATTGGCCAGATCGGAAAGGCTCGAAACGGTGGTCGATAGGTGAGCTGCGCCGACGCCATCTGCGAGTCGCCGCGCGCGTCGGTCGGGTGAGCCGTGATCGTGAAGTCGTAGCTGCGCTCCGGACCGACCCACGGCCGCTTTCTGGGCTTGACCTGCACCGGCAGCTCGACGCGCGCACCCGCGGCGACCAGCGACTCTTGCTTCGGGAAACTGAAGGTGCACTCGTCGTCGGTGTCGCGTCCTTCGAGTCCAAGTCGAACGTCGGCTGCACCGGTGTTGGCCACCTGCAAGTGGAACGTCCCCGGCCCGCGCGAGGTGAGCCGCCGCGGCGCCAGGTCGACGATGCGATAGATGGCGATACCGCGAACTTCGAGTACGCCGTGGGCGGACTGATCGGCACTCCCACTCCGCGCGCGGGCGGTGACCTGAAATGGATAGGCGCCCGCGCGCAAACCCGGTCCTTTCGGGGCGTGCAGGCTGATCCGCACCTGATCACGATCCTGAGGAAAGAGGCTCAGGCTGATGACGGGCGCGGTGAACCAGTCGGCCTCGAGTCCACTGACCTCGACCGTGTACTGCTCGACCACGTTGCTCAAGTTGTGGAGGGTCAGGACGACCTCGACTGGCGACGCGCCTGGCTCCATCTCCGCCCGTGCCGGGGTCAATTCGACCGACAGCAGGCCCGGAGCTGCGGTGGTCGCCTGCCGGCTGCCATCGCCATCGGGAATCTGGGTTGACATGGTTTGAGCTCCCCTGTGTCGATCGCGGACTACGGCTGCGCCTGGCAGGGCGGTCCGGCCAGCCAGGCGCTACCGCGGGCCGCTATTCGCGACGCCCTGGAGTTCGGGACGAACCTGGCCGTTTTCCGTCGCAACGGGACCTGAGCGCTCGATCAGCTCGCGGACCGCGAGCTTCAAACCGTCGGCCGACAGCCCGCACGCCTGGCGCAGGACCGCCACCGGACCGTGCTCGACGAAGCGATCGGGCAACCCGATGCGCTTCAGCCGCGTCAACGCCAGGGCGTCAGTCTGGGCCTGCAGCAGCTCGCCCACGGCGCTGCCAAAGCCGCCTGCGACCACGCCATCTTCGATGGTCACCAGCGCGCCTGTCGTGCGCGCAAGACGCAGGATCAGCTCGGCGTCGAGTGGCTTGGCCCAGCGAGCGTTGACGAGGGCGACAGTGGTGCCATCTTCGTCGGCCAACTCGCGCACTGCCTGCAGGGCGATCTGCACGGTACTGCCATACGCCAGGATCGCTACGCGAGCCGCACCGAGCTCACTCTCAGGGGTCAGCAGCTCGGCTTTGCCAACGGGCAGCGCCCGCGGCTCACCGTCGATCGGCGAGCCGATGCCGGCGCCACGCGGGTAGCGCAGGCACACCGGCCCGTCCATGTAGAGCGCCGTGTACAGCATGTCCCGCAGCTCGCTCTCGTCGCGCGGCGCCATCACCTGCATATTTGGAAGCATGCGCATGTACGCGATGTCGAAGGCGCCGTGTTGGGTTGGACCGTCCTCGCCCACGAGGCCGGCTCGGTCAAGGCAGAACACCACGTGCAGGTTCTGGACGCAGACGTCGTGGATAACCTGGTCGAACGCGCGCTGCAGGAACGTCGAATAGATCGCGGCCACCGGCCGCATACCCTCGCAGGCCAGCCCAGCGGCAAAGGTGACGGCGTGCTGTTCGGCGATACCCACGTCGAAGTAGCGATCTGGCAGGACGCGCTGCAGCTTGTTGAGTGAGGTGCCTTCGGCCATGGCCGCCGTGATCCCGACGATCGACGCATCGCGCTGAGCGAGCTGCACGAGCGTCTCGCCAAACACCTCCTGGTAATTCGGCGGCGCCCCTGGCTTCTTTTTCAGCTCACCCGTATCCGGGTCGTACGGACCCGGGCCGTGGAATTTGGTCGGGTCGTTCTCGGCGAATTCCCAGCCGCGCCCCTTCTGGGTGACGACCTGGATCAACACCGGGCCGGCGAGCGTCTTGGCCTTGCGGAAGATCTCGATCAGGTGGGAGGTGTTGTGCCCGTCGAACGGACCCAGGAACGTAAAGCCGAGCTCCTCGAAGATCACCCCGCTCTTGCTGGGCAGCCAGAACTCCTTGGCGCTGCGCAGGGCGCGGCCGATCACCCGCCGCAGCAGCGTGCCCCCTGGCACGACGCCCAGCGATTCGTAGACCGTCGCGCTGAGACGCCGCAGGTGGCGGCTGGTTCGCAACTTCCCGAGATAGTCGTGGAGCGCGCCAACGTTGTCCGAGATGCTCTTGCCGTTGTCGTTGACGACGACGATCAGGTCTTTTTTGAGTGCGCCGGCGTTGTTGATCGCCTCCAGGGCCATACCGCCGGTGAGTGCCCCATCGCCGATCACCGCGACAACTTTGTGGGTTTCGCCGTGCAGATCGCGGGCGACCGCCATGCCAAGCGCGGCCGAGATCGACGTACTGGCATGGCTGGCGCCAAACGCGTCGAACAGACTCTCGTCCCGCCGCAGGTAGCCGGCCAGCCCGTCGAGTTGTTTTATGGTGTGGAAGCGCTCCAGCCGTCCCGTCACCAGCTTGTGCGGATACGCCTGGTGGCCGATGTCCCAGACGAGCTTGTCGTTCGGCGTGTCGAACGCAACGTGGAGGGCCAGGGTCAGCTCGACCACGCCCAGATTGGGCGCCAGATGCCCGCCACGCAGCGCGACCGTCGAGATGATCTCCTCACGCATCTCTTGCGCGAGTTGGACGAACTCGGCCGCCGTGAGCTGGCGCAGATCAGTTGGGCTCTCGATGCGGTCCAGAATGCGTGGCATGGTCCGCAATGGACTCTACACGTCAGACGGGATCATGTGCTGCGAAGGCCCCGATACACCTTCTCGGCCGTAATCGGGATGTTCCGAATGCGCACGCCGACGGCGTCTTCGACGGCGTTGGCAATGGCCGGCGCGACGGGAATGCACGGCGCCTCACCGATCCCGCGGATGTTGTACGGCCCCTCGCCGTGCTCCGATTCGAGCACGACGGTCGTCAGCGGCGGCATGTCGTTGGTGGTCGGCATCTTGTAGTCGCCAAATGAGAGCGTCGTCACTCGGCCGTCCTCAACGACGACCTCCTCCATCAGCGCGTACCCCAGGCCGTGCTGAAATCCGCCGTTCACCTGCCCTTGATAGCCCAGCGGGTTCAGGACGACGCCTGAATCGTGCGCGGTCGTGAAGTTGAGCACGCGAACTTCGCCGGTCTCGGGGTCCACCGCGACCTCGGCCACCTGGGCGACGAACGACGTCACGTGCGAGCGTCGGCTGTTGACGTGCCCGCGCGCCTTGACTGGCTCACCGGCCTGGGCGAGCAGCGCTTCCCAGCCAACCGCCTCGCCGGTGTCCCGGCGGCGGGCCGCGCCGGCAGCGAAACTGACCCCGCCCTCCGGCCAGCCAAGGTGCTCCGTTGCGAGCTGGACGAGGTCGCGCTTGACCTCCTGGGCGGCCTCATAGGTGGCGGCCGCGTTGACGTTCGTTCCCCGGCTGCCGGTCAGCCCGGAGTCCGAGTCCAGCTCGTCGGTGTCCCATACCTGGAGCTCGAAGCGTTCCGGTGGAATGCCCAGTTCTTCACCTGCAACCTGGGCGATGGTGGTGTAGGTCCCCGTGCCCTGGTCGAACATCGGTGTGCCGAGGATGGCTCGGCCATCCGGAGTGAGCAGAATTTCCACTGTCCCCTCCCCAGCGCCGGTGCCGCGTTCACCAATCGCGACGCCGCGCCCAACATGCGGCGGCCGCGGTCTGGAGTAGCCGGCGGCGAGCGCCGCGGCTTCCAGCGTCTCGCGTGCCCGCACGTGCTCCAGGCGCTCGCCAAACGCCGTCTCGTCCCCATCCACGACCAGGTTCTTGAGGCGGAACTCGACCGGATCCATGCCCAGCCGTCGCGCAACTTCGTCCATCTGCGACTCGACGGCGAAGACCCCTTCCGGCTCGCCTGGGGCGCGCATGAACCCACCGGGCAGGTTGTTGGTGTACACGTACACCGATTCGATGCGCGAGTTGGGCACTCGGTACGGACCGGCGGCTTCGTTCGCGCCGGCGATCGTGCCATAGGACTTGAACGCCGCGTAGGCACCCGAGTTGACCACGTGCTTCACCGTGTGGGCGGTGAGCGTTCCATCCCGCTTCACGCCGGTTTTGAGCCGGATGACCACGTGATGCCGCGGATTACCGGCCATGAACTCTTCGACGTAGTCGGAAATCATGCGCACTGGCCGGCGACTCGCTTTGGCCAGGTAGTAACAGATCGGCGTCAGGCGGGAGTTGCCCTTGTTACCGAAATCTCCGCCAATGAACGTGGGGTGAATGACGATCCGCTCTTCTGGAATCCCGGCGGCAGCCGCCAGCGCACCGCGAATAAAGTACGGCACCTTGTTGCAGTGCCAGACGTGCACCCTGTCGTCGGTCGGGTCAATGGACACCAGAATTGATTGTGGCTCCAGCATCGCCTGCGACTGGCGCTGGGTGACGTAGGTGTTTTCGACGATCAGATCGGCGTCGGCAAAGCCCTGCTCCACGTCCCCACGTTCGAGGAGCGACTGGTGATGGATATTCGAGGGCGTGGCGTGTTTGATTTTGAAGCCGAAGTAGTTGTTGAAGTCCGGGTGCAGAATGGGCGCACTCGCCTGCAGGGCGTCGAACGGATCGAAGACGGCTGGCCATTCTTCGTAGTCCACGTCGATCAACTCCAGCGCTGCCTGGGCGATGTCCTCGTCGTCGGCGGCCACCGCTGCCACCCGTTCGCCGAAGTAGCGGACGCGCTGATACGCCAGCGGCGGAGCGTCCTTCACACCCCGGCCCCACAGGGAACCGTCGCGCGTGTCGTCGCCGGTTATGACCGCGTGCACGCCTGGCAATTGCCGGGCTCGGCGGGTGTCGACGTGGACGATCCGCGCATGCGAATACTGCGCGTGCAGGCACTTGCCCCACACGGTGCCAGGCAGTGTGAAGTCGGCCGCGTACCGCGCCTGCCCGGTCACCTTGAAAACGCCCTCGACCCGCGGCGTCCCGTGTCCGACGACCTGGTAGCCGGTCACGCGGCAACTCCACCGAGGACGCGCTGGAGTGCGCGTCGGGTAAACACGACGGCCATGTCCCGCTTGTACTCGGCCGTGCCGCGGAAGTCGTCCAGCGGGTCGACCAGTGCCGCAACCGCGTTGGCCGCCGCGCGAATCACCTCCGGGCTCACGGGCTGGCCTTCCAGGGCCTGCTCGACGGCGGTCGCCCGGATGGGCGTCGGGCCGGCGGCGCCGAGGGCGACGCGCACGCCGCGACAGATGCCGTCCCCGACCTGGGCGAGGGCCGCCACGGCGACCGTGGCGTAGTCGTCCTGGGTGCGCGGCAGAAACTTCAGATAGGTCGTGTTGACAGCACCGTGCGGCGGCACGATGACCTCCGTCAGAATTTCGGTCGGCTGGATCACCGTCTCGTAGTAGTCGCTGAAGAAGTCGCGGAGTGGCACGCGGCGTGGACCGTTGGCCGAGACGAGGTTCACCTGAGCGTCGAGCACCAGCAGCCCGAGCGGCGGATCTTGCGACGGGTCGGCGTGGGCGAGACCGCCGCCGACGGTGGCCATGTTGCGGATGCGAACGGTCGCCACCCGGCTGTAGACCTCGGCCACGAACGGCGCGACCTCTCGAACCAACGGCGAGGTTTCGACGTCCCGATGGCGGGCGAGAGCGCCGATGTGGAGCCCGTCCGACTCGGCGCGGATCTCGTCCAGGCCGGGCAGGCGCGCGAGGCTGATCATGTGCTCGGCGCGGAGCAGCCCCTGCTTGAGCATGATGACCAGCGCCGTGCCGCCCGCAAAGAGCCGCGCGTCTTCGCCGTGCTCGTCGAGGAGCGCGAGCGCCTCGGGCAGGCTGGCGGGCGTGTGGAACTGGAAGTCACGCATCAGCTGCGGCTTTGATCGCGTCCACGATCTGGTAATAGCCCGTACAGCGACACAGATTGCCCATCATCCAGTCTTTGATCTGCTGCTCGGTCGGGGACGGGTTCTCGTCGAGCAGCGACCTGGCGGCGATGATCTGGCCGGGTGTGCAGATGCCGCACTGGAAGCCCCCGTGGTCGATGAAACTCTGCTGCAGCGGGTCCAGTTGCCCGTCGGCGCCGGCCACGCCCTCGATCGTCGTGATGTCGGCGCCGTCCGCCTGGCAGGCCAGCATGATGCACGCGGCGACCATGCGCCCGTTCAACAGCACGGTGCACGCGCCACACACCCCGACGCTGCAGGCCTCCTTGGTGCCGGTCAGGCCAAGGTCGTAGCGGATCAGGTCGACCAGCGTGCGGCGACTCGGGACCGTGACCGTATAGGGCGTGCCGTTGATGGTCAGTTGGATCGACACATCGTAGATCAGACACCCAAATAACCACGCGCGAGCGTTTGTCCTGGTGCGCGCGACACCACACACAGGAGCTGCAGATGAAATTCCCGAATAGCCTCAGGCTCCCGCTTCGGCTCACATCAGGGCTCAACGCCGCCGAGGCAGGCCTCATGTCCGTCTCCCTACGGATGGGCGTCGCCGGTCTTCTGGCGTACGGCTCACTGCTTCCGGTCGTCGCCTCGGCTGACACTCGGCCGTCCACTGGCACGCTGGTCGGGCAGGTCACGTGCGGCGCGGCCGAAGACGCACCCGCTGCGTATGTCGTCGTCGCCGTTGAGGGTGTCAACGTTCAGACCCACACCGACAGTGCCGGGCGGTTCTTGCTGACCGGCGTGCCGGTCGCGGCCAATCTCACCATCGACGCGGTGGCGGGGCCTGATTTTGTGGCAAGCCGCTACAACGTCAGCGTGCAAGCCGGCCAGACCCTGGATATCGGCTCGATGGACCTGGCGGCCTGCCCGCAGATCGCGCCGCCTGCGCCCGCTGACGACCAGCCGGGCGAATCCCAGCAGAACGAGAACTAGCCACACGCCCCGCGGGTCCGGTCAGGCTGACGCGCCAGCCGCCGGACTCAGGGGCGTGCGCCAACCCGTGCTTGCATCCTTGGATAGGCAGTCGCGAGGAACGTGCGGATGGCATCGACGTAGGCATCGAACCGCTCGCGGCGGATGTTGTGCCCGGCGCCGCTCAGCCGCACCACCTGTAAACCGGGCAGTATCCGCGAGGCCTCGAGCGCCGCGTCCGGGGTCACGATGCCGCCTCGCTCGGGATCACTGGTCACGAGCAGCACCGGGCAACTGATCCGCGGCAGCAGCTCGCGCCAGTCCTGAGCGGGTGCAAAGGGCGCGTCGAGGAATTGGCGGCTGACGTGCTGCTTGGCGTCGGCCCAGGGTCCGAATTCCTCTTCCGCCCAGAGCGGCGATGCAGCGCGGGCGCGGGCGATGGTCGTCTGCAGGTCGTTGGTCTGCGCATCGACCACGATGCGACGCATGGCCTCTCGGGGATGCTCTCGGCCGGGCGGTGGGGCGGGACGTTCGCCCACCCAGATGGGTGGATCCTCCAGGATCGCGCAGCCGGCCAGGTCGGGATAGTCCGCGACCAGGCGCAGCGTCGAGCCGGCACCCATCGAGTGACCACCGACGGCCGGTCGATCCAGTCCGAGCGCCCGAATCAGACCCGCGAGATCGGCGGCGTGGTCGGCGGCGGTGTAGCCCGTTTCAGGGGCATCCGAGCGGCCGTGGCCGCGCGCATCCGGCATGATCACGTCGTAGTCGGCTTCGAGCGCCTGCGTCACGCGGGTCCAGCACAGGCCGCTGTCTGTCGCGCCATGCGACAGCACCAGCGGCGGTCCGTCGCCGCCCGTGCGGAAATAGTGCATCCGGATGCCGTTGGTTTCGACGTCACCGCTGAACCAGTTCATGCGAGCCTCCCTTTCACCACGCCAGGTACCGTCTGAGCATACGCTGAGGCAGCGCATTGAGCCCGTGCACGCGGTCCGTTGCTGGCACGCGACACGTCGCGGCGGGCGCTGGCGGGAGCGGTCACGTGGTCGAGTGTCTCGATTTTGCAGGCCTGCGTTGCGAAGCCTCGCTAAACTTGTGATGCACGTGTCTCACGATTCGGTTGCGACCAGGCTCGTTCGGTACGCGATCCCCACCCTTGCAGCGACCCTGCTGCTCGCAAGCTGCTCGATGTCGACGTCGACAGTGAGCGTGGCCGACGCGCCCACCTTGCCCGCGCCACTCGTGGACGAGCCGTCCGGACAGGCGCAGTCTGAGGTCGCGATCCTCGCCGGCGGGTGTTTCTGGGGCGTGCAGGGCGTCTTCCAGCATGTCACCGGCGTCACGCAGGCGCTCTCGGGGTACGCCGGCGGCAGTCAGGCGACGGCGGAGTACGAAACGGTCAGCACCGGCACGACTGGCCACGCTGAATCCGTCCAGATCACCTTTGATCCCCAGCAGATCAGTTACGGCCACCTGTTGCAGATCTACTTTTCCGTCGCCCACGATCCGACCGAGCTCAACCGGCAGGGGCCGGACGTTGGCACCCAGTATCGCTCGGCGATCTTTCCGACAACCGACGAGCAGGCCCGCGTCGCGCAGGCGTATATCGACCAACTGGACCAGGCGGCTATCTTCAAGACGCCGATCGTCACCCGCATCGAGCTGGACAAGACGTTCTATCCGGCGGAAGCCTATCATCAGGACTTCCTGACGCGGAACCCAAACTACCCGTACATCGTGGTCAACGACTTGCCGAAAATTGAGGCCCTGAAGCGTGTCCAGCCGGATGTGTACCGCGCCGATCCGGTGCTGGTTACGGCTGACGGGAGTGGAGGTTAAAAGATGGCGTTACAAGGCGAGTACGTCCCCAGCCCGCGGCAATGGGTGCGGGATCAGGTCGAGGCGTATGAGCACTCGGGCGGCGCGGAAGCCAACACGCTCCGCGATACCGGGCTACCCGTCATCGTCGTGACGATGCGCGGGCACAAGACCGGGACAGTCCGCAAGATCGCGCTGATGCGGGTCGTGCACGATGGCGAGTACGCGCTCGTGGCATCCATGGGCGGCGCGCCCAAGAATCCGGTCTGGTACTACAACCTCCGGGCCAATCCGGATGAGGTCATCCTCCAGGATGGTGCCGCGCCCTTCGAGGTGAGCGTCCGCGAGATCAGTGGCGACGAGCGCGCGCAATGGTGGGAGCGGGCTGTCGCGGCCTATCCGCCGTACGCCGAGTACCAGCAGCGCACCGAGCGTCAGATCCCGGTCTTCATCGCCAGCCGCAAGGCCTAGCCCCAGGCTCACATTGCGAGCGGCGCCACTGGAGCTCTTACGGCACCTGCGCCGGGCGCGCGACCACATCGACAGCCACTACGTGGATGCGCTGGAGCTCGACCAGCTGGCGCAGGTCGCCGGCGTGTCAAAGTTTCACTTCGCCCGCAGCTTCAAGGCGACGTACGGCGAAACGCCGATCCGCTACCTGACCCGCCGCCGCGTCGAGCGCGCCCAGGACCTGCTGCGCGCCGCCAATCTGACGGTCACTGAGATCTGTCTGGAAGTCGGCTTTGCCAGCCCTGGCTCGTTTTCGATGCGCTTCAGGCAGGTGGTGGGCGAAACGCCGACGGCGTATCGCAACCGCTGGGCCGGACAGGGTGGCCCGCATGTCCCCGGCTGCTACTTGTTCATGTGCGGCGTCCTGGGCCCACCGAAACGAGCAATCTGAAAGAAGCACCAGTGGCCGACGCCGACTACGGTGTCAGCATGATCACCAATGTCTCCCTCGTGACCGTCTATTGCCTCGACCAGACCGCGACGCGCGACTTTTACGTCGACGTGCTGGGATTTCAACCGCGTACTGACATGACCACCGGTGAGGGCTTTCGCTGGGTCACCGTGAGCGCCCCCGGCCACCCCGAGCTCGAGCTCAGCTTGATGACGCCCGGGCCACCGCTCGACCCCGAGGGCGCCGCCTTCGTCCGGCGCCAGCTCGAGAAGGGTCAGATGGGCGGTCTCGGGCTGCGGGTCGACGACTGCCGCAAAACCTACGCGGAACTCAGCGCCAAAGGTGCGACCATCCTCCAGGAGCCCGCGGCCCGCCCATACGGCGTCGAGGCCGTGATGCGCGACATCGCCGGTAACTGGCTGGTGCTCATCGAGCCCCGAGAGTTCACGCCCGCAGACTTCACGTGAGGTGCTACCAATGCTCGGCGAACAACGTCGGCTGGTTGTGGTTGCATTGACATCTGTCCTCGACCGTAACCCTCCGGCGTGGTGCCCAGCGGTGGCGCGTGACCCTGGCACTCGTCGTTGCGTCGCTGCTGTGGGGGTCGCTCTATCCAGCGGCGAAGCCGGCCCTCGCCGCGACGGGGCCGATGCAGGTGACGTTCTGTCGGGTCCTGCTCGCATTTGTGGCGCTGGGGGCGTTGATCCTGGTGCGGAGCGGCCCCGGCCTGCTGGTGCAACAACTGCGGGCACACTGGCGAGCCGTGCTCGTCCTGGGCATGTTCAACTTCGCGGTGAGCCAGATCCTGGCAATGTCGGCGCAGACGCTGCTGCCAGCGTCGGTCAACGGCTTGCTGAACAACACCCACCCGCTGTGGGTGGCGATTGCCAGCGCGCTGTTCTATCCGCCGCGGCGGCCGGGGCTGCTCGTGATCGGGAGCGTCGTGGCGCTGGCCGGCGTCGGACTCGTGTTTCTCCCTGATCTTGCCTTTGGCGCCGCGGCCGGTGCTGCGTTGAGCCCGCTGGGCATCGTGTTGTCGCTCGCCGGCAGCGGGGTGATCGGAATCGGCACCGGGCTCGGTCGGCGCGTCCTGCGGGGCGGCGATCCACTGGCCATCACCACGCTTGCCCTCGGGGCCGCGATCCCGCCCGTAGCGGTGCTGACCTGGGTCAATGGCGGCTTTGCGTCGATCGTCAGTGCCTCGACCGAGGTCCAGCTGTTGCTGCTGTATCTTGGCATCGGCTGCACGGCGGTGAATTTCGCGCTGTGGTACTACGGGCTGAAGTACACCTCGGCCGCCGCGGCGTCGGCCTTCCAGTACATGATCCCGCCGACGAGCGTGGCAATCGCCGCCCTCTTCCTGCACGAGCCAATCGGTCCGGCCCTCGGGCTCGGGACACTGTGCGTCCTGATCGGGCTGGTGACAACCCAGGTCGCCTCAGCCACGCGCCGCTCCTAGCCGGGGCAGCGCCTTCAGGGCGAATTGGAATGCCTGATCGCAGGTGGCCTGGCCGGGGACCGGTCAGTGCGGCGGGTGGCCGTGAGCGAACTGCGCGAGAAACCCGAGCGCCGCCAGGACGGCAAACAGAATAAGAAAGCCTGGTATGGACGTCCGCCACGGCGGCAAGTCGCCGAGCGGCTTCGGTGGCGGGATGTCCGGGCGGTACGCGGGGATCGTCACCGTTTCTAGATGGGCGAGATCGTGGGCCAGCTCAGCCATCGACGCGTA
>DATGER010000175.1:0-20734 GCA_035309865.1 Chloroflexota bacterium
CGCAACGGTCCCGAAGAGATTGACCGTAACCTCGGCCTGACCGATGACGGCACACCCGTTGACGGTCGCTCGCTTGACGCAATCGGAGCATTCTTCAACGCCGATCCAGCACGCTGATCGTCTGGACTCAACGCCAAACCTCAGTCGCTGGCCGCCAAGCAGGCCGGCAACTTAGCAGCACCCTGCACCTGTGCATACCGCGTGGCGTGACCTTTCCGGCTCGCGGCCGGGAGGACGCCGACGATCTCAGCCGCGAAAGTGCGCGCTGTACCCGTGCGGCGTGCGCCTGATTCTGGACCGCGGTCGAGCCGCTTGGACCTGACCGCCTGAGCCACCAGCGAGCCGAAAACGCCCGTCGACAGCTCACCCCGTCCTTCATGGTTGCTTCATGTGACCGCGTGACAATGGCGGCGACTGTTCAAACTGATTTCAACAAGCGCGTCTTTGGGGGTCGAGTTCACGGATAGGAGGAATAGGCCAACGCAGCGTGTTCACCATCGCTAGGTTCCGTCGAAGCAGAGCCGGTATGGGCGATCGACTGGGCTCGGGCGCTCGTGGTCGCACCATTCTACTGGCGACTCATCGACGACGGACTCCGCACCGCGCCCATGCAGCGTGTCGCGCCACACGGTTGCCATGGCTTGGCCTTCTGGTGGTGCTTGGCGCACTCATGAATCCGCGCCCCGTGAGGGCGGCCGAACACCAGCTCTGCGCGCAGGATGGCGTCACTACGTTTGCCCCCGTCTTCGAGGCGTTGGCCGACCGGCTCGGGCCGACCATGGGTAATCCGGTGGAATGCGAACATACTGATCCGCGAACGGGCGACACGCTCCAGTCGACAACGTCCGGTTTAGCGTACTTTCGACCGTATGCCAGCACACCTGCGTTCACCGACGGTTGGCAGCACTGGGCTCTGGTCGATGAGGGGCTGGTGTCCTGGGCCGGGCCGAGTAGCGATCCACCGGATCACGCGGGCAACGGCGGGCCGGGCCAGGACCTTCCGCAGGTCCAGGCAGCCGTGGCCGACGCCGCGCTTCAGACCGGTCAGGATGCTTCGAGCATCGACGTTATGCTGGCAGAGCCCGTCGACTGGCCCGACACCAGCCTCGGATGCCCGCAGCCGGGGATTGCTTACGCTCAAGTGGTGACGCCGGGCTGGCTGATCGAAGTCGAAGCTGATAACGCACGCCTTACCTACCACTCTGAAGCCGAAAGCGGCGGGCGCCTGACGTTGTGCATGACACACTGATCAAGTCGCGACTCCACCGTGTGGCTCCCGGCCCAACCCGTGCCAGGTGATCTGGACAAAGGCCAGACCCACAATGGTCGGGTCGATGTTAATCGTGATTTCGCTGATGACCTGCATTTCAGGATTGAGCTCCGTGTCGCACGCCGCGGATCACACTCCGATGGACTCGGTAAGCGCGGCCCGTCTCGCGGAGACCGTTTGGGTGGTTTGCGGACCACGTGCAGCCGACAGCGCCGCCGCCAGGGCAGCCATGCACGCCAGAAACAGGAAGGTCACGTGCAGCGCAACCTGAAGTGCCGCGGGCGTAGCGTCTACCGTGCTGGCGACGGGCTGGCCGGATTGGGCACTCAGCACGAGCCCCAGAATCGCCCCTGTGAGTGCAACCCCCAGGCTCGTGCCAAGGCTGCGCGTCATGTTGAGGATTCCGCTGGCGGTCCCGAGCCGGTGGTCTGGGGCACTACCCATAATCGCACTATTATTGGGAGGTGTGAATGTGCCCAATCCGATGCCGAGGATCACCAGGATGCCGAGCGTGACCGGAAGGCCGGGCACCCGAAGGATGCTGATACCCAGTAGCGCAACCGCGCTGATGCTCATCCCAACGACGGTCGGTGGCCGGGAGCCCACACGATCTGTGAGCACGCCTGCAATCGGCGCCATCGCGCCCAGCGCCAGCGGAATGGAAGTGAGAAGCACGCCGGTTTGCGCGGCAGTCTGTCCGAGGATGCGCTGTAAGTAGAACGGCAGCAGGAAGAGGCTGCCGAACAGGACCGCGTACGACAGCAGGCCCGCCAGGATTCCCACACTGAAAAGTCGCGAACTGAAAAGCGACAAGTCCACCAGTGGCGACGTGGCCCGACGCTCGGCGGCGAGAAACAACGCAAAGCAGGCGAGTACCAGGCCGGTCGTAACCAGCAGGTTCGGACTCGACCAACCCCAGGTGTTGCCAAACGTCAGGAGGACCATCAGCAGCGCCACTGCCGGTCCGAGGAGCAGTGCTCCAGTCCAGTCGAACCCCTCCTCGGCCGGGTGCGCCGCCCGGAGCACAACCTGACCCGTGCGCGGAAGAACAAGCCAGGCCAGCACGGTGCCAAGTAGTCCGAACGGCACGGCGATAAAGAACACCCAGCGCCAGCCCAGCGAGTCGATCAACAGGCCGCCGATCGACGGGCCCAGCGAAAGACCAATGGCCTGGGCCGCTCCCTGAACGCCGATGGCGCGTCCAAGCCGCCGTCTTTCGATGGCAGCAGCAATGATTGCGACACTGTTCGCCTGCAGCATCGCCGCCCCGACCGCTTGCAGGGCTCGGAATCCGATCAGCCAGAGCAGCGTTGGTGCGAAGCCACACAGCGCCGAGCCCGCGATAAACACGACGAACCCAGCGACGTATAGCAGCTTGCGGCCCACCAGGTCCGCGAGGCGCCCGAAGGGGACAACCAGCGCCGCCAGCACGAGCAGATAGGCGATGGCAACCCACTCGACCTGGGCCACCGGGGTGTGAAAAGTCCCTTCAAGGGTGGGTAAGATCAGCGTGGCGATGCTTGCATCTAGTTGACCGAGAAAGGCGCCAACGCAGACGGTGCCGACCACGAGCCACGGATACAATCGTGCCCGGGTAAGTCCAGCTAGTGGCGGTGGCTCGCAAAAAATGGATCGCAAACCCGACACCAGCTAACTCTAGAGTCGCGACGCGGGCCAATGCATCGCAGCTTTTGGGGCGTCCATCACGGGCGCTGATGCTTGGTGGCCCGCGGCCGGTATTACCGGGTCGTCATCATCGATTCGAGCCTCGCCCGCGCATCAGCCAGAGACCAGGCTTGACCAGCTCTGCTCCGCGAGTGCTTCGAAAGGCGTCGTCAATGCCTGAAGCCAGGTCAGCCGGCGTGATGCAGTGGGCGTACGGCGTGATGGCCCGTTAGTGCGGCGACGCTCTACTGTTCGAGGCGCGATGGCTGATGATGCGGGTTCCGTGGAGCCCGGAGCATTCTCCGCAGACGCGTGGTGTAGGCTCGGTCAGATGATGGAAGTCGACGGATCGCTTCGACGTGATGCGCTGGGCGCACAACCCGCGCCGAGCCTGTACTACCTGCGTACCTTTCAGGCGGTCGCCACGGAGCGGAGCTTCACGCGCGCGGGCCGAAGCCTCGATCTGTCGCAACCCGCCGTCAGCGCCCACATTCGTGCCCTCGAGCGGTATTACCGAGGGAAACTATTCGAGACACGCCAGCGAAACGTGCATCTTACCGCTGAGGGGAGCGCCCTCTTTGAGTACACGACGCGCGTATTCAACCTGCTCAACCAGGCATCTCGGTCAGTAGCAGCGACACAGCGCGCGGAGCGCGGCCTCCTGCGCCTGGGGGCAAGTCCGACCGTCGGCGCGTACCTCCTACCGTCATTGCTTGGCGGATTCAAGCATGAACATCCGGGGGTGGAGATTGCGATCGCGATTGGAACGTCCGCCGACATCGTTGCCGACGTAGTTGCCGACCGCTTGCCGTTCGGATTAGTCGAAGCCTCCGTCAGTCACCAGGATCTGACAATTGACCCGCTCGGTGAGGACGAGATGGTACTCGTAGTGCCGCCGGATCATTGGCTTGCGCGACGTGCAGAGGTGGATGTGCGCGAGTTAGCTGATGTGCCGCTGCTCCGACGTGAAGCTGCATCCGGCACCCGAGCGCTGGTCGACACCGCGCTTCAACGCGCAGGCGTAAGCCCGCCTACGCTCATGGAGCTCGGGAGTCCCGAGGCGCTCAAGGAAGCCGTTCTTAGCGGCATCGGAATCGCCTGGGTGCCGCGCCTGAGCATCGCCCGGGAGCTCGCGACAAAGGACCTGGCGCAGGTGCGCGTGCACGGGTTGTCAGTGCGGCGGATCTTGTCGATGGTGCGGCGCCGCGACGTCGGCCTGGTCACGGTCGCGGAACCATTCCTGGATCTGGTCCGTATCGCCGCTGGTGCTCTGAAGCGTGAAAGTCCATGTGGCGTCGAGGGATCGTAGCCCTAAAGCCAGCGCGACCTGTACCGGTCATGTTGGTGATCGTAAGCCATTTTTCTCCGTGAGCGGTCCAGGATCGGTCAGCTCTCTGCGAGCGCGGCCATGTCGACAAGCTGGGCGCGCAGCACGTCCCGGACGATGTCGCAGGCCCGCGTGATCTGCGGATAGGCCAGTCGATAGTAGATCAGCGTGCCATCGCGCCGTGACGTGACCAGGCCTGCATCGCGCATTACGTTCAAGTGTTGGGAGATGTTGGGGTAGGTCACACCCAGCGCTTCGGCCAACTGGCCCACGCTCTGCTCGGCATCACGCAGCGCGTCGATCAGTCGCAGCCGTTTGGGGTCGGCCAGTACCTGGCAGATGCGGGCACGGCGCTCGTACAGCAGGGAATCGTCCATCGCCTTCCTTTCGCGTGTCACCGTTGGCGCGTGGCCGTCATGTCGCCAGCATTGTGCCGAAGCTACGGCCGAAGGTGTAGACGGCCACACCAACGATCAGCAGCGCAAAGGCGACGCGCAGCGAACGGTCGGGTAGCCGCCCGGCGAGCTTCCCACCCGCCAGCACGCCGCCGACGCCGCCAATAGCGAAGAGGAGTGTGAGGGGCCAGTCCAACGTGCCGAAGCGGAGGTTGCCAATCAGCCCCCACAGCGCATTCAGCGCGATCACCAGCAGCGATGTCCCGACGGCGAGGTGCATCGGCAAGCCCAGCAAAACCACCAACGCCGGCACGATCAGAAAGCCGCCACCGACACCGAAGAAGCCCGTGAGAAAGCCGACACCCAGCCCCACGAGCACCAGCCGTGCCCAACCGGCGACCAGGTGGCGGTCGTCGACCGAGGTTCCCGATGCCTCCACCCCTGGACGGCGGAGCATGCTGCCGGCCGCGGCGAGCATCAACAACGCGAAGAGCACCATGATCAGCTCGCCGCGCAGCTGGTGGTTCAGCCATACGCCGGCGAAGGCACCCAGCATGCCACTGGTGCCGAAGGCGATTCCCGTCTTCGGCAGCGAGCGGCCGCGGCGCAGGTAGTCGATGGCCCCAGTGGCTGCGTTCAGACCGACGATGGCCAGACTGGTGCCGGTCGCACCCTGGACCGGCACGCCCATCGCATACACCAGGATTGGCACGGTCAGAATCGAGCCACCGGCGCCCAATGCACCCAGCGAAAACCCAATCAGGCCGCCGAATGCGAGCGCCCGCGTGACAAAAAACAACGCGTCCAGCAAGGGCGGCGTGGCTCAGTGCGAAACGGGCAAGCCGGCGCTGACCCACGCGTTCATGCCGCCGGAGACGTTGCACACGCGCTGATAGCCGAGCTGTCGGAGTTGACGCTGAGCCGAGCCGGAGCGGTTACCACTGCGGCAAATCAGCAGGACATCGCGGTCACGGGGGACGTCTGTCAAACGCCCCGGCAAGGAGCCAAGCGGGATCAGCGTGGCGTGCGGCGCATGCCCGTGGTGCCACTCGGCCGGCTCGCGGACATCGATCAGCAGCGCACCGGCGGCCTGGCGTCGGCTGGCTTCGTGGACGTCGACGACCGTCGGCGTGGCATTGGCGGCCGGACTGGACTCCGGAGTACCGAAGAGGCGCGAAAGCAGACTCATGAGCAGGACAAAACCCTCCGCGCGCGTGGTGCCGGCACGGCCGAGATGGACGACTGCGCAGGCCCACCCGCACTCTAACCAATACTTGCATCATTGCGCAAGTTATGACATCATGCGACTCAAGGCTGCTGGCGGGTCTGCGGTGTCGGGCCAGCCACACCGTCCCCAGGGAGGCCCCGTGCCCACGTCCGACCGGTGCCCGACCTGGCCATCAGCGCACCGTCGGAGCTGCGGCCAGCGGCGCCAGCGGGGGTGGCATGCGCCAGTGGCTTCCGCGCCAGTGTCAGCGCCGGACTCCTGGAGCGCCGGGGCTTCCGCCCAATTGTGCTGGCCGACGGTGGCGTCGCCGATGTGGCTCGCCGAATGGCAGCTATCGCCGCTCCGCAGGCAAGTAGTGGAACCAGCGGTCAGTAAACCATCTGGGGAGCCGATGGTGTCCTGACCGAAGGACAAACGAGCTGGGGGCTGCCAGCCAACAATCGCGCAGCGAAGCGGCCGGCGAACTCGTCTCTCATGGATGGATGGCGAGCTTGAAATTCAGAAGGCCAGGTAGGCGGACGGGTCCGCGAGGAACTGCTTCTTGCACGACGGGGCGCAGAAGGCGATCCTACGGCCGCCATACTCCACGGAATGCCGTGCAGCCGCCGGATCCACCTCCATGAGACAGACGGGGTCCAGGTGGTCCAGTCCTTCGCCGTCCTCCGACTGAGCCTCACCGAGGCACAACCGGGTACCCTCGGGAGGGGCGAGATATCGCTCGTACACGTGGTCGACCAGTCCGTCTGGAACGGGCAGTAACGTGCCGGCGTCGAGCATTTGCTGGGCGTAGTCGAACACGCGCGGCACCAGCGCCGGGTCGTTGAGGTCCTTCAGCCAGATCGAGCGGCCATGGAGTTGCAGCAAGGCATTGTTGCCCGCCGCGCACGGCCCGAGACATCCGGTGAAGGTCAGGTGAAGGCGGTTGCGGATCTTCCGCCGCTCCCACTCGTCACCCCACAGGGAGGCTGGGTCGAACGGCAGCCGGCCCTTCTCTTCCCAGCCGCAACAGCAGCTCCCAGTCTGCCTGGCGCAGACGAACAGCTGGCCCTGAAGCTGGACAACCCGGAAGTTCTCGCCACGGGCGCGCACCCGCACCGTCGAGAGCCGCGGTCTGCCACCCGCCGGAGGGTGTCCCTCCAGTTGATCGCAGGTGGAGCAGCCCTGGTGGCCGGGACCGTGGGGAGCTGCGACCGACCCGGGCCCCGTCACCTGATCATTCACGTGTGGGCGCTGTAACTGGAGTCCAAATACTTGTGCGGCTCGGTTTCAAATGCCTTCTTACAGCCCGGGGCACAGAAATAGTAGGTTTGTCCGTCGTGCTGGGCGGTGTGCCTGGCGGTCGCCTCGTCGACGTCCATGCCGCACACGGGATCCTTGGCCACAATCGGGTGCTCCCTTCTTATCTCGCCGGCTTAGCCTACCGACTCCACCGGGTAGTCCTCCTCCTGGAGGATATCCTTCATCTTGTTCACGTCGACGACGCTCTCGTCGTACTCCACTCGCACCTGTCTGGTAGGAATGTCAACTTTGACGGTGCGAACTCCATCGACGGGCGTGAGTGCGTTGGTGATCGTGCGCTCGCAGTGCTCGCACGAGATGTCGGGGACATTCAAGACGGTGGTCGCCATGAGTAAAGACCTTTCCTGGGGGATTAAGCTGGAGTGACGGTGATCGTGCCGCGCATGCCAGCGGCGTAGTGTCCAGGCACGTGGCAGCCGTACTCCAGCGTGCCGGCCTGATCGAAGGTGTAGACGAAGCGCACGCTCGCGCCGGCAGGCACGTCAATCGCGTTCGGCTCGGCTTGCATCGGCGCGCCGCTGGCCATCTCAGCCTCGTGCGCCTGCTGCTCGGCAGGCGTACCGACAAAGAACTCATGCGGCAGTACGCCCGCGTTGCGGATTTCGAACGCGATCGTATCGCCTGCCCGCACGCTCAGCACGTCCGGAGTGAAGCGGAGTGCGTCCGTCGTGCTGACCTGAACGATGCGGGTCACTGGCCGGGTGTCCGCCGCCGCACTGGCCATGGACATGTCGGGTGAAGGCGCGTTCGTGCTCATCTGACTGCGCGCGAAGGTGAGCGCCGCCGCGCCAACGGCCAGAGCAACGAGTGCGATGCCGACCAGATAGGCATATTCACTCGCGCGCTCGCGAAGCGGCGGATGGAGGATCACCGCCGCGCTCGCCGGTCGCGCGAAGCGGCGCAGGCGCAGCGCGTTGGTGACGACGCTGACGCTGCTCATGGCCATCGCGGCCGCGGCCAGCAGCGGATTCAGCAGGACCCCGAAGAAGGGAAACAGCAGGCCCATCGCCACCGGGATCAGCACGATGTTGTAGGCAAAGGCCCAGAACAAGCCCTGCTTGATGACGCCCACCGTCTTGCGCGACAACGCGATAGCGGTGACGATGCTTCTCAGGTCGGCCCCAATGAGCGTGATGTCCGAAGCGGCCATGGCCACGTCGGTGCCGGTGCCGATGGCGATGCCCAGGTCGGCCTGGGCCAGGGCGGGGGCGTCGTTGATGCCGTCGCCGACCATGGCCACGACCTTGCCCTGGGCCTGGAGCTCCTTGACCTTGTCGGACTTCTGCTCGGGCAGCACTTCCGCCAGCACGTGCTGGATCCCCACCTCGCGGGCGATCGTCTCCGCTGTGGCACGGTTGTCACCGGTGAGCATCCACACCTCCAGGCCGAGCGCCTCGAGTTGCTCAATCGCCTCCCGCGATTCGGGCCGTACGGTGTCGGCGACGCCGATGAGCCCCGCCGCGTGGCCGTCCACGGCAACGAACATGGCCGTTGCGCCGCCGCGGGAAAGGGCTTCGGCCCGCTCGCCGAGCCCGTTGAGCGTCATGCCATACCCTTCCAATAGCGCGCGGTTGCCGAGCAGGACCTCCTGACCATTGACCCGCGCCTGGATGCCCTTACCGGCGAAGGCCTGGAAGTGCTCCGCTTTCGGGAGATCCAGCCCGAGTGCTTGACTGCGCGCCAAGATCGCCTCGCCCAGCGGGTGCTCGGAGCCGACCTCGGCCGCTGCCGCCAGCCGCAGCAGGTCGCGCTCGCTGAGGCCGTTGATCGTGACCACCTGCGTCACCGCGGGCTTGCCGCGCGTCAGGGTGCCGGTCTTGTCCAGCACGATCGTGTCCACCCGCCGTGCGCCCTCCAGGGCTTCGCCACCGCGAATCAGGATGCCGTGTTCGGCCGCCTTGCCCGTGCCGACCATGATGGCCGTGGGGGTCGCCAGGCCGAGGGCGCACGGACAGGCGATGATCAGCACCGCGATGGCCGCCTGAAGCGCCAGCGTCAGCCGCGGCTCCGGGCCCAGAACGAACCAGCCGACAAAAGTCAGCCCCGCCAGGATCAGGATGGCCGGCACGAACACCTCGGAGATGCGATCGGCCAGGCGCTGCATCGGCGCCTTGGAACCCTGGGCGTCCTCGACCAGCCGAACGATTTGCGCGAGCGTCGTGTCGCGCCCGACCTTTGTCGCGCGGAAGATGAACGAACCCGTCTTATTGAGCGTGGCCCCGATAACGTGCTCGCCGGATCCTTTTTCGATCGGCAGCGATTCACCGGTGAGCATGCTTTCGTCCAGCGCACTGCGGCCCTCGACGATCACGCCATCGACCGGCACCTTTTCGCCCGGGTGGACCCGCACCAGGTCACCGACCTGGACCGCCTCGATCGGCACATCCTGCTCGACACCGTCGCGAATGACGCGCGCGGTCTTTGCCTGCAGGCCCATTAACGCCTTGATGGCAGCCCCGGTCTGCTTTTTTGCCCGCGCTTCCAGCCAGCGACCCATCAAAATCAGGGCGATAATGCTTACCGCGGTCTCGTAATACAGGTGTTGCGGGAAACCCCATTCCTGGGCCAGACGCGGCCAGAGGGTCACGAAGGCGCTGTACGCGTAGGCGGTGGTGGTGCCCACGGCGATCAACGTGTGCATGTTGGTGCTGCCGTGTCGCGCCGCGGCCCAGGCGGCACGGTAGATGGTCGCGCCAGCCCAGAACTGAACGGCGGTGGCGACGATGAGCAGGCCCGGTGCGAGCACGTCCACCGGGATGTTCAGCGGCAGGTACATGAGCGCCATCATCGCCAGGCCCGCGCCCAGGCTCACGATCCACTTGCGCTTCAGATCGTCGATCTCGTGCTGGCGTTCCAGATCGTGTGCGTCCTCGGCAGGCGCGGTCGCGGCGACTGGCGAGCCATCCGGAGTAGCTGCTGCGGCGACGGGTATAGCCTCGGCCAGTTCGCCGACGACGTATCCCGCCTTCTGGACGGCGGCGCGCATCTGGTCGACTGTTACCTGGGCCGGGTCATAGAACACCTTCGCTTGCTCGGTCGCCAGGTTCACGCTGGCGTCCTGGACCCCTTCGACGCGGTTCAGCGCCTTCTCAATGCGTCGCACGCACGAGGCGCACGTCATCCCCTGAATCGGCAGCGTAACCTCGCCGCCGACCACTGCCCGAGTAGATGCGGATGGCAAAGGTGCAGGAGGCGTCGGCCGGGGGAAGTCGCGCACGCCATAGCCGGCCTTCGCGACCGCCGCCTGCATCTGATCTGGCGTCGCGACAGACGTGTCGTAGACCACCTTCGCCCTCTCCGTGGCGAGATTCACGCTGGCTTCGTGGACGCCCTCGACTCTGTTGAGGGCCTTTTCGATGCGGCGGACGCAGGACGCGCACGTCATCCCGGTTACGGCAAACGTGATTTCCGTGCTCGACGTGGTCGATGGATCGGTCTGAATAGCCATGGGACTGCTCACTTGCGCGAGATCTGGAACAGCTCGCCCAGCTCGCGGATCATCTCGCTGTCGCGGCCTTCCCGGAAGCCAGTTGGCACGCAGGAGGCGAGGTGGCCCTCCAGGAGGGCGGACTCGAAGGCCTTGAGCGCGCGCTCCACGGCATACGATTGCTTGACGATGTCGACGCAGTACTGGTCGTCCTCGACCATCTTGCGAATGCCTTTGAGGTGACCTTCGATGGTGGCCAGGCGATTCAGGATCTGTTTCTTGTCGCTCTGCATGGGCGGGCTCAATTCTTCCAGTTCGTCTTACCCTCCCCCGTGGGGAGGGGTCGACGTCCAGTCTACTGCCTGCGCACGTGCGCTGTCAACCCCCTCCCCGGGGGGTTGGGTATTGGCCAGCGCGGCGGCATCTGGCGTGCAGTCAGTAGTGACCCAGGGCACTTAGCGACGAGGTTGCTGGCGCGCCTACCGTACTGGCGCGGCGCACGTTCGCCGCCTCGTTCGGGGAGGCTCACACGCAACTCATGATCAGCCGCAGACCGTTTGCAGCCCTTGGGCTACTCGCACTCGCCCTGGCCGCGTGTTCGCCCGGCGCACCGGCTGTGGCCACGCCCGCGCCAACTGTCGCGGCGAAGCCGGCGGCCGCGCCGACTGCAGCCGCCCAGGTGATCGCAGCACCGACCACCGCTGTCGCGCCTGCCGCTACCACCACCCAGCCGGTCCGTGGCGGCACGCTGGTCATTGCCGCCTCGGCTGATCCTGGCCAGTTCAACCCTGCCATCACCACCGCGGGTGGCACGCATTTTGTCGCGGACAGCCTGTACAACGGACTGATCTTTCTCGATGAGAAGCTGACGCCGAAACCAGACCTGGCGGACAGCTGGGACGTCTCGTCGGATGGCAAGACGTACACGTTCCACCTGCATCCCGGCGTCAAGTGGCATGACGGGCAGCCGTTCAGCTCGGCTGACGTGAAGTTCACTTTCGAGGAAGTCCTCCTGAAATACCACGCGCGAACCAAATCGGGCCTGGAGGGCGTGCTCGACGGTATCGACACACCCGACGCGAATACCGTCGTCATGCGCTTCAAACAGCCCTACGGTCCACTGCTGCAACGTCTGGACGTCGTCGAAGCGCCGATCGTGGCCAAGCACATCTATGCGGGCCAGGATCCCACGAAAGCCGATGCCAACCTGAAGCCCATCGGCACCGGGCCATACAAGCTGGCGGAGTATGTCAAGGGCGACAAGGTTCGCATGGTGCGCAACGACAACTACTTCAAACCCGGTTTGCCGTACCTGGATGAGATCGACTTTCGGATCATTCCGCAGGCGAGTACCGCCGTCCTGGCTCTAGAGCAGGGTGAGGTTGACTATATCCAGGGCGTACCGGGTCCGGATCTGCCACGCGTGCAGCAGAATCAAAACATCGTCCTGGCCCAGAGTGGCGCCGGCTCCGGTGGCTCATTCTGTGCGGACACGATGTTCTTCAACCTCTCGCGGCCACCACTCGATAAACCAGAGGTCCGGCAGGCCTTTTATTACGGCCTTGACCGTGAGCAGATTCTGCACGAGGTGTATTTCGACCAGGGCCGCGTGGCCAAATCCGCCATTTCGGCCGATATCGGCTGGGCGACCAATCCGAATGTGCAGCAGTACCCACACGACGAGGCCAGAGCCAATCAACTGTTGGATCAGGCGGGTTTGCCGCGCGGCGCCAACGGCATGCGGTTTCAGAGCACCTTCGTCCACGCCACGTCGTATGCCAAGTACGGCGAGCTCATGAAGCAGCAGCTGGCGAAGGTTGGTATCGACATCAACCTGCTGCCACTGGAAGTCAACGCGGCCAACGATCAGAACTACATCAAGAAGGATTTTGATCTCGGATTCGCGTCCTACTGCAACGGACCGGACCCCGAGATCGGCGTGCGCCGCATGTACGTCTCGAGCAATATCGGACCGATTCTGTTCTCCAACGGCGCGGGCTATCGGAACGAGCGCGTCGACACGTTGTTCGATCAGGCCGCCGCGGCGGTGGACCGAGTGGACCGCGGCAAAGCCTATGGCGAAATCCAGGACATCGCGGCGAAGGACCTGCCCTACTTGCCAATTGTCGAGACGCTCGGCTACCGAGCCTGGCGCAGCCCCGTGCACAACCTGAGCTATTGGAGTGGCGAGCTCGCCGACGCTGCCTGGATCTCAAAATAGTGCGCCGCGCAAACGCCGACTGACGACTGACCGTGCTCGGCTACATCCTGGGCCGGCTGTTCCAGGCGGTACCGCTGGTGCTTGGCATCCTCGTGCTGACTTTTGTCCTCATTCACCTGGCGCCGGGTGATCCGATCTACGCGCTCGCGGGCCAGTCGGGCGATGCAGCCTACTACGCGGCGATGCGCGCGAAATTTGGCCTGGACCAACCGCTAGCGGAACAACTGGGTATCTACCTGCTCAACGCGCTGCACGGCGACTTCGGGTATTCCTATACCCACTCCCAACCGGTGTTCGCCGTCATCGCCGATCGCATTCCGGCCACCTTGCTGCTCATGGTGCCGGCCGTGGCACTGTCGTCCGGGCTTGGAGTCTGGTTGGGCGTCCAGTCGGCGGCACATCTGGATGGACCAGCGGACCACGCGATCGTCGCCGGAACGCTGTTGGGTGCGGCTGTGCCGGCCTTCTGGCTGGGCCAGCTACTCGTCATCTTCTTCGCCGCCGGATTGGGACTGTTCCCGGTCCAGGGCATGTCGACGGCGCGCGGGAGTCCAACCGGACTCGCCGGGATGCTGGATGTACTGCACCACCTGGTGCTACCGGTGGTCACGCTGGCCACGTTGCAATTGACGCTCGTGACACGCCTGACGCGCTCCGGCCTACGCGAAGCCCTGACTGAGGATTACGTGCGCACCGGCTGGGCGAAGGGGCTCAACGGAGTCCAGGTCCTGCTCCGCCATGCGCTCCCGAACGCGCTACTTCCGGTCGTGACGCTGGTTGGCAGTCAGTTCGGGACGCTGCTGACCGGTGCCGTCTTGACCGAGATCATTTTTGCCTGGCCCGGACTTGGCCGGCTGCTGTATGACGCGACGCTGGCGCGCGACTATCCCTTGCTCATGGGCATTTTTCTCCTGGCGTCCGTCAGCGTCATCATGGCCAACCTGATCGTCGATGTGCTGTATGGCTGGTTGGACCCGCGCGTCAGGCTGCGATGACGCGGCGGCAACGTATTGCGCCGCCGGGGCCGCTGGGGATTCTCGGCGCCAGTCTGGTCATCGCGATCGGTGCGCTGGCGTTGCTCGGGCCGATCGTCCTGCCGGGCAATCCACTGGCCGCGGCCGGGAGTGCGCTCCAACCGCCAGGTGGTGGAGGGTACCTGTTCGGCACCGATGACCTCGGCCGCGACGTGCTGCTGGGAGTCGTCTATGGGGCTCGGGCGTCGCTGCTGGCGGGCGGCATCGCCGCCGTGACGTCGGCATTGCTGGGTACGGCCGTCGGTGCCGCGGCCGGTTTCTACGGGCCACCCCTGGACGACGTGCTGATGCGTTTGACGGAGGCGGTCCTGGTCGCGCCGCGCTTCTTCCTGGCGGTGCTGGTGGCCGCGCTGTTCGGCCCGAGCCTGTGGTATCTGGCGCTGCTGTTGGGGCTCACGTTCTGGCCGCAGACCGCGCGGCTGCTGCGCGCCCAGGTCCTGTCGCTGCGGCAGCGCGAGTATGTGCTTGCAGCGCGGGCCGTGGGACTCGGTCCCGCTCGCATTCTGGTGCGGCACGTGCTGCCGAATGCCGCCTCAGTGGTCGTCATCACGGCCGCGCTGCAGGTCGGCGCCGCGATTCTGGTCGAGGCCAGCCTGAGCTTTCTCGGATTGGGCGACCGAACCCAGATCAGCTGGGGCTACATGCTGAACAACGCCCAGCCCTTTCTGCGCACGGCCTGGTGGATGTCCGTGTTTCCAGGTCTGGCGCTTGCGCTGACGGTGCTCGGGACGAACCTGTTGGCCGACGGCTTGCAGGCGGCGCTCGACCCGCGGCTTGTGCGCCGCTGAGTTAGACTCGCTGTCCAGGCATGAAGGTGGCGGTTTCGGGCAAGGGCGGCACCGGCAAGCCGACCATTGCCGCGACCCTGGCGCGTTGCCTGGCACGGCGAGGCTACCGAGTGCTCGCCATCGACGGCGACTCCAACCCGAACCTGGCCATGAGCCTCGGGATCGCATCGGCACGTGCCGATGCCATGCGGCCGATGCCCGCGCGCGCCATGACCGAGGACGGCGCCGCCGCGGGTCTCGTCGACGAGTACGCGATCGCTGGCCCCGACGGGATCCGGCTGGTCCTGGCCGCAATGGTCGATCAGGCGGGCGGTGGTTGAACGTGCGGGCAGCATGCCACCGTGCGTGGCCTCCTCGGCGGGCTCCTCAGCACGCAAGCTGAGATGACCGTCGTCGACATGGAAGCCGGCCTGGAGCACCTGTCTCGCTCAGGCGGCACCCTGCGCTACGTCGATCACCTGCTGGTGGTGGTCGAATCGTACGCCAAGGCGATTGAAACAGCGCGGCGGACGGTGCGCCTGGCCCAGGCGCTAGGGATTGCCCGCATCAGCCTGCTGGCCAGCAAGGTACGCGAGGACCTGGAGCTCGCTCTGCTCGATCCACTTCGGGCGGAATTCGGCGTGGAGCTGATCGGAGTGGTGCCATACGACGATGCGGCGCGGCTGGCCGGTTCACGAAGCTGACGGTCTCACCGTACTGGTCGGCGACCAGTAGCGACGCCGCGCCAGTGGTGACGCCCCTGACCATTCCCCTTACCGACCGGAACGCACCATGAGCGACGCGGACCGCGAGAGTTGGAACCGCCGCCATTCTGCCGCCAAGCTTGACTGGAGACCGTCTACCTGGCTGTCCGCACACGAAGAGCTCATTCGACCGCGTAGGTCGAATCCCCTTGCATTGGATCTGGCATGCGGCACCGGGCAGAACGCGCTGTACCTGGCGCGGCTTGGCTATCAGGTTGACGCATGGGACATCTCGGACGTGGCACTGGATCTGTTGTGCGTGCAACTCGAGGCGTCTAGCCCGTCGTTCGGGGTGACGCCGCGGCAGGTGGATCTCGACCTCGCCTCGATTCCGACCACGACGTACGACCTGGTGGTGGACATCAATTTCCTGGAGCGCAAACTCTTTCACGCGATGGCCGAGGCACTGCGGCCCGACGGTTTGCTGCTCGTCCGCGTGTTGATGCGCAAGCCAGCCGGCGACGATCGTACGCCTGCGTATCTGCTCGAGCCCCGCGAGCTCCAAACAGCCTTTGCCCAATTGGAAAGCCTCGAGTACATCGAAGACCCGCTCGAGGGCTGGGCGGCGGTGGTCGCCCGCCGTACGACTCACCATTAAGGAGTGTCGCGTGCTGGCCGTGACGACCCGCAACCAGCTGCGCGGCGCGCGGTTCTGTCTGCCGATGCTGCTGGCGCGGCGCCGCATTGCGCAACAGCTGGCGAGTCAGCCGGGGCTGCTGCGATATGCCAGCGGGGTCAGCACGCCGACGGAGTTCTTCACGCTCACGGTGTGGGAGAACCGCGAGTTCATGCAGCGGTTCATGCAAACCGGCGCGCACGAGCAGCTCATGTGGCAGTTCACCACCTGGACGTCCAGCTTCTGGGGCATGCGCTGGGAAGCCGGCGCGGAGACGGACGAAATCGGCGCGTGGGACGGGCTTCGGCTGTCGAACCTTCAGGCCAACCCGCGACCGCGCAGTCCGCTGATTGCCGCGGGGCTGCTGCCGCCCAGCGCGCCGCGGGCCGGGCCGCTTGGGCCTCGGCCAGAGGTGACCGCCGTTGAGCCCCGCGCCAGCGGCATGTTCGCGCTCACCGCACGCTTCAATGGTCCCAGGGCAGCAGCCCGTGCCGTGCACCGGCACTGGCCGCATGGCCGTCAGGCCGCCGTGGCGGACGGCGTCTCATGCGTGCGCTCTGGCGTCGGCGTCGATTGGTCGCCACAAGCGCTAGCGATCAGCCTGTGGCATGACGGACCGGACCGCCGTGCGCGAGCCCTGGCAGAGGCGACCGCGCTCGGCGCAGCGTGGGCGATGTGCTGGCAGCCCGCCGACTATGAGATTGGCCACTGGGACGGCCTGCGGCTACGCCAGGCAGCCCGCCGCCGCGCGCGAGACGACGCGCGTTGACCGCCGCGGGCAGCCCGCCTACAGTAGAACCGTGGTCAGTAGTGGCCAGGGGCACCTAGCGTGCAAGGAGTACTGAGTGCAGGAGCTGCCGGTTCTCGATCAATCCGAAATCGACGGCGTCGACCGCTGTCGGTGCGAAGGTGGCCAACCAAAGAACTTCGCGCGCCCGTGTCTGCTGCTGCTCCTGGCCGAATCCTCGGCGCACGGGTATGAGCTGATTGAACGCTTGCGGCCGTTCGGCTTCGAGATCAACGACCCCGCGACGGTGTACAAGACGCTGCGCCAAATGCAGTCCGAGAGCCTGGTCACCTCGACCTGGGAGCTCTCAACCCGTGGCCCTGCGCGCCGCGTCTACGAGCTGACCTCTGATGGGCGGGACCTGCTCGAAAGCTGGGCGATGACCCTCGATCTGAATCGAGCCATTCTCGGACGGTTTCTCGACCGCTACGGGCAGCTCGACCCGGGTCTCCCACCCGAACCCCGTACCGGCACGCGCATTGTCATGAGCAACAGTCGAGGAGGCAAGTCCGCATGAGAATTGCTGTCGCCGGTAAAGGTGGCGCAGGCAAGACGACGACGGCCGCGACGCTCGCGCGTGTTCTCGCTCGCCGCGGGTATCGGGTGAACGCTCTCGACGACGATCCGAATCCAAACCTGGCGGTCGCTCTCGGTCTCCACCCCGAGCAACTCAAGGCTCTCAGGCGCGTGCCACGCGATGACATCCTCGAGGAGCGCGTCGACGCCCAGGGCTTTGCCGACCTGCATCTCACGGTACCCTTCGACGAGGTGCTCACCAGATACGGCGTACGTGGGCCCGACGACGTCGGCGTGCTGACGATGACGGGGTTGCTCGGCGCGGGCCAGGGTTGACTGTGCGGTCAACACGCCGCGGTGCGCGGCGTCATGGGCGAGCTCCCTGACCAGGATTCGGGTGAAATCACCGTCCTCGACATGGAAGCCTCCATCGAGCATCTCACACGGGGCACGTTGCGCAACGTGGATGTGGTGCTGGTCATCACTGAACCGTACTACCGCTCGCTGGAGACGGCCGGGCGCATAGTGCCGCTAGCGCACGATCTGGGACTGAAGCAGGTCTGGGTCGTGGCCAACAAGGTGCGCGACGATCGCGATGACGCAGCAATCCGCGAGTACTGCGCGCGCCGTCAGTTCGAGATCATCGGCAGCGTACCGTTCGATGAGAACGTGACTGAGGCCGATCACCAGGGTCGCGCGCTGATCGACTATGCGGGGACCTCGGCGGCCGTGGTCGCGGTCGAGGCACTCGTGGACATAGTGATGACGCGCACGGGCACCGCGCCGACGGTGCGCGCGTAGGAGGCAGGATGGCGATCGCGCAGGAACCCCCGACGACTGTCCCTCAAGCCGGCAACGTGGCGGGAGTCAGCCAGGAAGAGTGGGCCACGCAATTCGCCGCCCAGTCAGGCCCGGCCACTCGGCTGGGACCGTTCGAGAGCGTGCACGTGTTCTGGTTGGCGGGTATGAGCTGCGACGGCTGCTCGATCGCGGTTGTCGGTGCCACGATGCCATCGGTGGAGAGCCTGCTGACCGGTTCGCTGCCAGGGGTGCCGATCGTCTTTCTCCACCACACCGCACTCCAGGTCGAGGCCGGCGAAGCGTTCATGGAACCCATGCGCAAGGCCGTCAGAGGCGAGTTGGGCGCCCCCTACGTGGTGGTCTACGAGGGTTCCATTGCCGATGAGACCAAGGCGGCGGCCTTGGGCGGCTACTGGTCAGCGATCGGCGAAGAGGACAATCCCGAACACCCGGGTGAGATGCGCCAGGTACCGTCAGCGGTCTGGATGAAGCGACTCGCCCCGGGCGCCGCAGCGGTCGTGGCAATCGGTACGTGCGCGACCTGGGGCGGTATTCCGGCGGCGTACGGCAATCCGACCGCGGCCATGAGCGTCCAGGATTATCTTGGCCGCGACTATCGCAGCACCCTCGGCGTGCCCGTGGTCAACGTGCCCGGCTGTTCGCCGGTTGGCGACAACTTCACCGAGACCGTCGCGGCGGTGCTGCTGTTCCTCCAGGGCATCGGCCCGTTGCCGGAGTTCGATGATCTCGGCCGCCCGGCCTGGTTGTTCGGCGAGACGGTGCACCGCAACTGCACTCGCGCCGGGTACTACGAAGAAGGCACTTTTGCCGAGCACTATGGCGACAAGGAGTGCCTGGTCGAAATTGGCTGCTGGGGACCAGTCGTCAATTGCAACATCACCTCACGCGGCGCGATCAATCACATCGGCGGCTGCATGAACGTCGGCGGTCCGTGCATCGGCTGCACGATGCCAGGCTTCCCAGACCGGTTCGCACCCTTCTATAAGGCCCCGCCCGGCACATTTGTGTCCGGGACCGCATCGAAGCTGGTGGGTTCGTTCGTACGACCGCTCCGCCGCGTCACCCAGCGCTATGCAAATCGCGAGACGCGCTGGGATACGACGGGTGTCGTCAGCAGTGGCTGGGGTGCTCCCAAGACGCCGACCTTCGTCGACAAACTGATCCACATCGCCTATGACCGCATGCGCCACGGTGGCACAACTGCCAAAAACTTCTGATCGGCAAGGGAGGTTTTAAAAGGCCATGCCAACCGACGTCGTCACGCTGTGGGGGCTGACGCTCGCGATCGCCGCGGTGGTGATCGTGGTGGTGGCCGTGCTACTTATCGGAATCGTGCTCGCGGCCAACCGCATCGACCGCCACGCAGCCGAAATCTGGATCGCCGGCAAAGACATCGCCACCAACACCATTCAGATCTGGCAGCTGCAGAAGACCAACGAGGTCGCCAGTCAGATTCTAGAAACCGCCCAGGGAATTGCCGCCGGCGCCGGTTCGATCGACGCCCATCTGGTCAGCCTGTACACCGCGCTCACTGCGCCGAAGCCCGGTGCAACCGGTCAAAGCAGCCAAACCAGCCCCGAACCCGCGACGGGCGTATGATCGAGTTCCTCACCTGGGTCACCGTCATCTACGCCCTGGTGCTGGTGCTTGTCCTGGCAGTGAGCTTGATCGCGATCCTCTATTACCTGTGGAGCATCGGCACCACGTTGCAGAAGATCGGCGGTGGCCTGGCCGTTGTCCGTGACCAGACGGCTCCGCTCGGCGGCCAGGTCGAAGCCATCAACGGCGCCCTGTCGACGGTTGCCACCGGATTCGGCGCCGCACTCGACGATCTGGCCGAAGTCAACGCCGCGCTGGGCGGCCTGGTCGGTGCACCTGCCGGACCGACGGAGCGAGTGGCATGACTGTTGAAGGCGTCGTCGCGCTGATCTGGATTGTCGCGCTGCTGATAGCCCTGGTATTGACGGTCGCTGCCGTTGGCATGATCGTGCGCATCATCAACGCCGCGCGCGAAATTAATCGCCTGCTGAACGAAACGCTACCCGCGGCAGTCGGGATCGTCGGGAATACCGCGGCCATCAAAGAGCTCGATGCGGTCGTCGCGGCGGCAGGTCCGTTGCTCGAGTGCACGGGCAGGATCAAGTCCGCCACGGAAGGCGTTCGGGCGAAAGTCAACCGAGTGGGCGCGATGCTCAGTGCGGGGGTTCACGCGTGACCGGCGGGCAGTTGATCCTTCTCACATTTTTGAGCGGGTTGGAACTGATCGTTCTCCTGGCCGTGCTGGCGGTCGCGCTGTATCGAATCCAGGCGGCGCTCGACGGAATCCAGGTGCACGCGTCGAAGATATTGTGGGGTGTGCGCGCCATCGAGCACGAAACCGGTCCATTGAAAGCCGGTTTGCCCGATCTGCGCGCAACATTGACCGATGTCGTTGGCGGCGCAGGCGTCATCGCCGACCGGCTGACCGCTGCCGACCAACATCTCGGCGCCGCGGCCGAAGCCCTCGCCGGTCCGCGCCCGGTGGGCCAAACCCAGTCCTAGGAAGGTGGTGGTGAAGCGGCATGTGCTTCAAGAATCTGCCGATTGAGTTTGACGC
>DATGER010000176.1:0-33321 GCA_035309865.1 Chloroflexota bacterium
TCGAGTTATCTTCATCAGTGAGCTCCGTCATCCCCGCTCTCGGCGGCAAACTATGTTTGTGGCGGCCGTGGACTTCGTGCGTCCTATGACCGGTCGTATTGCAGTCTGTGCTCTGAGCGCCTCGGGGCCGCGGCAGAAACCAACGGGCAGGTGCCCCCGGCCTCAGTCACAACGGGTGAAGGCTGCCCAGCATACGTGCGAAAAGACGGCCTCCAACTGGTGCGCTGGGTCGTGCGCCAGCGAGGAATGTCGCTTCTGGGTCGTGGCGCCCTCACCCTACGACGGCGATCCCTGGTTCGTCGGCCTCGAGCGCAACATTCAGATCGGCGATGAGCGCATCAGTATCGTCGATGTGACAGGTGAGACTGGTGTCGACCAGCATGTATTCCAGGAAGTGCTCCTGCGTACACTCGAATTCGGCCTCGCAGCCATGACGCTTGAAAATCTCCGCCGCGCCTGGAACCACAAAGAGCGCCTCCCCAACCGTCGTGTCGTCACTCATCTGATACTTGTCTCGTCCTTCGATAGTCATGTCCTGTCCTTTTCTCTGGCCCCAGGTTGGGACGGTCCTGGCGACCCCGCGGTTGGTGTCCCCAGATCCAGTAGACGCTGGAGCTGCGCGGGCGTCTCGCGCTCGACCACTTCCGCGGAGGGCACGGCGGCGCAGATCGCGTCCAGCATCGCTTGTGGATAGCTCGCGTCGTCGGCATCCAACACCAGCGGCACGTCCGGGTGCGCCAGGCCGGAATCGATGGCCAGCGTGCATGCCTGGCCGCTCGTATCGTGACCTTCCAGCGCCGGGTCATACAGCATCAGATCGGCGCCCTCGGTCAGCGTCAGTAGCCGACCGTGTGCCGACCACAGCGGTCTGGCGGCCATGGGCCCGGACAGGTAATTACGTTGTAGCCGGCGCCTGCCAGCAGATTGACGCGCTGGCTCGTCGCGGTCAGGTCCGCCTTGGCAATCAGAATTGTTCGCATGGCATTGTCGATCTCCCAAAAGAGACTTGCACGCCCAGGTGTGTCTGTGGCGCAGGAATCAGGATGTAGGCGTACCGACCGTGAGCAGGAAGGCGCTTTCCTCATCGACGGCTTCGACGTCATGCTGGACCCCACGGTCCAGGACCAACAGACGTCCCGCTGGTAGGTCGACGTCCCGTCCTGGAACGTGGACTCGGAGGTGACCGCGCGTCGTGTGGATACTGACCCACCCGTCCGTGCGATGCTCGCGGATGCGCGTACCGGCCTTCAGAACGGTCAGCGTCACGCGGAAAGATGGCTCCTCGACCAGAGTCCGTGCGTTGCGGTCGCCTCGCTCCCAGCTCGCTTCTTGTTTGAGCGAGGTCAACTCAGTCTCGAGATCGAAATCGAGCGAAGCGGCAGCGAGCCGGCGGGAAGGCCGCTGGGCGCTCCCGCTCGTCTCGCCGAGCGGTCGGTCGCGGTGAGGTGGTGTCGTCATGGCTGGAAGCCCAGGTCGCCACACGACGTTCGTCGTTGTGCCAGGACAAAGAGAGAACAAGCGAGAACGGACGTAAGTATGGGCGCCGCCGTCCTACGCAGGGCACTGGGAGTTCCCAGCGGTCTCGAATCGTGAACGGTCGCCCTTTTGTCAATCACCGGCGCGCTCCCGGGTAGCATGGGGTTGGCGAGTGCTTCTCGTGTGGCCACCTCGCGTGGGCCGCCTCGGTGTCTCGAGATTGCTTGCCGAGTTGCGGCGGGCGCGATCCGTAGACATCGAAGACATGGGTAGATGCCACGCCTGCATCGCTCAGTTGCGGGGAGACACGCACGAGCGTCCACCGTCCGGTCGCCAAAAGGCCGCGTTCGTAGCGGCGAAGTTCAAGCTTCTCCACGAAGGGTCGTGACAACACTCGCATCACGGGCCAACGCAGGCTGCCCAGCGCCCACATATCAATGGTCTCGATGAACTCGTCTGCAATCCAACGTTCTTCTTCGATCATCCTCACCGCTCCTGCCGCACATCGGCGCTCTCCCCTGCCTGCGGATCGTCAAGTCACCATGCACGTGACTACATGCTAACATGGAATCAGTTCCAACAACGCGTCTTCTCGAGCAGCGTGGCGTCTTGTGCGATGAGGGCAGCAGAAGACGGACAGTTCATCCTACGAATCGCATTTGCCTTCCACGGGCCGAATGAAGGCGCCCACCTGCTCGCCAGGGAGGTTCGGATGGACGCTGGCCGCAAGTGTCGCCTCGCTTGCTGGACCTGGTCCGAACCGACCTGCAGCCGCTCGAAATTGTGCAGGTCGCAAACTTCGGGCACAACCTGGATCGAGACACGGACATCATCACTTTGCCGCCCAACCCGATGCTGACTCCAAGCTACACCGGACCCGGCGGAGCGTCGTACATCAACCTCACCTCCGCCTTCCGCGACGCGGTGCGGATGATGGTCCTGCAGTCGCGCGTCGAGTGACGCTCCGCGCATCCAGCCCGCGGGCCAGCGTGTCCGTACCGCCCACAGGCGGCAAGGCCCCGAGGGGCCCGCGGGGAGGACGATTCCGTCCTGGCAAGAGTCGGAGCCGTTCCGAATCCTTGGGTGCCAGCGGGTGATGACGATTGGTCAAAGCTCACCGCGCGTCATCCACCCAACCTGCCGGCTGAGTTGCATGCGTGGAGTGCGCCAGCAGGCTACGTGCCCGTGGTCGCCGCTTGGGGTGGCGCGCTCCATGAGCGGGCCGTGGACTGCTTTACCCGGTGTTAACCCGACGCAACCGTCGGCTTCGCGTGACGGTGGGATGCTCAAAGGTGGCGTCGCACGTGATGTCGCAGCGCGGCGACAGGACTGGAGAATCACATGAGCTCGACTAACATCGACCGACGGCAGACCGATGTGCTGCCGCCGCGTGTGGCAATGGCGCCAACACCGAGGCGCGCGCCCCGGCCGAGTATTGCGGCCGCGGCGCCACAGGGCTTCATCAAGCGGCATCCGCTGCTGATGTTCTTCGCAATCGCATTCGCGATTTCGTTGGTCGGCATCCTGCTGGTCGTCGGGCTTGGCGATGTGCAGGGCGGCGTCGCCCCGGCGACCGACCCGCGCTTCCTGCTGATGATGCTGGCGTGGCTCGCCGGACCCAGCGTCGCCAGCATAGTCATGACCGGGCTGGTGTCGGGCAGATCTGGCTATCGCAATCTCCTCGGCAGGCTGACGACCTGGCGCGTTGGCGCTGGCTGGTACGCGCTTGCGCTGTTGCTGGCGCCGCTCGTGTCCGTCGGGCTGTCCTACGCGCTGTCGGCCTTCTCGCCGGAGTTCCTACCTAGCATTGTGACGAGCACCGACCCAAGCCGCGTCATCGTCATGGGAGTCAGCTACGGGCTGCTGGGTGGCGGGTTCCTCGAAGAATTGGGCTGGACCGGCTTCGCCGTTCCCAGGTTCAGGCGGCGCTACGGCGTGCTGGGCGCGGGGCTGATCATGGGGCTGCTGTGGGGCGCCTATCACTTCAGCGTCATTTATTGGTCGGGGAATCCCGCCGGCGCGCTCGCGCTCGGGCTCGTGCTGCCGGCGCAGTTGTTCGCATGGTTGCCGCCCTTCAGAGTGGTGATGGTGTGGATGTACGACCACACCCACAGCTTGCTGCTGGCTATGCTCATGCACGCCAGCGCCACCGCCAGCATGTTGATCCTGCAGCCGTTCGGGATTTCGGGCGTGATGCTCCTGGCCTATGTGCTCGGGCTCGGCGTGGTGTACTGGACGCTTGTTGGCGTCGTCGGCGTAGCGACGCGCGGACGGTTTGCGGCAGCGCCGTTCGGCCCGACGAATGCCTAACACGGGCATCCGGCGTCACGTGAACCCTCATCGCGGTTGACGGTGAGCAGACCGCGCGTTTGTCATCGGCCACCCTGATGAGTACCGCGCACGCCGCTGTGACACTCGGCGGCACACCTGTCCTCGCGCTGCGAGCGGGCAGCGTGCCTGAAGTCATCGAACCCGGCGTCACCGGTTTCATCTGTTCGGACGTGGACGAGCTGGTCGATGCGGTCCGACATCTGCCCGAGATCGATCGCCCGCGGTGCCGACGTGAAGCGGAGCGGCGGTTCTCACCGGCGGCGATGACAGACGGCTACGCGCAGGTGTACGAGGCGATGCTGCGCAATGGCTCACGGTCTGCCGCCACGCTCCAGGTGCCGAGCCAGCCTCCGCATACCAATGGGCACCGGTGTCCTGCATTGCCTACGGCAGCAGATATGGAGACGGTGTGTTCGGAGTAGGCCGCTCCACGCCGCCGATGCTGCAGCTCGACCTGGACGAGCTGACCACGGCTCAAAGGTCTGGCCTGCTCGAGGCCGCTGATCGATGCGCGCCCGCATTGCGTTGGTGTTCGCCCGAACCAGCGTGGATATGCGGGTTCGACGATCGTCATGGCGTAGCTCCTTCAAGTGTGTGAGACGCAGGCCGCACCTGGAGCGCGTCAGCTGCGATCGAACGACCGCCGTACGCGCGCACCGTGCCATCGGGCCATTCCTCCATCAGTCCGACGACTGAGCCTGCGGCGCGCCGGCTGGGGCGGAACTGGCAGGCTCTCAAGCCACGCCACCTCAAGACCTCCTGGCGCCACAGATAGCCAGCGTTCAGTTGACCCCGCGCCAGACGGGACAAGGTGCGCAAGCTTCCACGTCTGGCCGTCAGCAAAGCCGGTCGCGAGACCCTCGAAGAGGTTCAGGCCGCCGGGGACGGTGCCGTATGGCCGCTGAGCCTCAAATAAGCCAGCGTCCAGAAGGTCCAGAAGAACGCGTTGGCGATGCCGGCCAGGGTCAGGATCCCGACGAAGAGCACGAGGCCGCCCAGGCTGATGTAGGCGATTGTCGGGGCAGTCAGCCCCGCAACGGCGAACACCAGCGCGCCGATGCCACCCAGCACGATAAGCGTGCCAACAAGGCCCAGTGCAAACGTGATGCCCGTCGCAAGAGCGAGGCCGAGGTTGACAAGCCACGTCAGCAGGCTTGCGCCTACATGCGCCCGCGCCAGACGCCAGCCCGATTGCAGCGCGGCGATCGGCCCGATGTCCTCAACCGCGATTGCTCGCTGGGCAAAGGCAACGACAATGCTCAGCGTCAGACTGACGACGAGGACCACGGTGAAGATCGGCAGCGCGAAGAGGGTCGCGCCGAGCGCGATCAACCAGTGCGGCGCGCGTGCGTCGCGGGTGACCCGCAGCACGATTGCCACAAAGCCGACAATAACGGCGGCGGCGACCGCAGCCGCCACGCCGACTCCCACGCCAGGCGCCTGACCGGTGAAGGTCACGAACGCCACCGCGGCCACGAGCGCCCCAAAGACCGCGGCAATGACGAGTCCCGCGGCAATGAGGAACAGCCACAATCCGACATAACGCCAGAACAGGTGCACCCCCGCGCCCCAGGCTCGTCGCAAGGAGCTGGTATGGCCGGTGCCCAGGTCAGCCGTCGCTTGAGCCATGCCGCCCTGGGCGATAAACGACAGCACGAGCAGCACCAGCATCAGCACCAGGCCCAGCATTGCCAGGCCGACCAACAGACCGACATGCAGTGCTGCCCACGTGGCGACCTCCTGGCCGAATGCGGCCAGCGTCGGGCTGACCTGCTCGATGTCGCGCTGATCGGCACGCCACCCGCTTCCTCCACCGCCGTTGAAGGAGGGGAGTCCGATTGCACCCCCGGCCAGTAGGCCGAGCAACCACAAAAAGCGATAGCGCCAGGTGATGGTCCATGCCTGGCGAATCAACGTGCCGTAGTCCATGAGTCTTGCTCCTTCGGTATGTCACCAAGCATGTACGCACCACGAAGCGGAGGACGTTAGTGCTGGTAACCGCGAGGTAAACGAACGAGTTGCCTGTCAATCGTCAGACATCCCGTCCTTCGACTCGAGATTGAATCTTGATCCAGGTTCACCTCCGCGAGAGTGCCGACTGTTGCATGACGATCACGCCCAGGGGTCGCGTTAGCCGTGCTAATCTGCCGCGGCAGCAAGTGGGCGCACTGGGGGCGCGCGCGCGTGGGACCTGGGCGGTCTTCCCTGGCTGGAGCGCGCATGCACAGGTTCTGTTCATGTCTGGCAACTTGCCCGGCAACGCTGGCCACGGAAACTCAACGGCGAAGGAGGGTTGTGGTGTGACCAAACCCCGCCAAGAACGATTCAAGACAAACGGGCGCAACATAGGAGGCCTGGTGCGACTGACTGGCTTCGTCCTGGTCGTGGCAAGCGTCGTGCGCGAGTTGCGCCTACCCAAGGCGGAGCGCACGTGGCACGGAGTCGTCTTCAACAAAGTGCCGTACGACCTTCGACCGCCAACGTTCGAGCGCTTGAAGCGTGCCTTCTGGAGCCCCGAGAATCCTGACATCGTCGTGCCGACTGCATTCGGTGTGGGCTGGACGGTGAACGTCGCCGCGTTGTGCTCGAAGTGTATGCCAGCCGGCGGCGTGTCGCTGTCGTGACTGAACGGGATCGCCGCGGGTGAATGGCCGGTAGACAGTTTCGGCCAGCGCACGTTTACTGACTGTTTACCGAGGCTCACCGTGCTGTCTACCTCCAACCGGTAGACCCACAAGAGTGAGCGCAACGGTGAATGGCGCACTGCTGACTGCCCCAACGACCTCTGCAGAGGAGGTAGCGGCGGTACTTGCCGCCGCGACGGAGGATCTGATCGTCGCCACCGATCCAGTGGGTCTTGTGACTGTCTTCAACATCGGCGCCGAGCGCATGCTTGGGTACGCCGCCGAAGAGGTTGTTGGGCGGCTGACCCCGCTGGCCTGGCATGACCAGAACGAGGTGAATCAACGCGCAGCCGAACTGGGAATCGCACCCGGTTTCGAAGTCTTTGTGCACGCCGCGGAGCGCGGCGAGTCCGAAACCCGTGAGTGGGCGCTCGTGCGCAAGGACGGGGGGCGGCTCTCAGCTCAACTGACGGTTACGCCCGTCATTGGGGCAAGACAAGCGATTAGCGGCTATCTGGGCATCGCCCATGATGTGACGGCGCGGCACCAGGCGGTAGCGGCCCTTCGCGAGGCCGAGGCGCGGTTTCGGATGCTGGTGGAGCAAGTTCCAGCGATCACCTATATCGCGGCCCTCGACGAGATCAGCACGACCTTGTATGTCAGTCCACAGGTCGACCGGTTGCTCGGTGTCTCTTCCGACGAATGGGTTGCCGACCCCTTGTCGTGGGTGAACCGGATCCACCCCGAAGATCGGGACGGGGTCCTCGGCGAGTTCGACCGCTGTAAGAGCTCCGGCCTGCCGTTTGTCGCCGAGTATCGGTTGCTCGCCGACGATGGACGGACGATCTGGTTCCGAGACGAGGCCGCGGTGGTTCACTCGGGCGGTGCCGATACCGGTTTCCTGCAGGGCGTTATGCTCGACATCACCGAGCGCAAACGTACTGAGGCTGCCCTGCACGCAGCCGAGGCCAACTATCGGAGCATCGTCGAAAACGCCGTCGAGGGTATCTATCAGAGCTCTCCAGACGGGCGTGTCCTCACCGCCAATCGGGCGCTGGCACGCCTGCTGGCGTACGCATCTCCCGATGAGCTCGTAGACAGCGTGACCGACGCGGCGGCGCAAATTTACGTCGATCCACAGGATCGAGCCACACTCGTTCGACAGCTGCTTGAACACGGCACTGCCGAAGCGTTTGAGTGTCGCGTGCGCTGCAAGGATGGTCGCGTTCGATGGATCCTGCAGAATGCGCGAGCGGTCTTTGACGAATCCGGTACCCCGCAGTACTTCGAGGGCACCGTGGAGGACATTACGGCGCGCAAGCACGCAGAGGCGGAACATGCCCGGTTAGAGCATGAGCGGGACCAGTTTTTTTCGAGCATTTCTCACGACCTGCGCACGCCACTGGCGGCTATCACGGCCTCGGTTGGCGTGGTGTTGGCGAACGAACCACGATGTACATCTCCAGCGTTGCACCGGTTGCTGGTCAACATCGACCAGTCCGCCGACGATATGGCACGTCTGGTCGAAGATCTGCTCGAGTTGACGCGCTTGCAGGCAGGTCGCCTCGAGTTACATCGACTGCCCGGCGATCTGCGCGAGGCCGCGTTGCGTGCCATCCGCGAGATTGAGCCCCTCGCCGCAGCACGCGGTCAGCGGATCGAGGTCGAACTGCCGCCGGGGCCATTGGAGGGCCAGGTCGACATGGAGCGGCTCGGACGCGTGCTGGTGAACCTGCTCGGTAACGCCAACAAGTACGGCCGTGACAACGGCGCTATCAAGGTGCGGCTGGAAGAACACCCACGCGAGGCGGTGTTCTCGATAATTGACGATGGTCCGGGCATTTCGGCGCGCGATCAAGCGCGCATTTTTGAGCGGTTCTTCCGCTCCGAGTCCGCGACGACACGTGATACGAAGGGCAGCGGCCTGGGGCTGCCGATCGCGCGTGCACTGGTCGAGTTGCACGGCGGGCGCATCTGGGTCGAGAGCAGACCCGGCAAAGGCGCAACGTTCCGCGTAGCCCTGCCGCTCGAAACGGCGCGTTACGAGGTGTAGGAAAGCTGATCCGAATTGCCGACAATAAGGCGCTGCTGCGCGCGTTGGACGAAGGCCGTATAGACCTCTTCAGGGCGATGCACCTCGCAGCGGTGCACGACGAAGCCGTGCTTCTCGAGCTGATCGCCTCCTCCAACTTGCCCCGCAACCGTGCCTTACTACCATCGTGGTCGAGTCCGGCGCCACCGAGACCACTTACGAGGAGAGCGTTTGATGACCGTGAACATGGATCGGGAAACTGCGCCGAGCGCGCGCATGCCGTGGGGAGTTCTCGCCGGCGGAGGCGTGCTGGCGGCGGTCGGTGGGCTGGCGGCTCGGTACGCTTCGGCCCGGCGTCGGATCGAACGGTCGTGGCTGGCTGAGGTCGCCGCGAAGCTGAGTTCAATCGGGGAAGTCGACCGGTTGTCCATCATTCCCCTGGTGGAGCGACTGGTCCCGGCCGAGCAGGTCCGTGGCGAGCCGGGTGTCTCCTACCTGCTGCGAGCGGGCCCCACAACGCTGCTGTTTGATTCCGGGCTGAACCCGCGCGGCCGGGCTCGGTCGGCACTGGTGCACAACGCCGACTACCTGGGAGTGGACCTCCAGCGCCTGGATGGCGTGGTGATTTCGCATTTGCACGCCGACCACGTGGGCGGCTTCCGAACCTCGGTCCGCCGGACGTTCGCATTCTGCGCCGAAGCCCTGGAGCCCAGGGGTCTGCCCGCGTACGTGCCCACGCCCATGCGTCACGACCGGGCGGATGTCGTACTGACCACCGGTCCACGGGTGATCGCGCCTGGGGTGGCTGTCCTGCCGCCGCTCCCCGCGATGATGTTCTGGCTCGGACCCATTGCCGAGCAGGCGCTCGTGGTCAACGTGCGAGGGTTCGGCTTGGTACTGGTCAGCGGCTGCGGTCATCCAGGCATCGAGCGGATGCTCGCGAGCACAGAACGTGTCCTGGACGTGCCAATCAAAGGCGTGGTCGGCGGCTTACACCTCCCGGTTCACGCGTTGGGCACTCCGCTCCTGCTGCAGGCCACTCTCGGCAATCCGAACTGGCCCTGGCGACCGATCGGCGAACAGGACGTTCGTGCGGCGCTTCAGGAGATCAACGCTCGGGGACCCGAAATCGTGGCCTTATCCAGCCACGACAGCACCCCCTGGACGTACGCGGCTTTCGGGCAGGCGTTTGGCGATCGCTACCGGACGCTCCGAGTCGGGGAGGAACTCGTGATCGCAGCGGCTGGCACACTTCCCGCGCGGTGACCCGACGGGACGTAGCTGCAGCGGTTCCGGATCCGCTGGCAGCGGCCCGCCCGCCGTGGCCGATGCAACTGTAGGCGTGCGACGTTCGCGGCTTTGCTCGCGAAGCTGGCGACGAATACACCGTCAACCAGCTGGCCGTTTTCCGTCGCAACGGGACCTGAACACTCGATCAGCTCGCGGACCGCGATCTTCAAACCGTCGGCCGACAGCCCGCACGCCTGGCGCAGGACCGCCACCGGACCGTGCTCGACGAAGCGATCGGGCGGCCCGAATGCGCTTCAGCCGCGTCAACGCCACGGCGTCAGTCTGGGCCCGCAGCAGCTCGCCCAACTCAGTGCACCAGTCCGCCAAACGGTCGATCCGGGCGGTGGTGCTGAGGAAGTCGTTGTAGTCGATGACCTGGCGATGAACCGCGGCGCCCAGTGGGCAATGGCGGCTGCAACACGTGGGTCGTTCAACAGTGTGTAGCCTATCTCGGTGCCGACGACGAGGATTCGCGAGCTGCGCTGTGTTCAGGTCTCCGGACCCGCTTCGATCGAGGCGTTGGAAGAGCGCCAACTGCAAATGCTGGATATTTATCCGGAGCTGGCTCGACGCGGGCCAGGCGCGGGCGCCGATCGCGTGACCGGGACCTATGTCGAGGTGCTCGCCGACGATGGAACGGCGGGGCTCTTTGGCCCGATCTTCGAGGAAACCGCGCCGATCATTCTGGCCAAACTGGCCAGCCACATTGTCGGCCAGGATCCACTCGCCTACGAACGCATCTGGGACGTGCTGTACCGCCAGGATCGGCATGCTCGCAAAGGCTACGAGATGATGGCAATCTCGGCCGTCGACTGCGCGGTCTGGGACCTGCGCGGCAAACTCCTGGGTCTGCCGGTGTACCGGCTACTCGGCGGGCCAACGCGTGAGCGCGTTGACTGCTATGCGTCGATGCTCGGCAACTCGCTCGACCCGGGCCTGGTCCGAGCCCGCGCGCAGGCCGTCGTCGAGCAGGGCTACCGCGCCCAGAAGTGGTTCTTCCGCTATGGCCCCAGCGACGGACTCGAGGGCATGGCCCGCAACGTCGCACTGGTCCGGACCATTCGCGAGGCGGTCGGCCCGACGGTCGACATCATGTTCGACTGTTTCATGGGTGGCGACGCGACGTACATCATCCGGCTGCTCGAACGGATTGCCGAGTTTGCGCCGCGCTGGCTCGAGGAGCCGGTGCCACCGGATCGCATCGCCGACTACGTCGCGATCAAGCGCTCCACGCGAGTGCCGATCGCCGCCGGCGAGCACGAGTACACGCGGTGGGGGTTTCTCCAGCTGTTGCAGGTCGACGCGTTGGACGTCCTCCAGGCGGACCCCGACTGGTGCGGCGGGATCACCGAACTGGTCAAGATCTGCACACTCGCGTCGGCTTTCGGGCGGCCCGTTTTTCCGCACGGTCACTCCATCCACCCGGCGCTGCACGTGATCGCCGCCCAATCGCCTGGAGTCTGTCCGATGGCCGAGTTTCTGATCCGCCCCCAGGCCGCGAAGCAAGCGCTGCACACCCGCCAGCTCTGGCCCGAACATGGCTCGATCGCCCTGCCCGACACTCCGGGCCTCGGCATCGAGCTCGCCGCGGACCGTATCGACACCCGCCGGTTGTTGACTGGCTCCTAGATGTCGCGAGCGAACGTGCATGCCAGATCCGCGGACATAGCCAGCCCCTTCGCCCAGGCTGTAGCGCCTTCGTCATGGCTCAGTGCCAACCGTGCCGAGCGCAACGCCTGCTCCAGCTGACCCCGCTCCGCTGCTCCGCGCACCGTGCCAGCCGACGCTCGCAGCCCCACCGCGGCTCCAGCTAGCCGGAGAGCGCGCTCCGACGCGCCAGTTGCGGCAGCCACACAGGCGAGACCCTCCAGCGCAAGCGCCGTGTAGTGATCGTTCCCCAGTGCCCGTCCGATGTCGAGGCTCTCAATGAGTCGCGCGCTTGCCTCTGGGTATTCCTTTTGTTCGAGCGCCAGTTCTCCCAGACGTATGAGCGAGCTCGCCACACCTCGGCGGTTTTGAGTTGCAAGGCGTATGGCCAGGCTCTCCTCCAGCAACGAGCTCGCCATAAGGTACTCGCCACGTTGGCGAGCCAGGTCTCCGAGACCACTTAGCGAAGTCGCGATACTGAGTCGGTCGCCAAGTTCTCGCCCGATCGCCAGACTTCGCTCGAGGAGCGACCTCGCCGAGATGTTTTCCCCTTTCGCCCGCGCGATCTCGCCCAGACGCGCGAGCGAGAACGCAATACTGCGGCGGTCCGCTCGCTGTTCCGCAACCGCCAGGCTCTCACCGAGCAGCACCTCAGCAATTTCATAGTCACCTTGAAGCCGAGCCACATTCCCCAGGCCGTTCAAGATCGACGTGATCACGGTGGGCTCTCTCAATTCGCGCCCAATTGTCAGTCCCGCCTCGAAGAGGGATCTGGCCGCCGAATAGTTGCCTTGAACTCGGGCCAGTTCGCCAAGACTGCCAAGCGAGATGGCGGTGCCGCGGCGATCCCCGAGCTGACGCCGCAGGCTGAGGCTCTCGCTCAACAGCGACTGTGCGGCTTCGTAGTCTCCTTGCAGCCACGTGAGGTTGCCCGCTCGGTTCAATACAGTTGCGCGTGCGCCCGTCCACGCGTCAGGCGCTGTCGCCAGACTCGCCAAGTCCAGGAGCTCCAGAAGTCGGGCGCGGCCCTCAGTGAGGTCGCCGTGCCACTCCCAGAAGTTGCGAAAGGGCGGCTCCTAATTGCAAGGCCTGCCCTGTTTGGCCGGAGCGTATTTGCCAGCGGAGCGCTGCCCGCAAGTTGTCGTGCTCCAGTTCGAGTCTCGCAAGCAATGCGGTTTGCTCGTTGCTCGTCAGTTGATGCTCGACGTCGTCCATCCACCGCGCGAAGTACGCGGCGTGCCGATTGCGAATCCCGATCTCATCACCGGTGGCCGCAAGATGCTCGAGGGCATACTCGCGAACCGTCTCCAGGAGTCCAAAGCGTGCCTCGTTCGGCAAGTACGTGGATACCCGACGGAGCAGACTGCTATCGAGCAGAGCAGCCAGTCCGTCCAGGACGTCAGCTGGCGAGTCCCCCTCAGCATTGACGACTGCACCGGCGGCCTCGGCCGAGAATCCATCTACAAACACGGCAACTCGCGCGAGGAGCCGCTGCTCGGAGCTGTTGAGCAGGTTGTAGCTCCAGTCGATGGCTGCGCGTAGCGTGCGATGTCGCGCGGGGGTGTCCGCCGCCCCAGCGCCCGGCAGATCCAGGTGCCCGAGGCGCTCTAACAGGGCGACCGGTGGCAACAGGCGAATCCGCGCTGCCGCGAGCTCCAGCGCCAGTGGTAGACCATCAAGCCGCCGACATATTTCTGCCACGCTCGATGCGTTCTCGTCGGTCAATTGGAAGCGGTGCTCGACCGCACGCGCGCACTCCACGAACAGCTCGACGGCCGGTGTGTGCTGAATCGTCCGGTGGTTTGCACCTGCGCGATCGGGTACCGCCAGAGGGGAGACGGGGAGCAGATGCTCCCACCGCAGATGCAGCGGCTCGCGACTCGTGACCAGGATCTTGAGCTCGGGACACGCGGCCAGCAGCTCACCGAGAACGAGCCCGCCGTCGATGAGGTGTTCAAAGTTGTCAAGGACGAGCAGTAACTGCTGGGGACGCGCATACTCCGTGAGCACCTGGAACGAGGAGCGGCCCCCGGCTTCGTGCAGACCCAGCGTATGCGCGATCGTTGGCACGACAAGGCTGGAGTCACGCAGCGGGGCAAGGTCCACAAACCAGCAGCCCTGGTCAAAGACCGCCTGTAAGTGCCCCGCCGCGGCTACGGCCAGCCGCGTTTTGCCTACCCCACCAGTTCCTACAAGAGTCAGCAGCCGGACGCCGGGTTGCATCAGGGCTTGTTCGATCTCGCGCAGCTCGTTCTCTCGCGCGATCAACCGTGTGGGCTGGACCGGGAGCCGGCCGCGAGTCGCTATGGAGGCCTGGAGCACGGGGAAATCCTGCGGCAGCTCGGGGTGCAGCAGTTGAAAGACTGTCTCCGGCTGAGCCGAACCTCTCAGGGGGTAGCTGCCCAGGTTGCGCAGGCTGATACTCGCTGACAATTGATCGCCCACCAGTGCAGCGGTCGCCTCGGACAGCAGGATTTGTCGGCCGTGGGCCAGCGCTCGCAGTCTGGCACAGCGGTTCACCGCGTTTCCGTAGTAGTCGCCCTGTCGCAGGTCGGCCTCCCCGGTATGCAGCGCCAGCCGCACGCGGAGCGGCTCGGCCAGTGCCCAGTGCTCTCGACACAACGCCAGTTGAATCGCCGCGGCCGCCGAAACGGCCGCGCTGGCCTGCGCGAAGACCGCGAACCGGCTGTCTCCTTCGCCGCGCGGGCGGACAACCACACCCCCATGATCCGCGACAGCCTGTTCAATGAGCGTGTCATGGCGAACCAGGGCTGCCGGCATTGCCTGCGGGTATCGCTCCCACAGCGACGTGCTGCCTTCGATATCGGTGAACAGATAGGTCACGGTACCCGTTGGGAGGGCGGGTTCGGGCACACCCCGCGCTCCTGACAGCCCGCTGATCACCAGTGCGGCCCAGCCACGCCTGAGTGTAGCGCGCGTCGTCCGGCGCCGACCGGTTGCCCGTTCTGTCATCCTGAAGCAATGCCAGCAGCAAACGGAGAACTATACGGACGGGTCGCCTGGGTTACTGGATCGTCGCGCGGCCTGGGGCGCGTCATCGCGGCCTATCTGGCGGGGCTCGGGGCGCGCGTGGTCGTCCACGGCACAACGCCGACTTCGACGCGGGCGTTTGACGAGGCGGACTCGCTGGCCGCGGTCGCGGACGCGATCAGCCGAGACCACGGCGTCGAGACGCTCGCGGTCCACGGCGACCTCGCTCAGCCGGAGACCGTCGACCGCATCCTCGCCGAGATCCATCAAGCATTCGGCCCGATCGACACGCTGGTCCACGCCGCCGGCGGCGACATCGGCGCCGGGGGTACGGGTGCCCCCCAGGCCGGCAAGCCCGACCCCAACGACGCCGTCTTCGTGTCGCTGGCCGACGTCGAGGCCGTCCTCAACCGCAATCTCATGTCCGGCATCCTGGTCTGCCGGGCGGTCGCGCCCGAAATGATGGCGCGAAAAGCCGGCCACATCGTCACGATCAGCAGCGTCGACGCGCTCCACGGCACCAGCAACGGCGCGATCTACGCCACCGCCAAGGCTGGGCTGACCGAATACTCGCGCTGCCTGGCAGCCCAATTGCGCGAATTCAACGTCCGGGTCAACGTGATCGCCCCGGCAGCGATACTGACGCCCAGATTTCGCGCGAGCCGTGAGCTCGACCCACACCGCCTGGTGGAAGATGGCACGCTGCTCCGCTACGGCCAGCCGATCGAAGTGGCCCGCGCCGTCGGCTTCCTGGTCACCGCGGGCGCCTCATTCATCACCGGCCAGGTCCTGCGCGTGGACGGCGGCCTCCAATCCTGGCCCGCCTAAACCCGGAACCTGGCAATTTTGTCCGGATCTGGTTCCACCCCGAGCCCCGGCCCCGACGGCGCCACGATATCGCCGTCGGCGTTGACTCGCAGCGGCTCCGCCAGATACCACTGGAAATCAGCCGTCGTCATACCGGGCGGCTCGCACAGCATCTCGAAGTAGGTCGAATTGGGGATCGCACACGCGAGGTGCAGGTGCGCGGCGAGCCCTAGGCCGCCACCGCCGTGGTGCGGCGCCACCAGTTTGTGGCGTAGCTCGCCGAATGCCGCGATCTTGCGCAGGCTACTCAGCGTCTCGGCCACCATCGCTTCCGGCTGGATCACGTCATAGACGTCCTGCTCGATCAGCCAGCGCAGCTCGTGCAGGCCAACGTTGTTCTCGCCGCCCGCGATCAACAGATCAACTTCGGCGCACAGCCGCTTGAGCCCCTCGAAATCGTAGCGATCGAGCGGTTCTTCGAGCCAGAACACGCCCAGGCGCTGCAGCTCACGGGCCGTCTGGAGGGCGCGCTCGTAGCGCCAGACCGGCCCTTCCTCAGGCTGCTGCGTGCCCGGTTGCTGGGCCTGGTTGGCGTCGACCAGGATCACGAACTCGTCGCCCATCGCGCGGCGGACGTGTTCGACCTGGGCGATGTCTGCTCCAACCGTCCAGTCGTGCAGCCGCAGCTTCATCGCCCGCCAGCCCTCGGCGCGACGCGCGGCCGCGTCTTCGGCGCGCCGCTCCCCGGAGCGTAGTTCGACACAACTGGCATACCCCGGTACGCGGTCGCGATAGCCGCCCCACAGTTTGTAGAGCGGCTGGCCACAGGCCTTGCCGATGATGTCCCACAGCGCCATCTCGACGCCCCAGGCGCTACCCGCGTTGCGGAACATGCGCGCGTGCCGTTCGAGCGCGAACGGGTCCTGGCCGAGCAGGCGGGGTTTGATCCAGTTCTCGAGCACGGGTGCGTCCGCGTAGCCTGGCACGCCCCACCCGACGATGCCGTCGTCGGTGGTCAGTTTTACGAGCGTCGCCGGCCGGCTCTTCCAGACGGAGCCCGGCGCCCAGGCCGGTCGGAGCGGCGCGGACAATTCCGGCGCCTGCAAACGAATGACTTCGAACTCGGCAATCTGCATGGCCTTCATTCTGCGCGGTTTCGGTGAAACCGGGCCGGGCCCCGGTTTCGTGTCGCAACCGTGACGCCAGATCGCAGACTTGACCGGAATCACAGCGTATGTTCGAAAGCACTGAGACCTGGCAAGTACGTCCTGCCGCAAAGGAGCGCCGCTCCGTGCATCCAACAACTTCGTATCGTCAAGGCGCCGCTGAGAAACACCCGCCGTACGGGCTATATCTCGATCCGCACAAGGGCCAGCACCACTGGACCGCCGTCAATCCATACCTGCTGCTTGGATTGGTCTCGATCGTCGGAGGACTGGGCGCGCTGCTCACCCTGATTTCGCACTGAAGTCGACCGCTGGCGCGCTCAAGATTCGGCCCGGCCGGCCGATGTTCAACCAGAAGCCCAACGCGCGAACTTTAATCCAAGCCGGGCTCGAGGTGGGTCGCAGCCATGCAGTCGAATCAAGCGCCAACCGCACCCGCGGTCTTGATCCTGACCACGGACAAAACGATTGGCGGGCTCGGCGAAACGCTGTGGGCCGCCGGGGTGGACTATGCGACCGTCGGCGCGTGGGCCGACGTGCGCCGCACGCTCGAGCGCGGACGTATCTCGATGGCCGTCGTCGACGGCGACTTGCCGGCGATCGAGCTCGAACATGTGCTGGCGGAGCTCCCAAACCTCCCGTTACAGGCCGTGTTGTGGCTGGTGTCCGCGGACCCCGCGCGCTCCGAGCACCTGCGGCTGCCGCGGACTGACCGACCCTGGGAGCGAGTTTCCAAGCCGCTCTGGCCCGAAGAGTTGCTGCATCGAGTGAAGGCAGTCCTCGGCGACGGCGAGCGGACCTCTGGCCGCGGCTCCGGGAAGCCGTACGTGCCGACGGCCCAGCGGCCTGAACACGGCCAGATTGTCGCCGTGTTCTCCAACAAGGGCGGCGTCGGCAAAAGTACGATCGCGGTGAATCTGGCCGTTGGGCTGCAGCGTCTGCACGGCGATCGAGTCCTCCTCATCGACGCCGACCTGTATTACGGCGACCTCGAGCCCCTGCTGGATGCGCACGGCCGCCACACGATCGCCGATCTCTGCATCCGCCAGAGTCGCGAGTCAGATTCTTTGTTGAGTCTCACGACGGCCCACTCGAGCGGGATCTCCTTCCTGCCGCGGCCAGCGGAGATGGCTCGTATCGAGACGCTCGACATGTCGCTCCTGGTGCAGGCGCTGCCCGTGTTTGCGCACCTCTTCGATCATGTGGTCGTGAACATGAGCACCGCGCTCGACGAGTTCAACCTCAGCATTCTGGATGCGGCCCATCGAATTGTGGTGATCACGACCCCTGAGATGCCCTCGGCGGTCAACACCGCCAGGTTCATGGAAGTCGCCGCCAAGCTCAAGCTCGCCAGCAAGACATCCGTGGTGTTGAACCGCGCCGACAGTGGCGCATCGACCGCGACGATCGAGCAGCACCTCTCCCTGAATTTCGCCGCGCGGGTGCCGAGCGCCGGTCGACTGGTCGTGCAGGCTGGCAATGAGGGCACGTCGCTGTTCATCTCCGATCCCCACCTGCGGCATGACATTACTCGCGCCCTCGCAGGTCTGGTCGAGCACGTGGCCGGCCGACCGCGCACAACACAGCGCGGCTGGCGCCCGTTCGCGCGTCTGCTCGGCCGGGCTGCCTGAGCGTCCCTACGTGGGTCCGGGGATGATCCCGTCCACCAGACCGTAGTCGCGCGCCTCGGCGGCGCTCAACCACCGGCCCTGGCTCAGGTCGCGACCGATCTGCGCCGCCGAATGCGCGGTGTGCCCGACCAGGGCGTCTTGCCAGCGGGCGCGTAGACGCGCCGCCTCCGCGGCGCTGCTGGCGAGGTCTTTGGGATGGGTCGCCAGCACGTCGACAGACTCGTCGGTAAGGTGAATCCGTGCGTTCGGGAGCGCATATCGCAGTCCGCTGGCGCCCCCCGCCAGGATTAGGACCGACGCCCCGCCGGCGCGCCCGTTGCAGATCGTGGACACGGGTACGTTCAGCGTCCGGAGCATGTCGTAGACCCCCAGGGCGGCGCCAACCGATCCCCCCGGACTGTCGAGGTAGAGCTCGATCGCCTTCTCAGCCTCAGGTCCCGCCCCCGTCCGCGCAATCAACAGCAATTGAGCGATCACCGCGTTCGCCGTAGGGTCGTCGAGCCGCCCCCGCAGAAACACCACCCGCCGGCCCAACAGCGCCGCCTGCAACTCCGGCGGCAGATTCATACTCGTCCTCCTCCCGAGCCGTCGCTCTCGCCCGCCTCGCCGTGCCCGCTCGGCTGTAATTCCTGTGAGCAAGCACTCGCAACGGAGCGCGCGCGGCGATGCGGGCAGCCGGAGGTCCGCGTTGGCTCAGCCGCGATCACGCGCCTTCCACGGGGAACGCGCCCAGACCTGGCAACCGGAACTCGGCACACCGACAATCGCCGAGACCGCTGGCCACCACGGCAAGCATCGCATCGACGAGCGCGTTGCCTACGGGGTACGGGCACGCCCGGTAGAAGTCGGCCATGGCGCCGGGTGCCTCGCCTACCCACGCCGCGTTGCTCTCGGCGTAGTTGCTGACGATGTTCAGCGAGCCGAAATGAATCCCGAGCTGGCGCATGAGCGGCGCCTCGTGGCCAAGCGTCTGGCCGACGACGCTGGCGCCCCAGCCAGCCAGCATGCGGATCTCGGCGGGCGTCTCGAACCGTCCGGGCGGCGTGCACGCGTAGACGCCCCCGTCGAAGACGTTGAAGCGCTCCTGCCGCGACGCGGCGGCAAAAAGGTGGCGCCGCAGCCCGGCGCAGAATGGCTCACCCAACCGCGAGAACGCTCTGTCGCGAGCAACCAGGCGCCCCGCCGTTGGCGGAATCCAGTACTGAATGAAGTCGTCGGTAACGATGACGCTCCACGGCGGCAGTGGCGTGCCAGGCGCACCCGGCTGCTGGATCCCGCCGACGGAGCCGTCCACCAGCGCCCACTGGACTCCGGCTTCTTGAAAGACCCACGCCACCTGCAGGGCGCAGGTCCACGTGGGCACCGGTTGCCCGGAGTCGTCGCGATGCCAGCCGTGCATGGCCACCCGCAGCACCCGCTGGCCACCGACGTCCAGCAACTTGAGCGGACACGAGACTCCAAACGGTGTTGCCACTGGCGCAACGTAGTCCAGCACTCCGACCTCGGCCCGCCCGAGGTCCTCGGGAAATCTCGCCCCCCACGTTCCCGATCCGCCGATCGACCCGACCGCTGCCCGCGGCACCGCTACCACGAGCAGTAGCGTACGGGAGCGCTGCCGCGGCTGGCGCGCGTTGTCGGCCGCGCGATGGTCATCCGATACTGCGAGTGTGCACCCAGCCGTCGCCGCCGCCCGGCTCCTCGCGATCCTGGCTCTGTCTGCGGCAGCCGTCCCTCCTGCGTCCGCGCAGGACGCTGCCGTCTGCCAGACCCCCAACGGGCCGCGGACGAGCAGCCAGATCGCCGACGAAGTCCGCACCGCGGGGTACACGGGTCCCTGGGACACGGCCTCAGCCGCCGCGGCCTACGCACGCGCCAGTGGCGGCCCCGTCACATGCCCCAGGCCGGCAATACCAGGCCCGCGCCCCCTCGCCGTCGTGTTCCTGGCCGGCTACGGCAGTGACCTCGCCAGCGCCGAGCTCGTCTTCGAGCCGCTGCAAGCGGCGCTGACCGCACGCAACCCGAACGTCGCGTTTGTGCCGTACAGCTACACCGGCACAGGTTTCACTGGCTGTGATGCCTCACCATCCCCGTACCGTCCGTCGGATACCGCGCAGGACATCGAGCTCAGCAAACGCATCCTGCACGACACCCTCATCGCACTCAAACAAACCTGCGACGTGGACCGCATCGCCGTCGTCGGTCACAGCCTGGGCGGACTCATCGCCCTCCAGGCACTTGGCGACCAGGCCGTCCCGGGTGTCACCGACCTTGTCACCGTCGATAGCCCGCTCGGCGGGGTGCCGCTGCCACTCCTGCGGATTTGCATCGACTCCGGCTTCTGCGCCGACGGTCCGGTCGTCGGCTATCTGGCCGGCCTCTACGCCGCCTCGGCAGCGACTACCCAGGACAATGCCGCGCGGGTTGGCACGCTGGCAGCCGCCGCGACGCGAGTGACCGCCTGGGGCAACCAGAGCGACTGCTACTACCGCGTCGCGCTGTGCAGCGCGTTCGTGCCCCGGCTGCTCGCGGCATTGGACGCCCGCGAAACGCAGTGGGCCGGGATGCCCCGGACATTCCGCAAGGACTTTCCATTCCCTGCATATGTGTGGAACATCCCGGCCAGTCACACCGCTGTGCTGCTCAACTCTGCAACCGAGATGGCGGCGGATCTGCTGCCGTAGCGCCTACTTCTCGACCGGCACGCCGGGCAGCAGGCCCCATTCGACCCACGACCCATCGTAGACCCGCACCCTGGCATAGCCCAGCAGGTAGGTGAGCACGAACCACGCCTGTGACGCGCGGCCACCCACCGCACAGTACGTAAAGATCTCCTTGTCTGGCGTGAAGCCCCGGGCCTGGTAGAGCCCGCGTAACTCTTCGATGGGCTTGAATCGGCCGTCAGGGGCCCACGTGTCTTCGATCGGCGCGAGGACCGCGCCGGGCACGTGGCCGCCACGCTGGTCGCCCTCCGGCGGCAGTGACGGCCAGAAGCGTTCGCCCGTGTACTCCGCGACCGACCGCACGTCCATCAGCCGTCGCTCCGGGTCACCGATCGCCTCCTCCACCAAGCGGTGCGTCGCGCGGATGGACTCCACTTCCGGGCGACCAGTCAAACTGTAGTCAGTCGGCTGCGGAGACGCCGTGTCCGTGCTCAGCGGCCGTCCATCGCTCAACCACTTGACGCGCGATCCATTCAGCAAAGACACGTTCTGGTGGCCGTGGTACGCCAGCAGCCAGAACCCGAACGAGGCCGCATAGCCGTAACACACCACCCTGGTTTCAGCACCGATCCCTGAGCGACGGAGCAACGCCGCAAACGCCTCTCGTTCGACGATCTTGTAGTTGGGCTGAAGCAGGTCTGTGTATGCATTCCAGAGCACGGCCCCCTCGATGTGGCCACCGCTGAACGCAGTTGGACTGACGTCGACTTCGATGATGCGTACATCCGGATCGTTGCCGTGCGCAGCGACCCAGTCCGCTTCCACCAGCGGCTGCGCTGGCCCGGTCACCAGCGTGGCTCCTCGCCCAGGATGCCCAGGCTGGTCTTGCCGACAATCTCGTGCACGAGCGCGCCATTCGCCGGGTGGAATCCGCCGCAGCGGACGTCACGATACAGCCGCTCCAGTTCGTTGCTCTTGAACATTCCGCTCCCTCCGGAGACATCCATCGCCAGATCGACGATCTTCTTCGCGCCTTCCACGCAGTGGTACTTGGCCGACACCAGTTTGGACGGCCACAGACCACCATGGTCCACGCCGTTGGACCAGTCGTCGGCGATTCGGTCAACGTGGGCGATCATGCCGTCCAGCGTCAGCGTCATCTTCGCCACTTCGTGCTGCAGCATGGGGTGGTACGCCAGGCTGCGGCCGCCGAGGCCAATCGAGGTCCGCTTCTTCAGGCTGGCGACTGCCAGGTCGATCGCGCGTTGGGCGATGCCGACGTAGACGTTCGCGAACGTTGGCTCGGCCCAGGCAAACACGCCCAGCACGAACAGGTCGGCGCCCGCCAGTCCGGCCGGCACAACTCGCGGGATGTAGCTGTCGGGGACGAACGCGCCTTCGAGAATGGTGTCATCGGAGCGCGTGGCGCGCATACCGAGGACGTCCCACGTCGGGACGATGCGATAGCCGTCCGTGTCACGCGGCAGAAAGGCGTGGACGATCCGCGGGTTGGCCGGGTCGGAGGTGTCCATTGCGTGCAACCCGAGCCGCGTCCAGACCGGCGTGAGACTGCCAAAGATCTTGTGACCGTAAAAGCGGTAGCCACCTTCCGCACGCTCCGCCCGCGTCGTGGACAGCATGACCGGAAAGTCGTTGCCGCCTTCGCCGTGGCCAGCCGCGAACACCTCGCCGCGCGCTGCCTCCTCGAGGATCCACCTGCAGGAGGTGTCGCCCGCGCGGAGCAGATCGGCCGCCAGGCCGGTCCAGTAGATGTGCATATTGGTGGCCAGCGCCGTCGCCGGGGCGCGATAGGCCAGCCGACGCTGCTCCTGGCACACCGCGGCCAGGTTCATGCCGCGACCTCCGAGCTCACCTGGCACGGCGATCTCCAGATAGCCAGCCAGTCGCAGGTCGTCGAAGTCCTCGCTGAAGAAGCGGTTCTCGCGGTCATACGCCGGGGCGCGCGCGCCGAAGCGCTCCATGAGCTGGTCGCTCAAAACCCGGTGGTTGGACAGGACCGTAGTGGTCATCGCCGGCTCTCCTTCGCCTCGATTGCTCGTTCCGCCGCCTCTGCGGACCTGCCCAGTCTCTCCGTCAAGCGAAACGCACCGCATCTGGAGATTCACCCACCCGTCGAGAATCGGCAGAATTACCCATGGTCAGCCCGGCGGGTCCACAATGACCTGGCCATGCCAGCGCCGGCCCGATTGCGCGTGCCACCTCAGTCAGGGTTCCCCTACCTGACCGAACTGGTTGGACGCCAGTTCGACATCGCCGCCGCCGTCGGGATCTTGCGCGACGGTCAACGCCTGCTGACCCTGACCGGGCCGGGCGGCGTGGGCAAGACGCAACTTGCGCTGGCCATCGCCAGCGCCGCTGCCGCGCTCTTCCCGGACGGCATCGTGTGCGTATCGCTGGCGCCGATCGCCGATCCGGAGCTCGTGCCGGGCCTGGTGGCCGCGGCGTTCGAGGTGGTGCTCAACGATCCCACGAACGTCGTACAGGCGGTCGCCGAACGCGTCGGACAACGCCAGATGTTGCTCCTGGTGGACAACTTCGAGCACGTGCTGGGAGCGGCACCGCTGCTCACCGAGCTCCTGGCGGAGTGCCCCGGTCTCCGGATCATGGCCACCAGCCGGAGTCCCCTGCGCCTGTCGGGTGAGTACGCCCGGCCGGTACCCACGTTGAGCTTACCCGCGGAGTTCCAGGCGGATCGGCTCGAGGATCTGAACGACTCCGGGGCGGTACAGCTGTTTACGCAACGCGCTCGAGCAGCGTGCGGAGAATTCGACATTACCTCCCAGAACGCCTCGAGTGTGGTCGACATTTGTCGCCAGCTCGATGGCTTGCCACTGGCGATCGAACTTGCCACGGCCCGGTTGCGAGTGCTGCCCCCGCAAGCGCTCCTTGAACGCCTGGAGCGCCGACTGCCGCTCCTATCCGGCGGTGCCCAGGACACGCCGCCGCGACTGCGCACGATGCGGGATGCGATCGCCTGGAGTTACGCGCTGCTCACCCCAGCGCAGCAAGGGCTCTTTCGCCGGCTGGGTGTCTTCGCGGGTGGCTGCACGGTGGCCGCGGTCGAAACTGCCTGCGCCGACATCCTCCAGGATGAGACGGCGCTGGACTGCCTGTCCTCGCTGGTCGACCAGAGTCTGGTTCGACGGTCGACGCGAACAGACGCCGAGCCGCGCTTCGAGATGCTACACGTGGTTCGCGAGTTCGCCCTGGATCGTCTGGCCGCGGCGGGCGAGGAAGAACTGGCGCGGCGGGCCCATGCCACCTATTTCCGTCAGATGGCGGAACTGGCGGGAGCCACCCGCGGCGTAGATCAGGAGCGCTGGCACGCCCAGGTCGAAGCTGAGCTGAACAACATCCGGGCGGTATTCGCCTGGTCACTGGAGGCAAGCCAGCCAGACGATCTGGAGTCGGCGCTGGATCTGGCCGGCGCGCTCTGGTTTTTCTGGATCCACCACAGTGCGCCCGGGGAAGCTCGACTCTGGCTCACCCGAGCTCTCGACGTGGCGCCGGCCAGGCGTTCGGCGCCACGCGCGCGAGCGCTACTCGCGCTCGGCGCGATCGAGTGGCGTCAGGGCGACTACGTCGCCGCCAGGCACCATCTCGATCAGAGCGAAGCCATCTTCCGCGAGCTCGGTGACTTTCAGGGCCTGGCATACACGTTCCATCTGGTCGGCCATGTCCTGTTCGAAGGCCGCGATCTGGCCGGCGCGCAGGCGCTGTTCGAGGCCAGTCAGGTCGCGCACGGACAGGCCGGCGATCTGCTCGGGAGTTTGCCACTGATTGGCGATCTCGGCATGGTGGCGTATCACCAGGGCGACTATGCCACCGCGCGCAGGCTCTTCGAGGCGTGCCTGCGGAGCTGCCGCGAGCACAACGTCACCGATCACGCGGCCGACTCACTGAATCGACTCGGCGACCTGGCGCGCGTCGCGGGCGATTTTAACCGCGCGGACGCGCTATATCGCGAAAGCCTGGCCCTGTGGCAGAGCGTGCACGGCAGCCCGGGCATCGCGTCGGCGCTGCACAAGCTCGGACAAACCGCCCGACGCACCGGCGACACTGCCGAAGCGCGACGGCTCCTGGCAGAGAGTCTCAGTTTGCAACGTGAGCTTGGCAACAAGCAGGGGCTGGTCGAGTGCCTGGTGGCGCTCGCTGGCCTGGCGCTCGAGTGGGTCCCACCCGAGCACGGCGTCGAGCTCCTGGCGGCCAGCGAAGTGCAGCTGGATACGCTGGGAGTGCCGCTGGCGCCGGTCGACCAGGCCGACTTCGAGCGCGACCGCGCGCGCGGTGTCGCCAGCCTGAGCCCTCAAGCCTGGGCGACCGCGCACGACCGGGGACGCGCCCTCGACATGCCCGCGGCACTGGCGCTGGCGCTCGCTGGCGCGCCGGCCACTGCGACCGACGCCGCAATTCCGCCCGGCGGCGTGCTCTCACCACGCGAGACCGAGGTGGCGACGCTGATCGCGCGGGGGTTTTCCAATCGCGAGATCGCGGCCGGGCTCGTCATCACCGAGAAAACTGCCGCCAACCACGTCGAGCACATCATGGCCAAGCTGAACCTCCGCTCGCGCGCCCAGATCGCCGTCTGGGCGGTCCGTCACGGTCTGGCTGCGGCTACATAAGTAGCTGCCCGAGGCGCGAGGCGACCAGGCCGTCGTCTTCCTCGCGCATGCAAACCGGGTTGATGAGGATCGATTCAGCGTCTCGATTGACGGCAATCGCTGGCGTGCCCGCCAGCAGGCCCTTGACGACGCCCGCGGCGTCGTGGCGCGCTCTGGAGGAATCGAACGTCAGGCGAAGGACCCGCGGCGCGGGACCATCGCCGTTCACCAGGCTCACCGTGACACCGGGTGCGCCCTCGAGCTCGGTCGCCATCGCCTTCAAGCGCCGGTCGTAGCTCGCCAGGCGCGCGTCATGGTCGGTCTCGAGCCACTCCTGCAGCGCGGTGACCACCGCGACGATCGTCTGGCGGTCGAGCTTGAGGGGTCGGCCGAACGATTTCTCCCAGGCCGCCGTTTCGAACCCGATGAAGCCGTGCAGCGCGGCCGCTTTGACCAGGTCGGCACGGCCGCACAGAATCCCGGACGCGTTGAGCGCGCCCAGGTACTTCGCGCCGAAGGCGACCAGATCCGCGCCGTCGCGGGTGTAGCTGCGGAACTTGTCGAGCGGGTAGACCCGCCCAGCAGCGTCCACCAGCACCGGGATGCCGCCGCCATGGGCGATCGCCAGCACCTCGCTGAGCGGGAGCGTGCCGGGTTTTCCGTCCAGGTGGGCCGGGACGAAGACGGCCGCCACATTCGGCCCGAGCGCCGCCTCGAGTTGGGCGGCGGTCGTGCCGCTCGCGTCGCCGACGCCGACCAGTCGCGCGCCGGGCACCGTGACGGCGCGCTCGTAGTGGTAGTGGTGGCCGGCCTGGATCAGGATGGTGCCTGGCATGCCGGTGGTGTCCGGCAGCCGCCCGATCTTGTCGGGATCGGCGCCGGCCATGCAGGCGGCCGCGCCCAGGGCGAGCGCCGCGGCGGCGCCCGGGGTAACGTACGCCGCCTCGGCGCCGAGGAGGCCGGCGATCACCTCACCGGACCGCTCGAGCAACTGCTGCATGTCGACGTAATACCGCTCGATGTCCTGCATGGCGCGCTTCACCCGCGCCGAGGGCGTCGAGCCTCCCAGCACCGTGTTGTTTCCGCGCGCATTGATCACCGGCTTGATACCGAGCAACTCGAACACATTGGCCGCGGGGGCAGTGGACGTGGACATGCCGTTACTCTACCCCGGCGCGCTTCATCCTCAGGCTCACCCTCAGCGCACATCCGCCGTCGTCGCCGCCGAGGTATGCCTCAGGCTCACCCTCAGCGCACATCCGCCGTCCTCGGCGCCGAGGTATGCCTCAGTTGTGTCGTGAGCGCCTGGAATCGCCCGAATTGCAGCCCCGCGATCCCCACCGCGAGTGGCACGATCAACAAGCTCGACGGCGATCGGCGACCCGAAGGCAAACGCGGCGCTGACTCTGGGCATGCCGCCGCCTTCGAGCAGGTAAATCATCAGCGACAGTCCGCCGATCGCCACGCCCGCCGCGGAGCTCAGCAGCGCAACGGCTGGCTCGTAGGCATGCTGTAGCCCGAAGCGGCCGGAGAACCGTCGACGGGCCACGTCGATGGCGGATACCAGGAGCACCAGGCCGGCGGCCAGCTCGGTGAATTTCGCCAGCTCAGCCGCAAGCGCGACGTGGGGGATGATCAGCGATTGCATGAGCGGCGCCAGCGGGCCACTGGTCGCGCCCGCACTCGCTTCGACGAATGACTTGAACTGGGCGACGAAGTCCGGGTCAACAACCTTGCTCAGGCCGGCAAACACGAATTCGATGCCGAGCGTGGCCTGGACGAGCGCTCCGACGGCCAGGGCCACGTTCCCGCTGAGTGGGCGTCGGGGTGTCATGCCGCCGATGCCTCCGTTGCTGGTGTGGACACCGGCGTTTGCGCGCGCAGCGCCGCCAGACGTTTGACCAGCGCGGTGGCGCCACCCATGTCATTCATGTGCGGGCCCAGCTCGGGGAAGGCATCCATGAGACTCTTCAGCACGCCACCCGGCCCTGGCATCACCACGACAATCGCCCGATCGCGCTTGATCGCCTGCACCACCGCGTCGGCGACTGTCGCTGGCGTCGAGGCCATCGCGCGCGCCATGCGCGGGATGCTGATCCCGAGCTCGTCCATCGAGCGCTGCCCCTGGCCGTCACCGAACACCGCGCCCAGAATGAGCGCGGAGCTGCTCACGCCCCGACTCCGGTAGTCCGCCCGCAGCACTCGGCTAAAGCCGACCAGCCCATCCTTGGCCGCCGCGTACACCTCGGTAAACGGGAAGCCCATGCTGCCGGCCAGCGACGAGATATTCACGATGTGTCCGCGACCGCGTTCGAGCATGCCTGGTAGGAGTAGCCGGGTGAGCTCGATTGGTCCGCTCAGGTTGACCCCCAGTACGTCGTCGACGTCCGCGGCGGCGTACTCGTCGAAGGGACGCAGCGGGTCGCCGCCAGCGTTATTGACCAGCACATCGATCTCGCCGAAGCGACGCGTGGCGGCTGCCACCAGGGCGACGAGGCTCGTCCGGTTGCGCACGTCGGTCGGCACGGCAAGGGTGGCACCGCCAGTGGCGGCAATCTCCGCGGCGACCTGCTCGAGCTCGTCGCGGCCACGCGCGGCCAGGACAACGCGCATGCCTTCACGGGCCAATGCCCGCGCGATGTGGGGCCCGATGCCCCGTGAGGTGCCCGTGACGATGGCCGTCCGTCCGGCCAGGTTCTTGAAACTAGACATGCGAGAGCTCCTTTGAAATGGGTTCATCGTCGGCCACCATGTCGCGGTGCCAGACGTCGATTGCCGCGGCCATCGCGCCAGCGGCGTCCTCCTGAGGGAAGTGGCGCGTATGCGGCAGGATCACGACCCGGTGGCTCGGGAAGGTCGCGGCCCACCGCTCGGTCCAACTCGGCACCTCGCCGGAGCCCTGGGTTCGACGGTCGTCTTCGTCGCTGAACAGGATCAATGCTGGCAAGCCGACGAGGCGCTGAGCGCTCCGCTCGACATCGCGCAAGAAGCTGCCTCGCAATAGCGACGCCATCGTGCGCTGGTGGGCGACACGCGAGCTGAAGGTCTGAAACGGGTGGGCATAGGCAGCCACTTCGCGCGCCGAGAGCCGCCGGTACATGCCGTGATGGCGGAAGTACCACAGCGTGGCGTTGAACGCGAGATCCGCGAGGCCATACGCCCCCGAGCTGACGATGCGTAACATCCGACCGGTCGAGGGGTAGGCCGCGAGGCGCCAGCCGAAGGTGTTGACCATCACCAGGCCGGCCAGACGCTCGGGCATCCGCCCCGCCGCGTGCAGACCGATCGGCCCGCTCTGCGAGTGACCCAGGAGAACGAGATCCTCCAGTTGGCGGACCTCGACGAATTTCTGGATGACCCGCGCGTGCGCCCCGGCCGAGAAGTCGAAATCAGATGCGGCGCGCGATAGCCCAAATCCGGGTAGGTCCAGCGCCACACACCGGTACGCGCCGCGCAACGCGCCAATCACGTCGCGGTAGATGAACGACCACGCCGGACTGGGATGCAAGAACAGGAGGACCGGTCCTTCGCCCTCGTCGATGTAGTGGATGCGGTTGCCATCGAGGTCGACGTAACGACTCTCGAACGGAAAGACGTGGCGGTCGAGCCATGGTGGCTCGTTGGGTGTGGCGCGTGTGACGAACTTCTCCAGGGTGCGTGGGTCCATCGCTCAGTGCTCCTCTCGCGGGTTCGTCTTGATGGTCGCCCCGGGCGCGACCCACGGCATCGCGGAGACTGTGCACGCGCCACTAACGGAAACTATGTAGCGGCGACTGGCGGCGCTGCGATCGAGCTAGACGAGGTGGTGGCGGAGGGCGTACGCCGTCGCATCCGCTCGGCCGCGCGCGTCGATCTTGTGGTAGATGTTGGCCACGTGTCGCTCGACGGTGTGCACACTCAGTCCCAGCCGGGCAGCGATCTCCTGGTTGGCGTCGCCGCCTGCGACGTGGCGCAGCACCTCGACTTCGCGCGGCGTGAGCCCATCTTCCATCACCGGAGTGTCCGCCGCCACCACTGGCTCCGCATCGCCCAGGCAGAACTGCACGACGGCGCGCACCACACCGCTCGAGTCACCGATGTACGGACTTGCGGACTCGCCCTCGAGCACGCTCAGTTGGGCATCTGGCAGATGGGCGACGAGCTCCTGCGGACCGGCCAGGTCCAGCGGCATGATGGAGCGATGGAGCACCAGTGTCGGTGCGGAAATCGCGGCCAGTAGATGGCTCACATCCGTTCGCATGGCAGCGTCGAGCATCGCGCGTGCGGTTTCCGGTGACACCGCGGCCCGAAATCCTCGCGCCACCCGACGCGCAGCTTCGGCTGGCAGCCAGCCCATCCAGAACGAGGCCGCCGTCTCGGTGAAGAGACTCCAGTCACGTTCGATGAGGCTCAACAGCGCCTGAGTCTGTGGATCGGACTGCCCCAGTTGACCCCGGGCGAAGGCCGCCCAGAGCACCAGACGCGTGACGCGCTCGGGGTGCGCGGCGGCGTAGGCCAGGGCAATCGGCGCGCCATTGAAGAGGCCGAACAGCGCGAACTGTTCGAGGTTCGCGCGGCGCACCACCGCGTCCAGGTCGCCCAGCATTCCGGCCATCGAAAAATCGGTCGCGGTCCGCTCGGACAGGCCGCTCCCGCGGGCGTCGTACTGCACCAACTCCACGTGGCGCGCGAGCCCCTCGAACACGGCGCGGTACTCGGGGATCTGCCATTCGAACTGGAAGAAGCCGAAAGGCACCATGGGCAGCAGCACCAGCGGCGGCCCCGAGCCGACGCTTGCAAACGCGATGTTCACGCCGTCCAGCGTCTGGGCGTATCGGACGCGCGGTTCGAGAGGCTGCTCCACTTGGTGCTCAAGTAGAGCGTAGTCGAGATCGGCATTCGTGGTGGCGCTGGTCTTCGACCCAACTGCGGGCCTGCGTTCGCATCGCAGGGAAAAAAGCGATGAGGAGCGGAGCGTCGCGACAACCCGTCGCCGCGCCGGCGTTGTACCGTTCCCTTCTGTATGCTCGATCTGGCTATTCGTCATGGCACGGTGGTCACCGCTACGGACACATTCGCGGCGGACGTGGGCGTCCAGGATGGGACGATTGTCGAGTTGGGGCACAGCGGTCCAGCCCGCGAAGAAATCGACGCCACGGAGTTGCTGGTGCTGCCTGGCGGCGTGGACGTGCATACCCACCTCAGCACCGTCGAGGACTTCGAGTCCGGTACGATGGCCGCCGCCTGCGGCGGGGTAACCACGGTCGTCGACTACGCGCGACAGCTTCCCGGCGCGAGCCTGGCCGCCACCATCGACGACTGGCAGGCCCGCGCCAGAGACCGCGCGCTCATCGACTACAGCTTCCACCTGATCGTCACCGAGCCGACGCCGGCGACGCTGGACGAGATCCCGCGGATCGTCGAAGCCGGCTTCCCCAGCTTCAAGATCTTCATGATGCGCCACACAGACCTCGGCATCCTGCAGATCATGCGCGCCGCCGGAAACAATGGCGGCCTGTCCATGGTGCACTGCGAAAACGCCGCGATCGACGAAGATGCCTACCTGCGCTTGCTCTCCGCGGGCGACGCGTCGGCGCGGTTCTGGACGACCGCCCGCCCGATCGCGGGTGAGGCCGAGGCGACCAACCGAGCCATCGACTACGCCGAGTACGCGGCGGCGCCGATCTACATTGTCCACGTCTCCTCGGCGCGGTCGCTCGACCGCATCCGCGCCGGCAAGGCACGCTACCCCCGCCTGTGGGCCGAGACGCGCCCGTGTTACCTGCTGTTGACGAGCGAACGCTACGCCGAGCCGGACCCGGCGTACCTGAAGTACACCGGCTACCCACCGCTGCGCGAACAATCCGACGTCGATGCGGTCTGGGCCGGCCTGCGCGACGGCGTCCTCGACACCGTCGGCAGCGATCATGCCGCCTGGACCGTCGAACAGAAGTCGCGAGCTAGCCATGACCTCAACCAGCTGCCGGTGGGGCTACCTGGAATCGAAGTCCAGACGCGGGCCGTCTTCTCCGAAGGTGTCAGCAAGGGCCGCATCAGCGCGCAGCGGTTCGTGCAGGTGATGGCGACCGAACCGGCCCGGCTGCTCGGTCTCAGCCCGCGTAAAGGCGCCATCGCGGTCGGCGCCGATGCCGACATCTTGTTGCTCGATCCGCGTCGTCAGGCGATGGTCCGCTTCGCCGAGCTCCACAGCCAGTGCGGCTACGAGCCGTGCGAAGGCCTCGAGTGTGTGGGCTGGCCGGTCCTCACCCTGTCCCGAGGTGAGGTGATCGCGCGCGACGCGCAGCCGGCGGCCGCCGCCCGGCCCGGCCGGGGCCAGCTCATGCGCCGCGCCCGGTTCGCTGGCTAGCTGGAGGAACTGAAGGAAATGGCAGTGCAATCGAAAAACCAGGATTGGCTCGCCCTGACGGTGGAGGCGCCGCTGGAGGCGGAGTTGCCCATCTGCGACCCCCACCATCATCTGTGGGACATGCGGACGACGCGCGTCAGCGAGCGGTACCTGCTTGACGAGGTCCTGGAGGATATCGCCAGCGGCCACAACGTGGTGTCGACGGTGTTCATCGAATGCGGCGCCATGCACCGTGCCGACGGGCCAGACGCACTGGCGCCCGTCGGGGAGATCGAGTTCGTGAACGGGATCGCCGCGATGAGCGCCTCTGGCCTGTATGGCCCGGCCCGCGTCGCGGCCGGCATCGTCGGCACCGCCGATCTGACGCTCGGCGACGCGGTGCAGGCCGTCCTCGACGCGCAGATCGCGGCTGGTGGCGACCGGTTCCGCGGTATCCGGCGCTCGGCGGCCTGGGACCCCGATCCAGCCTCGCCCGTGCAGCGCACCAACCCCGGCCCCGGCCTGTTCCAGCGCGACGACTTTCGCGCGGGCTTCGCGCATCTGGCGCCGCGTAACCTGACCTTCGAAGTGTGGTGCTACCACCGTCAGATCCCCGAAGTGACGGCGCTTGCCCGCGCATTTCCCGAGACGACCATGATCCTGAACCACTTCGGTGGACCGCTCGGGGTTGGGCCCTACGCTGGCAAGGCGCACGAGGTGTTCGCCGAGTGGCGGACCACCTTCGCCGAGCTCGCCACCTGCCCGAATGTCGTCGCCAAACTGGGCGGGATCAACATGGAAATAAACGGGTTCGGCTGGCACGAACAACCGCGACCGCCGTCCAGTCAGGCCCTGGCCGACGCTACCCGTCAGTACTACGAGTTCGCGATCGAGAAGTTCGGTGCGGATCGGTGCATGTTCGAGTCGAACTTTCCAGTCGATAAGGCCAGCTGCAGCTATACCGTGTTGTGGAACGCGTTCAAGCGCATAACCACCGGCTACTCCGCCACCGACAAGGCCAAATTGTTCCACGACACCGCGGCGCGTGTGTACCGATTACCTGCGGCCTGAGAGAGTTCGTTATACGCCCCGAAGCCAGTCCGCGAACCCGCGCCCCAGCACGACGGGGTCCTCCAGGAAGAAGTCGGTCTTCGGCTGCACGGTGCCGACCGGGACGCGTAAGAGGCAGGGTCCGGCGTTTGACTTCGTCCACTGCAGCGCTTCGCGCAGCGCGTCGGGAGTACTTTCGACGTCCCGCGCCGCGGCCCAGCCGCATGCCCGCGCCACGCTCGCGAAATCTGTATCCCGCGCCGCGGTGGGCTGGCCACCGGTGGCCAGATACACGCCGTTGTCGAGGACCACCAGGACCAGATTGCGCGGCTTCAAATGGCCAACGGTCGCCAGGGTTGAAAAGCCCATGAGCAGCGACCCGTCCCCTTCGACGACCACCACCCGCTCCCCCCGCGCCCGGTCCGCCAACCCCACGGCCAGCCCCAGCCCGATGGCCAACGGCTGCCCCATCGAGTCGAGGCAATACAGGTGGTTGGCCTTGCGTCCAACCACCGCCAGCATCTCGCGAATCGTCCCGCCGAGCGTCAAAACCACCGGCTGCTCAGGAAACGCCGCGTCGATCAGCCGCAGCGCATCAGGCCGTTCAAGCATCTCTGCTTCCTGAGAGACTACTCCCCCCTCTCCTCGGGAGGAGAGGGGGGCCGGGGG
>DATGER010000177.1:0-5833 GCA_035309865.1 Chloroflexota bacterium
CTGACGGCAGTCACCGATCCAGCAACAACGAGCGCCGCCTCAGCCGGTGACCAGTACGCGTTCAAGCGTCTGACGGATCCATACGTTCGGGAGATCCACCTGCACTGCTACCGCATGCTCGGCTCGTTCCACGATGCAGAAGATGCGGTGCAGGAGACACTTCTCCGCGCATGGAGCCATCTCGAGTCGCTCCAGGATCCCGGTTCGTTGCGAGCCTGGCTGCATCGCATCGCAACCAACGTCTGTTTGCGCCAACGTGTCCATGCAGCAAACGATCCGATCATGACCTCGACAAGCCTCGATGGATTCACTCCAACCGTCACCCCGCCATACCACCTGTCTTCGTACCCGGACGCAGTGCTGGACCAGGTTCAGTCACCGGTTGGCAATCCTGCCGTTGAATACGACCTGTACGAAACTGTGCAGCTGGCGTTTCTGATTTCTGTGCAACTCCTGCCACCACGCCAGCGCGCCGTGCTCCTGTTGCACGCAACGGTGCTCATGCTCGCGGAGGCCCTGGGCCTTACGCCGGCCGAACGCGCGGGACTGGTCAGTGGCACGGACGCCGAGCGGGCGGTCTCGCCGGTGGACGCTGAAGGGGGGCTTCCGCGCATGCCCGTGCCGCTGACCAGTTTCGTGGGACGGCTCAGGAGCGGGCTGAAGTCCATCACCTGCTGGGCTCTGTCCGACTGCTCACGCTGACCGGCGCCGCGGGGGTCGGCAAAACCCGCCTGGCGCTGGAGGTCGCCCGAGACGTCGAGAGCGACGTGGTGTTTGTGGAACTCGCCCCGTTGGCAGACGGAGCCCTGGTACCACACGCCGTTGCTTCGGTCCTTGGCGTGACCGAGCAGCCACAACAACCACTGCTCCAGACCCTGGCCTCGGCCCTGCAGGCCAGGAGCCTGCTGCTGGTGTTGGACACTGCGAGCACCTTGTCGCGGCCTGCGCCGAGCTCGCCGGTACCTTGCTCCGGAAGTGTCTTCAGTTGCGGGTGCTGGCCATGAGCCGTGAGCCGCTGAGCATCGGCGGCGAAGTCGTTTGGCCCGTGCCGGGGCTCTCGCTGCCGGATCAGCAGACCACGCCAAAAACTGAGAAGACTGCAGGGTCGGAACCGGTAAGCCTATTTGTCGAGCGGGCGCGCGCAGTGCGCCCCTCGTTCGCGCTCACCGGGCAGAACGCGTGGGCGGTTGCCGAGGTGTGCGTCCAGCTGGACGGAATGCCCTTGGCGATCGACCTGGCGGCGGCCCGGGTGCGGATGCTGGCGCCGGCGGGGATCGCCGAGCGGCTGAGCGACCGCTTCCGGTGTTGCTTGCCGTCGGCAGCCGCAGTTCGCCGACCCGGCACCAATCCTTGCAGGCAGCGATCGCCTCGAGCTTCGACCTACTGAGCGAGAGCGAGCAACTGCTGCTCGAGCGACTGGCGGTGTTTGCGGGCGGCTGGCCTGATGTTTTCCAGTTAGCGCGGCCACCCCGATCCGTCGTGTCTGCATCGGCGGACACGACGGTCATAAAACACTGAGATCAGCAAGTCCTTGAGGCCTGGAAGGCCCCGCGCCGGCCGCACTTTCTTCGATGGCAAGGGCAACCATGTCGAGATCGCTCTTAGTGAGCACTAAGGTCTCGGCGGCCAACCAATCCTCGATTTGCTGAGGCCGACGGGCACCGACGATCGCGCCGGTCACCCCCGGCCACGCCAGCGTCCAGGCAACCGCCGCAGCGGGTGTCGAAACGCCGTGCCGGTGCGCCACCTCGGCGAGTGCGGCGGTGACCGCGAGGTTGCGGGACAGTCGAGGCTCGTGAAACTCGGGCCACATCTCCGCGTTCCTCCGCGAGTCCTGATCGGGCAAGGCCGCGATGCGTGCCGCCGAGAATGCGCCGGTCAAGATCCCCTGATTCAACGGGCCATAGACGATTACGCCGACACCGTGTCTACGGCACCAGGGAAGCACCGTGTCCCCGGCCTGTCGCTGGATAGCGCTGAGCTCGGGCTGTAGCGCATCGACGTGGCCCTGCCCCTCGCACGCCTCGAGTTGGTCGACGCTAAAGTTCGAGGCGCCCGCGTAGCGGATCTTGCCCTCGCGCTTCAGGTCGAGCAACACGCCCCACGCGTCGCCGAGCCTGGGGCCCCAATTCTCCGGGTTGTGAATCTGGTAGAGATCGACACACTCGATGCGCAGCCGACCGAGGCTCCCATCCAGCTGGGCGCGAATGTCCTCTAGCGTGAGTGCCGCATTGTCCCAGCGTCGGCTGCACTTGGTGAAAACGTAGGGGCGCTCCGATGGCGGGAGGCTGAGCATGGCACCGCCGACCACCTCCTCGCTGTGGCCGTAGCCATAGATCGCCGCCGTGTCGATCCAATTGACGCCGGCTTCGACTGCATGCCGAATTGCTGCGACTGAGTCCCGGTCGTCTTGCGGTCCGATTGATCTAGGCCAGCCGGACGCCGATCCCGCCACCGCGAGCGTTCCGAAGCCGACAACGCTGATCGACAGATGCGTGCGACCCAGTTCCCGCGTCCGCACTTCACGCCCTCCCAACCTCAACCAGCATATGTCCTCCAGAACACTCAATCGTCATGTAGCAAATTTTCACATTCGCGCAGTTGTGGAACCAAACACCCCGCATACGCGTCATTCCAAAGTGACGAATGGATGCAGCACGCGCCCATCAGGACCGATCGCTTGCCCTAACCCGGAGGAACCTTCCCTTGCGGCTGATCCTCAAAGCGTGCGCAGTTCTCTTTATCGGCACGATGGTGTGGGCGGCGGTCCATGGGCTAGCCACGGCCCAGTCTGCCCAGCCTGCGACTGACGATCCACCGGTGGTTCGGGTCGTCGACCATGGCGGCCTGTGCACCGGCAGCCAGGAGTGCTCTACCGAGACCGTCGTGCTTGCCAGCGGCACGGCCGTGCGCCAGTCTGCAGGAGCCGTAGCCGTCTCGTACCCAATCAGCGCCGAGCAGATCGACCAACTCGCATCGTTGATCGCCAGTGCCGACTTCACGGCTCTCGCGACTCCCCCGTTCACGGGTGTCTGCCCGACGGCGTACGATGGAACGGAGCGGATCTACGTGTTCGCCAGCCCCGACGGCCCCATCACGCTGGCCGGTTGCCAGGTGGAAATCGACCACGCCGCGCCGCTCATCGCACTCGTGGACACCATCATCGACGCGGGACAGGTGGGCGGGGCGGGCTTGGTCGCGACGCCCGCGCCCACGTCTCCCATGGGTTATCTCGGGGGACAGGTTGCGATCGGTCCCCTGCAGCCGGTCGAGCGAGTGGGTGTGCCTCCTCCGACGCCCTCGCCAGCGGTCTGCACGGCTCGGGGGTTGGTGGTCTATCAGACGGACACGGGCGCAGAGGCAACTCGATTCCCTCTTGAGCCCGACTGCAGCTACCGCGTGGCTCTGCCGCCAGGAAGTTATCGGGTAGAGCTTGACCGGCGAGGTATCGACTTCAGCAGGGACCTGCCACGCGTCGTGACGATCGCGGCAGGACAGACGACGCGTCTCGACCTCAGCATCGACACTGGGATCCGCTGACACTGACCAAGGTTGCGGAAACTGTCGTGGTTGTGTTCGGACGCTGCGTCGTTTGTCACGGGCAGTGCGATGCCTGTGGACGGTGGCTCGGTCGCCCAGTAGTTGCGCGATGCAGCAAAGCCGGAAAGTCCCGGGTGTTCGCGTGGTGAGCGGTACGCGCTGCTGGGGGGACGGCGACCCGCTCTTTGAGCGCTACCACGACGAGGAATGGGGCTTTCCCGTGCTTGACGAGCGCGGGCTGTTCGAGAAGCTCGCGCTGGAGACCTTCGCAGCCGGGCTCTCGTGGCGGACCATTCTTACCCAGCGCGACGCGTTCAGGGCGGCGTTCGCCGGGTTCCATCCCGACGCGGTGGCGAGCTTCGGCGACGCCGATGTCGCGCGCCTCCTTGCCGACCCGGGTACCGTCCGTAACCGCGCGAAGATCGAGGCGACACTCGCCAACGCCCGTGCCACGGTCGGCCTGCGCGCCACCGGCGAGCCACTCGAGGCGTTGGTCCTCGCGCACGCGCCTCCTCCACCCGAGCGGCCTCACGCGACCTGGGCCGACGTACCCGCAACGGTGCCCGAGACCGTCGCGCTCGCGCGCGCGCTCAAGCGCCGTAGCTTTCGCTTTGTCGGCCCGACGACGCTCTACGCACTGATGCAGGCGTGCGGCTTGGTGGACGACCACCTCGCCGGGTGCCCCACGCGCCACGCGGTGGAAGTAGCGCGCCGCGCCGCGGGCTTGGCGCCAGGCGGGTCCGAGCACTGACATCGCGTGAATTCGAACGGGGCGCCCTGCGTCCCCAAGGTCTAGGCTTCGGGCCGTATAACCCGCGTGATGCAGCCTGACAACGCCAGTAGCGTTCAACTTCATGCGTTGCGCCCCGAGACCGTAGCGACGTTTCTGACACAACGACTCGGAAGCGATGTCGACGTGCAGAGCGTGAAGAGCGTTGGCCACGGCGAATGGTCGAAGGCGTACTACTTCCGCCGCGTGGACGGCCGCGAATTCGTAGCCCGCTTCAGCGCCCGCGACGAATATTTTCTCAAAGACCAACGGGCCATGTGTTTCGGCCTCGCCGCATCTGCCGATACCCAGGCGGATCGAGACCGGTCAGGCGTTCGACGGCCATTACGCAAATCTCGGAACGTGCCTACGGCGACTTCATCGAGAACGCAACCGACCACGCCGCCATGCAACGCCTTCTTCCATCCCTTTTCACCATGCTGGACGCGTGCCGCGGCGTTGACCTCTCTGTAAGCACAGGCTTTGGCATCTGGCGCGGCGATGGGACGGCTCCTCATGCGAACTGGTGCGACGCGCTGTTGAAGCCCTCGGGAACTAGCGGCGAACGCCGCGCATGAGATGCTCGCGCGATTCCACTTGGACGTTTCGGCGGAGTACCTGCGTAGCCAGCAGATTGAGCGTTCATGAGCCCGCCGCTGACTCTCGGATACCGCGAGTTGCAGTGCAGCAGGTAGACCGGCGCCAACGCGGCAAGGGCTGCGGCCACCTGCAGGGCACAGCAAGCGGAGGGCGGGGCCAGGATTGCGCCACCGGTGTGAGCGCGAAGAACGCCACAATCGGGACCTGGCCGGCCATGAGCAGTTGCCAGAGATGAGCCTCGGTGCCTTCGTCGGATGTGGCGCGGTGCCGACGAAGGCCAGGTGAGCCGTCACGATAGCGACAGCGGCACCGGACATCGCGATCGGGATCAGCGCAATTGGGTATCTCAGCATCAAGAGGCTCATAGTCTCGGGATTTCTCCGTCAGCCCGAAATACAATCAGCCCCGAAGACGCAATCGGCCGCCAAATGCCCGGCCATAGCCACGAAGAGCGCCGCCCCGAGTAGAAGAAGGATGACGGCGGCCAGCTGCGCCAGAGTCCAAGGTGGAGCGGGGAGACGCATCCTGGCTGTGATTTCCCACTTGGCGATCTGCAGATCGAAGGAGATGGTCGCCAGCACACTCGAGAGCACGGCCAGAACCGGGAGCACGAGCATCACCGTGAGGAAAGCATCCAACAGCAGAGTCGTTCGGACCGAGTGGTTGCGGCGGCGGGCGCGGGCAGGAGGGTCAGCACGTGTGTGATCCCGAGCGAGTTGGCCAGTGCTGCAACCCAGACAACCGTTGCGGGCGCGAGCGCCGTGATCGCTAGGAAAACGAGCTACGGCCGAGGCTGCCAACGGAGGTGCAACGCCACATCCGTAGCGTCCACCGCGACAGTGCTTTCTGCAATATCTAGCTCGAATCGAGCCTTAGCAGGCCTGCAGCGCCCCGCAGATCGCGACCGGTACGAGTCGCATTGGT
>DATGER010000178.1:0-4361 GCA_035309865.1 Chloroflexota bacterium
CAGGCCGTGACCGCCGGTACCGGGCTTCAGCGGTCGCGATACGCCGTCGTTGACCACCTTCAGCGTGATCATCGTGTCGTCCTGGTTCGCGACGATGGCGCAGTTCCGCGCCGAGCTGTGCCGCAAGACGTTGGTGACCGCGTCGCGCAGCACTATCGCCAGCACCGTGTCGACGTTGTCGTCAAGCACCCCGCAGTCGATCGCGACCTGGGGTTTTATGCACGCTGCCGACAGCAGGGAAGCGGCCGAGCCCGCCTCGCGCGCCAGCGAGATGCTGCTGTAGCCGCTCGCCATCAGGCGTACGTCCACCGTCGCCTGCCGGGCGAGTTCGATCAGCTCGGCCAGCTCTTCCTGGGCCAGGGCGGGGTCGCTGCCGACAAGTTTCCTGGTGAGCTCGGCCTTCAGCGTGATGGCAGACAGGCTGTACCCGAGGATGTCGTGCAGGTCCATGGAGAAGCGCTCACGTTCCCGCACCGAGGTGAGTTGCGAGAGCTCTGTGCCGGTCCCCTGCGCACGCTTGGCAAACAGGCGTAGCTGGAAGACGGCGAAGACGGTCAGCGCGCTGCTCAGGCTGGCGAGCATCAGGTACACGGCGTCGCGGGCGTCATATCCCAGCTCGAGCGGTGCCACCAGCATGCTGGCTATGACCAGCGCGAACAGAAACCATGAGGTCCTGGCCGGCCTGAGTATCAGGATTGAGCCGGCCAAGAACCCCCCCATGCCCGGCCACACCAGACGCGGAGCCGCGACGGGCAGGTAGGTGAGGGCGGCCAGGGCCAGCAGCACCCCCAGCCGCCGCCGCGGTGGCCACCGTGCGGCTCCCCGCCAGGCAACACAGAGCTGCAAGGCGAACAGCAGTGCCGCGGTTATCACGGCAAACCCGATAGCCCATTCGTGTCGTGGCATCCGTACTGCGAAGATGCCTGCGAGCTGCGTGGCGAACAGACCGGACAGGACCAGATGCGAGCTTGCGCGCGGTCTCCAGATACCGTCCGGCGGCCCGTCGGCCGACGACGTGGGGGTATCAGGCACCGCACCAGCCGCGACTTCGCCGCCGATTTGACCCTTTGACCCTGACGCGGGCCTGCTCCACAGCCAGCCAGGCCGCTGCGTGCGGCGAGGCATACCGCTCCCTCAGTTCTCTCAGCCGGTGGTCGCGGCGAACCAGCCCGAGTCCGGCCTCCCGGAGCTGATCGCCACCTTATTTTTCATAGCCTAATAATGTCCCGATAAAGCTGGGATGTGAATTTTCGAATTTCGCTGTTATGCAACGGGGTTTTCTCGTCAAGATGAACTCCCCTGACGGTGCGCGGCCAGACGCCGGGGCGGGCGCGCGGACGTAAGAGCAGGTCATAGGGATGGCTGCCGCGCCGCCGGTAGAAGCCGCCCAGCGGATCTTTGCCGGTCTCCGGCGTGTCGTGTTGATAGCGGCGAGCCACTTATGGTCAAGTGCGGCGTGTGTCCGAATTAGGACCTGTGTCCCTAATGCGCAGCCCGCCTCGAAACCTCTGGCGCATAATGCCGCCTGGCCTCATGTGCCGGGACCGGTTGGCGGGTCCGCACGATCTGCGCAGCGCGGCAGGGGCACGTGCCGAGAGGAGATGGCCAGTGCGTGGCATTACCAGCAGGTTGACCTGGCTTCGGTGGCTCGCATGCGCTCGCTGAGGATACTGCTCGCCGAAGATGTCGCCATGGTACGCGGTGCACTAGTGGCACTTATCGAACTGGAACCCGATATGAAGGTAGTGGCCGCCATTGAGCGCGGCGACTATATCGTTTCGCAGACGCTGGCTCACCACCCTGATGTCGCGATCATCGACATCGACCTGCCAGGTCTCGATGGGCTGACCGCGGCCACTCAGCTGCATGCCGAGCTTCCGTCCTGCCCGACCCTCATCTTGACCAACCTCGGCCGGGCCGGCAACCTGCGCCGCGCGCTGGCCGCGCACGTGTCGGGTTTCCTGCTCAAGGACGCCCCGCCCGAGCAACTCGCCTGGGCGATCCGCAACGTCGCCGCGGGCCGGCGGGTCATCGATCCCCATCTGGCCGTGTCCACCTGGGAAGGTGGCGAGAACCCTTTGTCCGCGCGCGAGATCGAGGTTCTCCGCGGCGCCGCGCAAGGCGCGGATCCGACCGAGATCGCGACCGTCCTGCACCTGTCGGTGGGAACCGTGCGGAACTACCTCACCAACATCGTGACCAAGATGAACGCGCGGAACCGGGTGGACGCCATCCGGGCGGCGCGTGAGGCAGGCTGGCTGCCATAGCGTGCCACGCTGGCCATAAGCACCGCAATCGCGAGGTGGTGCGGCTTCCGGTCGCCAGCCGACGATGAATACGCGGTCCGCCGCGTCATCGAGGGCTCGACGACGGGAGAATTCATGCCTACCAACCTCGGATCGCTGCGCAGGCGGGTGCTTACGCCGCAGCTCAGGGAGGTTACCTTCGCCAAGCGCGGCTTCCCGGCCACATCGTCAGCCGCTACCCAGCGGCTCGAGGCCATCCCGCAGGCCGTGATCTGCGGTTTCGAGTGGGGAATTGACGCGCGTGACCAGTGGGAGGTGGAGCGGCGGCTGGACCTGATAGAGGCCGAACAGCGCGGCTTTGCCTATGAAGGCGTGACGATGGCGTTCACCGTCCTCGACGCGATGGGACGCGGGCACCGTACTCGTGACCTGCTGACCGGCCCGGGAAGCCGGCACATATTCCTCGCGTACATCGGGATGGGTTTCGCGATGGCCAGGCTGCCCAAGCCGTTGTGGAAGAAGGTCGTCCCGGACCTTAGCCCCGATCCCTACTACCCGACGATGAGCTGGCTCGCGGTTGACGGCTTCGGCTTCGACCGTGCCTACTTCGAGACCCGGCGCTGGGTGGACGAGCAGAAGGTTCCGGCACCCTACCGCTGGGAGGGCTCGCCAGACTATTTTCTCCGCGCGGTCGACCAGGGGATCGGGCGCGCCTTGTGGTTCATCCACGGTGGTCAGGCAGCGGATGTCGCGGCCGCGGCCGGACGTTTCGCCACGCACCGGCAGCCGGACCTGTGGAGCGGCATCGGGCTGGCCGCCACGTTCGCGGGCGGATGTGACTCCGAAGGCCTGGCCGCACTGCGACGGGCGGCGGGCGACGACTGGTCGCAACTCGCGCTAGGCGCGGTGTTCGCCGCGAAGGCGCGCGCCTACTCCGGCATGGTGCCGGACCACGCGCAGGCGGCCTGCTCAGCGCTCGCGGGTATCTCCGTGGATAAGGCCGTCGCGCTCGCCGACGGTACCGCCCCGGCCGGGGCGGATCCGGGACCTGAGCCCGCATATGAGCTCTGGCGGCAGCGGATACGCGCGCACTTCGACGCCTGAACCGCGGATACCACGCGCTGATCGTTCCGTCCTCCTGGTGCCGGGCGGGCGAAAATTGGCGTGCTTTCTCGCTGGTTGCTTTTCGTCGATGAGGCCCGGGATAACGACAGAACAAGAGAAGTTATCCGGCCCCGGGCGCGACACAATTCCTTAAGGAGTGGTACCAGCCCGACGGGAGGAAAGATTGGATACCTCGGCAGAAACAGCCAGCAGGACCATGACCCTCGAGGCATTCGCTGACACGTTTGTTCCGGGGGAGAAGCGCTCGCCTGACGATGTGGCGATCGCAGGAGCCGCGCCGGGTCCAGGTGCGGTCGCCGCTGGCGCCCTCGAACTTCTTGAGTTGCCCGCGACCGGTGTGACGTCCGGCCTGGACGACATCGTCAGCACCCTGAACGACCATGCGAGCGATTACGCGATCGAGCATGACATAACGCTCGACGCCGGCGTACCGCCGTTCGTCGCGCTTGATTACGAGCAGCGCTCGGCGCTGATGCGAGAGCTGACCGCGCCCGATCATCCGGAGAAAGAATTCTGGGTCCTCACCGCGCTGTTCTGCTTCATGGCTTTCGACACTGCTGCCCATATGGATACGGTGCGCGCCCTGGAGGAGGGCCATCCCGGCCTGCTGACGATGGGTTTCGCGAAGCCCGACCCCGATGGTCTGTGGCGGTTTCCCGATTTCAGCTACGGCCGTCAGCTCGCTCGCTCGCACCCGGCCACGACACCGAACGGAGACCCGGCATGACAGACGCTAGGGCAGACCACAGCGCAAACGCTGAACGCACCGACATCCTGGTGATCGGCAGCGGCTTCGGCGGCGCGATCACGGCCTATCACCTGGCGGCGGGCGGCGCCAAGGTCGTGGTGCTGGAGCGCGGGCCGTGGGTGGCGAGTGACGAATTCGACCATGGCTTCGAGCTCGGCACGTCCAGCACGCGGATCTTCGACTTCGTCGCGGGCGACGGCATGAGCGTGCTCGGCGGCAACTGCGTCGGCGGCGGCAGCGTG
>DATGER010000179.1:0-7809 GCA_035309865.1 Chloroflexota bacterium
AACTGATGCCCGGTGTGCGCCTGAGCTTGCCCAGGCACGCGTTCGCCGCAGCGCGTCACGGGGGCTGCAGTGCGGGCGTCACGGCTGGGGTGCGGGTTGGTCTGGGCACTGCTCAATTGAGTGAAATTGAGCCGTGGCCAGGCCGGCGGCGTAGGCTGGCGCCCAGGAGGTTGGTAACAAACCCCGCAATGGCTTGCGACGTCCCCACTGGTCTGCAGACCACCGTCCAGGAGTTGGCTCAGGCGGTCGCCAACATGCAACGCGCAGTCGATCAACTCCAACAGGAGCACGCGCTTCAGACTCAGGCAATCCTCAACACGATCCGCGGACGGTGGGACGCGGCCCAGAACGGCGCCCAGTCCGCCGAAGCGATACTCGTGGCGCTCAGTCCGAACCTGCAGGGCAAAGTGAACGCCGTCCCTTTTGTCCAGCGCCGGTAGCGCCGCCGGCAAGCGTGAAACAACCCGTGATCCGTCGCTGGCGGAGCTCCAACTGCTGGCTGGGTCGGCCGTATGGCCTGCCGATCGCGTTCGTCATCCACACCGAAACCGGCGGCGAGTCGGGCACGGTTGCGGAGTTTCTGAGCAGCTCCTCGCACCTATCGACCCACTACGCCGTTGGCCTGGACGGCAGCATCGACTGTTTTGTCGACCCGGACGATCGCGCCTGGAGCAACGGCATCCTCGAACCCGGCAACCTGTGGGCTGCCATCGCGGACGATTGCAAGGTGGACCCGGCGCTGAATCCGAACCACGTGACCGTCACGTGCGACACCCAGGACGGCGGCGAGGCGAACCTCGACGTCTCGGACGACCAGTACAACGCCGTGCTCTACGCCGCCTGGGAAGCGATGCAACGCTACCCGACCTCGCTTCGCTACCTGGCGCGTCACGCCGACATCAGCCCGCAGAGCCGCCCCGGCTGCCCGGGCGATCGATGGCTCGAAAGCGGTCGGTTTCAGACGCTGGCGGACACGCTCGGCCTGAAGACGACCTCGGGCAGCCGGCTGCTGACCGTTGGCGGTGGCGCCCTGCGCCGATAGGGAACATCACACTGGGGGAGGCCACGCCCGGCGCCGGCGGACGCGCTCCTGGTAGCGCAGCCGCTGGTGCGCCGGGCGTCGGTCTCCACCGCAGTTGCCGACGGCACAAAAAAAGCCTGCCGTGTGCGAGGCCAAGCTCGGGTGTTCACCCGCCCGGGCGAGCGGGGCCGCGCGCTGGCGGCCCCGCTCGGGTGCGGCGTCGAGGTCGTCAGTTGCCTGGCCACCAGGCCGACCGCCGCGAGCGGCGACGCGCTCGTCGCGAAGGTTTTCTCAGGCTCAGGGTCGGGGCGAAGAAACGCTGCGCGAGGTCCCGGACAGCGCGTTCGAGATTGGCGAGCGCGGCTTCGGCGGCGACGCGCTGGTGCTCGCGGGTGAGTTGATCGAGGGCAGTGGATGGGAACACCGGCGCGGAGTCCGCGTCGGCTGGTGCTACAGTGGCGATTGACACGGTGCGTGTCTCCTTGGAGCGCGAGCCCCGGGGAACGTCGGCCTGTTGAGACCAGGCCGACAAATGCGAAGAGCCCCGTGGGCCAGCCGTCAGGCTTGGACCGCGGGGCTCTTTCAACGAGGGCGACTAGCTGCTCGGTTCTGGGCTCAGGGTTGTCCTTTCTTCTGTCGTTGCGGGTGCTGACGGCTCAGGGCTGGGCGAGCTTTTGCCAGATGCGGTCAGCGCGCGGGGTGAGCGGCGTGCAGAGATGGCAGAGCCAGCCGAGCGGGACTGGCGGCGGAGGGACGGACGCCGCCCAGGCCAGGGTTTCCAGCGCTTCGACCAGTTCCCAGCCCAGACCGGCGTCCAGCGTCGCGTCGTCAGCGGCGAACTCGGCCTGGCGGGTCTCCCAGTTCAGAAGCGCCCGCAGACCTGGCACGATCGCCCAGGCCAGCAGCAGGCCCAGACCGGCGGCCGAGACGCCACTGGAGAGCAGCGTCGCACCCAGGCAACCGACGATCGCCGCGCCAAATAGCCGGCCGGCCCAGCGAGTGAATCCGCCAGGCCAGAGCGCCAGCGGCAGGACGAGGCTTGCGCCGACCGCGATAGCGAGAAGACGTCCGAGTTGCACGAGAAATCGGCTGAGGCACCAGACGCCGAGCAGCGGCACGTTGCCCAGCCACACCACGAACTCGCCGGGGAGGCTGGCGTTGCGAACCTGTGCCGTTGCCTGGGCCAGCAGACCTGCGAGGGCGCGGTCTTCGAGCAGATCGAGCAGCGCGCGGCTGAGGACCAGGCTGCGCACACCCCGGCCCAGCCAGGGCTCGGCGGCGTCGAAGATGAGGACCTCGATTCGGTCGGCGCCGAGCGCCGGGTCGAGCCGCTCGCGCTCCAGATGACTCGGCGACCGGCAGCCGAGCCACACCAGGCCGAGCGGTTCGAGCGCGCGCCAGGCTGACAGGCTGGTGAGCGACGCGAGTGCCCAGCCGGCCAGGGCGAGCGGAACCGACACGCCGAGGAGGCTCGCTGTCAGGGATAACAGGAACGCGGTGCAGCCGGCGCTGAACGGGTGGCGCCGTACGGCGTTGCACGCGAGTTCCAGAGCGTTGACGATGCGGGCCGACACGGCCAGCAGCAACGCGATGCACGCGACGCGGACTTGATGGCGAAGCGGGACGTTTTCGCCGAGGAGTGGTGGATCACCAATCTCGGCCGCCTGTGCTTCAACACCGTGGCCATGGCTGTGATCGGGAGCATCGGCGCGGTGAGCGCGGCGGTGGTTCGAGGTGTCGGCGAGGACGCCGACGACAGGGTTCGACGCGCTGCCAGTTGGCGGGCGCCGCAGGGTAGTCGAACTGCGGGCGAGTGCATCGCGCAACTCGGCGGCGAGCGCAACGCAGGTGACGACGATGGCGTGGCGCCGGAGCGCTGCCCAGGCGAAAACGAGTGGCATGGATCACGACTCCTGTGGATGCAGGCGCAACGGGTCGACCTGGACCAGGGCGATCCGTTGCTGGGCGAAGCGGACGCTGACGGCCGCTTGACCGACGGGCAGGCGGACGATCTGGTCCGGGGTGACCAGGAACGACTCCCGGCCACGCAGCAGGCGGCGGGCGAGGGGACCGGTTGGTCCGAGCTGGATCTGGCGCACGATTTCGGTGCCGCTGCGCGTGCCGAGCGCTCTGGCCATGGCCTCGGCGTCTTCGGGTGCGCCGACCTGATGGACGCCCAGGACGCCGGCACCGAGCAGCGCCTTGCGGAGCACCGGCTCCTTCGGCAGTTGCTGGGTTGAGATCACGACCGCCAGGCGCGCCTCGCGAGCCTGCAGCAGCAGGTCAACCAGCTGGACCGCCTCGCCGAGTGAGGCGAACTCGTCGAAGACCACCAACCCCGGATGTGGCGCGTCCGACCACAGGCCGGCGTACGCGAGCTGCTTGAGATGCTGGATCAGCACCCGGCCGACCAGCGCCACGTCTTCGGAGGCCGCCGTCGCCGGCAGACCGAGATACGTGACTCCGGGCGCCCGCAGGCAGTCGGCGAGGTCGAGGGTATGGTCCGACGGCAGGAGCCACGGCCCGAACACGCCGTACCGCAGCGAGCGGAAGCGCCCGACCAGCCCCGAGAGCGCCCGCCGGTGCAACGGATCCTGGAGCATCGCGATCATTTCCGCTTTGATCGCGACATCGGCTTCGCGGCGCGCGAGGCCGGCCAGGTGCGCTTCGTCGAGGCTGAAGCGCAGACTGTCCAGCGTGCACGCCTGGCCGCTGTTCAGCAGCGCCCGGGCGGCCATCGGCACCAGCGCCTGCGACAGGTTGCGGTACACCTGTCCGTCACGTCCGTGTTCGAATGCCCCGACCAGCCGGTTACCAACGGCGGTTGGTTCACCGGCGCACAGGTCATAACTCCAGCTCGCCGGGTGGCCCGGGAGCCAGACCCGAGCAGGGAGCGCGTGCACGGTGCCGAGGGCCGCGCAGACGTTGGCGAGCCGGCCGCCCTTGGCGTCGACGACGAGGACCGACCAGCGGGCCGTCATGGCGGCGTCCATCAGTCGGCCGAGCGTGGTGGTCTTGCCGGAACCGGTCGTGCCGATGACGGTCACGTGACGCTCCAACTCCGCCAGGCCGAGCCAGAACTGCTGGTGGGCGAACACCGAGGCCGTTTGCGGTGGCGCGACGACAACGCGGCCGAGGTCGAGCCCGAGGCCGTGCGGCGCGACTCTCGAAGCGGACGCAACCGGCGATTTGCGGAACCACTTCACCGTGGCCTCGGCGGCGCCCAGCGCCGCACCACGACCCCGGGCGGAAAGGGCGCGTACGTGACGTCGACGTCCTGCGCGTAGCCGTGCTGCTCGTTGACCCGACGGATGCGCTCCATGGTTTTCGGGTCGTCGACGTACCAGCGGATGCCGTCCACCCGCACGGTCAGCGCGAACCAGCGGCAAATCTCGGCGTAGCGCTGCTCGCTCTTTTCGGAGTGCTCGAGCTCGATGGCGAGGCGCTTGCCGTCCGCGAGCACGAGGCCGTCGGGCTTGTGGCCGTAGGTCTTCGGTCCCCAGTTGGGAGTGGGGGCACGCCCGCCGCGGAGTACCCGGGCGACTTCGCGTTCGGTGCGGAAATCGGCGTGCGGCTCGTGCTCAAGGATGTAGTCGGCCAGGTCGACGACGGCGATGTCGTGGCGCAGGTGCTCGTATGACGGTCTGGTTGCACGCAGGCCGCAACGCGCGACGCCGGCGCCAGCCGGTGTTGCCGAGTACACGGCGGTGTTTTCGATCGCGTCTGACCAGGCGCCGACCAGGCCGCCTTCGACCAGTAGCTGGAGTCGGGCGGTGGCGCGGGAAGAGTCGCCGTAGCGGCGTGCGATCTGGTCGTCGGCGAGGACCCCGAATCGAACCAGGTCGCGCAGGGCCAGAATATCGTGGGGTTCAAGAGCTCGAAGATCGATGTCGTGAGGCACTCGTCTTCACTCCACACACAGCGAGAGCGGAGCGCCTCGTGTGGTGAGGTGCTCCGCTCTCAGCGGGCGACGTGTCGTAAACTGCCACCGGCCGCGGCGGCGCGACCCCAGCCGATTGGGTCGCCGTGAGCCGGAAAGCTGAGACCAGGCGCCGCGCTTGTGCGCGACACCTGGTCTCAGTGGCGTCTGGGATTGCCGCGGGGACGCAAAAGAGGGCGCATCAGGACGCGGCGGTGCGCGTGTCTGAATACGCCCTCTGGGGTGGTCAGTCCGGCTGTCGGCCGGTCAGTGGTCACACGGTCAAAACCAGCTCAGCGTCTGAATCTCGCCGGCTGCCGGGTTTCGAAAAATGTCTACGGGCTAGCGGCAAACTCCTCCTTTCGCACGAGGCGTGGTGGTGTTCCCGGGGCGATCTCCGAGGAGAGCATGCTCGTGGATCCGCGGACTCCGAAGAGCTGTCGCGGATCGCATCCTGAGGAGACGCGGAGGGCGGGAGTCCCTGTCGGACACGTGCGCTGCCGACGGCGCATACATAACCCGCTCAGACTAACCACGTCAGCGTCACCGCGAGCGTCACGTGGCACGCTGCCCCACATCACAATTCCGTGGTCTCGAGCCGTGACGGGCAGGGGACGCGGGCAGGGGTACACTGGCGAGCAACGTCATGGCAGTTACCACCTCGCAGGTTTCGAACGTCGCGATCGGCACGGCTGAGCTACTACCGCTGCAAGCGGCGGCGCGCACTGGGGCGGAGGCGATCCTGCAGCTGCTGGTGGCTTGCGGCATCGATTATGTGTTCTTGAATCCAGGTACGGATACGGCGCCCATCCAGGAGGCGCTCGTCGCACTGGCGGCGGACGGCGAGCGGGTGCCAACGCTGGTACCGTGCCTGTTCGAAAACGTGGCCATGGCCGCCGCGCACGGGTACTTTCTGGTGACGCGCAAGCCGCAGCTGGTGGTGGTCCACGTCGACGTCGGCACCCAGAACCTGGGCGGCAATGTCCACGACGCGATGCGCGGCCAGGCCGGCGTCATCGTGCTGGCGGGCCGCTCGCCGTACACCGTCGACGGCCGCGCCCCCGGCGGACGCGATCGATCCATTCAGTGGCAGCAGGACGTCACCGATCAGATCGGCATCGTCCGCGGCTACGTGAAGTGGTCGCACGAGCTGGCGCGCGTCGACACGCTGCACCACCTGATCCCGCGCGCGGTGCAGATGGCCGCATCCGAACCGTGCGGACCGGTGTACCTGACGGCGGCGCGCGAAGTGTTGATGCAGCCCCCGGAGGGCGAGCGCGTCGACCTGACGCCAGCACGGCGCGCGGTGCCGGTGGTGACGTCCGCGGGAGATCCGCTGGCGCTCGAGAAGCTTGCCGGGTGGCTCGCGCGGGCCGAGGCGCCGCTCGCGATCGTCGGGACGCTCGGACGCCACCCGCAGGCGGTGGCGCCGCTGGTCGAGCTGGCCGAGTTGCTGGGCATGCGGGTGGTCGATACGCGCGGCCCGCTGAATCTGCCGTTTGCGCATCCGCTGAATGTCGACGATTCGAACGCCGCCATTCGCGAAGCTGATGTCGTCCTGATGCTCGACGTCGACGTGCCGTGGATCCCGCGTCACGTGACGCCGGCGGCGGGTACGCGCATCGCCCAGATCGACATCGACCCGCTGAAGGAATCGATTTCGCTGTGGGGCTTCCCGGTGGACTTGCCGATTCAGGCAGATTCCAGCAAGGCGCTCCGGGGTCTCGTCGCGGCGGTGACGGACGCCGCGACGCCGGCCGATCGCCAGCAGTGGGCGACCCGGCGAGCCCGCTACGAGGCGCACCACGCGGCTCAGGCGCAGTCGCGCGCCACGGCTCTGGAGACGCTCCGCCATAGACGACCGATCGCCGCCGAGTGGGTTGGGGCGGCGCTGGCCGAGCGGCTGCCGCCGCGGTCGATTGTCCTGGACGAGATGATCACCAGCAGCGATGCTGTGCGGCGCTACCTGGCGCGCCAGACGCCGGGCAGCCTGCTCAGCGCGGGCGCGCCAGGCCTCGGCTGGGGCCTCGGGGCGGCGGTTGGGGCACGCCTCGCGGCGCCCGACCATACGGTCGTGACGCTGGTCGGCGATGGCTCTTTTGTCTTCGGCTCGCCGGTGGCGGCGTTGTGGGCGGCGCAGCAGGCACAGGCACCGTTCCTGACGGTCATCCTTAATAACGCTGGCTACAACGCCAGCAAGATGCCGGTGCTCGGGCTGTTTCCTGACGGCGCCTCGAGTCGGGCCAACGCCTTCCCGGGGGTCAGATTTTCGACGCCGCCGGACTACGCGATGCTGGCGCGGAGCTGCCATGCGTATGGCGAGCGGGTCGAGGATCCCGATGAGCTCGGTCCCGCGATCGAGCGCGGCCTGGCCGCGGTGCGCGCCGGGCAGGCCGCCGTCCTCGACGTGGCGCTGACGCCGATCTAGTCATTCAAACCCGCTGCCGCGGCACAGGCAGCGTCGGTCACGCAAATGACAGGCCGTTTGCAAAAAGGTCGGCGGGCAGCCTGGCCTCAAGGACGGCTGGGTCGGCGCCTGTGCCGCAGCGGTGACGGTCCCCGTGACGCCAGGGTGACGCGGCCGGTGACGGCGGGCGTGCTAGCGCCGCGTGACGGCGCCGCCGCCGACGCCACCGCTTCGCCCTGACCCCGTCGCGACGGTCGCGTGACGCACGGCGTGACGGCTGGTGTGATGGCTGGCGTGACGCACGGCGCGACGGTCGCGTGACGCACGGCGTGACGGCTGGCGTGACGCACGGCGCGACGGTCGCGTGACGCACGGCGTGACGGCTGGTGTGACGGCTGGCGTGACGCACGGCGCGACGGTCGCGTGACGCACGGCGTGACGCCGGCGTGACGCGGCGCCACT
>DATGER010000180.1:0-8330 GCA_035309865.1 Chloroflexota bacterium
CGCTGTTTGGCCGGCAGCAGGGGCAGCGTGGATTGCAGCGCGTACAGGCAAAAGCTCTGTCCGGGCGGCAGGCTCAACTTGCCACCCTGGACTTCGAACCAGTCACCCACCACGTGGTCGCACGTACAGCGGCCGTGGATCGCCTCGATCGTGACTCGCAGGTCGAAGAGCTCGAACGTGTCGGTCATGGTGTGCTCAGCTGCGGAACGACGGTAGCACCTGCTCGCCGAGCAAGCGAATGCCCTCGAGTGGGTCGAGACCGTGGGGCGTACCGAACTCGACGCGAGTCACCCCCGCGCGCGCCAGATCTTCCACCTGGCGCACCAGGTCAGCCGGCGCGCCGGCGAAGGCCAGGCGGTCCAGCGCTGCGTCCGGGATGAGACCGGCAATCGCCGAGAAGTCGCCGCGTTCGGCCAGCGCGGTGATTGGCCGCAGCCACTCGGCGTCGCGGAGCGTCGGGTCGAGTGGCGCCACGATCGGTACGTACATGGCCAGTTCGCGGCGTGCCGCGGCGCGGGCTCGGGCACGATCGAGGTCGACGACGGTCACCGCGCCCAGACAGACGCCGACGCTGCCCGCGGCTCGGCCAGCCGCACGCTCGCCGTCGACAATAAATGCGCGCAGGTATCCCGCCATGGAGGGATTGGCCGAGCCACCGATTTTGACCTCATCGGCCAGTTCGCCCGCCAGACGCGCCGTGTGCGGACCCCACGTGCCGATGGTGATGGGCACCGATTCGCGGACTACCGGGTACTGGAGCGTGTGCCCGGGACTGAGGCTGAAGACCTCGCCTGCAAACCCGCCAGCCTGTTTGCTCAGGAGGTGGCGGATCAGCCGCACGCACTCCCGCAGCGTCTGGATCGGCCGACGCGACACGATGCCGAGCTGATCGAGCCAGCTGCCGCGCGCCAGCCCGAGGTACGCGCGACCCTGCGTCACCAGGTCCAGGACCGCGATCTGCCCGGCAATCTCGACCGGATGGGTGCAAAAAGGATTGAGCGCCGCAGGGCCAAGCTGCGCCCGCCGTAGATGTGGCGCCATCAGCAGCAGCGGACCGAACGCCGGCTGGAAGAAGAGGTCGTTGTAGACGCTGACGACGTCAAACGCGTACTGCTCGATCGATTGAGCTTGGGCGACGTACTCGGCCGGCGTCTTGTTGCTCTGGAGCGCGATGCCGAAGCGCATGGTGTTGGTGGGATCTGGCCGGTAGGGTATCGTCGGCCTGGGAGAAAGTGGCGGTGGAGTTCGGGATCTTTCACGAGTTCGAACGCGCGGCCGGCGTCACGTACGCCCAGGCGTTCCAGGATGGGTTCGAGTTAGTCGATGCGGCCGAACGGTGGGGGCTGGATGCGGTCTGGCTGGCCGAGCTGCACTTTTCGCCGCTGCGTGGGGTCCTCTCGGCGCCGCTGACCGTCGCCACTGCCATCGCCGCGCGCACGAGCCGCATCAAGGTCGGTACGGCCGTCCAGGTCTTGCCGTTATGTCACCCGCTGCGGCTTGCCGAGGAGGCGGCGACCGTCGACCAGGTTAGCCAGGGCCGGCTGATCTTCGGCGTCGGCCGCAGTGGTTTCGCGCGGACCTACCAGCAGTACGGTGTGCCGTACGCCGAGAGTCGCGAACGCTTCGCGGAGACGCTCGAGGTCGTCCGACGGGCATGGTCGCAGGAGACGTTCTCGTTCGAGGGCGACTACTTCCAGTTCCACGACGTCAACGTTGTGCCGAAGCCATACCAGCGGCCACATCCGCCGATCCGCGTCGCGGCGACCAGTCCCGACACCTTTCCGACCATCGGCGCGCAGGGCTATGACATTTTCGCCGCCGTACGGCTTGGCACGCTGGGCGAGCTCGCGCCACTCGTGGCAGATTATCGGGCCGCCTACACCGCGGCCGGCCACCCCGGGCGGGGTCGGGTCTTCCTGCGCGTGCCGGTCTACGTCGCGGATACCGTCGAGCGCGCGTACGCAGAGCCGCAGGCGAGCATCATGCAGTTCTACCGCCAGCTGGGCGAGCAGCTCGAGGCGTCGGCGAGCGTGGCCGGCGCGCGGGCGATCGAGCAGCGCGACGTCCGCGGCCGGCGGCTGCAAGCCATCACGTTCGACGAGGTCCTGCGCGACAAAGTCATCGTCGGCACGCCCGAAATGGTCGTGGAGCGCCTCAGGCGCATCACCGACGATCTCGGATTGGACGGCATCCTGGCCGAGCTCAACTCGGGCGGCGTCACCCCGCGCGAGGGCGTCATGCGGTCGCTCCAACTGCTGTGCGAAGAGGTCATGCCCGCCTTCAACTGAGCCATAAAAACAAAGACGGTTTTTTTTTAAAACGTCGTTGTCGGGTCGTGGCAAGTCATGCTGGTGCTCGACAACTTCGAGCAAGTGGTCGCGGCGTTGCCGCTTCTCGCGGAGTTGCTGTCTAAGAGTCCTGGCTTGAAGGTACTCGTGACCAGCCGGGAACCGCTCCACCTGAGCTGGGAGCACGAGTGGCCCGTTCCGCCACTGGAGCTGCCACCGCCAGGCGCCGCCGATCATGCTTCGATTGCGAAAACCGCGGCGGTGACACTCTTCATTGTCCGAGCGCGGGCACTTAAACCAGACTTTACGCTGACCCCGGACATCGCCGGCCTTGTCAAGGACATCTGCATCCGGTTGGAGGGTTGCCACTGGCTATCGAGCTGGCCGCAGCCGCCACGAAGCTTCTTCCGTTCGCGGCCATCCAGGCACGGCTGAATCAGCGCTTGCTGCTATTTACCGGTGGGCCTCGCACGCTCCAGTACGCCACCACACTCTCAGGGCAGCCGTCGCCTGGAGCTACAGCCTGCTCCCGAGCGACGAGCAGGCGATGTTTCGGGCGTTATCCGTGTTTGTGGGCGGCTTCACCCTGGAGGCGGCCACGGCGATCGTGGGTGACTCCGAGTTTTCGACGCGGACGGTGCTGGAGCGCGTGCGATCGCTCATCGACAAGAGTCTGATTCTCCCCTCGGGTGCTATTCGAGGAGATCGGCGAGCAAGATCGGCTGGTCGCACTCCGGACAATGACCGCCCAGTCCTGCCGATCGACAGAAGTGCCCGCACGTTTGACACCGCCTTTCGCCGACGAAGCGCTCCTGGCAGTTCGGACACTCGTAGATCGTGTGAACCGCCAACCGTCGCTGCCGCTGCAGGTGTCGACGAAGGTCTGATTCATCCGGTTGCGGCGAGTCCTGCCGGCGAGGCCGGTAGGCGAGCTGCCTGTGAGCCGGCGAACAGAATTTGGCTCGGGCATCCGCCAGCAGTTTGCCGCACACCAGGCACCCGGAGCCTTCCTGTGGCGCAGTCATCGATGCGTAACGCGATCCGTCACGTACGGCGTCATTGGGTCGTTTGGCCGGGCTCACGCGGTGTACTCCGCGGATGTAACGGCATCGACGGCGACGCGCAGTGGCGGTGGCAGCGAGGCGAGCGCAACCTGCTCGATATCGTCGGCCGTACCATCATCGAAGGCCAGCTCCGTTCTGGTTCGCCAGACCGCGATGTGCCGCTGCAACGTGCGCAGCTGACCGTTGGTGAATTGGCCGGGGTAGAACTGCTGCAGCTCGTCGAAGACGGATCGTCCGTTACGTTCAGGTTGAGCCGTCAGCCACCCACAGACCTCGTCCCACACCGCCGCAAACGGATCCGTGCGCGTACGGTAGAGCCGCGGTCCCTTCGACGTTTCGGTGCGGCGGTACTTACGTCTGGGCGTTCCGTCAGGCCGTAGCCGTACCAGTGTCTCTGCGGTCGCCTCACCGCCAGTTCCGCCACACGCGTTGAGATCGAACCGCGCCACCAGGTCGCTGATGGCCGAATGGCCGCGCGTCCGGAACATGGCATGCCGCCAGAAGTGTTTCCTGCAGCGACTCCAATTGGTTGAGCAGCCGGACCGGGTCCAGTGCTCGATAGACCGCCTTCAGGCGACGCTCACTGGCTGCATCGAGCACTCCGCTGGCGAGCACACGCTGAAAAGGAGTCCGGGCCGGTCCATACGTCCGTCGCAGCCGACTCCCGTTGCGCGTTTTGGTGCGCAGCTTCATCGACGGCTGAACGGAATCCCCTGGATATCAGCCAAACCGCCATGACCATCTCCTGCACGGCGATCGGAAGCACCAGCACGATGTAGGAGGTCACCGCGTTGCGGCTGAAGAGGGCCGACAGGCAGGCCACGAGCATGAGGAGTTCGCCCGCGATACCCCAGCCCGACAGCCAACGCGGAACCAGTTGCGACCGGTACAAGACGTAGTAGTACATGAGGGCGCCCAGGGCAAAAGCAAACACGCCGGCCAGGACTGCCTCCTCTCGGACACTGAGTAGGGAATCGCCAATCTCCTGGAACGGCGCGCGGTCAGTGCCGGCTGCTTGCGTGAACTGCTGAGCCACCTTGAGCAGGGAAAGCATGCTCACAGCGCCCAACGTGTACATGACGGACTCCATGGCCCTGAAAACGACGGGCCCCCAGGGCCAGGGTCCCGCTCCACCTCTTCAGGACCGGATAGAGGGAGATGGCGATGCCGGCGCTCGTGCCGGCGGCGATGAGCTCCATGAGCCCACCTGCGGACACGCGGGTCATGTTCTCCGAGATCCGGGTGAGGTAGTCCGTTCCACGCAAGACGGGTCCCTCAACTGCCGTTCCCAGCAGGCTGGCAGCGGTCGCGGCAATGAACAGGATCCCCACCGTCAGGGCTGTTCGCCGATTCGAGTCCATTCCTTGTTCCTTCCTGAGATCCCTTTTCGGACATTCCCGTTGGTGTACGGCGTACACCCTTGCTTAGCATAGGTGTACGCTGTACGCTTGTCAAGAGGAAACCTGGACTTGAGTGAGGGCACGCCGACCCAGATGGCCCAGGCGATGGAGGTACCGCGCCGGATCCGCCTTAGCGGGGACCGCGTGCTGCGCGCCGCCGTCGCTCTCGCCGATGAGGTCGGGATCGAGGCACTCAGCATGCGCAAGCTGGCCGAGGAGCTCGGAGTGGTCCCGATGGCGCTCTACAAGCACGTGGCCCACAAAGACGAGCTCCTGGACGGCATGGTCGACATCGTCGTGAGCGAGATCGATCCGCCGGTCAGCGACACCGATTGGAGGAGCGCGGTCCGGCAGCGGATCCTCTCGGCGCGCCGAGCGCTCCAGCGTCACCCCTGGGCGCCAGGAGTGATCGAGTCGCGGACGAACCCATCACCGGTGGTGCTGGCCTACATCGACTCGATGATCGGAATGTTCCGGGCCGGGGGCTTCTCGGCCGACCTCGCCCACCATGCGCTGCACACCATGGGAAGCCGTCTTTATGGCTTCACCCAGGAGGTGTTCGACGACTCGCCGAGCGTCGATCCGGCCACGCCGGCAATGCTGGTCCGCGAGATGGGAGGTAGCTATCCGCACATCGCGGAGATGGTCGAGGCGGTCTACCACGATGCGGCGTCCGTCGTCGGCGGAGGTTGCGATGATCAGTTCGAGTTCGAGTTCGCCCTGGACCTGCTCCTGCACGGACTTGATCTGGCGCTCCACCTACGTGGTCGCGCCGCGCGACTATCAGCCGAATACGCTGCGCCCGGAACAGGATTGTCGCGATAGCGGCTATCCGATCGTGAAAGTGGACATGTACACCAATCGGAGATCGAGAACGCCCTGGCCAAGGCCGCCATCACGCGCCGCGGCATTGACACCGACGCGATCCCGCTCATCCTGGACGAAAAGCGCACCGTCATTCGCCAGACCGGGGCGCTGACCTACAGCCACCCCGAGTCCGCCGACCATCTTGGTGGCTATGCGCACCTGCGTGGACTATTACATGAAGCCGCCGCGACGTTCAGCCCGGCTGCGCGGGCACCGCCCTCCTGACGGGAAATTGGGACGGTGTAGTTCAAACGGTCGTGTAATTCGATCGTCGTCGCCAGGTGGCGACTCCGCCATCAGCGCAGGACGAGCTGCCGCATGCTGTGATCAGGTTGCTCGACTAGGAGCTTGCCGCCCTGGCTCTCAACCTCTTCGATGAATTGCTCCATGGCGATCGCGCGACGGACGACGTCGGTCAAGGACAAGCTCGCCTGGCGGCAATGTTGCGCAACGTGGCCATTTCCCCCCGCGGGCAGGACGACAGTGAGCTTGAGCCGGCCTGCACCAATAATCTCTTCGTAGGTCCCAATCAGGGGTGAGCCTTAATGTGCTCCGTCACCGCGTCGGCCGCCCGCTTTATCCACTCTTCACTACTGGTCGACTGGTGCACTCCCCGCGGCTGGCCGGGAGACCCGGGGAGTTCGGGCGCTTCACTCATACGGCCACTGTACGGCAAAAAGCCGTACACAGCCATCAATCAATCTGCCGTTGATGCCGCCTGCGCGTGTTGCTGGCTTCGTCAGCAGCTGCAGGTGGTCAGGCCGCTCACACAAGCCGACGTTGCACGTGTGGTCGACGTCCAGTCCGCGCAGGATTGGCCCATAGCAACGCCGCCACACCACCCGATGCACGTAGTCGGTCTTACCGATCGCTGGGTCGTACATCCGCCCGTACGGCCCGGTCTCCGCGTCGGGACCCCTCGGTCCGGTCCACACCAGGCACGGCCCGAGCTCATGACGCTTCTTCGGCCATCGTCGCTCGACTTTGGCCAGCACGTCGGCCCCCATGTGCTCGCCGAGCTCAAGCGGGCAGTCCGGCGGCACTGGCGGGAGCCCGCTCGGCGCGCGCGGGCGAGCGAGGCTTCCGGACGAAGGGAGCGGCATGAAGCGCGACTCGGAGGTACTGCTGATGCGGCGCGAGCGCGCCAAAGGTCGAACTCAAGAGCAAGCGGCTGCGCGCGCCGCGATGAGCGTGCGCACGTTGCGTGGGTACGAGCGACGCGGCAAGCTGCCCAGCCAATTTCAAGAGCCGCGCACCTTGTCTCACCAGGCCAAGTCCGTTCGCTGAGGACTGCCCCGGATCACCAGCCCGGCCGAGACTAACCTCCAACGCCACGGCTACGCCGCCCCCGCGGCAAAAGAGGCGTACTACGCTTCGCAGCTGCGTCCGCGCGGTCAGCGCGACCTGCGCGAGCCTGTAACTAAGCGGTAACAATTCCCCATAACGCCACCCACTTGGCGATTCGTTGTGAATACAGAACTGCGCAGCTTGGAGGAATCAGAAAGACATGCGAACAGCACTTCGCGTTCTCGTTGCCCTCGGCACGGTACTCGCGCTGGGTCTGCCGGCGGCGGGGGTGGCCGCGGCCGCGGGGGTTTCGATTTCACCTGGCAGCGGCGCCATCGGCACGGGGGCGACCGTCAGCGGCAACGGGTTCTCGCCTACGAAGACGGTCCACGTCTTCTTCAACGGTTCTGGTGGAACGCTCATCGGAGCCGAAGCCGCCGATAGCGGGGGCAACATCAATAACTTGTCGGTCACCATCCCCAACGTGACGGGCGGCACGTATCAGATTTTCGCCACGGACGGCAGCAACACCGCGACGACCAACTTCACCGTACCGTCCAGCCTGACGCTCAGTCCAACCTCCGGCCCGCCAGCCACGGGCGTCAGCGTGTCTGGGACCGGCTTCGTCAACGGTGAGGGCATCGTGGTTGGCTGGGACACGGCCGGCAACCAGGTCATCACGGCCACGCCGAACAGCACCGGCGCCTTCAGCGCCAACTTCAACGTCCCGAGCAGCGCCAACGGTAATCACACCGTGTTCGCCACGGGGCAGTCGAGCGGGTTCCAGGTCACCGCCACGTTCACCGTGAATAACGCCAACGTCGGTGGCGCGAACGTTTCGCTGAGCCCAAGCTCAGGCGCCGCGGGCAGCAACGTCACCGTGACTGGCTCGGGCTTCGGAGCCAGTGAAACCGTGAACATTGCGGTCGACGGTGGCGTCGTGATATCTGTTACCAGCGACGGAAACGGCAACTTCAGCACCGTTATTGCCCTGTCCTCGTCGCTCTCGGGTGGAGCGCACACGATCAGCGCCACCGGCGTCGGCAGCGGTCACAGCGCTTCGGCCACGTTTACCGTCACAACCGCCCAGCCGACGACCTCGTGTACCGGTGATGACGACCGACCCGGTAACGGTTTTGGCGACGACAACCACTGCCATACTGGTCCGCCAGGCCAACATGGTGACCACGGCGACCAGCGCGATCAGGGCGATCATGGCGATCATGGCGACGACGGTCACGGGGATCACGGCCACCACGGCAGTAACAACCAGGGCGAAAACGACTAGTGGGTCACTTGACCGGAATGTCGCCATTGATCCATGAAGTGGAGGCGGCGATGGATTGGCTTTCGTGTGCAGGCTCCGGATCCACCGAGGGGATGACGCCGTCGATACGCTCGGTCGCGACGAGCTCTGCGTTTGC
>DATGER010000181.1:0-14236 GCA_035309865.1 Chloroflexota bacterium
CAATCTTGACCCCAGCGAGGGCTTCTCCTGGTTCTTTCCGGACGCTGGCACGTTCCCGTACGTGTGCACGCTGCATCCGTGGATGAAAGGCAAAGTCATCGTCGGCGACGGCGTCGCAGTGGATGCCCCGCCGCCGACCGATAATCCGCCGCCGACCGACAATCCGCCGCCGACCGACAACCCGCCGCCGACCGATAATCCGCCGGCTCCGGACGACGCCGTGCCGGCGGGCTAGCCGCAGGCCGACGCCGTTCGGCTGCGTACTTCCGTCGGTCTTACCAGGAACTGAAGGGATGTTCTGTCCCTGAGGAGCGCAGCCACGCGGGTGTCCGGGTGGTTCAGGTAGCCGGGATATGCCCCTGGCTACGGAGCGAGCGCAGCCACGCGGAAGTCCGGGTCGTTCAGGCAGCCGGGATATGCCCCTCGCTACGGAGCGAGCGCAGCCACGCGGATGTCCGGGTCGTTCAGGTAGCCGGGATATGCCCCTCGCTATGGAGCGAGCGCAGCGACGCGGATGTCCGGGTCGTTCAGGTAGCTGGGATATGCGCCTCGTTAGTGACCAGGCGTAGCGACGTGGGTCTTCGGGTTTCCGGGAACTCAGACTGGGGTCCCTCCCGATGGAGCGAGCGACGGCGAGGCGGGCAGCCGCGGGTTAGGCCAGCGCCTGATCGAGGTCGGCGAGCAGGTCGGCCGGGTCTTCGATGCCGGCAGAGAAGCGGACGATGTTGTCGTGAATGCCACGTTCGCGGCGCTCGGCCGGCGTCAGGCCGCGGTGTGAGGCGATCACGGGATAGAGCACCAGGCTGAAGCAGTCGCCCATGGTGGGCGCAGCGCGGATCAGCTCGAGCCGCTCGAGGAAGCCCATCACCGCGGGCTTGTCGGCGTCTCGGATCGCAAACGCGAGCATCGCCCCGAACAGGCCCTCGGGAAACAGGCGACTGGCGACCGCATAGTCGGGGCTCTCCGCGAGACCTGGATAGTAGACCCGCTCGATCCGTCGATCGCCAGCCAGCGTGTGCGCGACCGCGGCCGCGTTGGCACACTGGCGCGTCATCCGCAGCGACAGCGTGCGCACGCCGCGCAGCGACAGATACGCCTCCATCACCCCAAGCACCGCGCCCGTATATTTCCGCCAGTTTCGCAGCCCAGCCGCCTGCTCCTCGCTACTGCACGCGACGACCCCACCAGTCACGTCGCCATGCCCGCCGAGGTACTTCGTCGCGCTGTGAATGACCGCGGTGGCGCCCTGGCTCAGCGGCCTGATCAGGTATGGCGTCGTAAACGTGGAGTCGACCAGGATCGGCGTACCGGTAGTCTTGCCGAGCGCCAGGACCGCCTCCAGATCGGCGACGCGCTCCAGCGGATTCGATACCACCTCCAGCAGGAGCGCCGCCGGCCGCTCCTCGGCCAGGCGCCGCGCCAGCGCAGGCAAGTCGAAGACGTCGACGAATCGCACCGTCAGGCCTTCCTGAGTCAACGTGTTGTTCAGCAGGGTGAAGGTGCCGCCGTAGCAGTCCTGCGAGGCGAAGAGCACGGCGCCCGGCGAGGGCGCGCACGCGCGCACGGCGGCGTGAATGGCGGCCATGCCGGAGGCGAACGCGACGGCCGCCGGCGCACCTTCCAGCGCAGCCACGGCCGCCTCGAAGCCAACAACGGTTGGGCTGGCGTAGCGTGCATACGAGTAGCCGGGCTGCGCGTCGCCAAGCACGCGATCCAGATCGTCCACTGACTCGTACCAGTAGCTCGACGCGGGTACCAGTGGCGGCGCGGTCGGATGCGCACCGTCGATCGTAAAGGGGAACTCGCCAGCGTGAACGGCCAGGGTGTCGAAGCGCATACCTCAGTATTCGCTGAGCACGATCTCCGCGTACAACTGGAAGCCAACGGCGCGAGCGACGAACGCCGAGGAGCCGTTATCGCGATCGTGGATATAGATCGGGAGTCGATCGTGGTCCAGCGTAAAGCGCGAGGCAGCCGAGACGACGTCGCGCGCATACCCCCGGCCCCGATAGTCGGCTTCGGTGGCGACCGCGATCTCCCAGACATGGTCCGACTTGAGTTTGAGGGCGGCCCAGGATACGAGGCGGCCATGCGGGCCGCGCACGCCGAAAATGGCGCCGTCAAAGCGCGTGCGCAGATGCAGGGCCGACGGATCATCGTCTGGAATGTGCTCGGCCCGATCGATGTTGGGCGATGGCGCGAAGGTCGCGGGGTCGGCGGCGCGAAAGTCACCCGCCAGCGTAAAGGCGTTGGGAATGCAGCGCCCGATGGCCCGCCACAGGCGTCGCAGCGCCGGACCATCCAGGTACGGCTGATGACTGTCGGACCCAAGCTCGGCCAGCAGTTGATTCGCCAGGTCGGTGCGGCAGGCCACGACCGCGCCAGGCGCAAAGCTCAGGGCGACGATCGGCAGGGTGTACCCGTGCCAGGCGGGCAGCGCCCGGCGCGCGGTCGCGAGCACGTGCACCCCACCTCGGCGGGCCAGCTCGGGCGGGCAGGCGAGGACGTCGTCGGCGTATGCGTCGAGGGTGCGTAACGCCGCCGGGGGCAGGCGGTTCGAGGTTGCGGGCGTCACGTCGCGTGCGAGGCCCCGGACGGACGTCCAAGGCGCACGACGCGGCGCTGCTCCGCCTCGTGCCAGCGCCGGCGCTGGTCGTCAGTGGTGACTTCCAGTGGCGGGACGGGCGTCGGACGGCCGTCGGTGTCGGTGGCGACGTAGACGAAATAGGCGGTCGAAATGTGGCGCACGACGCCGCTCAGGAGATCCTCGGCGTCAATGGTGACTTCGGCTTCCAGGCTCGTTCGGCCGGTCCAGGTCAGCGTCGCGTGCAACACGACCAGATTCCCGACGTAGACGGGCTGCTCGAAGGTCATGGAATCGATGACCGCGGTCACCAGCGGTCGGCGCGCGTGGCGGGTGGCGCACACCCCGCCGGCGCTATCGGCGAGCTTCATCAGCGTGCCACCATGCACGTTGCCACGCGGATTGGCGTCCTCTGGCAGCATCACCTGGGCAAGCGTCAACTCGTTTGCTTGAGTCATCCTGAGCGTACGAGTGTAGTGTCATTCCGCGAAGGAATTTCGCCGCCTTAGCTTCGGCTGCCCGCATCGCACGCAGGAGTGAAGCGATGTTCCGCGGAGTTGGAGTTTCTCCTCGCCGAGCGCAGCGGGCAGGTCTGCGATCTACGCGGCCTGGTTGATGGCGCCAGCGGGCTGATCTTTGGACTGCGACTGGTCGTGCAAGATCTCGATGGCGCGACTGAGGACCGGATCGGCTCCCTGGGCGGTGTCGGCGGGATCGGGCTCGATCACTTCATCGGGCACGACGCCCACCTTGTTGAGCGGTTTGCCACCCGCGGAGAGGATCTCGAAGACCGTGACCTGCAAGCCCGAGCCGTCGGGCAGTCCGAAGACCTGCGCGGCGGCGACGCTGCCTGACGTGTTGGTGCCGAGGATCGTGGCCGCGCCGTGTTCCTGCACCGCGGACGCGAAGATCTCACCCATCGAGGCGGTGCCGCCATCGACGAGCACGACGAGCGGCAGATCGTACTGGCTGCCGGCGCGCGAAAAGTGGATGCTGTTTTCACCGCCTCGGTCGATCTCTTCGTAGACGCTGGTGCCAGCCGGCAGGAAATCGCTCAGCAAGCGGGTGCCAACGTCAATGCGACCACCCGAGTTGCCGCGCAGGTCGAGCACGAGTCCGCGGACGCCGGCTTCTTGAAACTTCGAGACGTCCTGTTCGATGGAATCGACCACTGACGGCTCGGGGAACCCGCGCAGGCTTACGTAGCCAATGTCGTCTTCGAGCAGCTTTTGCTTGACGAATTGCAAGCGAATCTCGGCGCGCATCACGTTGAAGGTCAATTCCTGCGGGTCCGTGCCGCGGCGCACCACGATTTCGACGCTGGTCCCGGCGGCGCCGCGAACGAGGGCCGTCATCTCGTCGAGCGCGAGGCCGTCGACCGATTTCCCGCCGATCCGCACCAGAATATCGCCGGCCTGCAGGCCAGCCTGTGCGGCCGGTGTGTCGTCGTACACCTCGACGATGCGCGGCTCAGACTCGCGCGAGCTGACACTGATGCCGATGCCGACGTAGGTGTTGTCGCCCCGCGACCATGACTGGTAGTCCTTGTACTGCTCCTGGTCCAGGAAGTAGGTGTGGCCTTCGTCGACAAAGTGGACCATCCCGCGGATCAGCGCGTGGGCCGCGATGAAGCCTTCGGGGCTGCTGTTCGGTTGCGCGAGGTACGCCGTCAACCCAGCGCGCATCGTCGCCAGGTCCGCGGCGCGATCGCCGGTAAAGTCTGGGGTCTCGCCAGGCGTCGCGGCCTTGCCGTCCGCGTCCCTGATCAGTTGATCCCACGCGGCGCCGAGCAGCGCCTTCGTATCCAGCGGGTAGACGTAGTGGTCGAGCATGAGGGTGTACGCCTCGCCAAAGGCGCGAACCTGGGTCGGGGCATCTTCGGCCGCCAGCGGCGCGTTGAGCGAAGGGGTGGCGGCCGCCGCGACCGGCGCCTGGAGCACACCTTGTCCGAGCAAACCGGAGCAGACAACCAGCAGAACTACGAGTGCTCGCCAGAACTTCATTGTCTTCACCGCCTTACTCGCCGTGGCGGTTATACCAGTCCATCCGTGCACTGGAGAAAGAACACGGTTGAGGACTGGTAAACTCAAGCGTGGATCTCGCCTGGCTCGGCCACGCTTGTTTTCGACTGCGGGGTCGCGACGTGACGATTCTGACCGACCCCTACGAAGGCGCGGACTGGGGCTACCCACCGCTGGCGACCAGCGCCAACGTGGTCACGATCTCCAACGATCACCCGCACCACGCGGGAATGTCGGGCGTCGAGGGGCATCCGCGGGTCTTGCGTGGGCCGGGTGAGTACGAGATCGGCGGCGCACTCATCTGGGGTGTGCGCACGTTGCGGCGCAAGAACGGCTCGGACACCGCCAGCCCGAAGAACACGGCGTTCATCATCCAGCTCGAGGAGCTCACGGTGTGCCACCTCGGCGATCTGGCGGAGGCGCCGCTGAGCCCCGAGGAACTGACCCACATCAAGGACGCTGATGTCCTGCTGGTACCGGTGGGCGGCAACTGCACCATCAACGCGACCCAGGCGGCCGCGATCATCGCCCAGGTCGAGCCGAAGCTGATCGTGCCGATGCACTATGCGACGGACGAAACGCGCGGCCATCTGCCGCTGGACGACATCGAGCGCTTCTGCCGCGAGCTCGGCGCGGCGGCCGACGCGTCGCCGCGCAGCCGGTTGAACATCACGCCGGCGTCATTGCCCACCGAGCCCACGGTGGTCGTGCTCGCCCGAGGACGAAGTCAGTAGTTAGGGCTTCGCGCGGTACTCCTGCGACGTCGTTGCGCCATCTTCCAAAAGGGAAGGCTCTGCCGTGAGCAAGCGGACAGTCGGTCGCGAGACCGCCGGCGTTCCAAAGACGGAAGGCACTGCTGTGAGTCAGCGAGTCCCCGGGGAAGAGCCGCCAGTAGCCCCGGTCTCAGGGCCCGGCGTCGAAGGTCCAGCGAAAGCTGCCGCTGCGGCCCTGGTCGTCGATCACGGTGGCGCGGACGGCGTGATGACCGGCGGCCACCTGAGCCGTCGACGAGCCGCGCCACGTCGACTCGCTGCGCTGCTCGAGCGCGACACCCAGCGCGGCGCCGTCGAGTTCCAGCTTGATCGCCGTGATCGCCGTATCTCCGCGGCCGCGGGCCTCGATCACCTGCGGGCCGGGCGGCACGCGCGTCCCCGGCGCGGGCAGCGGCAGCAGAATCCAGGGCGAGCGACCACTGGCCGACGGGGTGGGCGTGAGCGCTGGCTCAACCGTCGGCGTGAGCTCCGATGACGGCTCGGGGGTCAATGTCAAACTCGGCGTCGGCTGTTGGGTCGCCCGGCCGGCCGGAATCTGCGTCCCGACAGCGGTTGGGGTCGCCGGTTGGGGCGACGCCGGGCCAACCAGGAGCCTCGGCTGAGGGGTGCCGCCGCTCGTGACGGCCGCGGCCGCTTCGCCCAGCGCCGAGAACAACGCGCCGACCGCCGACCAGGCCAGACTGCCCAGAAGCAGAATGCCGACGATGCCGACCATGACCGCGATCAGCCGCGCCGGTGAGCCTTCATCGGCAGGCTGAGGTCGGGCCACATTGTTCACGCTAACGCCGGCCGACGCGGGCGGCATCGAGCGCTGCGCTACAACCTGCTTACGGTTTCGGTTCCGCCCGGCGCCGTCCCACACCGGGCGTACACTGGGCGCGTGCAGCCCAGCGAGCAGTCAAATGGCCGCCCGGCCTTGGCGGGCGTGCGAGTCGTCGACCTGACCCAGTTCGAAGCTGGGACCTCGTGTACCGAGACGTTGGCCTGGCTCGGAGCAGAGGTCATCAAAGTCGAGGAGCCAAAGCGGGGCGACCAGGGGCGCGCGGCCTCGAGCGACCGACCCGGCGCCGACTCGTTCTACTTCCTCCTGTTGAACGCCAACAAACGCAGCGTCACGTGCAATTTGAAGGATCCGCGCGGGCGTGAGCTGCTGTGCGGCCTGATCGAACAGGCCGACGTGTTCGTCGAGAACTTTGGCCCCGGTGTCATCGACCGACTCGGCTTCAGTTACGACGAGGTCTCGCGCGTCAACCCGCGCATCATCTACGCCCAGATCAAGGGCTTTGGCGCGGGGAGTCCATACGAGAAATTCCTGTCGTTCGACATGATCGCGCAATCCGTTGGCGGCGCCTTGAGTACCACCGGTGAGCCCAACGGCCGACCGCTCAAGCCCGGGCCGACCATCGGCGATACGGGTACGGGCCTGCACACCGCCATCGGCATTCTGGCGGCGCTGTACCAGCGCCAGACCACCGGCCGCGGCCAGCGGATCGAAGTCGCGATGCAGGAGGCAGTCATCAACTTCTGTCGGATCGCCTACGCGAGCCAGTTGGCGTCGAACAAGGCCGCCCCGCGCGTCGGCAACCGCGGGGTGTTGGGCACGAATGCCCCGAGCGAGGCCTACGCGTGCAAGGGCGGCGGACCCAACGACTACTGCTACGTGTACACGACGCGGGCGAGCAATTCTCACTGGGAGAAACTGCTGCGCGTCATCGGCCGCGAGGATCTGCTCAGCGACCCGCGCTTCGCGACGAACCGGGAGCGCTCGGCCAACAACGATGCCGTCGACGAGGCGTTAAATCCGTGGATTGCCCAGCGGACGAAGCGCGAAGTCATGGAAACGCTCGGCCAGGCCGGCATTCCGGCGGGTGCGGTCTTCGACACCAATGAGCTGATCAACGATGCATTCCTGCGCGAACGAGGTGCCTTCGGCACGGTCGATCACCCCGTACGCGGGCAGGTCACGATACCTGGCTGGCCGGTCAAGATGACCGATTCGACGGTTGCCTTGAAGCCGGCGCCGCTGCTCGGCCAGGACAATCCTGAAGTCTACGGCGAGTTGCTCGGCCGCACGCCCGAACAGCTGAACGCGCTGCGTGCTGAGGAGGTCATTTAGCCCCATGGCTCTGGTCAACGGCTCACAGATCCTGGCCCGCGCGCTGCGCAAGCTGGATTTCGACACGTTCTTCTACATCATGGGTGGCCCGATGATGGCCGCCGAGTCCGCCTGCCTCGAGGAGGGTTTGCGGGCGATCGACGTCCGGCACGAGCAGGCGGCGGCGATGATGGCGCATGCGTATGGGCGCGTCAAAAACACGTTGGGGGTGTGCATGGCCGCCTCGGGTCCGGCGGCCACCAACCTGATCACGGGCGTCGCCAACGCGTGGGCCGACTGTGCGCCGCTGCTCGCGATTGGTGGCTCGGCACCCATCAGCCAGCGCGGCAAGAGCGCATTCCAGGAGATGGACCAGGTGGCGGCTTTCAGGCCGATTACCAAGTGGGCCGAGCAGTGCACAGATCCCAGGCGAGTCCCGGAGTTCGTCAGTACCGCGGTGCGGCAAGCCCTGAGTGGCCGGCCTGGCCCGGTGTATCTCGATATGCCCGGCGACGTGCTCTACAAGCAGGTCGAGGAAGACGACGTCGTCTACTCGGACGTCGATCCGGCGACGTTCCGGGCTCGACCGGCCGGCGACCCGGCGCTCGTCGACGACGCGTTGCGGCTGCTGGCTCAGGCCGAACGCCCGCTGGTGCTGACCGGCAGTGGCATTCTCTGGTCGGACGCCGAGGCTGAGCTGCAACAGCTGGTCGAACTGTTCGGCCTGCCGTTCTATACCACCCCACAGGGCCGCGGCGTGGTGCCAGACGATCACGCGCTCTCGTTCCCGACCGCCCGGGCGACCGCTTTCCGTGAGGCCGATCTCTTGCTGCTGATCGGTACGCGGATCAACTACATCATCGGTCACCTGGCGGCGCCGCGCTTCAACGCGGGCGCGAAGTTGATCCAGGTGGACATCGATGGCGGCGAGATCGGTCACAACCGACCCGCGGACGTCGGCATCGTCGGCGACGCGCGGGCCGTGTTGCGGCAATTCCTGGCCGCGGCGGATGGCCACGTCGACTCCAAACGTTACGCCGGCTGGCGCGAGCACCTGGCGGACGTCGAGAATACGAAGCGCGTCCAGGCCGAGACGGCTATGAGCACCGACCAGCGGCCGATTCATCCGCTCCGGCTGTGCAAAGAAGTGCGCGACTTTGTCGATCGTGACGCCATCCTCGTGGTGGATGGCCAGGAGATCCTCAACTACGGTCGCCAATCGATTCCGACGTTCGTGCCGCGACATCGACTGAACTCCGGCGTGTTCGGCACGATGGGCGTCGGGCTGCCGTTCGGGCTGGGCGCCAAGGTGGCCAAGCCGGACAAGCAAGTGCTCGTGCTGCACGGCGATGGCTCCTTTGGCCTCAATGGGATGGAGCTGGACACCGCGGCGCGCCACAAGATTCCCGTCGTGACCGTCGTGAGCCTGAATGGCGGTTGGACCGCCGATCCCAAGCGCGAGAAGGCTGGCCGGGACCTGGGCTACACGGCCTTTCACAAGATGGCCGAAGCGCTGGGCTGTCATGGCGAGTACGTCGAAGCGCCCGAAGAGATTCGACCGGCGCTCGAACGCGCCTTCGCTTCGGGTTCCCCCGCGCTGGTCAACGTGCTCACCGATTGGCGGGCCCGCGCGACCACGGCGGCCTTCTCGGTGTACTCGACGTGAGCACGCCCGACCGCTACGTGCGGCCGGACTGGTTCACGGCAAATGTCTTCAATCCGTTGGTCAACTGGCTGACCCGTCTGGGGATCAGCGTGTACGGCTCGCGAACCCTCGCGGTTCGCGGTCGTAAGAGTGGACAGTGGCGCACCACGCCCGTCAACCCGCTGGACTTCCAGGGCCAGCGCTTTATCGTCGCGCCGCGCGGCGTCACCGAGTGGGTACGGAACATCCGCGCCAGCGGCCAAGGCGAGCTCTGGCTCGGGTCGCGCCACGAACCGATCAAGGTCGTCGAGCTAGCGGATGCCGAGAAGCCCGAGATCCTGCGGGCGTATCTGCGCAAGTGGGCCTGGGAAGTCGGCGCATTCTTCGAGGGCGTCGCCGCCGACGCCAGCGACGCAGACATTCAGGCCGCCGCTCCGAAACACCCCATCTTCCGCGTCGTGCAGGTTGCTTAATCTGGCTCCGACTGGGGGAGCTTGAAGGCGCCCCGCTTGGGGATGGCTGCCGACGGTGGCGGTACGACCGGCCCGATGTCGCCGTCGGGCGCCTCGTCCAGGTCGACGATGACCGGGGCGTGATCGCTCGGCAACGTGCCCTTGCGGGCCTGCCGATCGACCCAGGCCGCGCACACCCGCGCGGCCACCGCGTCGCTGGCCAACACCAGGTCGATTCGCATCCCGAGGTCCTTGTGAAACATCCCCGCCCGGTAGTCCCAGTACGTGAAGACCCGCTGGGTGGGCCAGTGATCCCGCACGACGTCACGCAAGCCGACTGATTCCAGCCGGGCCAGCGCGGCGCGTTCCGGCGGGGTGACGTGCGTCTGGCCAATGTAGGCCTGCGGGTCGAACACGTCGGCGTCGGTCGGGGCGATATTCAGGTCGCCGCACACGATCGATGGCTCCGCCGCGGCGCCCACGACAGCCTGCAGCGCGGCAAACCAGGCCAGCTTGTAGTAGTAGTGGTCGGAGTCCGGCGCGCGTCCGTTCGGCGCATACACCGAGTAGACCCGTAGGCCACCGCACGTGGCCGAGACCGCGCGAGCCTCCGGGTGCGGGAATCCCGGCGCGCCAGCGACTCCGGCCACCACGTTGTCCAGCCCTACTCGGGACAGAATGGCGACCCCGTTCCACTGTGCCTCGCCGTGGTGCGCCACAGCATACCCGCGCTCGGCGAGCTCGGCCCCGAGCAGTGCGCTGAACGCTGCGTCGGCGAGCTTGGTCTCTTGCAAACACACGACATCCGGCCGCCGCTCGTCGAGCCACGGCAGCAACCGCGGCACCCGAATCTTGGCCGAATTCACATTCCAGGTAGCTACCCGCATCGCCCCTAGGGTAGCCGCGATGGCCGCGCGCGTTTTACGGCGTGCGCGCCAACCGGATGTGCGCGACGGCCGGCGAGCTGACCAACTCGACGCACTTGTAGCCCGTTGAACTGTCGTCCAGGTGATCGAACAGCCGCTCGCCGCCGCCCAGCAAGATCGGCACGATCGCCAGATGCAGCTCATCGATGAGGCCAGCGCGGAGGTACTGCTGGACGGTCGCGACGCCGCCGCCCAGCCGGACATCCTGTCCATTGGCGGCGGCGAACGCCCGCTCGAGCGCGGCCTCGATGCCGTCCGCCACGAAGTGGAACGTCGTCCCACCCTGCATCGCGATAGGTGGCTGAGGATGGTGCGTCAGCACGAAGACCGGGTGATGGTACGGCGGGTTAGCTCCCCACCAGCCCGTCCACTGTTCGCTGCCCCATGGTCCGCGAATCGGGCCGAACATGTTGCGGCCCATGATCGTGGCGCCGATGCCCGCGTCGCCGCGCAGCAGGAACTCGTTGTCGAGGCCGGCATCGCCACCTTGCTCGCCGAGCATCTGTCGACCGGCGCGCGTTGCAAATACCCATTCGTGCAGTCTGCCGCCATTCACACCGATCGGGTTCTCGAGGCTCTGGGCAGGTGCCGCCCCGTATCCGTCGAGCGATATCGCAAAATTGTGTACGCGCAGTTTCGGCATGCAATCCTCGCGTGCAGTATGCAGACCCCACCCCAAACAACGGAAACTGCAGCCATGACAGGCTCTCCATCGCAAGCCGGCCTCGACCGGCTGCACCAGGCCATGGCGGCGCGTGTCGGCCGAGGCGAACTGCCCGGGCTGCTGACCCTGGTTGCCCACGGCGACGCTATCGCGGTTGACGCGATCGGCGTCACCGCCTTCGGTGGCGCCGACCCGATCCGCCGCGACACGCCCTTTCGCATCGCTTCGATGACCAAACCCATCGTCGCCGCGGCAACGATGATGCTGATCGAAGATTGCCAGTTGACGTTGGACGAGCCGGTGGATCGGCTGCTTCCGGAACTGGCCGATCGCAAAGTGCTCAGACACATCGACGGCCCGCTCGACGACACGGTGCCGGCGAACCGTCCGATTACCGTCGAGGACCTGTTGACGCTGCGCATGGGCTACGGCCAGTTGTTCGAACCCAGCTTCGACCCGCCTTTTCCGGTCGTCATCGCGGCCAACGATCTGCAGCTCGTCCTGGGCCCACCGGACCCGCGCACACCGCACGCACCGGACGCCTGGATCGAGCGCTTCGGAAGGCTGCCGCTGATGCATCAGCCAGGCGAGACGTGGCAATACAACGTCGGCTCCCTGGTGCTGGGCGTACTGGTCGCGCGCGCCGCCGGTCGGCCACTCGACGCTGTTTTGAAGACGCGGATTTTCGAGCCGTTGGGCATGCGGACGACGGGTTTTTGCCAGCCCGCCGACGTGGCTGGTCGCCTGCCGAGCTATTACATGACGAACTTCCAGACCGGCCAGCTGGAGTTGCAGACGCTCTCCACGCCAGACGAGTGGACCAGGCCACCGGTGTTCCCCTCCGGCTCGGGCGGCTTGTTGTCGACCATCGACGACTACCTGGCGTTCGCGCGCTTGCTGCTCAACAAGGGCGTGCACGGCAACACGCGCCTGTTGTCGGAGCAGTCGGTGCAGCTGATGACGACCAACCACCTGACGCCCGAGCAAATTGCCGGCGGCGGGCCTTTTCTCAGCGGCAGCGGCTGGGGCTACGGGATGGCCGTCACGACCGTGCCAGACGACGTCTCGGCCCCGGGCCGCTACGGCTGGTCGGGCGGTTATGGCACGTCCTGGTTCAACGACCCGAACCGCAACTGCATCGCGATCGTCATGACCCAGACCGCCGACTTCCTGTGGGGCGGCGGTCTGGACGAGTTCGGCAGGCTGGTCGGCTCAAGCTGAGTGCGCGGCCATTTGTGTCCGCGTGCGAGTGAGGCGATTCACACGGGAACGGTGAAGCGCCTCACAGCCCGCCACTTCGCTGGCCGTGGACACTGAGCACCATGCCACTCACGCTCAACAGGAAGCGACTCGCACCTGTGCTCCTCGCATTCGCACTGGGGCTGACCAGCGCGCCGACCGCCAGTTGGGCCGCGCCCATCTCGATGGCGAACGGCGCCCTGGTAAACCGCTCCGCCACCGTCGCCCCCGTGACGGCGCCGAGCAGTTCAGGCGACCTGGGCGTGCTGCTGCTGGACTGGTTCGCGTCCGTCGCGGACACCCTCGCCTTCTACCAGGACGCGGTCGCGACCGAAGACTACCTCGGCACGGCCTGCGACACGCCCTGCTAGGGCCGGGCGTTACGCGACTCTGCCGCCCGCCGCGGCCGCGGGCGCCTGGCTCGGCCGGTTCGCGGCGAGCTCCAGCACAAAGCGCGATTGGCCGTCCGGATCCTGAATGCCGAAGACCTTGCCGAATGGCATTTGCTTCAGTGGCAGGCTGACGGTCCCGGTGCGGGACATCTCGCTGAACGCGGCCTCAGCGTCGTCGACCAGCCAGTACAGCTCGAGCTCGCGCTTGCCGCTGAGCGGCTCGTCGCCGGCGAGGGCGAAGTGCTCAAACTGGACGAACGTCGGGGCGGAACGCTCGACGCGCAAGCCGAGGATGTCGGTGTAGAAGCGCGTGGCGGCGTCGATGTCGTCGACGTACTCGATGGCGAAGCCAAACCTGGGTGTGGTGTTCATAGGTTCACCATAGGGCCGCCTGGCGACAGCGTTGTGTCGGGATTTATGGCGTCTTTCTTCGATGCGTCTAAGTGAGCGTCGGCTCGGCGACTTCGAACGGGAACTCCGGCAGCATCGCGTCGAGCGAGCGCGGGGTGATCGGCTCGGCGGTGAGGCCAGCCCCGATGATGCGGTCCAACCGAAAGGCCCGAGGTGCCTGACGCAGGCGACACCAGGCGACCAGATACCAGCCGTGACGCGTGCCGACGATGCCGTGCGGCTCGACGGTGCGCTGCGTCGACTGGGCCTGCGCGTCCGTATAGGTCAACTCGACCGCCACACCGTCGAGCAGGGCCTTCTGGATGAGCTCGGTGTCGGGTGCATCGCCGCCACCCGGGCCCTGGATTACCCGAATGTGGGTCACCAGCCGAGAAGCCGTGTCTTTCGGCGCGGCGGCCATGACGCCCGTCAGCTTCTTCAGGGCGGATTGGCCGGCCTGGACGAACGGCATCGCCCGCGTGGCCGCCAGCGCCGTGGCAATCGCCACCGCCTCGGCCGGTGTCAGGTTGAGCGGCGGCAGCGTGGTGTCAACATTGAGCCCGTACCCACCGCCCGGCCCCGGTTGCGCCCAGATCGGCACCCCGGCTTCCTGCAACGCCAGCAAGTCGCGTTCGATCGTCCGCGTGCTGACCTCGAAGTGCCGCGCCACCTCCGCCGCGCTCACCAGCCGCGGCGCGCGCGAGCGCATCTCTTCGACCAGGGCATACAGCCGATCGGTGCGGTTCACTGTCGTTCAGGCGTCGTCAGACAGTGGCACGAAGATGGAGATGCGCGCTTCAGGGCCGACCTCGCGCGTTCCGTGCCCCTGCCCCGTGAGATCCTCGGCGAGGAGAACATCGCCCGCGCCGAACCGCCGCACACTGCCGTCGCCGATCTCAATATCGACCGCTCCCGAGAGCGTGATCACCGCGTACCGCCCCGGCGCGTGATGCCACGGATTGACGCGATTCGCCTCGAAGCGCCGGACGAGGATCCCCGTGCCCGGGATCAACTCCGCGGTCCCAGATTGATCGCCCTGATCCTGGATCGTCAGC
>DATGER010000182.1:0-31585 GCA_035309865.1 Chloroflexota bacterium
GCCGCCCGCACGGCCCTGCCATCCCTACCCGTTGAAGCGACATGGCGTCATCACCTGAGGTAGGAGCCGGATGCGGGCAAGCCGCACGTCCGGATCTGTGGAGGGGGTTGTGGGTTAACCATGATTCCTACTCCGACTCGATTGTTCGACAGGCTCGCCATGAGCGGCCTGAGCCTGTCGCCGGACAAAAACGCGCGCCGATCTGTCTGCCACCTACGCTTACCGATTGCGCAGGCGTGGGTCGAGCGCGTCCCGCAGCGCATCGCCCAACATCGAAAACGAGAACACGGTCAGAAAAATCGCCAGGCCCGGCCCGAACGACAGCCACGGCGAGCGGTTCAGGACGCCCGAGGCGGCGTTGATCATCGACCCCCAGTCCGGATCCGGTGGCTGCGGCCCGATGCCGATGAAACTCAGCGCGGCCAGCGACAGGATCGCCGTGGAGCTCGAGATCGAGGCTGCCACGATCAGCGGATTGGCAATATTAGGCACGATGTGGCGGATCAGGATCCGCACCTGTGAGGCGCCCAGCACGGCCGCCGCGGTGACGTATTCCAGCCGCCGCGCCTGCAGCACCTGGCCGCGGGTGAGACGAAAATAGAGCGGAATGCCGATGATGCCAATGGCGATCATCGCATTCCGCAGGGACGGCCCCAACGCGCTCGTGACGGCGATCGCCAGCAGCACGCCCGGAAAGGCGAGCATCGCGTCGATGAAGCGACTCAGCCCCTGGTCGACCGCACCTCCGACATAGCCCGCGGCGAGCCCCATCGACACGCCGCCGCCCAGCGCGATGCTGACCGCGATGACCGCCACTGCCAGCGATACGCGGGTGCCGTACACGACGCGGCTGAGCTGGTCGCGGCCCAGGTTGTCGGTACCCAGCAGGTGGACCGCCGAAGGCGGCTGGAGCACGATCGCCGGCTCCGGCTTGATGGGGTCGTACGGCGCCAGCAGCGGGGCGAAGACGCCGATCAACACCATCACCAGGATGACGACGCCGAAGATGATCAGCCGCGGCTCCCGCAGCCCGGTGGCCAGGGCCCGCCGTGCCACCGAGCGCTCGACCCCCGCGGTCGCGACCGCTCGGGTCAGAGGTGGGTGCTCGACGACGACTTGCACGTCGAGCCTAACCGCCGCCTCGGCTGTAGCTGATGCGCGGATCGAGGTACGCGTAGGCGATGTCGACAATCAGGTTCGCGGTCAGGAACACGAACACCGCCAGCAGCACCACCGCCTGGACCGTGGGGTAGTCGCGCGCGCCAAGGGATTGGACCGCCAGACGGCCAATGCCCGGCCAGGCAAACACGGTTTCGACGATGAACGCGCCTTCGAGGATTGCCCCCACCTGCAGACCCAGGAACGTCACGCTCGGGATCAGCCCGTTGCGCAGCGCGTGCCGCAGGATCACCGCGGATTCGGCGAAGCCCTTGGCGCGCGCGGTGCGAATGTAGTCCTGATGCAGCGTGTCGAGCACACCGGAGCGAATAAAGCGCGTCTGGGTGGCCGCGCCGAACAGGCTCAGGGTGATGGCCGGCAGGATGATGCGGCGTAGCCACTCGCCTGGACTGTCGGTGAAGGACGTGTAACTGCCCGGTGGGAACCAGCCCAACTGCAACGCGAACACATAGATCAGCACCAGCCCGACGAAGAACCCCGGCAGCGCCACGCCGACCTGGGTGAAGGCGGTCGCGGCGAAGCCGATCGGTGAGCGTCTGAAGACCGCCGACAGGATGCCCAGCGGCACGGCGACCACCAGGCCCAGCATCAATGCCACGACGCCGAGCTGGAAGGTCGCCGGGATGCGATTGACGATCTCGTCGCGGACCGGGCCGCCGTTGCGAATCGACTTGCCGAGATCACCCCTGGCAACGTGCGTCACCCAGCTCAGGTATTGCACCGGGTAGGGCTGGTCCAGGCCCAGGTCGTGACGCAGGGCCTGGTAGTTCTCGGCCGTGGCCTTTTCGCCCAGCAGGATCAGCACGGGGTCGCCAGGCGTGAGCTTGAGCAGGAGGAACAGGATCACGCTGGCCAGAAAGGCCACCGGGATCATCAGCGCAAGCCGGCGCAAAATGTACCGTGACAATGTGCTTTGAGCAGGCTAAACCGCTTTCAGCGCGGGCGTCTATATCTGCCAGACGCGCCGTCGAGGGAATCTGTGACAATGGGCGTGAAAGGACGGGACGCGAGCGATGGTTACCCAGGTCCGCATTTACACCATTAACCGAGGCATGCTCGACTCGTGGATCGAGCTGTTCAACGCGAAGATCGTACCCACCAGCGCCAGGTTTGGAGTGCACGTCGTCGGTGCCTGGGCGAATCGGCCCCAGAACGAATTCATCTGGGTACGTGAGTTCGAGTCCGAGGAACAACTCAAGGTGTACGAGAACTCGGCCGAGCGGGCCACCTATACCGGCCAGACGGGTCAGCACATCGCCAAAATCGAGGTCCGGACCGTCGAGAAGGCGCTGACGAGCGCAGCCGTCACGTAGACCCGCGCAGCCTCCCATGCCCGTTACCGGCGCGGGCGGCGTGTCCGGCGAACTGACCTTCATCGATGGACCGGACGGACCAACCGTCATCAAGCGGGCGCTGCCGAAACTCAAGGTGGCCGCCGACTGGTTCGCCAGCCCCGAGCGCTCGGCGGTCGAAGCCGCCTGCCTGCGCGTGCTGGCCGAGGTGCTGGGCCAGGAGTGCGTTCCGCGCGTGCTGTGGGTGGACGAGCAAGCGCACAGCTTCGGCATGCAGCGTCTGCCCGACCACCTGACGGTCTGGAAAGCGCGGCTCCTCGCCTGCGACATCGACCTCGCCACCGCCCGTCGCGTCGGCCAACTGCTCGGGCAGATGCATCGTCGCACCCGCGGACGCACCGATCTGGCGGAGCAATTTGACGATCGCACGTACCTGTTCGACCTGCGTGTCCGGCCCTATCACCGGCGCGTCGCCGAACGCGAGCCGCGGCTCGCGGCGGCCGTCGACTCCGTCGTCGAGCGCATGCTCGGCGATCGCCAATGCCTGGTGCACGGTGACTTCAGCCCCAAGAATTTGCTCACCGATGGTCCAGCGGTGGTGGTGCTCGACTGCGAGGTGGCGCACTGGGGCGACCCGCGGTTCGACGTGGCGTTCTGTCTGTCGCACCTGTTGCTGAAAACACTGCACTCGACGGGCTGTGCCGAGCGCCTGGCCGAAGTGACGAAAACCTATCTGGAGGCGTACGCGGCGGACGGCCTGGAAGTCCTGGACGACGAGCTCTCGCGCGCGACCGGCTGCCTGGTGCTGGCGCGCGTGATCGGCGATTCGCCGGTCGACTATCTTGACACCGCGGAGCTCCGGGACGCCGCGTTCCGGCTTGGCGAGAGCCTGTTGTTGCAGCCGCCGCCGCCTGCGCGGTGCGTCGAGCGCGCTCTGGACGCACGCGCATCGTGAGTGGAGCCTCGATCCGGCGCGTGCGTGCTCGCCAGGTCTTCGATTCGCGCGGCCGCCCGACGCTCGAGGCCGAGGTCGAGCTGGCGAATGGCTCAACCGGTCGGGCAGCGGTCCCCGCCGGCGCTTCGACTGGCCGGCACGAGGCGCACGAGCTGCGCGATGGAGACCCGGCCAGCTACGGCGGCCTGGGCGTGCTGCACGCGGTGTCGAATGTCGACCAGGTGCTCGGGCCAGCCGTGTCGGGCATGGACGCGCGGGACCAGCGGGCCCTGGACGCGCGGCTGCGAGAAGTTGACGGGTCCCTGGGATTGCGTCGCCTGGGCGCGAACGCGGTGCTGGGCGTGTCGATGGCGGTGTGCCGGGCCGGCGCCGCCAGCACCGGCGTGGCGTTGTATCGCCATCTGGCTGGCCTGGCCGGGGTGGCGGACAAACCCCGGCTGCCGCTGCCGATGGTCAACGTGCTGAGCGGCGGCGCCCACGCCCGCCAGGGCATGGACGTGCAGGACTTCCTGGCCATCCCGATCGGCGCCACGTGCCTGGACGAGGCGCTGGCGATGGCGGCTCGCGTGCGGACCGCGGCTGGCAACCTGCTCGCTCAGGCGGGTGTCTCGTTGCTGCTGGCCGACGAAGGCGGCTTCGCCCCGGGCTACGCGCGGGCCGAGCACGCGCTCGACCTGATGGTGCGGGCAATCGAGGCGGCCGGGCTGCGACCGGGTGTCGATGTTGGGATTGGACTGGATGTGGCCGCGACCCAGTTTGTCCGCGGTGACGGGTACGCACTGACCCGTGAAGGGCGCACGCTGAGTTCCGACGAGATGGTCTCGCGCGTGCTGCACTGGCTCGATCGATACCCGATCGTGTCGGTCGAGGACCCGCTGGGCGAGGACGATTGGCCGGCCTGGCAGCAATTGACGCGCTCCGCGCCGGCACACTGTCAGCTGGTGGGGGACGACCTGTTCTGTACGAATCCGGAGCGCATCCAGCGCGGCATCTCCGCGCGTGTCGCGAATGCGGTCCTGATCAAGCTGAATCAGATTGGCACCGTGTCCGACACCCTCTCAGCCCTGGCCTTGACCCGGTCCGCCGCTTACCGCCCGATCGTCTCCGCTCGCTCCGGCGAAACCGAAGACCCCTTCATCGCCGACCTGGCCACCGCGACCGCCGCCGGCCAGATCAAAATCGGCTCCCTGGCCAACTCCGAACGATTGTCCAAATACAACCAGCTCCTGCGCATCCAGGAAGAAGTAGGCGAAGGCGCATTTGCGCCCTGGACCTTGAAGTAGTACGGGCGGGATGCACTTCGCTCCGCCGGCTCAGGCGGCCTGAGCGCCGACTCCCCCGGCTCGGCTGGGGGATCGCAACCAGGCTATCAGTTGTTGGGGTGCCATGGGCCGTGCCACGAAGTAACCTTGTGCGACGTCGCAGCCGAGATCTGCCAGCAAGTCCCAGGTCACGCCATCTTCCATCCCTTCGGCGACTACGGTCAGACCAAGGTCATGCCCGAGCATGATCGTCGACCGGATAATGGCCCTGTCGTCCTCGTCGACTACCATATCCTGGACAAACGATCGGTCGATCTTGATCTCGTCCACCGGCAACCGCTTGAGATAGGTGAGTGAGGAGTAACCCGTACCGAAGTCGTCGATGGCAATCCGCACACCCATGTCGCGTAGCCGGAACAGCACCCCCATCGCTCGCTCCGGATCCGCCATCAGCGCGCTCTCGGTGATCTCGATGCGGAGTCTGTCGGCCGGCGTTTCCCAACGTTCGAGCAGCTCACGAATCTGCTCAGAGAGTGCATCGTTGAGATTCTGGGTGGACATGTTGACCGCGACGGCGATATCGAGGCCGGCCTCCCGCCAGGCGTTTTGCTGGCGCAGCGCCTCGCCGAGGACCCAGGTCCCAAGCGGGCGGATCAGTCCTGTTTGCTCTGCAAGCGGAATGAACTCGTCCGGCCCGACAATCCCGCGCTGTGGATGCTGCCAGCGGACCAGCGCCTCGACACCCACCAGTTGCCCGCGGACGAAGTCCACCTTTGGCTGGTAGTGCATGATGAGTTGGTTGTCCTCAATGGCCGACCGTAGTTCCCCGATCAGTGCGAGCCGCTCGGCAGTGTGACGATCCTGGTCTGAACTGTAGACAGCCTGGTCGTCACCGGCGCGTTTGGCGACATACATTGCCACATCTGCGCAGCGCAGCAACTCGTCCGGATCATTGCCGTGCTCGGGAAACAGCGCCACGCCGACGCTGGCTCCGACATACAGCGCGTAGCCGTCGATACTGAATGGCTCACGGAGCGCCCGACACAACTGTTCAGCACGCAGCACCGCATGGACGCGGTCGGTACGGGGCAGAAGAATGGCGAATTCGTCCCCGCCCAGCCGAGCGATCAGGTCGCCCTCTCGAATGGCACTCCGCAGACGGGGGCCGATCGCCGCGAGAAGCCGATCGCCACACCCGTGACCGAACGTGTCGTTGACGTCCTTGAATCGGTCGAGATCAAGCATCAACAACGCGAAGGGCTGACCGCTGGTGGCGGTTGCACGCACCTGCTCGTGCAGCAGCTCGCGATTCGGTAAGTCCGTGAGTCGATCGTGTAGCGCTTGGTGGCGCAGCTCAGCCGCGCGTCGATTACTGGCGTCGATGTACTTGAACGTCAAGTGTGAAATCAGAGCCGGGAAGAGTGCCGCCGGCAGCCAGAAAGGTGAGCGCACCCAAACCAGCGCGAGCAGGCCACCAATCACGGTCACGGCGACCTCCGCAGGTGCTGAGTAGCGAGTGGTCTCGACGAGTAATGGACCGAATGCCTCGCCGCTGGACACAGCAACAATGCCCGTGACAATGAGGTCGTTGAGCGCAAAGTTCACTGCCACCAGGACGAAAAAGGCACCGATCTCACCTGGCCCACTTTGGCCGAGTTGCCCGTTCGACAATCCAAGATAACTGGCCACAATGGCCGTCGTGCCGACCGTCATGGCCGCGCTGCAGGTGTTGAAGAGGATGCGCCTCAGTCGAGCTCGCTCATAGAGCATGCTCAGCAGAATGCCCAGACCAGCGACGACGGCGGCGACGAAAGGTGGAAGCAACAGCGCGGCCACAATGTGGAGCATCGCCGAGATCGAAACAGCCCCGGCCTTTGGTAGGGGGACCACCGATAGCTCACTCAGAACGGTTCCAGCCACCAGGAGTGCCAGGCCCCACCACGACCACTCCACTTTGGATGGCGCCATTGTGGCCACCCAGAGCACGAGCAGACATCCGAGGGCAGTGAAGCCGATGTAGAGCTGGGTGGCTCGGTCGTGCGATCTGTTCACCCCGGCGGACCCTGCCCGGCCGCGCTCGGCGTTAGACGGCGTTTCTGTCTTCCATCGAAAGCAGCCAGGAAGACCCAGCCGGCGATGCCGGTGGATAGCAACAAGTCACCGACGCTCACCGCATTCGTGCGTGGCAGCCAATCCGGCTCGGCGATAACATCGCCCAGCCAGATCAGCGGCGCGTTTGACTCGACCGCTACGACATTGGAAAGATGCTCGACACCATCGGATACGTCGGGGGCAATCGCAATCGTGCGAGGCATGGCGCCGCCGTTCACGGTGACTACCAGGATGTTGGCGGCAACTCCCAGCGCAGCGACGGTCCACGCGATGCGAAGTCGGCCCCTGCCCGCCCGGGTATTCCGCACCAGCATAGCCAGCACCCCGAGCATGCTCAGCACCCACAGCCACTTTCCCCAGGTGAGAACCCACGGCTGATGATCCAGTGGTGGAAAAAACAGTGCCGCCTGGGCGACGAGCGAGAAGGTGGCCAGGGGCGACCAACGCACGGCTTGCTGTGTCCAACCGCGCGGCGAGCCGCCAAGTGCGATCGCCAGTAGCCCGGCCAGCGCTATTGGCGCGAGGAGACCTATCACATCAACACCGTCATGTTCGAGACTCCCGGGAAGTGCCCCGATAGGTGGCCAAATCCAAAAAGTACTGGCCAGCTATCGGGCATCCGTCCAGCGGACTACCAGCGCTTGCAGGCCTCGCCCGCAAGAATTGCGGCAAGCAGACCGACGGTTGTCAGCGCAAGCTGAGCCCCGGCTGGGATGGAAAGCGTGCGAATGGCTGTCCAGCGAATGTGGAAACGCATATGGGTAGTACTCCGATTCAGGGTGAGGTCAAGCACCCGTGGAGGAGTTGCCTGACAATTGAGCATCGGCCGAACGTGCCCGAACATGAGTTCAGAGATGAAGATTGCCATTGGTGCGTCGGAAGTCCACCCGCAAGGCCTCGAGCTCGGCGTCCTGCTCGTCAAGCTGCTGAGCAGTCTTGATCCTAGACATCTCCCCCGCGGAGGAAGTCAAAATCGGCGCCGGTGTCGGCCTGCAGGACATGATCCACGTACATGCGCGCGTAGCCGCGGGATTGCTGCAGCGTAGCGGGCGGCTGCCACGCTGCGCGGCGACGCGCTAGCGCCTCCTCGGAGACCTCCAGGTGGAGTCGGCGTTCCGCCACGTCCAGTGAGATCCAGTCGCCCGTCTCCACCAGGCCGAGCGGACCGCCGACGGCCGCCTCGGGCGCGACGTGCAGCACGACCGCGCCGTAGCCCGTGCCGCTCATGCGGGCATCCGAGATCCGCAGCATATCGCGTATGCCCGTCGCGAGGAGCTTTTTCGGTATCGGCAGCCCGCCCGCCTCCGGCATGCCCGGCGCACCCTTCGGTCCGGTGTTCTGGAGCACCAGAACGCTCGCCGGCGTCACGTCGAGCGAAGGATCGTCGATGCGCGCCGCCAGGTCCGTCGTCGAGCTGAACACGACAGCCTGGCCGCGGTGCCGCATCAACGCCGGCGACACCGCGGTCTGCTTCACCACTGCGCCATTCGGCGCGAGGTTGCCGCGCAGGATCGCGATGCCGCCCTGGTTACCCAGTGGCTCCTCCAGCGGAAACACGATGCGCTCGGGTCCAGACCAGCCGGACCCGGTGGCCGCGTCACCGCCGAGCGGCGGGACGGACTCCAGTTGCTCGCCAATGGAGCGGCCAGTAATGCTGCGTTCGCCGAGATGCAGCAGCCCACCGCGCGCCAGCTCTTTCAGCACCGCCGGCACGCCGCCCGCGTCGAAGAGCTGCTCCATGTGGAATGTTCCGCTCGGCCGCAGGTTGGTAATGAAGGGCGTCTCGCGCGAGATGCGGTCGAAGAGCTCCAGCGGCAGCTGAATGCCGCGGCGGCCGGCGATGGCGGTGAGATGAATGACCGCGTTGGTCGAGCCGCCGAGCGCCATCATCAACCGAATCGCGTTTTCAAATGCGCGCGGGGTCAGCACGTCACTGGGTCGAATGCCGGCCTGCACCGTCGCCACGATCTGGCGGCCGGCCGCCTCGGCCAGTCGTAGCCGCCGCGCGTCGGGCGCCGGGATGGCCGCGGTGCCAGGCAGGGCGAGGCCGAGCGCTTCGGCCATGGCCGCCATGGTCGACGCCGTGCCCATGACCGTGCAGTGTCCGTCGGACCGGTTGATGCCTTCCTCCAGCTCGGCCATGGCGTCCGCGTCGATCGTGCCGGCGCGATACTCGGCCCAGAAGCGGCGGCAGTCCGAACAGGCGCCCAGGCTTTCGCCGCGGAATCGACCGCTCAGATGCGGACCTCCGGTCAGCATGATGGATGGAATGTTGGCGCTCGCGGCGCCCATCAGCTGGGCCGGGGTGGTCTTGTCGCAATTGCCGAGCAGCACCACCCCGTCCAGCGGATGCGCCCGGATCATCTCCTCGGTGTCCATCGCCATGAGGTTGCGATAGAGCATCGTGGTCGGCCGCATGAAGAGCTCGCCCAACGAGATGGTGGGAAACTCGAGGGGCGTGCCGCCAGCCTGCCAGACGCCGCGCTTGACGTACTCGGCCAGCTCGCGGAAGTTGTTATTGCAGTTGTTCAGGTCACTCTGGGTCTGGGCAATCCCGATGATCGGCCGGGCCAGGTCAGCGTCGTCGAGCCCCATGCTCTTGGCAAACGCCCGCCGCACGAAGCCATACATATCCGGATCGTGGAACCATGCATCAGAGCGCCGGCCGAGAGCCATGTCTCCGACAGGGTACTGTTTCCTCACGGCGAACTCCCCAGCGCTAGCGCCCCGTCGCCGTTCCCTCGTAGTGGCGCAGGTGCTCGCGGAACCCTAGCCGCGAATAGACGCGCTGCGCGACGACGTTCGAACGTGCGACGGCCGCGCGGAAAGTCTCACCAACCGAACCGGGGAGCGGTGCTACAGTCCACGCGTGCTCAATCGCAAGACACTCGGTCGTACTGGCGTCGAGGTCACGACCGTCGGCCTCGGGTGCGCTTATCTCGGGAGCGTCGGCGACGACTTCAGCGAGGACCGCGGTCTGCAGACGGTCTGGGCCGCCCTCGAGGCCGGCGTGCGCCTGATCGACACGGCGCCGCTGTACCAGAGCACCGCGAGCGAACGTATGGTCGGCCGCGCGCTACGCGAGCGACCCGACCTTGCTCGCGGCGTCGTGGTCGAAACCAAGTGCTGCCGCCTGCGGGAAGGCTCGGACTACACCTATGACGCGGCAATGCGGTCGGTCGAAGGCAGTCTCGAACGGCTCCAGGCGGCGCGACTCGAGCTGCTGTACATCCACGACCCGCCCAAGGCCGCGCTGGACCTGGTGATGGGCCCAGCCGGGGCGCTTCAAGCGCTGCGCAAACTGCAGGCGGAAGGCGTCGTCGGTCACATCGGGATCGCCTCGAACTACCCGGACGACAATGCGCCCTTTGTCGAGACCGGCGAATTCGAAATTGCCGTCGTGCCCGACGCGTTCAGTCTGCTCAACCAGGTGGCCCTGGAGCGCATCCTGCCGGCCGCCGAGCGATTGCAGATGGGCGTGGTCGTGGCGACGCCGTTGGAGAAAGGATTGCTGGCGGTCGGTGCGCGCGGGGCGGACATGCCGGGCGTCGTGCCGGCAACGCGGCATTTTGCGAAAGACGTCCTGGCGCGTGTCGACGAGCTGGAGCAGGTGTGTCGCCGCCATGGTGTCAGTCTGCTCGCGGCGGCGCTGCAGTACGTGACGCGACACCCGGCGGTGGCCGCCACCATTCCGGGCGCGCGGACCCCGGCCGAGGTGGTCGCCAACGCTGAGGCCGCCAACCAGCCGATCCCCGAAGCGATGTGGCACGAACTCCAACCCCTCCTGACGAGCTGGAACGTGGTGGCGCGGCCATGAAAATCAGCGACCTCAAGACCTACGTCCTGGGGACCGCCTGGCGGAACCTGACCTACGTCGAAGTGCACACCGACGCTGGGCTGGTTGGCGTGGGCGAAGTGCGGATGCTCAATCACACCGACGCGCTGATTGGCTACTTCGCCGAGGCGGGCGTCAATCACATTCTCGGCAGCGATCCCTTCAACATCGAAGACCTGGTGCAGCGGATGTTCAGAAACGACTACGCGCGCGCCGGAGAGATCGCCATGTCGGCGATCAGCACGGTCGAGATGGCGTGCTGGGATATCGTCGGCAAGGCGCTCAATCAGCCGGTCTATCGCCTCCTGGGCGGCGCTGTCCGGGAGCGCATCAAGGCGTATGCGAATGGGTGGTACACCGTCGAGCGGTCCCCGGAGGAGTTCCATGCCGCGGCGAAGCGCGTGGTCGCGCGCGGCTATCGGGCGTTGAAGCTGGACCCTTTCGGCGCTGGCTTCTATGAGCTGGAGCGCGAGGAGCAGGTCAAGTCGATCGGACTGGTCGAGGCCGTGCGCGACGCGGTTGGACCCGACGTCGATATCCTCGTGGAGATGCACGGACGCTTCAATCCGGCGACCGCGATCGAGATATCCCGCCAGCTCGAGCCGTTTCACCCGGGCTGGGTGGAGGAGCCGGTCCCACCCGAAAATCTGGCCGCGTTGAAGAAGGCGGCTGATCAGATCCGCATTCCGGTGGCGACGGGTGAGCGGATTCACACGCGCCACGAATACCGCGAGCTGTTCGAGCTCCAGACCGCTGACATCATCCAGCCGGACATCACGCACTTTGGCGGGATGCTCGAGACCAAGAAGCTCGCCGCCTGGGCGGATGCGTACTACGTGCTCGTCGCGCCGCACAACGTGAGCGGGCCGGTGGGCACCGCGGCCAACCTGCACCTGGCCGCGTGTACGACCAACTTCAAGATCCAGGAGCACTTCAATGACTTCGCGGAGGAGTTTGTGAAAGCCGCGGCGCCCGGGAACCCGGAGGTGGTCGACGGCTACTTTGCGCTGCCCTCCGGCCCCGGCCTCGGGGTGGAACTCGACCACGACGTCATCGCCGCCCACCCGCGCCGCCAGATCTTCTTCAACCTGTTCGCCGAGAACTGGCACCGACGCCAGGCCGAGCGGGTGCCCCAGGGGGGTGAGGGTGCGAACTAACCTGAGCGGAGTCGTCCCTGTCGCCCCGACGCCATTCGATGCAAACGAAAACGTCGACTACGCCGGCCAGAAGCGAATCATCGACTTCCTGATCGACGCCGGCGTCGACGGCATTTGCATCCTCGCCAACTATTCCGAGCAGTTCGCGCTCACCGACGACGAGCGCGAGCGGCTCATGGTCAGCGTCCTCGACCACGTCGCCGGCCGCGTGCCCGTGATCGTGACCACCAGCCACTACGGCCAGCATGTGGCCGCCGAACGCAGTCGGCGGGCGCAACAGGCCGGCGCGGCCATGGTCATGCTCATGCCGCCCTATCACGGCGCGACGCTCCGCCCCGACGAGCCCGAGATCGTCGACTTCTTCCGCACGGTTGCCGACGCGATCGACATCCCGATCATGATTCAAGATGCGCCGGTCAGTGGCGTGACACTCCGAACGGAGTTTCTGGCGCGCCTCGCGCGCGAGATCGACCAGGTCCAGTACGTCAAAGTCGAAGTCGCCGCCGCCGCCGCCAAGCTGCGCGCACTGATCGCGCTGGCCGGCGAGGCGCTGCCCGGGCCGTTCGACGGTGAGGAAGGCATCACCCTGCTGGCGGACCTCGACGCGGGCGCCACCGGTACGATGCCGAGCGCGCTACAGCCCGACCTCCTCCGGCCCATTCTGCAACGGTTCAACGCCGGCGACCGACCCGCCGCGGAAGCGCTGTACGAGCGCTCACTGCCCCTGATCCTGTATGAGAATCGACAGTGTGGATTACGCGCCGCCAAGGCGTTGATGCAAGCCGGCGGGATCATCGCCTGCGATCGACCGCGGGCCCCGACCCCGCCGCTCCACCCGGCCACCCGAGCCGGCCTGGTAGCACTGGCGCGGCGCCTGGACCCGCTCGTCCTTCACTGGGCCAACTAAGGGTCGCATGCGCGTTTTGATTGCCGACGACCACGCCCTGTTCCGCGACGGCCTGCGCAGCTTGCTCGAGGCGCGCGGGGTCGAGGTCACCGGCGAGGCCCGCAACGGACGCGACGCGGTCGACCAGACGCGTCGGCTCACGCCGGACATCGTGCTGATGGACTTGAACATGCCCGAGCTGGATGGCCTCGCGGCGACGCGACTCATCAGCGCCGAGCAACCTGGCGTCAAAGTGGTCATCCTGACCGCTTCGGAAGAGGACGCGGACCTGTTCGAGGCGATCAAGAGTGGCGCCCACGGGTACCTCTTCAAGAACCTTGCCTCCAACGAGCTCTTTCGGCTGCTCGAGGGGGTTGCTCGCGGTGAGCCGGCGCTCACGCCCGCGCTGGCCCGCAAACTCCTGGTCGAGTTCGCGCATCCCGCCGCGGCGGCACGCGCACAGCCCGTCGCGGACGCTGGTCTGGACACGCTCACGGAACGGGAGAGCGAGGTACTCGACCTGCTGGTGCAGGGCATCACCAGTAATCGCGAGCTCGCCGAGCGGCTGGTGATCACTGAAAACACCGTCAAGTACCACTTTCGCAACATCCTCGACAAACTCCACGTCCAGAACCGTGCTCAGGTTGTCGCGTTTGCCGTGCGCCAGGGCTTGATCGAGCCGCGGACGTGACAGTCGTCGGCCGAGAGCACGGCGAAGCTGCCGAAGCCAAGTTCCGTGGGCTGCTGGAGTCGGCGCCCGACGGAGTGATCATCGTCGATGCCGCCGGCCTGATCCAGATCGTCAACCGCCAGACCGAAGTGCTGTTCGGTTATCCACGCGCGGAGCTCCTCGGACATCCGGTGGAGCAGTTGCTGCCCGAGCGCTTTCGCGAGCAGCACTTGAAGCATCGCGCCGGCTATCAGAGTGATCCGCGGACACGTCCCATGGGCACGAACCTGGAGTTGTTCGGCCGTCGTCGCGATGGCTTGGAGTTTCCAGTCGAGATCAGTTTGAGCCCGATGACCACGGACGACCACGAGACACTCATCATCGCCAACGTCCGTGACGTCACGGCCCGCAAGATCGCCGACCAGCGCATGCACGCGGTCGCGGCAGATCTGGCCCGCTCGAATGCCGAGCTGGAGCAGTTTGCCTACGTTGCCTCGCATGACCTCCAGGAGCCGCTGCGCATGGTGGCGTCCTTTACTCAGCTGCTGGCGCGGCGGTACCAGGGCAAACTCGGCGATGACGCCGACGAGTTCATCGGTTTTGTGGTTGAAGGCGCGCAGCGCATGCAGGAGCTGATCAACGATCTGCTGACGTACTCACGCGTCGGAACCCGCGAGCTGGAACTGCAGAAAGTCGACACCTCTCGGATGGTGGACCAGGTGGTGACGGATCTGGCCGCCGCCATTGCCGAAGCGCAGGCCAGTGTGACGCGCGACGCGCTGCCAACTGTCCTCGGCGATCCGATCCAGCTCGGCCAGCTGTTTCAGAACCTGATCGCGAACGGCATCAAGTTCCGTCGTGCCGGCGAGTCGCCGCGCGTGCACGTCTCGGCGACGCGGGGTGACCGGGCGTGGATCATATCCATTGCCGACAACGGTATCGGTATCGAACCTCAGTATCAGGAGCGTATTTTCGCGCTGTTCCAACGACTCCACACCCGCTCCGCCTATCCGGGGACGGGCATCGGTCTGGCCATCTGCAAGAAGATCGTCGAGCGCCATCGGGGGCAGATTCGAGTCGAGTCGGAGCCAGGCCGCGGCACCACGTTTGTGCTTACGCTGCCGATCACTCCGGGCGACCCGGGGGACGCCCCAGCGTGAACGCCCGTCCGGCTGCGGGGCGATCGATCGAAATCCTGCTGGTCGAGGACAACCCGGGCGACGTGCGCCTGACCATGGAAGGCCTCACCGAAAGCAAGGTGCGCAACAATCTGCACGTCGCCCGAGACGGTGTCGAAGCGATGGCTTTCTTGCGCCGCGAACGCCAGTTCGCCGACGCCGTGCGCCCCGACCTTATCTTGCTCGACCTGAATCTGCCGCGCATGGACGGCCGGGAGGTGCTCTCCGCCGTCAAATCAGACCCGCACCTCAGGACGATCCCGGTGGTGGTGCTGACGACGTCGCGTGCCGAGCAGGACGTGCTGCGGAGCTACGAGCTCCAGGCTAACTGCTACATCACCAAGCCGGTGGACCTCGAGCAGTTCATCACGGTGGTGAAATCGATCGAGGACTTCTGGTTTAGCATCGTGACGTTGCCGCACCGCACCTGACCCCGGTAGCGCGGGAACCCCGGCGCCTCGCGGCGGCCGGGGGTTCGTTAGCTTGCGACTGGACGATAACTAAGCGGCGAGTGCCGCGGTGTGCGGCACCGGTGGTTCTGTTTGAGCGACCGTCGGGGCCAGGCCCTTCTGCTTCCAGGGAGTGCCGAGCATCGGCAGCAGGAAGTAGTCGAGGCCCACGTAGCCAGCGTTCTTCCACGCCAGGATCAGCAGCACGCCCAGGATCACGAGAACTGGATTGGTGCTGGTCGCGCCGGCAAGCAGGAAGGCCATATTCATCAGCAGTCCGCCCGCGGCGGCCAGGCCCACGAACGCGCCGACGATCAAGCCGAGGCCGACGGCCAGTTCGCCGAAAACGATGACGTAGCCAAACCAACCGGCGCTGTTCGTGTCCACCAGAAACTGGAGAAACCCGCGGTACCAGTCAAAGGTGATGACCGGTGCACCCGCCGGCGTGGTCCCGAGCGCACCCTTCCAGAATCCCATGATGCCCGTGCCAGAGCCGTCCATCCAGGCCGGGGTAGTGAACTTGTGCCACCCAGCCACGACAAAGTCGAGTCCGACATAGACGCGCACGGCGAGCCACAGCCAGGCCATGATCGTGTTCTGGAAAAAGAAGCGCGCGATCGGCGGATCCTGGATCAGCACGTGACCCTTGCCATCCGTGACCTTCTCAATTTTGAACATCTACCCCGAGCCTCCTTGGGTCGTCAGTGAGTGTTGAGTTCAGTATCGAACTATGCTGGAGCAAGAACCACGCCCGACGGGGTGGTTGTGCGCCCTACCCGCTCGCGTACCTGGCGGGTGCATTCAGGTGCGCGCCAGGCGCCACTTGATCGTCCTGGGCTTGTACCTGGCGGCCGGCTTCTCGCCGCCCGCCGACCGCCTCGCGCCAGTGGCCGACGACTTCCGGATCCGGCGCGCGCCGAAACGCGTCAGAGCATCGGCGGTAAGTCGAAGGCGTGCAGAAGCGCCGCGGAGAAGGTGGTGATTTCGGCGATTTCGCCTTGCTCGATACGCAAGACGTTGAGGGTTGTCAATCGGTACGCGGACTCGCCGTGTGGCCGGAGGTAGGCGACGGCGGCCGGCTGCCGGTTGGCGGTGGTCGGCACCATGCGAACGTCGCCGTGAAAGTCCATCGGGAAGAGTTGGAACAGCCGCGCGATCGCCCCGCGCCCGTCGAACCATAGCGGCGCTGGCGGCATCGCCCAGCGCGCGTCCTCGCGCAGGAGCGCGATCAGCGCAGCCGCATCCGCTCGCTCCCAGGCGCCCATGAACCCCTGGAGCAGCGAGCGCTCCGCGTCCGTGGCCGTGGCGGTGGGCCGCCAGTCGTGTCGGCCGGTGGGCAGCTGGGCCCGCATCGTCGAGCGCGCCCGCTGGAGGGCGCTGTTCACCGACTGCAGACTGGTCTCGAGCAGCGCAGCGGTCTCCTTCGCCGACCAGTCGAGCGCGTCGCGCAGGATGAGGATGGCCCGCTGCCTGGGCGGCAGGTGCTGGATGGCGGCCAGGTACACCAGTTCGATCGTCTCGCGCGAGACGACGACCGCCTCCGGCTCCGTGTCGCGAGGCGCCGTGGTCTCGAGCAGGTGGTCCGGATAGGGCTCCAACCACGGGATCTCGGGCGCCCACGGGGGTTCGGAACGCGCCTCGGACGTGTCGGACGTGGCCGTCACCGGCGGCGCGACGTCCTGCGGTATGACGCGGCGTGGGCCGCGCTCGAGCGCGTTGAGGCAGACATTGGTCGCGATGCGGTACAGCCAGGTGCGGAACATCGCGCGGCCTTCGAAGCCGGCGCGGCTTCGCCAGGCGCGCAGGAAGGTCTCCTGCACCACGTCGTCGGCGTCGTCGACCGAGCCGAGCATGCGATAGCAGTGCACGTGAAGCTGGCGTCGGTACCGCTCGGTCAGCGTCGCAAAGGCCGACTCATCGGTCACGGTTGATAGACTCATATGCGCTCGAGGTAGTCCTTGACCAACCGCTTCGGCGCGCGGCTCAGCCACGCCTCGAGGAGGAGCTCATCGAGGGCTGTCACCGAGATACGGTCCAGCCGCACCAGGACTGACGGGTAACCGTCAAAGTGCGGAGTCGTGAAGAAGACATCGGCGTCCTCGGCCAGGTGCGCCTCCTTCATACCGAGATGCTCGACGTGGACTCCGAGAATGGGTCCATCAGGTGCCTGGCTGCCCAGTGCCTCGAGGTCCGCCCGCCGCAGCGGTCGCTCCCATGCCAGGAGTTTGTCTTTGACTTTCCAGGCGGTGGTGCCGTGTGAAGAGCCCTCCGCCGTTTCAGGCAAGGCGAGAGCGATCCGTCGCACGTCGTCCCAGGTCGCCACGCGCATACTGTAGCGGCATGTACCCTTGGACACCTATGGCCAAGGGTTACTGGATAAACACGTATCGTTCGATCTCCGATCCGGCAGCGATGGAGGCGTACGCGAAGCTCGCCGGCCCCGCCATTCAGTCCAACGGCGGCCGATTCCTGGTTCGCGGCAGTCCCACCAAAACCTATGAGTCCGGGCTCATGCAACGCGTCGTGGTCATCGAATTCGACTCCGTCGAACAGGCCCTCAAAGCGCATGACAGCGAGGCCTACCAGGCCGCCCTGAAAGCTCTCGGCAACGGCGCCGACCGAGATATTCGGATCGCTGAAGGAACAGCCTAGCCGCCGCTGTCGATTTCGAACGCTGGCTCGCGTCATATGTCTGAGGGTTCACCTCGGAAGGAGACACGACCATGAACGCACATCGGATCGCGTACTGGGCAACCACGGGCTTCCTCGCCTTCAACATTCTCTCGGGCGGTCTGGCGGAGCTGGCGCAGCGCAATGACAACGCCGACGGCATGGTGCAGCTCGGCTACCCGATCTACTTCATGCTGATCCTCGGCGCCTGGAAGGTGCTCGGAACGATGGCCATCCTCGCGCCACGCTTGCCACGTCTCAAAGAATGGGCGTACGCCGGAATTGTCTTCAACATGACTGGCGCCGCCGTTTCGCACGCCGTGGTCGGCGACGCGGCCTGGCACGTGTACTACACCGGCTTCTTGGCCGTGCTCGCGGTCGCGTCGTGGGCGCTGCGACCGCACAGCCGAACGCTCGGCGTCGTCTTGCCCGCTCGCTCCACCAACCGACCCGCCGCGGCGAGGGCCGCGGCGTAATTCGGCTCGGCCATCTGATCGGCGACGTACTCGGCATACGTCACCGCGCCGCTCCGATCCAGGACCAGCACGGCGCGCTGGAGCAGGCGCCACTCCTTGAGGAGCACGCCGTAGGCGCGGCCAAAGTCCTCAGACGTGTGGGCTGAGAGGGCCGGATGGCCGATGCTGACGGCGCCGCACCACCGCGCCTGAGCGAACGGCAGGTCCATGCTGATGGTGAGGATCTGCACATCTGCCGACAGGTCAGTGTCAGCGGCCGCTCGGGGCCATCGGGACGCCGAATGCCACCGCCCGTTGAAGCGCCGCCGCGCGCATCGCTGGCTCGATCGGCGTCGGGCCACCGATGGCCATCGCGTTGATGGCGTCCTGAGCGGCTTCCTCCACGATGCTGCCGACCTGGACCGCCTGGGCGGGCGTGCGATGGAAGGCCAGCACTCCATGGTTTGCCAGCAGCACCGCGGATCCACCTGGTGAGATCGCGGCGCGGATATTGGCGATCGCCTGGGCTGAGCCGCGCGGCCCGTAGTCGGCCACCGGCACACCATCGGCCAGCCCGAACATGGCCAGCGCCTCGATCCAGCAGTCGATGCGCCGGCGGGCCACCGCAAAGGCGGTCGCGTACGGCGAGTGCGTGTGGATCACGCAGCCCGCCTCGGGATGGTCGGCGTAGATCGCGGTGTGCATGTCGATGACGGCCTTATTGATCGGCGGGACCTCGCCGTCGAGGATCTGGCCGTCGAGCCGAATCCTGGCCACCATGTCGGCAGTCAAGCCGCGCAGAGTAGGCGCAGTCGTGAACAGCATTTCGGACGCGTCTGGAATACGGATACTCACGTTGCCGTGGCCGTTCGCCGAGATGGCGCCGCTGGCGACGATCGCCGCGGCCGTTTCGGCGACCTGTTCGGCCAGGCCAGCGAGTCGGGATTGAGGCATGCTCCAACCTCCGCCGGATCGAATGTGGCCCCAGCTTACCCCGTCGGCCAGGTGCGGCCAGACCCTGCGCGACCTCACGGGCCCGGCTGCACGCGCCGCCGTTGAGATTGAAGCTCGTCGGTCTGGCGCGCCACCGGATGATCGAGCGACCGGCACAGGTTGCGTACAAACTCGGGGTGTGACCTGCCGCCCATGATGACCAGGCGCTCGCGCGACTTGCCGCTGCCGTCCATGACCACCCCAGGACCGTAGCGTCTCCGGGTTCAGGTGACACAGCAACGCCGCCGAACTCCGTGCGTTGATGACGTGTGGCGACCTTGAAGTGCGACACCGACGTCGACCCGGCCGAGCTGCGCTACCAGTACGGTGACTTGGAGAAACTCCGGATCCGGGCCGACACACACCGGCTTTACAGCGAACGACCGGATCTGCTGCGGGGAAGTGGTCATCGCGCACCTGGCGCTTCGACCCGGGCTGGCGCTGCTGGACGTGGGCTGTGGTCCGGGCGGCGATCACGACTCCATCGTGTGTCTCGGAACGCGCGTCGTGGGTATCGACCAGTCCGCCGGCATGGTGCGCGAAGCACGTGCACGGACTGCAGACCGCGGTTTCGTCGCCCAGGCCGACGCGCAGGCACTGCCGTTCGGCGACATGATGTTCGACCGCGTGCTGGCCGCGCGCGTGCTGGCCACGAACGCGCCGCGGATGCTGGCGCGGCTGGATGGTCTCCATCAGGCTGCCGCCATGGAGCTGGGCTGCGCCCCGACCGTTGGCGACGGGAGTCGCTTTACGCTGGACGACCTGGAGTTGGTGCGAGCCGTCTTTCCGTCTGCTGAACGGCGCGTACTGGACAACGCCCTGGTCTTCCACGACCCGGAGCCGGCGTTGCGCCATTACGCCTCGGGCGTCGTCGACCGCATCCGGGATCGTCCGGCCGATGGCAGCCACCGGGCACGCTTGCTCCCGCTGGTGCGCCGGGGCATCGAAGCGATTCTCGAGCGCGAGGGCGTCTTTCGCGATGCGAAGGCCACCGGCTGCTTCGTGGCCCAGCTCACGGCCCCGAAATGAACCTGCCCACCGTTCAGCGGGCCCAGCAAATCCTCGCGGAGGCGCACGCCCGGAACCCGGGCCAGTGGGCGGACCACTCCAGAGTCGCCGCCGAGTCGGCGCGCGCAATCGCCGCGCATCACCCGTCACTGGATCCGGACGCCGCGTACGTACTCGGCCTGCTGCACGATGTCGGTCGCGGCGCCGGTGGATCGGGCGTGGCCGATGTCCGCCACTTGCTGGACGGCTACCGGTTGATGCTGGATGCGGGCTTTGAGGATTCCGCTCGCATCTGCCTGACACACTCGTTTCCGATCAAGCAGGCCGACGCATTCGCGCGTCCGTGGGACTGCCCGGCGGAAGACAAGCGATTCGTCCAGGACTATCTCGACCACGTGGAGTACACCGCATACGATCGACTCATTCAATTGTGCGACGCGGTCGCTCTTCCGTCTGGGCCGTGCTTGATGGAAAAACGGCTGGTGGACGTGGCCTTGCGCCACGGGTTCAACGCATTGACGGTTGCCAGGTGGCAGGCGTTCCTGTCGCTCCGGCACGAGTTCGAAGCCGCCGCCGGCGCGTCGATTTACGCGTTGCTACCAGGCGTTGTCGAGAACACCTTCGGCTTCTCGCGCTAGCGTAGGTGGTGTGCGGGGTGTGACGTCTTTCACAGACGAACGGCGACATCTGGACTAGAGTGCCGACCAGCGCGTGGCCCACCTGGGAGAGAGTGGGGCCCCGCGTGAAACGTATCGATTTCTGAACAGAAAGGAGTACCGACACATGTCCAAAATTGTCGAGCTGCCGATCCGCATCGCGGACTCGGACCAGGTAGGCACGCTGGATGACCTCCTTGGCACCCTCAAGGTGGCCTACACGGTGACTGCTTGTAGCAAGTGCGGCAGGATGGTGGCGCTGACCGAGCTGACGCAGCCGGTCGAACGCGAACTCGTCGCCGCGTAGCGCCCGCTTCGCTGCGCTCGCTCCGTTGCGATTCCTTCACGGAGTTGAAAGTCCACGGTCCTACCGGGGGCGAACGAAGCAATGCGGGAGCTTTCAACGCAGGTCAGGTTTGTCGTGTCCGGGGGCAGGTAGTCTCTCCGCCCTGTCTCCGGATGCACTCCGAGGGAGAGGTCTTGAGAAAGCAAATGTTCAGTGCACCCGCGCCGCTGGGTGTGGGCTGGTCGTATTTTCCGACCTCGCCCGAGGTAAACGCCAGCGTGCGAGATCTGCTCGACTTCGTCGAGCTCAGTCCGGACATGCTGTGTCGCGAGATGTATACCGAGCGCGGTCCGCGCATGCGCATGCAGCCGGCCCTGCTGGCGTCTGCGCTGCACGAACTGCACGGCGTGCCCGTCACCGTCCACGGCCTGGAGCTGTCGATCGGCACCGCGTCCGGTTGGAACGATTCCTACCTGGCGATCCTCGACGAACTCGCGGACGTGCGCACCTTCGCATGGCACAGCGAGCACCTCGGCTACCTGGTCAGCACGGCACCGGGTGGTGAGCTGATCAATGCGGGCGTTCCGCTGCCGCTGCCGTTTACCCAGGAGGCGGTCGACCTGGTCGCGCCGCGCGCGGACCAACTCGTCGAGCGCTACGGAGTGCCCTTTCTGCTAGAAAACGCGGTCTACTACTTCCCGGACCTGCCCGCGGACGCCGGCTGGGATGAGATCCACTTTCTCAATCGACTGGTCGAACGGAGCTCCTGCGGGCTACTGCTGGACCTCTTCAACCTGTATTGCAACAGCGTGAACCACGGCTTCGATCTGATCGAGGCGCTTGGCCGGTTGCGGCTCGATCGTGTGGTCGAGGTCCACGTGGCGGGCGGGAAGCTGCACGACGGCTTTCTGCTGGATGGCCACTGTGATCGCGTGCCGGAGTCCGTGTGGTCAGCGTTGGAGTGGCTCCTGGCCCGAGCGCCAAACGTGGCGGGGGTCGTCTACGAGGTCCTGGATCAGGCGTTTCCACTTGTCGGGTTTGAGGTGCTGCGCAGCCAGCTCGAGCGCCTGCGGGCCACCTGGCTGAGCGCACGGAGCGTTCGGGCGTGAGTTTGCACGCCTGGCAGACCAGCCTGTCCGACCTGGTGATCGCCCGCGCGGCGGGGGTCCCCGCGTCGGTAACCGCCGCGGACGCGTGCTTGTCCGACGCGGAGCGGCACTGGCTCACGCGGCTCACCGACACACCGGGCTTCAGAGTGACCTGCGACATCCAGCGGTGGTGGCGTGAGTTCCGGGTACAGAGCGCGGCGCCACTGACGCTGTCTCTGCTGGGGCCCGGGCGGCGCCAGGACGTGGTGCTCGAATTCGCCCGGCGCAATCCGAAACCGTCATCCTTCTTCATCCGTGAGGCGCTGCCATTTCTCGATCTCGCGGCCGAGCTCGCGCCCGATGTGCCGCACCTGACGGAGCTGGCGGCGTTCGAGCGAGCCATGCTCCTGCTGGGCCAGGCACTGGCGGGTGGGCAGGCCGTCGGCGTCGGCGAGTTGGATCCGCACGCCAACGTACAGGCGCATCCACTCGCGGCCGTCGTGCGCTTCAAGGCTCCCCCGGATCGAATTCTCGCCGCCGCGGCACGCGGTCTCGCGTTACCACCCGTGGAGGATCGGGCGTATTGCCTGCTCATCGCCACGCGGTTGCCAAATCTTGCCCGCGCATGCAGCGGCGACGAAGCGGCGGTGTTCGACACGCTACGCCAGGGTCCAGCTGATCCTTGCGCGCTGGGCGGCGATCCGGTGTCTGCCGCGGCGCTCACCACCTTGTGGCAGGCCGGCGCCCTGCGGCAGGCGGCCTGAACAGGTGGACTCCGCCAGCGCCGCGCGGCACGATCCCGACGCAGTGCACGCCAGCGCGGCATGGCGCAATGCCGACTTTCTGAAACTCTGGGTTGGCCAGTCGGTGTCGATGACTGGTTCTCAGGTCAGCGGATTGGCCGTCCCGCTCATCGCCGCGGTACTGCTCGACGCCAGTCCGTTCGACATGGGGCTGCTGCGAGCCGTCAGTTTTGCACCGGTGTTGCTGATCGGGCTACCGGCCGGCGCCTGGTTGGACCGGGTCCGTCGTCGCCCCGTCATGATCGCGGCCGATCTCGGACAGGCCGCGCTGCTGGCGCTGTTGCCGCTGGCGGCGCTGTTCGGCGCGCTCCGCATCGAGCACCTCTACGCGGTCGCGCTGTTGACCGGCAGCCTGTCCCTCGTCTTCGACATCGCCCAGTCGGCGTGGCTGCCCGGTGTCCTGCAGCCCAAACATCTCATGGACGCCAATAGCAAACTGGAGCTCAGCCGATGGACGGTGCAGGTGACTGGCCCCGGACTCGCCGGCGGCCTGATTCAACTGGTCGGTGCACCGTTCGCGTTGGTCGCCGACGCCGCGTCTTTTCTCGTGTCGGCGGTGCTCTTGAGCAGCGTCCGAACGCGTGAAACGCCCGCGCCGCCGCGAAGCCAATCGGCCGGCGGCTGGCGCGAAGGCGTCGCCGGACTGCGGCTGGTCTTCGATCACCCGGCGCTGCGGTCCATGGCAGTTACGGCCGCGGTGAGCAACCTGTTTGCGTACATCCAGGCGGCGGTGCTCATCCTGTATGTGACCCGCGAGCTGGCGCAGCCTGCCACCGCCTATGGAGCCATTCTGGCCGGCTTCGGGTTGGGCGGAGTGTGCGGTTCGGCGGTTGGTCCGCGAGCGGCGAAACGACTGGGCTACGGCGGCGCCATCGCGCTCGGCGTCACGCTGATGGCGAGCGGCGACACCGCGGTGGCGTTGTCGGGCGCACCGCTGCCCCTGGTTGGGCTGGTGGCTGGCCAGTTCCTGACCGGTTTCGGCCTGCCACTGTGCACCGTAAGCATGGTCAGCCTGCGCCAGTCGATCACGCCCAGCGAGTTGTTGGGGCGCGTGAACGCCGCCAGTCGTCTGCTGTCGTGGGGTGCGCTGCCGCTGGGCGCACTGCTGGGTGGCGTGCTCGGTGACTCGATCGGACTCCGGCCGACACTGATTGTCGCCGCCATTGGCTCAGCCCTGGTCGTGGTGTGGGTCCTGTCCGCTGTCACGCCGGTGACCCGGAACGCACTAACCGCAGCACACGCTCAAGCCCGCGCGGCGTGAAATTCGGCACGCTGGGCAGGCGGAGCGTGATGTTCTGGCGAGCGTTGAGTTCAGGAGTCTTCGGCAGTCGGCTCGACCAGCGGATACGCGACTGACCATGTGACCCGGCTACGATCAGCTGGTGTTCGATTCCGACCCGTACCTTGGTGCCATCGTCCACTACCGATTTCTTGACCCAGGTCTTATGACGTGCCTGGCAGCCATCGTGACGTCCGTGTCCGAGGTTGGCAGTCAACGTGTCGACCTGCAGGTGTTCACGCCAGCCGGAACCATCACGCAGCCTTTTGCCGTTGGCGATGTGCCACACAGCATTCAGGGTGAGGAGACGACGTGGCACTGGCGTGCGGAGTGCCGAGGCAGCACGTCGGGTCGCTGTCGCCCGGGCTGATCTGACGGCGGCACTGCGCCGCGAACGATCGCGTCGGTCTCGATTCGCTGGTTCCGCCCGTGCCCCCCACCTCTCGGCGGGACCGCGTTGAGTTCAACCACGGCTGCCCAAATGGCCGTTCACGGTCTATGTGTCTCCCGGTCGGTCAGCCGAGCCCCGCACGGAACGTGCGGCAGAACGAGACCGCGGCCCGCCGGCGCTCACCTGAGCGTAATTGCTTGACGCACCCGAAAGGCGTACATAGGATCGGGTTCGTCCGGGCAGAGGTCAAACGCCCGACAAGGAGGAGAGATCATGACCGTCAAGGGAATTGGTGGCCTGCTTTCGGTTCGTCGGTCGGGGGAGGCGGGGCGCGGTGTACCTCGGCTGAAGTGGCGAAGCCTGGCAGCGTTGAGCATCGCCGTACCGCTCGTGCTGGCAGCCTGGTCGATTGGTCCAGCGTTTGCCAACGAGCCGCTGATCAAGCTCAGCACGGATCCGTACGTCGACCCGGCGAGTCAGCACATGACCGAAGTGGAGCCCGACACCTTTGCTTTTGGCACGACGGTAGTCTCGGCGTTTCAGGTTGGCCGCTTCTTCAATGGTGGTGCCTCTAACGCTGGATTCGCGACATCCATCGACTCCGGTGCGACGTGGAAGCATGGCTTCTTGCCCGGCACCACTAAGGTCGCCACCCCGCCAGGGACGTACGACCGCGCGAGCGATACTTCGGTTGCGTATGACGCCAAGCACAAGACGTGGCTGATCTCATTCCTGGGGCTTATCACCCCGGACCCCACGAACGAGAGCACCTTCCTGGTCGACGTGCTGGTTAGCCGTTCCACCGATGGCGGCCTGACCTGGGGTAACCCAATTGTGGTCAACCCCAATCCGCGTGGCAGCTTTCTGGACAAGAACTGGACTGCCTGCGACGACACGCCGTCCAGCCCCCACTACGGCAATTGCTACACCGAATACGACGACGTCAATCGCAATGACCTCGAGCAAATGAGCACGTCGAGCGACGGCGGGCTCACGTGGGGAGCGCCACAGACGACGGCCGATGCGCCGAATGTCTTCTCTATACCGGCGGGGACGCCGGGTGCCCACGGACTCGGTGGCCAGCCCGTGGTCCAGCCCAACGGACATGTCATCGTGCCGTATGTGGACCTCGACATCGAGGCGAGCGGCGCCGGCATTTTCACGATCTCAGACTTCATGTCGACAGATGGTGGCGCGACATGGTCGGCGACAACGTTGATCTCTGAGTCGGACTTCCATCAGCCGAACTCGAGTTGCCCGGCGCTGGCGGGTTGCGGTGTCCGAGCTGACATTCCACTTCCCAGTGCCGAGATCGACCGCAGCGGCAAGGTGTACGTCGCCTGGTCAGATTGCCGCTTTGAGCCGAGTTGTGGGTCGAGCGACATCGTTTTGAGCAACTCGACCAATGGCACGGCGTGGTCGGCTGTAAGTCGTGTGCCGACATTCCCGATCAGCAAGGCCGGCGATGCCACACCCGTCGATCGGTTCGTTCCCGGCCTCGCGGTGGACAGGGGCACCGCCGGCAACAGCGCCCACCTCGGCCTGGCCTACTATTACTACCCCAATGGCAACTGCACAACTGCCACGTGCGAGCTCAAGCTGGGATTTGTGTCTTCGACCAATGGCGGCCAGACCTGGAGCGCCAACGAGCAGGTGGCCGGGCCGATGCTGCTGAACTGGCTCCCGAACACCACTCAGGGCTTCATGGTCGGCGATTACATTTCAACATCGATCGTGCGAGGTGCTGCTAATGCGGTGCCAGCATTCGCGGTGGCTCACAAACCGAGTGGCGCGGTGCTTGACGAGGCGATCTACACGACGGTCAACGAAGCCCTGACCATCCGCGGTGGCACACTCGCCGCCGAGGTAGGTGGGCTACAGGCCAGATCCGCGGTGAGCTCTACACCCGCAACCAGTAGCACCGGGTCTGGGACGCCTCTCAGGCTGGCCAGCGTGCACACCGCGTTCTAGCTACCGTTCCCTTCCGCTCGACGGGCTCGGCAGACCTCAGTTTTTGAGGTCTGCCTGGCCGGCTGGGGCCACATTCGCTCACACCACCACCACCACCGCTGATGGTGCTGCTGGCTTTGCGAAACTCTGCGAACGCGCGGCGCAGAGTTGCCCGCTACGCCCGCCTGGAACGATCTGAAGCGCGTGGTGACCTCGTTCGGGACTACGCGTAACGTACCGCCAGCCGTTGGCAAGGCGGAGCGATCGAGCTTCAAAATGACGGCGCGGGACCTGGCACGACCGTAATCGTTCGCCTGCCGCTCGCCAGAGCGTGAATTAATGCAGCCCCCAGCGCAGGTCGATACTCGCAGTGTGAGGTTCCCGACTCAGCGTCTGAAAATCCTCCTGGCAGCCAGAGATGACGATCGGTCCGGCTTGATCCGTAGTCGGCTTGTCGCCTCGACGCGGCTGAGTTTGCACGTGGACCAGGCATCAACTGCCTCGGATTGGCAGCGACAGGCGCTCGACGGCACTTACGACGCGGTGCTGGTTGACACGCATCTGGACGATGTCGATGGGGAGACTTGCCTTTGGCGCCTCAGGAGCATGGGGGTCGTCGCTCCGGTGCTGATGCTGACTTCAAACGGCGGGGACCACCCGCCGCCCCACGGCGCCGACGACTATCTCGCCATCACCGAAGTATTGAACGGGGACACACTCGTCCGGGCCATCGTCGCCGTGGTCGAGCACCACCATTTGACCCTGGCACTTGCCGCTGCCCGTAACCAGGCAGCGCTGGCCACGACCACGCTCAGCGAACTGGCACACGATCTGGCGACTCCGCTGGGAGTGGTCATGGGTATGACGCAGGCCCTGCTCACGGACGACAATGGGCTGAACCTGGACTCTCGCGCGTGTCTGGAGGATGTGGCGCGCGAAGCGCTGCGCGCTTGCGCAATCCTCAAACGCTTGAACCCGATCGATGCTTCCGCCAGCCCACCGCGGCAGCCAGCGACGCTGGACCCCGATCTCCGTCGTGCGACCGCATCTGGACCAGGCAGCCGGACCGTCGTGATTGCCGATGACGACCCGGCCACCCGGCGGCTTGTGTGCGCCACACTGAAGTCCGATCAGTACACCGTGCTGGAGGCGGCGGACGGCGAACATGCCTGGCGGCTGATTCGCGATCACCATCCCGCGGTGGCCATCCTTGACTGGCAGATGCCCATCTATAGCGGACTCGAGCTGACCGATGTGATCAAGGGCGACCCTCAGGTGCAGGGTATGACAGTGATTATGCTCACGGGGCGCACGGCCCAGGCCGATCGTGAAGCCGGTGCGCGCGCCCGTGCGGACCTGTATCTGGTCAAACCGTTCTTACCCCTCGAACTGCTCGGTGCCGTTCAGCAAGCCCTGGGCATCAGCTAACGGCTGATGTCTCTCCAGCTCCACCCGCGCGTCAACGACGCCGCCACCTGCGAGCGCGACGGGTTGCTTCTGCGCGTCCTCCGGGGCGACCGGCGCGCACCTTTGCTGAGGCCCTGGCCCGTCCCAGGGACGTCGAGCGCGATCACCTGGTGCTGCCCCAATCGCAAGAGCCCCACGCAGTGCACTCGAGATGGGCTGCTGTTCGGGCCGGGGTTCCGTCAGCGCATGACGCCTGGCGAGGCTGGTCCGTTACTCGTGCTGCAAGGAGCCCTGGCGCGCGCGTACGGGGGCGATCCGTCGGCGTACCGGCTGACGGCGCTATCCATCTGGGCCCTGCTGCACGGTGCCGCGACGCTGCAGGCGGAGTTTGGCGAGAGCGTGGGCGACACGAATTCCGCGACGCCTGCCTGGATGCCTGCGAACGCATCGCGGCTCGAGCCGGCGGGCTCGAGCTCTAGCCGGTGGCGCAGACCGCGACGGCGGGACTGGAACCCGTGCCGTCTCGGTCTCTAAGTGTCGTCGAGGACCTCCGCGAAGGCGATCACTATCCCACCGGTGGCGTGCTCGAGGGTGGCGCCGACAAGGGTGCCCGCCTGTGCGGCGGCGGCGCTGGCCGCCGCGTAGTCGGCAAAGTACAGGTCCAACAATCGGTATGCCGGGGTCGGGCTACCGTCTTCCTTGGGCCAGACCTTCGATGTCTGCAGCCGAGTCAGACCGGGAAGCTTCCGCGCCAGCGCCAGCTGCTCGGGGTATGCCGCCTCGAAGGCGGCCGGGTCGGTGGGGTTGTAATAGACGAAGGTGATCTTGGTCGGCTTGCCCTGCCCAGTTTCACCAATGGTTGTCATCGGTTCGATGTCCTTTCTGGTCGAGTTGCGTCTGTGCGGTGCGACACGGTTGACGCAAGCGAGCCGACCCAGACCTGGACGACAATGTCGAGCGAACTTCCGATGGCGCAGCTGCTTCGCCAAAGGAAGAAGTTGACACCTGACCAAGCGCGCCAGACGTGCCCCAGGCCCGTCCGATTGGTCGCTCTACTTGCTCTGCGTGGAGCGTAGGCTAAGCAATGAGTACAGACAATGACTGCTCCGCCAGGCCATTTTGCCGATCGTCCAGCGACGCCGCCCGATTTGCTCCGACCGCCGCGAGAGCTTGCCGATCCGCCAGCGCTCGAGGACGCCGCGCTCGGCCTCGATGCACGTGGCCAGCCGCACGACTTGCTCTCGGAGTTGCTCCGGAGCGTCCGTCTGAGCGGAGAACGGATCGTCGCATACGCTCCGCGGCGGACTTTCTCGATCGGCTTCGCCGATAGCGGCACCCTGCACATCATTGAAGAGGGCGAACTCGCGGTTCGGATCGACGGCGATGCGCACGTCGAGCGCGTGAGTCGCGGCGATGTCATCCTGCTGCCGCGCGGTGACCCGCACCACATCAGCGACGCAGGCGAGCGCGCGCACGCGGCCGTGCGCGCCGGCGCAGCCGAGCAGGCTGCCGGCGCACGCGAGCTGACGCGCTGGCTGTGCGGAACATTCACGATCGGCGACCCGCAGGCGAGCCACCTGCTCGCGAGCCTCCCGCCCGTGATCATCCTGCGCGGCGCCCGCGGCCCCGCGCTCGAAGGGCTCGAAGTGGCCCGCAGGATGCTCCTGTTCGAGATGCAATCGCCCTCGCAAGGATCGGCGGTGATGGTTGCCCGAATCCTGGATCTGCTCTTCATCCAGATTCTGCGTGCCTGGGCCGCTGGCGCTGACGCCAGACCGAACTGGCTGGCCGGTGCGCTCGACCCGCAGATCGGTCTGGCCTTGAGCGCGATCCATCGAGACCCCGGCCACGACTGGGCAGTCGAGGAGCTGGCCCGAGCCTGCAGCCTGTCCCGGTCGGCGTTCGCGGCGCGGTTCGTGGCTCGCGTCGGGCAGCCGCCCGCCACCTATCTCGCGCACGTGCGCCTGGACGCAGCCACCGATCTGCTCCGCGACACCTCCCGCCCGGTCGCGCTCATCGCGGAGCATGTCGGTTACACGTCGGAGGCGGCATTCAGCCGCGCGTTCAAGCAGCGTTACGGCACGCCACCGGCTCGCTGGCGACGAGACACGCGAGCGAAACACTCGTGAGCGGCCCGCGTGTCGCGAGGTCGCTCAGTTCCGCCGACGATGATCAGTCGGGCTCGATCGGGAATGCCGCTGACAACCTTTACACGAAACGTTGACAGCTTTTTAATCAGCTTCCAAACGGTTTCAAATGCAGCCCCCGCAAAGTGACGGATGGGCGTGCATTCGCTCACCATGTGATGCGGCTTGACGAAGCGCCGGCAACGACAATTGAGGCCCGTGCAGCGGCGCGGCGCCCGCAGTTCGGTCCTTTCCTGGTCGGTCTTGGGCTCGGATTGCTCGGCGCGATGGTGCTGGGCATCGTGGTCGGCGGTCCGCTGATTGTCGCCAAGCGGACCGACGTGCCATTCGAGCGGACGTATGGGAACTTTGCCGTGTCGCTGGCCGCGCGCATCTTCGGCGGCAATGCGCCGAACCCGGTGGCCCAGAATGCACGCGCGTTGGTCGCCGGACGCGACGCTTACACCGGCTCGTGCGCTTCGTGCCACGGCGCGGCCGGCGACGGTCGTGGGGTGTTCGGGATTTCGAGCTACCCGAACGCGACGGATCTGACGTCGCACGACGCGACTGAAAAGAGCGACGCCGAGACGTTCTGGATCATCAAGAACGGGCTGAGTTTTACCGGCATGCCTGGCTTTGCTGACCAGTATTCGGACCAGGATCTGTGGTCCCTGGTGACCTACGTTCGCGCACTGCAGAATCCGAGCGGGGCGGCGGCTGGCAACCAGGTCCAGTTTGGTCCCATTCAGGTACCCGCACCTACGCCGGATCAGGTCAATCGGGCAGATCCGACGAGCAGCGACCCAGCTGCACGGGGCGCTGCACTCTACTTCGCGCAGGGTTGTGACCTGTGTCATGGTGCCGGCGGCGATGCTCCAGGGAACATGCGTCTGGCTCGTGGTAGCCCTGAAGCCGTGCGCGCCATCCGTCAGGGTCGCCCGGGCATGCCCGCCTACAACCAGGCACTCTTGAGTGACTCCGAGCTGGCGGACCTCCAGGCATACGTGGCCACCATCGGCTCGACGCAATCCGGCGAGGGCGGCGCGGGCGAAGGGGACAGACGGCCAGCCGGCGGCAGCCCAGGCGGAGGCCGACGCACCACCCCACCGCAGCCGGCCGGCCAGCCCTGAGCACTATCCGGCAGAACCCCGGGTGGCACGCGATCGGCCAGCGATCAGGCGTTTGATCCCGCGCGTCGCCCGAGGACCATCCTCCGCTGCTGGTTGACTGCCTCCAGGACCGCGAATATACCGGGCGCACTCACCGGCTGGAGGACCTGGCCCGGAGTCACCCGCGGCGTGTCACTGGTCTCGCCGCCCAGCCCGCCATCGCCACCCTTATTGTCGACTCCAATGGGGCGCGAGGAACCCACCGCCGGTCCCGCCGTGACTTGGCAACGCTCGATGTACCCGCGTAGCAACCGCCGGCGCAATGCCTCTCGTGTAGGTTGAACATGTCACCCACAGGCGCAGGAGCCACTGGCCGGAAGGAGCATGGA
>DATGER010000183.1:0-51105 GCA_035309865.1 Chloroflexota bacterium
TGCAGCGGACACGATCGCCGTCGGCGCTCCAGCGCTGGTTGAGGCCGGCATCGTTTTGTCGGCACGCGCCGGACAGGATGCGAGCACTGTGCTCGTCGAGCTGTTGGCAGTTGCAGACGCGGTCATTATTGAGTTCGGTCAGGGCCACTGGCGCGCAGCGGCGTCGGCGTGGGGGCGATTCGGGAAGGGCCGGCACCCCGCTGGACTGAATTTCGGCGACTGTCTCGCGTATGCCTCAGCGCGCGTTGCGGGTGAGCCTCTGCTCGCCAAGGGTAACGACTTTACGCTGACAGACATCCCGCTTGCCTGATCGAAACCTGATGGTTCTGGACCACCAGAGTGAAACCACGCAACTTCCCTGTCTGGCGACCGAGGTGGTCGCGCACCGTAAACTCAGAGCAAGTGTTTGAAGCACCACCAGGTTTGCAAACCGGTGGGTTTCCAGCTCGAACCGTCGTCGCACAATCTCTGTCCGCAAGAACCGGTTGGTTTGTCCGCACGGTTGCGCTTCCTCTTTCGGCCAGGCGCTTTAGAACAGGCCCGGTAGCTGATGGCCCTGCCAGATTCGGTGACGATCCGCTCGGCGCTATCCGTTTTTAGGCCGCAGGTACAGGTCGGCGCGGGCGTAGCTCAGCGCCTTACGGTCGATCTTCCCGTACATCAGCTTGCCGCCCGTGGCGACGAAGCGGCACGCAACCTTGGGTAAGCGGGCTGTCGGGATTACGGGTACACACCGCCAACCTCGACGATGCGCCACTGCCCTCGGACACGGCCAAGGGCGAGGCTCACGGTCCATCCGGCGCGAGCCAGGTCGCTGGCCGCCTTCGGGACTTTCACCGGACCGAGGTCGTCTTCGAACCAGATCCGCTCAGGCGCGACCCTGGAGATCGTCAATTCATCTTCGACGTAGTCCTCGTCGTCCAGCCTGTCGACGTTGACGCGGGGTGCCGACTCGACCGTGTCGAACAGGATCTCTGCCAGGCGCGCAGCACGGGGAAGATCGTGCGCGGCAGCGCGTGCCCGCTGCTGGGCCTCATACGCCGCCTCTTGCGAAAGTTCGCCGCGCTCTGCCAGCCAGGCAACCAGCTTGCCCATCACCGTACCTGAGGCTCGCAGCAGCTCTCCGCTGGCGGCCACCTTGCGGATCATGAAATAGCCGAGGAATTCGCCCACCGACTCGGCGATCTTTTCGGCACCGACCAGATTGCAGAAAGCCTGTTCGTCACCAGCCTCGTATGCCGCCTGGACCGCATCGTGCTCGGCCTCTGTCAGGTACTGATAGCCGTAGCTGTTGAGACAGGCTCGCAGCAAGTCGATCACCGACTCATAGGTACGGACGGTTCGCGCCGATAGCCGCGAGCGGCAACCGTCCAGAAACTCCTGGAGTGCCCGGTCAATCGTGAGTCCTTCGAAGTCGCCCGTGTCGACAACACGCGCCGGCGCGCTGAGGGCGACATGGTAATGACCGGAGCGGCCGCCGCTCAGAATCATGTCGCCCGCGGTCGGTGCCGTACGCTGACCAGCGAGCGCAGCCGCGAGCCCCATCGCGAGCAGAGCGACCTCGTCGGTGCTCAGGTCGGCAGCGCCGTCCCCCGTCCAGGCAAAGAACACCGGCAGCAGCGCCAGGGAATCCGGCCACTGATAGCGTCGTGCTTTGGCGACCAGGTACCCGGGCAACGCGGACGCGGGATCGAGTGTCATTGCCAACGTGCCGGGAGGCGGAGCCATCGGGTCAAATCGTGCTGTACCGCCGGTCGGCTTAGCATCAGCTGGATACAGGGCAAACCCGTAGGTGACTCCCCCGTTGCCCAGGATGATGCCCACGCGCTCGACAGTGGTGCCGCCCAGCCGCAGGTCCATCTGCAGGCGGACGTGATCGGCCACATGTCGCCATGGGGCCGCCTCGACGAAGGCCAGTGCCTGGCGGAACAGCATCGACCAGTCCGCGGGCGACGGCAGGTCGCTGGGTTGTTCACGATCGGCAAGGTGCCCGACCAACGAGTCGAAGAGGTCTTCCACCTCGCAGCCAGGCTGCACCGCCGCGACCTCGGCCTTCCGCCAGGAGGCTGGCAAGCCTCCTTCGACCATGCTTAGCAACTCGGGCGGGCAGAGGAGCCGAGGAGTTTTAGGCCCGTTCGCCGCCGCCGAAACGTTTGTCAGCAAGTCGCGCACGGCACCGGCTGCATCAGCGGCCATGCCCGAGCCGAGGATCATGCCCGTTGCGGGATCCAGAGCAAAAGCGGCTGCCACCGTCTTCAGACCGCCAACCTGTACCGAGTCCGAGATGTCGCGGGCGATCAGCAGCACATCGCGGGGGCTGCTCGAACGGGCCTTACCCACGCGGTTGGCTCGACTGGGTGAAAGACTGGGCCATCGGTCCGAAGTTGTATCAAGGGCGGTCTGCCAGAGGCACCCCAACCCCAGTTTCTCACGCGCGATAGCCGGCGCGTCGCAGAGCCGAAACTCTCGGCTGAAGCTCTCCTGTGTCGACTGGCACCGATCGCCGGTTTCCTGCGCGAGATGCGCCGCGAGCTCGCACCACGCTCCAGGCAGGGCCGGGTCGAGCCCCGCGTGCCATCGCGCCGAGAACGGCGCCGCTCGGGCGGGGGTCTGGCGTACAGTTGAGAACATACTTTGTTGGTGCTTTGAGGAGCCTATGCAGAATGGTGGTTGATTCCAATGCCCAAGGGTGACGCGGTCGAGATGGACGGCACGGTGATTGATGCTTTGCCGAATTCGCAATTCACGGTGCGGTTGGATAATGGGCATGAGCTGCTGGCGTACACGGGTGGGCGCATGCGGCGGTTTCGCATTCGGATCTTGCTCGGCGATCGGGTGCAGGTGCAGATGAGCCCGTACGACCTGAGCCGCGGGCGCGTGAGTTATCGCTATCGCTAGGGTTGGCGGGAAGGGACGACCTCGATGGTCCTGATCACGGAGGGCGCCAGCACCGAGCTACGCCGGCTTCTCAGCTACCACGCGGCGTTGCCGCGGCAGGGCGTGCGGCTTCGGGTCGACGAGCTCGGCAGCCTGAAAATGGCGATCGACGCTCCCCACCTTGGCGACGCGGTGATTCGGCGTGACAAGGTGCTGCTGGTGATCATGGATCCGCCCGTCTCGGCGCGACTGGCCGGCCGGGTGCTCGACTTCTGCCTGCCGGACGGCAAACCCCAGCCCGAGTTCACGATCCGAGATAAGCCTGCCGAAGGCTAGCGGGCCCGCCTCGTGGAGAGGCGCGGAACTCAGCCGCCGATCAAGCGGAACTCAGGGGCTGGTTGATCAGGGAGGTCGCGGCCGTTTCGAAGTACGCCAGCAGCGCGTCGGCGTCGGCGCGCGACGCGTCACTCGCTTCTACAGCGGCGCGCATGTGACGTAGCCACGCGTTGCGCTCCGTCTGGCCAATCCGGAACGGGAAGTGGCGCATGCGCAGTCGCGGGTGGCCGCGCTCGTCACTGTAGGTCCGCGGGCCGCCCCAGTACTGGGCCAGGAACAGCGCCAGGTGCCGTTTCGGCGGCCCCAGATCCTCGGGATATAACGGCCGCACCGCGGGGTCGCCCTCAACCCCGGTGTAGAAGCGCTCGACCAGCGACGTGAAGAACGGCTCGCCCCCGACGCGCGCGTAGAGGGTGTCGCCGTGGGTCTCGAGGTGGACGAACATCCCTGAGCGCGCTCAGGCCGATGCTAACTCATCCTCCGCAGCGTCGGCGGTGTGGCCGTTTGGCGCTCGCCGAAGCTCGTCGCGCGCGCGTTCGGAGTCGTCATCGCTGTGCATCATGCGTTCGGCGGCGGCTGCGACCAGGGCCCCGCCGACGGCGCCGATGGCCGCGCCGACCGGCCCGCCGGTCAAGCCGATCACGCCGCCGGTGACGGCGCCAGCGGCGACCGCGCCGCCCGTGGTGGCGTGGGTTTCACCCTCGCCGGGGATGCTGTCCGGATCGCGACGGGGCGCTGCATCATCGTGTCGGTCCATAGCGGCGGGTCCTTGCAAACCGCGTGCCGCGACTACCAGTAGGCGCCCTGAACGAGGTAGACCGCCATCTTGGTCCATTCTTCGGCGACGCGGCGGGCGGCGACCGGGTGCGACCACCAGTGGGCCAGATCCAGGTAGTCGGCGGCGGGGGCGGAGCGGACGGTCAGGCCGCGATGGGCGAAGGCGGCCTGGAAGAGCAGGTTGGCGCGACGGGAGTGGAAGGCGTCGGTGACCAGCAGCGCGGAGTGCAGGCCGCGATTGGACAGCACGTCGGCGGCGCGGCGAGCCTCATCGATCGTACTTTCGGGCGGTGGGTCGTCCAGGACAATGAGCGACGCTGGCGGTAGCTCGGGCGCCGACACGCCAGCGTGGTACAGGTCGAGCCAGGTGGTCTCGAGGCCGTGAGTATGGACGCGTTCGTTCGAGACGAGCAGCAGGTTGGCCAGGCCTTGCTGGCGAAGCTCCTCGGCATGGAGCAGCCGGTCGGGCGCATTGCCAGCCAGGACGACGATCACGTCGCTCGGCTCGGGCGGCTCGGCGTCGATGAGCAGCGTACCGGCATTCAGGAACCAGACGCTGACAGCCACGACCAGGGCAACAAGCAACGCGCCGCGGAGGATAACGTGCCGTGGCATTACGCAGGTGACAATCGCCCGTGCACGGTGGAGAGGCGGCGTTGGAAAGCGTAGTGACGCGTCATACCGGCGGCAACGAGCAGTACCCGGTGGGAGTGGGGGCGTCGAAGAACGTCGAGATCCGCGTCAGGGCGCAAGCTCGCCTTCGTGTCAGGCCGAAAGCTCGCGTTCGAGCGGGGTGCGAAACCGCGGCGTGACGCGGACCTGCCCGAGCCGACTGCCCAGGTCATGAGCGGCAGACTCCACGGCCCGTTCGGCCACGGCGCCGATGTCTTCGAATAGCTTGTAGGCAATCGTCCCGTTCTTGCGCTGCGCCCAGCCACCGACGATGCGGCCATCGCACCAGACGCTCGGCCCGATGTTGCCCGTCCGATCAAAAATGGCCGGCGCATGGTTGCCCAGAAACCAGGTCCGGTCGATATAGCCCATGGGCGTCGGGTCGAGCGCCGGCAGCAGGCTCACCCAGGGGTCGCTGGGCCCGAGAGGCGAAAGATCGTCGGCCAGGACCCACCCGCTCCCCTCGCCGAGCTCGACCTCAACCGCTGCGAGCTCCTGCAGCGCGCGGCGGACCTCGCCGAGCGTCAGCCCCGTCCACCACTTCAGGTCAGCCAGGGTGCCCGGGCCGAACGCGCGCAGCCAGCCGCGGATGAGCTCGGTCTGAGCGGCCCCCGGCAACAGCTCGAGCAGGCCGCCCGGCAGCCACGCGTCCATCGGCGACCAGTGGTATTGGCCGCTGATCCACGAACCCCGCGGTCGACCGCGGACGATCCGACCGTCGGCGGCGAGTTGGAACAGCACCCGAGTCGAGAAGCCGATCGCGCCCGCGTAGCTCTTTTCTGCCGCGATCCGAACCTGTTGCTTCAACGCCGGCACGTCATCCGACAACTGCTGCGCGGTCGCCCGGCCGCGCTTGCCGAGCGCCTCGACGGTCTGCTCCTCGAGCGTCTCCAGCCAGGCGCTGATATCGCCCGCGATGCCAGCCAGCCCAAAGAGCTGAACGGTCCGGCGGCGCTCCTGAGCGGCGATGGCGCGCGTGCACGCCGCCTGGACGACGGGCGCGAACTCGATCGGTACGACAAACATCGTGCGCCGCATGCCGAGCATGCGCATAAGGCTTCTTGCTTCGTACAGCGCGTCCTCGACCGCGCCGACCGCGACGTTCGCGCGGGCAAAGATGGACAGGTAGACCGTCGCTGGGTCAGTCGCGTGCAGCGCGACCATGCCGCGCGCCACGTCGAGAGCGCTCGCGGCGCGCGCGACGGGGCTCAGGTGGTGGCGACGGGCAAGTCGGGCCCGGCGCTCGGCGACGTCGATCGAGGGTTTGGCGCCCACGCCCGTCAGTATGCCGGGTACGATCTGAGGTATGAAGGTCGAAGGCGTCTATGCATTCCCGGGCCGGCCGCAACAGGTCTGGGATCTGTTGCTGGACCCGGAGTCGCTGCGTACGTGTATTCCGGGAGTCGAATCGCTGACCGAGACCAGCCCGGATCACTGGGACGCCGTGCTCAAGGTTGGGGTCGCGGCGATCCGAGGAACGTACAAGAGTAAGGTGGCCATCGCCGAAAAGTCGCCGCCCAACGAGTACACCCTGCTGGTTGAGGGCAGCGGCGGCCCGGGCTTCGTCAAGGGCTCGGCCCGCATCATCCTCGAGGCCGACGGTGAAGCGACCCGGGTCCGAGTCGAGGGTGATGGCCAGGTCGGCGGCATGCTGGCTGGCGTGGGGCAGCGCATGCTGCCGGGTGTGGCCAAGATGCTCATGAACCAGTTCTTCGAGTGCCTGATGGCGAAGCTGACCTCGCAGGTCGCATAACTCCGCTCGAGCATGCCGCGCGTTTCCGCCTACCCGATGGTCCACGTCAGCGAGGCGCTGGCGTCAATTCTCGGCCGCGCGCAGCCGCTGGGGTTCGAAACCGTCGACCTGCTGCACGCGCGCGGACGCATTCTGGCCCAGGACATTCTGGCCGACGCCGATTTGCCCGGTCTGCCGCGCTCGTCGGTCGACGGCTACGCGGTCATCGCTGGCGACGACTCGGCGGACTTCGAAGTCCTCGAAGAAGTGACCGCCGGGCGGCTGGCGCACGCCCAACTGCGCAAGGGCACGGCCGTGTACATCATGACCGGCGGCACCCTGCCACTGGCGGCCGACGCAGTGGTGATGGTCGAGGAGGTGGAGCAGACCGACGGCCGCGCCGTCCTCCATCACCGGCCTGCGCGCGGCGAAAACGTGCATCCCCCCGGGATGGATCTGACACACGGCCAGCTTGTCCTCGCGGCTGGACAGCGCATCGGGGCGGCGGAAGTCGGGCTGCTCGCGACCGTCGGCCGCGCCGAAGTCCCGGTGTATCGGCGACCACGCGTCGCGGTTCTGGCGACCGGCGACGAACTGGTCGAACCTCATCAGACGCCGCCGCCTGGTTCGGTGCGCGATAGCAATCGATACGCCCTCATGGCCGCCGCCGAAGAAGCTGGCGCGGAGGTGGTGTGGCAGGCTCACGCGCGCGACGATGAAGTGGACCTCGAGCGGGCCATGCGTGAAGGACTTGGCACGTCGGATGTGTTGATCACCTCGGGCGGTGTGTCCATGGGCACCCGCGACCTGATCAAGCCGCTGCTCGAACGGATGGCAACGATTCAGTTCGGCCGGGTGTCTTTCAAGCCGGGCAAGCCGCTGACATTCGCCACCACGACGACCAACAAACTGGCGTTCGGCTTGCCCGGCTTCCCGGTGTCGTCGCTCGTGACGTTTGAGGTCTTTGTCAGGCCAGCGCTGCTGCAGCTCGGCGGCGCCAGAGACGTTTTGCGGCCGCGCGTCACGGTCGAGCTCGGGCACCCGGTTCGACCGGACGCGGTGCGGCCGGAGTACCAGCGGGCGACGCTGACGTGGGAGAACGATCGCTTCGTCGCGCGCACCACGGGCTTGCAGTCGTCGAGCCGATTGATGTCGATTGTGGGCGCCAATGCGCTCCTCGAGCTCGAAGCAAGCAGCGAGACGCTGCCAAAAGGCACAATGGTCAAAGCGCTGCTCCTGGCAAACCTATAATTCGCCCCTGATCGGAGACTTTTCCATTGCTGCCTCAGATTGCCGACATTCAACGCCAGCTCGAGGGCCAACACTACATCACCGACCGAGCCATCGCTACGACCGTGTATCTGGCGATGCAGCTGCGAAAGCCGGTGCTGATCGAGGGCCAGGCCGGGGTCGGCAAGACTGAGATCGCCAAGGTGCTCGCGGCGGCGCTCAATACGGATCTCATCCGGCTGCAGTGCTATGAGGGGCTCGACGCCAATACGGCGCTGTACGAGTGGAACTACCCCAAGCAGATGCTCCACATCCGCCTCGAGGAGGCGGTCGGCGAAAAGCACGACATCCGCCAGCAGGAGGCCGAGATTTTCTCGGAGCCGTACCTGCTGAAGCGGCCGTTGTTGAACGCGATCTCGCGCGAAGATCAGGCGCCGGTGCTGCTGATCGACGAGGTCGATCGGGCCGACGAGGAGTTCGAAGCGTTTCTGCTGGAAGTGCTGTCCGACTTCCAGGTGACCATTCCGGAGCTGGGCACGGTCAAGGCGAAGCACCGTCCGTACGTGGTGCTGACGTCCAACCGCACGCGCGAGCTGTCCGATGCGCTGAAGCGCCGCTGCCTGTACCTGTGGATCGACTATCCGGACTTCGACAAGGAAGTGCGCATCATCGAGACCAAGGTCGAGGGGATCAACCATCTGCTCGCGGAGCAGGTGGCGGGCTTCATGCAGGTCATTCGCCGCATCCGGCTGTCCAAGACACCCGGCATGGCCGAGTCGATCGATTGGGCGATGAGCCTGATGGCGTTGCACGCCGACCATCTCGAGCCCGAAGCGGTCACCGAGACGCTGGGCGCGATCCTCAAGGACCGCGACGACGTGGCGCGGCTGGCGGGCGCGCGCGCCGAAATGATCGTGGGCGAGATCACGGGCCTCGACGAAGAGGGCCTGCGAAACGCACCTGCCCAGATCGCGCAGCGCGTCGATAAGGAATTGGTGTCGCGCTGACGAAGCTGTCAGCGGTCAGCTGTCAGCTGTCAGCAGACTGTGGCGAGGAGTTCATGCCGACTAACAAAGGTTCCAAACGGGCTGATGGCTGACAGCTGATGGCTCGCAAAGCCCGCCATACCGATCTGCAGCGCAACATCATCGACTTCTGTCGGCTGCTGCGTGAGCGGGAGATGCTCGTCACTCCGTCCGAGGTGATCGATGCCATCAAAACGGCCGACATCGTGGATCTCGCCGATCGGCAGGAGTTCAAGACGGCCCTGCGGTCGGTCCTGACGGCGCGGCCTGAAGACATTCCGCTCCACGACGCGACGTTCGACGAGTTCTGGCGCACGCGGCTGGTTGAGCGTGTCGAAGAGCGCGGGGAGGACGGCGTCGCCGGCGAGGATCCCGAAGCGCAGGGCGAGGAGCTCCCACAGCCACAGGTCTCCGACGGCGACGAGGCCGAGGCGGACGACGAGGAGGGGCTCGATATGCCGCTCTACTCGCCCGTCGAGGTGCTGGCTGGGCGCGACTTCAGCAGCTTCGTGCCTGACGAGATGCAGGACATTGCGCGCGCGATCCTGCTGATCGCCCGCCGCCTGTCCACGCGCGAGAGTCGGCGGTATCGTTCGACGCAGCGTGGGCACGCGATCGACCTGCGGCGGACCATGCGACGAAACATCAAGTACGGCGGCACGGTCGTGGAGCTGGCGAAGAAGAAGCGGAAAATTCGCAAGCCGAAGATCGTGCTCATTTGCGACGTCTCGCGCAGCATGGATACGTACAGCAAGTTCCTGCTGCAGTTCATCTACGCCTTGCAAAACACCCTGGGACGGGTGGAGAGCTTCGTGTTCTCGACCCGCTTGACCCGGGTCACCGAGTACTTCCGGGCCAGCGACATCTACACCGCGCTCGAGCGCATCGCCCGCGAGGTGCCGGACTGGTCAGGCGGGACGCGCATCGGCGAGAGCTTGAAGGTCTTCAACCACGATTGGGCGCTGCGGATGGTCAATCAGCACACCATCGTGTTGATCATGAGCGATGGGCTGGACACGGGCGACGCGAGCGTCCTCGAGTATGAGATGGAACAGATCCAACGCCGCGCGGCGCGGGTCATCTGGCTCAATCCGTTGCTCGGCAACGAGGACTACCGGCCGCTGGCGCGCGGCATGAGCGCGGCGTTGCCCCACGTCAACCTGTTCGCGAGCGCGCACAACCTGGCGAGCTTGCAAGCGCTTGGAAAGTACCTCGCGCTCTGAGATCAACGCCTACCGCATCGCTGCGCTCGCTCCTTCCCGATTTTCGCGACAGGCGTGGTTGCCGCCCGCCGGCGCTGCGCGGAGCCAGTTCGCCTACCGCATCGCTGCGCTCGCTCCTTTGCGGCCGGGTCCCAGCCGGTGCCACAGGTGTCTTCTGAGAATCAGAAAGGAGCGAGCGCAGCGATGCGGTGGGCAAATCCCTGGCGCGGATGGGAATGCGCTGGCCCGCGAAGCGTTCTACTCTTGAGGAACTATGAAAGAGCTGTTGCCGGACATTGAGCGCTGGCGGGAAGCTGGCAAGAAGGTCGCCATTGCGACCGTGGTGCAGGCCTATGGTTCGGCGCCGCGGCGGCCGGGGGCCAAGATGGCGATTGCCGAGGACGGCGAGTTCGTGGGCTCCGTTTCCGGCGGCTGCGTCGAGAACGACGTCGTCGAGCACGCCCGGCAAGTCCTCGAGGAGGATCACCCGCGCCTGGTTCCGTACGGCATCAGCGATGAGATGGCGTTCAACGTCGGGCTCGCCTGCGGGGGCCAGATCGAAGTCTTCATCCAGCCGTTTGGCCGCGCTTTTCCGACTGAGAAGCCAGTCGCCTTTGCCTACGTGGTCGATGGCGATGGTCAGGGCAACGGCCTGCTGGCCTGGGACTTCAGTCCGGGCAAGCACCGCGGCAGCCTCGGCCAGGGCGACGCCTTCGACGACCGCGTCGCCAGAGACGCGATCGCCAAACTGCGCGACGGCCGGCCCGGCGAATTGCGGTACGACGACGCCCCCGGCGGGCCACTCCGCGTGTTTGTCGATACCTACCCGGCGCAGCCGACGATCGTCATCTTTGGGGGCGTCCACATCGGGGTTGCTCTGGCGCATCTGGCCAAGGCAACCGGCGGCTTTCGCGTCGTCGTCGTCGATGCTCGCGGCGCGTGGGCCAAACAAAGTCGCTTCGCGGATGCCGACGAAATCCACGTCCTGCACGCCGACGACTACCTGCGTCAGCACCCGCTGGGGACCAATACGTACGTCGCGGTGCTCAGCCACGACCCGAAGCTGGACGATCCAGCCCTGTTTGGGGCACTCCAGACCGACGCCCGATATGTGGGTGCGATTGGCAGTTCGAAGACGCAGCGGGAGCGCCGCGAGCGGCTCAAGGCGGCCGGGCTCACCCAGGAGCAGGTGGATCGCATCCACGGGCCCATCGGGCTCGACATCGGCGCTCAGTCGCCCGAAGAGATTGCCGTCGGCATCCTGGCGCAAATGATCGCGGCCAAGAACGGGAAGCTCGCGGCTCCGCAACAGCGGCCGCTGGCCGCCACGGCCGTCTGACCAGAAGCCACTTCACTACGTGCTGGCAGCCGTCATCCTCGCCGCGGGCGGCTCCAGCCGCATGGGCCAACCGAAACAATTGCTCAGGTTTCGAGGCACGTCCTTGCTGCGACGAGCCATCGATACCGCCTTCGCCGTGCCGGCCGACCAGGTCATTGTGGTGCTGGGGTGCGCCGCGGAGCAGTTGTTGCCTGAAGTCGAGGCCACCAGCGCGACGGTCGTGTTGAACGACCAGTGGATGGAGGGAGTCAGTACCTCCCTGCGGGGCGGGCTCTCGGCGGTTGCTTCGGAGGCGCGGGGCGTCTTCATCTATCCGGCCGACATGCCGCTGGTCACTTCCGAGGCGCTGCGCGAGCTTGCACGCCGACAGCAGCTCAGCGGGCGACCGGCGGCAATGACTGAGGCGGGCGGGGTGCGGGGCGTGCCGGTGTTCATCACCCGGTCACTGTTCCCGGCGCTGATGATCCAGGAAGGCGACGTGGGCGGCGCCCAGTATCTGCGGGCGCATTCTGAGTCGGTCGAGGCGGTGCGTTTCGATGACCCGGACCTCATGCGCGACGTGGACCGCCCGGAGGACTACACGCGCCTGCTGGAGCTCGACCCGGATGCCGACCTTGCCTGAGTCGGCCCAGACCGGTCAGGGTTACTGTCTGGTCTGCGGCACCCCGCTCGAGGCCCGACGTCACGAGGATCGCGACCGACCGACCTGCCCCGCGTGCGGGTACATCCACTACCTCGACCCGAAAATCGCCGTGGCCGTTATCCTTGGAAATGACCACGGGGTACTGTTGGGCCGACGGCGCGTCGATCCAAGCAGTGGCCTGTGGAGTTTCCCCGCGGGGTACGTGAATCGAGGCGAAGTACTTGAAGAGGCGGCCGTACGCGAGGTCTCCGAAGAGTTCGGCGTGGCCGTTCGACTGACCGGCCTGGTCGGGGTGTATTCGGAGCGCGATGCGCCGGTCGTACTGGTGGTGTACGCCGGCGAAGTCCGACACGGCGAGTTGCGTCCAGATGGTCACGAGGTGAGCGAGATACGGCGATTCGGGCTCGAGGCGCTGCCCGCCGAGCTCGCCTTTCCGCACGATCGGCAGGTGCTGGCCGATTGGAAGCGTGCGCTTCAGACTGGTAGGCTCATCGGAGCGTACGACAGCAAAATTTGAAGAGAGGCAAGATATTTGATGGCTCAGACCGTGACGCGCGAGCCCGCCTTGCACAGTGTGTCGGTGACCGTCAATGGGACCCGATACAACCGTGAGGTTGAGGCGCGCCAGCTCCTGGTGTACTTCGTGCGCGAGCAACTGGGGCTGACCGGCACCCACGTCGGATGCGACACGTCACAGTGCGGCGCGTGCACCATCCTCGTCGATGGCGTGGCCGTCAAATCGTGCACCATCCTGGCCGTGCAGGCGGATGGCGCTGACATCAAGACGATCGAAGCCTACGCCGAGCCGAATGGCAAACTGCACCCGATTCAACAGGCGTTCTGGGAAGAGCACGGCCTGCAGTGTGGCTTCTGTACCCCTGGTATGGTCATCGCGATCGACCAGCTCCTGCGCGACAATGCGAACCCCAGCGAGGCGGAAGTTCGGCGTGGTCTCGATGGCAACCTGTGCCGCTGCACTGGCTATCAGAACATCGTCAAGTCGGCACTTTCGGCTGGACGCAAGCTGCGCGGCGAGGAACCCTTCGAAAAGCCCGACGCGGCCGCTGCGCACTAGGCACCTGGAGGTCAGCAAAACGTAGATGTTTCCAGCCAAGTTCGCCTACGCGGCGCCGAGCAGCCTGCAAGAGGCGCTCGACCTGCTCGAAGATCCTGACGCCAAGATCCTGGCGGGCGGCCACAGCCTGCTGCCCTTGATGAAGCTCCGGCTGGCCCAGCCGAAGTTACTGGTTGACCTTGGCCGCATCCCGGGCCTGTCGTACGTGCGCAGTGAAAATGGCTCGCTCGCCATCGGCGCGATGACGACCTATCGCGAAATCCAGCTCTCCGACGAGGTGCACCAGCGCGCCCCGGTGCTGGCTGAGGCGGCGCACGAGGTGGGCGATCCGCAGGTCCGGGCCAAGGGCACCCTCGCGGGCGCGCTGGCTCACGCGGACCCGGCGGGCGATCTGCCGGCCGTCGCCCTGGCACTCGGTGGGACCGTGCGGGCCGTCGGCAAGGGTGGCGAGCGCGACATCGACCTGGATGGCTTCTTCGTCGACATGCTGACGACGTCGTTGCAGGAGCGCGAGATCATTCGTGAGGTGCGCTTGAAGGCCCAGGCGGCGGGAACAGGTGCCGCCTACCTGAAGTTCGATCAGCCAGCCAGCCACTATGCGCTGACAGGCGTGTGCGCGGTGGTGACCCTGGCGGCCGGCGGCACGATCGGCGCGGCGCGCATCGGTGTCACCGGCGTGGGCCCCAAGGCCTATCGGCCGACCGCCGTCGAGCAGGCGCTGCAGGGCAAGCCAGCCGACGAAGAGACCATCCGGACCGCCGTGCAATCGGTGGCTGAGGGGATTGACGTCCAGGGTGACATCCACGCCGGTCCCGAATATCGGGCCCACCTGGCGCGTGTCTTCACGCGCCGGGCGGTGCTTCTAGCGGCGCAACGCGCGAAAGGCTGACCGACACTGGAGCGCCACATCTTTGGTTCCACGACGCGGTGGGAACCGATCGTCGGCTACTCACGCGCGGTGCGTGTGGGCGATTTCGTGTGCGTCTCTGGGACAACCGCGACCGACGCCCAGGGTGACATCGTGGGCGTCGGCAACCCCTACGCCCAGGCGGTCCAGGTGCTGAAGAACATCGAGAGCGCCCTACAGAAAGCAGGTGCGCGACTCGAGGATGTCGTCCGCACGCGGATCTATGTGACCAACATTGGTGACTGGGAACACGTCGGCAAAGCCCACGGCGAAGTCTTCGGCACGATCCGGCCAGCCACGAGCATGGTCGAGGTGGCGCGATTGATCGACAAGGACATCCTGGTCGAAATCGAGGCGGACGCGATCGTTACGACTGAGTAGCCAGCGCGGTCCGCTGCGCATCCAGACGGGCCAGCGAGCGGTCGACCCCACGGCGCAGCTCGTCGACGTCGAGATCGTCGGCCAGGTCAAGCGCCCGACGCAGCAGGGGCTCGGCCTCGTCGAACCCGCCGCGCAGCATGTGCGCCTCGCCAACGTTGCGGAGCGCCGTCGCCAGGCCGCGCTGATCGCCGATTTCGTCGTACAGGCGCAAGGCGCGCTGCCAGTGCGTCAGGGCCTGGTCCCAATCGCCCTGGCCGCCGCGCCAGTACAGGTCGCCCAGGTTGTTGGAGGCGACCGCGACGCCGCGCTTGGCGCCGATCCGCTCGTGGAACTCGAGTGCCTGGTGATAGAGTTTGAGCGCCTCTTCGACCTTTCCCTGGAGGTGCAGCACGGTTCCGAGGTTGAGCGAGATGGCGGCCGAGAGGAGCGCATCCTTGACCTGGCTCGCGCACTCCAGCGCTCTGCGAAAAGCTTCGTGCGCCACCGGCAAGTCGTCTTCGCGCGCCGCGGCAATGCCAACCGCCCGATAGGCCGCGGCGCGGTCAAGATCGACCGACTCCTGGCCGACGAGCAGCGCAATCGCCTCGGCGCCGAGCAGGCGTGCCTGGGCGTGCGCGCCGCCTTCCATGGCCAGCATCGAGCGGGCGATCCGCACCCGTGCGAGTTGGACGCTGCTGCCCCCGCCCGCCAGACACGCCTCGGCTCGATTGAGGCCATCATCGGCCGCGCCATAGGTGCCCCGGCGGCGATGGATCTCGGCGATCTGACGCCACAGGTCGGCCTTCACTTCCTGGCGTTGCTCGAGATCGACCGCCGCGCGCAGGTTGTCCATCGCGGCTTCGTCTTCGGACAGCACTTCGAGCGCGGAGCCGAGCGAAGACAGCACTTCGGCGCGCCGCGGGCGGTTCGCCGCGGCGGTGCCGAGCCGCCCGATCGCGTCCTCGTAGTAGTGGATGGCCTCCCGGTTCAAATACAGCAGCCGCGCGCGGTCGCCGGCGGCGCACAGGTAGCGAACCGCTCGCTCGGCGTCGTCACCCCGACCGAAGTGCAACGCCAGGAGCGCCAGTCGGTCGGCGACCGCCTCGTCAGACATGCCCTCCAGTGCGTCCCCCGCGACGCGGTGCAGCGACGTGCGCATCCCCGAGAGCAGGCTAGCGTAGACCGTTTCCTGGACCAGCGGATGGCGAAAATGCCAGATCCACGTCGTCCCGCGGCCGTCACCGCGGACGCGCGATTCGCGCCTGAGGATGGCGTGCTCTTCGAGGCGGGCCAGCACCGCACCCCAGTCGCCGCGCCCGAGCACCTTACGCAACAACGTCGCTGGGAAGGCATGGCCCAGCACCGCCGCGACGTGCGCGGCCCGCCGCGCGCCTTCGTCGAGCGAATCGATGCGCGACAGGATCAAGCTGCGCAACTGGTCGGTCAGGTAGCTGGGCTGAGCGTCGGTCTCCGCGGCTGGGCGCGACTCGGCCGGGATGCCGGCCTCAGCGACGGCGCCGCACAATTCGACCAGATACAGCGGATTGCCCTCGGCGCGGTCGACGACGAAGGCAACCGTCTTATCCGAAGCGGTCTGACCGAGGAGCGTCCTGGCCAACTCGGCGCTGGTCCGGGGATCCAGCGCGTCGAGGCTGATGACGGTGTCGATCGGCAGGCCGGCGGGCGGCGCCCAGCCGGGCCGATGCAGGATCAGCCAGCCTAACGGTGAGTCGTCCAGATCGCCGATGGCTTCGGCGATGATCGCGGCGCTGGCCGCATCCAACCAGTGGCAGTCATCCATCGCCACCACCAGCGGCTGTCGCGCGGCGGCGGCGCGGAGCAAGGCTTTGGTCGTTCGAGCCAGCAGGCCTTTGCGCAGTTGGGCGGGCAGAGATGCGACCCGGTCGTCGACCACCTCGTTGGATTGAGCGAGCAGGTCGCGCACCACCGCGCCCGCCAGGTTTACGTCCAGACCTTCGACGTCCGCCGACGTCGCGAGGATCGACTCCAGGCTGTCCAGGCCCTGGATGCGCTGCAGCAGCCCGCGCAGCAGGCCGGCCAGGGACGTATACGGCAGATCCTGCCCATATGGCGGGCAAGCCACGTTGAGCCAGCTTCGACCTCGCCCGCCGGCACCGCGCCGGACGGCCAGCGCGAGCGCGCTCTTACCAATGCCGATGCCGCCGGCGACTTCCACGACCGCGCGGCGGCCGACGCGCAGCGGCGCCAGGCCGGCCAGCGTCCGCTCGAGGTCTGCCTTGCGACCCAGATACAGGTCGCGACCGACGCCACCGCGCATCGCGGTGGTCTGCCCGAGGACCGCGAAACTACGCACCGGGGAATCCTTGCCCCGGATGCGCACCGATCGACGCAGGCGCAAGCGGAACGAGTTGCCAAGGTACGCGCGCGTCGCTTCGCCGATCAGGATACCGCCCACGGGCGCGGCGTGCTCCAGCCGAGCCGCGATGTTGACCGCGTCGCCCATCACGGTGAACGAGCGCTTGCGGCGGGACCCGATGGGGCCAGCGAGCACGACGCCGGTGTTGATGCCGATCCGCATGTCGAGCTCGCAGCCGATCTGTCGGCGCAACCGAGCATTCAGCTGGCTGAGGGCGGTTTGCATCTCCAGGGCCGCCAGCACTGCGCGGCGCGGATCGTCATCGTGGGCGAGCGACTCGCCGAACGTCGCCATGATCGCGTCCCCGAGGAACTTATCGATCTCGCCGCCGTAGTGGGCGATACCTTCGTCGAGGACTTCGAAGCAGCCATTGATGGCGCCGACCAGTTTCTCAGGGGGCAGGAGCTCGGCCAACCGGGTAAACCCGCGGATGTCAGCAAAGAGAATGGTGACCGGGCGCAAGTCACCTTCGACTGCGCCCGGGTCGGCCACGCTCCGCATCACGCGGACTGGATGTCGTATCAGGTTTGCCGGGGACAACACCGAACCCTAGTCGTAGACAGTCCCGTCCCAGCGGACCTGGTCCCAACGGACATGGTCCCAGCGGACGTGGTCCCACCGCACGTGGTCCCAGCGAACATGATCCCACCGGACCTCGTCCCAGCGCACGTGATCCCACCGGACGTCGTCCCAGCGGACTTCGTCCCAGCGGACGTGGTCCCAGCGCACGTGGTCCGCGTTGATGCCCTGGTTCCCGTCGCCAAACTGGTGCCCGTCAGCCGGACCATCGCCTTGTAAATCACCAAACAGAGGTAGCAACGCAAGGATCAGACCCTCGGCAGGGAGGAGGTGCGGACGCACCACTTGTGGCGTGCGAGCGTTGAGCGCGCGCTCGACGTTGATCAGACCCGCGCCCTGGACCGCCGCGCTGCTGCCGGCCAGTGGCCGAGCGCCCCCGACGAGCAGGGCTTTCGTCTCATCCGGACTCAGCTCCGGCCGCTGCTGAAGAAGCAGCGCGGCGGCGCCGCCAGCGACAGCCGTCGATTCAGAAGTCCCCGAGAAACGAATGGTCGTCGGCCCTTCGATATGCGTTGGGCTCTGTACATCCAGGGTGCTGCCGGGTACGCGCACCGACACGATCTTGCGGCCAGGCGCGACGAGTTCGGGCTTGGCCAGGCCATCCGGCGTTGGGCCAACGCTTGACCAGAACGGGATGCTGTCGTCAGCCAACGCCACGGTACCGTTGTCATCGGAGGCACCCACGGTGAGCACGAGGGGGTCGATGCCGGGGGTCTCAATGGTGCCCGCACCGGGACCGTCGTTGCCGGCGGCGGTGACCAGGACCAGGCCACTGCGCCAGGCGATTTCGGCCGCCGCGGCGAGCGGATCGTGCCGATAGCCGCCTTGCGCCGGTGCGCCGAGGGCCATGACCACCACGCGGATGCCGAGCGATGACTTGTGGGCGATCGCCCATTCGAGACCGTGGATGACCGTCGACAGCCGACTGCTGCCGTTCTGGTCGAGAACCCGCACGCTGACCAGCTCCGCGTCGGGCGCGATGCCCGGCGAGGGCGCATCGCGGCCGGCGGCGATGATGCCCGCGAGATGCGTGCCGTGGCCAGCCGGGTCCCCCAGAGCGGGGTGCGTCGGATCGATCAGGTCGACCCGAGCTTTCACCCGTGAGCCGAAAGCGGGGTTGTTGTCGTCGATGCCAGTGTCGAGTACGGCGACCGTCACGCCCTTACCTGTGAAACCGTCTTCCCAGGCCTGGGTCGCTCCGATGGCCTGCTGAAACACGATTGGGGTCTGCCCGCCCACTGACGTGTCGGCGTCGTTGATGGCGGTGGCCTTCACCTCGGCGTCGATGTGGATGCGCCCAACGGACGGATCGTCGGCCAGCGTCCGGATCTGGGACGGTGTCAGTTCGGCGACGCTCGCGCCGAGCAGGCTCGAGCTCCCGACCACGACGCCGCCGCCACTCAGGACGCGGCTTTCAGCGCGCAGGGCGCGGCCGGCGCCGTCTCCCTCAGGGGAGCCTTCGACGATGACCGGGATCCGTTGCGACGCGGTCGCCGTCTGCAGGCGTTGGGACACTTCGTCGTCGAGCCGAGCCGGCGCCGGAGCGGCGCTGGCAGGGACGGCGAAGACCGGCAGCGCCACGATGGCGACCGCCAGGAGTGAAATGAGTTGCTTAGGGGCGTGAAAGTGCAGCATGGGGCTCCCGCCAATTCGTCTTAGGCGGTTATCGGCCGAATTCGCGAGAGTCCCAACCCCCTGAGCAGGGGGATGTCAGATGCGCTAGCGGTCTACACGGCCACGGCGAGGCGCTGTGCGCCGTGCGGCAATTCCTGAAGACGACGCCGCAGCTCGACCGCCTCAGCGTCAGCGAACGAACGCAGCGGTCGTGTCAGTCGAGCGTCGTCGATAACGCCCCACTCGCGCAGGATCAACTTCATCGACGAGAAGCTCGCGCCTTCTGCCGACCCGCCCCGCGCGATCTCGGCCATCTCCTCGAAGCGCATCACGATCTCCTGCGAGCGCGCGGCCGTCTTGAAGTCACCGCGCGCGACAGCTTCCCAGGTCTCGGCCGAGGCCGCCGGCGCAACGTTCGACGTCGCCGGGATCGCTCCGTGGGCGCCGATGACGTAGGCGGCATCGATCAGAATGCGCGTCCCCAGGAACATGCGGAACCGGTCCTCGAGACCTTCGGATCGAATCGAGCTCGTCAGGACACGGAACCAGCGCAGGTCGTTTTGACTGTCTTTGATGCCCTGAACGGTCCCCTCGCGCGCCAGCTGCAGCGTCGTCGCGACGCTCATTTTGACTTTGACCGTCTGCGGGATGTTGTAGATGAGCAGGGGCAGATCGGGAAATGCTTCTTTGAGGGCTCTGAAGTGCGTCAGCATCTCGTCCATGCTGTGCGGGTAGTAGTGCGGCGGCGTGAGGGCCAGCGCGTCCGCACCGGCGGCGACCGCGTGCCGAGCGTGACGCAGCGCGAGTCCAGTCGAACTGTCGCCAATGTTGGCGATGACTGGCACCCGGCCCGCGACCTGGTCGACCGTCGCCTCCACGGCGCGGGCGCGCTCGCTCTCGGGCAGCGCCGCGAATTCACCCGTCGTACCCATGGCCCAGATGCCGTGCACGCCCGCGCCGACCAGAAAGTCGACCAGGCGGCGCATCGAGACGATATCGACAGACTCGTCGGCGAAGAGCGGGGTGAGCATGGGGACAAAGATCCCCACGAGTCGGCTGGGCTGCATCACCCCAATGGTACCGCTAGCGCCGCTCGTAGATGGGGAGGAGCTTGCGTTCCAGCAGACCGCCGACGATCTTCTGGATTGGCGGCAGCTTGTCGGCATCCCACTCGCCGACAAACGTCACGGCGCACCCGGAGCGGCCCATGCGGGCCGTGCGCCCGATACGATGGACGTAGGCTTCTGAATCCTCCGGGATGTCGTAGTTGAACACATGCGACACCTCGGGAATGTCGAGGCCGCGCGCCGCGACATCGGTGGCGACCAGATAGGTCAGCTTGCCCTCGCGAAACTCGCGCAGCACGTGTTCACGCACACTCTGACTCATGTCACCGTGGATGGCCGAAACGGTCAGCCCGCGCCGCTTGAGCGTGGCGACCAACCGATCGACGCCGATCTTCGTCTGGCGGAAGATCATCGCTCGCTCGGGCGGATCGTGCTCGATGAGTGAGACCAGTCCGTCGACTTTGTCGCGGTCCGCCACTTCGTAGTAGACCTGCTCGACCTCCTCGACGGTGATCTGCTGAGGCTGCACGTGGACGGTGGCCGGATCGTGCATGTAGCGGCGTGAGAGAATGCGAATCACGGTTGGGACGGTGGCCGAAAAGAGGGCGGTCTGTCGCCCGCGCGGCGTCCGCCGCAAGATGCGCTCGACGTCGGGCAAGAAGCCCATGTCCAGCATCCGGTCGGCTTCGTCGAGGATCAGATAGTCCACCGACTCCAGCTTGAGTGTGCCGCGCCCGATGTGGTCCAGAATGCGGCCGGGCGTACCGACGACGACCTGGGCGCCGGCCTTGAGGTCATCAAACTGGCGCCCGTAGCTCGAACCGCCGTAGATCGTGACCACCTGGATGCCCGGAATGTAGCGGGCAATCTTCCGCAGTTCTTCGCCAATCTGCATGGCGAGCTCACGAGTCGGCGCGAGAACCAGCGCCTGCGTGTGCTGCAAGTCCTCGTCGACGCCTTCGATCAGCGGAATGCCGAAGGCCGCGGTTTTGCCGGTGCCCGTCTGGGCCTGGCCGATCACGTCGCGGCTGTCAAGGAGTAGCGGAATGACTCGGGATTGGATCTCCGTCGGCTGAACGAACCCCATTTCACGGATGGCGCGGTTCACTTCGTCGGACAGCCCGAGCTCGGCGAATCCATCCGGCGCCGGTGCAGCGGCGGACGCAACCATTGCAGCTGGCACCGCCGCAGCCGCGGGAGCCGCCAGGCCGGCACGTACGGCCACCGGCGTGGGCAACCCGGCAGGTGTGGGCAACCGCGCGGGTGGACGCAACTCCACAGCTGCGGGCACCGCCTCGGTCGTGGGGAGCGTTACGGTTGTGGGCACCGCCGCGGGTGCGGGCGCAAGCTTGCCGATGTTTCGGACCCGAGCCTTGGAGACCGGTGCCGTTAGTGCCTCTTGAGTTGCCTGATCCGCGAGTTTGCGGCGGACCTTGCCAGGCGGAATCTCGACTCCTTCAGGAGTTGCTGGCCGCGTGCGCGGGGCGCGCTTCGCGGGCTCAGTTGCTAGCCGCGAACGCGTGGTGCGTTGGGCGGGCTTGTCGCTCGTTGTAACCAGATACCGGTCCCTCCTTGGGACGAACAAACACGTGCGGCAGGAATCGCGCGCACACGAGGATGGTTAGGATTGTTATACCCGTAACGGCCAAATCGGGTAGACATTGAGAGGGTGTACAGGTCAGGTCGGGTATGGCGGACACAGTGACAGTCCCGGCGTCAGAAGCGACGCCGGTGCTGCCCGGGTATAACGCGCGCCGAATTGGCTTCGCCGCCGGCGTCGTTGCCGCCGCGCTCATGCTGGCGGCGATCATCGTGCTGCGGGTACTGAGTGGAGTCGCGTCGTTACCCGAAGTCGTCGCCGACGGCGTGCTGGCGATCATGCCGGGCGCACTCTTCTCAGCCGTCCTGGACAGCCTGCAACACGCCGCCAAGCCGCTGTTCTACCTGGCAGTTGGCATCGGCGCCTTGATCGTGGGCGGGTTCCTGGGTCGCCTGTACTCGAGCCAGCCCACCTGGTCGCGGATGGCGAAGATCGTCGTCGGCGTCTGGCTGGTCATCGGTGTGGGCGTGTACACCGTGCTTGGCGCAGGCGTTTTCGGCCAGCACCTGCAAGCGGGACCGATCTGGCACGCGCTGTCGTTGCTCGTAGTGGTCGGGGTGTTCGGCCTGGCGCTGTTCGAGACCTATGCGCTGCTCGGGCGCCGCGCCCTGGACAACGCTGGCGCCCCTGACGCGCGTCGTCGAACGCTGCTTCGAAGTGCGGTCGTGGCCGTCGCGGCGACCTTCGCCACGGGCACGCTGTGGCGCCTTATTTCGGGCAATGACGCCGCCCCATCGGAGGCACAGCCAGTCGCCAGCGGCGCCGCGGCCGTGCCGAACACGCCGCCATTTGACGTGCCGGGCATGGTGCCGGAGGTCACGCCGACGGCCGGCTTTTACACCGTTTCCAAAAACTTCATCGATCCGGCCGTGGCTGTCGGCGGCTGGCGTTTGAAGATCGACGGGCTGGTCGATCAACCGATGGAGTTGACGTACGACCAGCTCCGCGCCCTGCCGGCGAGCGAGGGTGCGTACACGCTGATGTGTATCAGCAACGAGATCGGCGGCGATCAGTGGGGCAACGCGGTCTGGCGCGGGGTCAAGCTGAAGTACCTGCTCGAGCAGGCTGGGGTGCACACCGATGGCGTCAAGGCGATGTTCACGGGCGCTGACGACTACCGCGATTCGGTCACGCTGGACCGGGCACTGCATCCCGACACGTTGTTGGCCTGGGAGATGAATGGCCAACCGCTGCGCACCGAGCACGGATTCCCGGCGCGGCTGCTGATTCCTGGGATCTACGGCATGAAGAACGTCAAGTGGCTGACGGGTATCACGATCCTAGGCACTGACTTCCGCGGCTTCTGGCAGAGCCAGGGTTGGGACGACGCAGCGCCGTATCAAACCGAGTCGCGCATCGATGCGCCGCGCGATCGCGACGCGGTCCCGGCGGGCACGCTGGCGGTCGGCGGGGTCGCCTTCGCGGGCGATCGAGGCATTCAGTCGGTCGAAGTCAGCACCGACGCGGGCCAGACGTGGCAGGCCGCGCAGGTCAAGCCAGGGCTGTCGCCAGACACCTGGCAGCTCTGGCGAGCCGATGTCCAGGTGGACCGCGGCACGCACGAGCTTCGCGTGCGCGCCACCGATGGCCTGGGCCATCTCCAGATCCGCGAGCCCGCGCCGCCGTTTCCGTCCGGCGCGACGGGCTACGACAGCATCACCATCGCCGTCACCTAGCTGCCTGTCAGCCGGATCGCCGCGGAGGGGCGGGCTGATTTCTTCATATGGCACGGCGCTGCGCGCCGGACGGGCTCCGCCCTGCGGACGCCTGCGCAATCCTGAGGCTCCGCCCCCGCCCGCTCGAGGCGTCGAGCGGACTCGTCGCGTCCTCCTGAACGCTGCGTGGCGGGTGGGCTTCAGGCGGTGACGGCTTTGAGGGCCTCTGGCTGTGGCTTGCTGATGCGCGTGGGGTTGGGGATGTACGTATTCACGAGCGCCTGGGAATCGAAGACGCCGAGCTGGCCGTACAGGAAATCGAGCTTCTCTTCGAGCTGGGTGCGGATCGCGGCGCGCGTGTCTTCGGGGAGCGCCCAGACCTGCTTTTTGAACGGGCCCCAGACTTTCTTGCGCGTCCTGTAGATGAACTGCTCCTCGGTGTCGCCGGCGGCCCACTCGTCGCCGAGCTTACCGCGGACGAACGCGTACATCTGCTGCTTGAGATCGTCGGGGAAGGCGCCGTGGTCCAGGATGATGTTCTGAAATTCAGTCGCCAGATGGACTTCGACGGTGCCGACCTCAGGGAACTTGTTGAAGTACTCAGGCGGCAGCGTGCTCGCGCCGTGCTGCACGGCGCCGCCCATGCCGTGGCCGCGCGCCGCGGCCGACATCTCGTCGAGGGTCTCGAACGCGATGGCGACTTTCTTGACGGTGCCGTCGGGCAACGGGATACCGCCGTGCGACGAGCCAGTGTTGACGCTGATCTTGGAAACGCCGCGTTTCGCGCCGACCCTGGCCCGAAAGGCCCGATTAAACCCTTCGACGAACGCGTCGAGCTCTGCGACCGTGCTGTTCTTCTTGCCAACTTCGCCGATCTCGCCGCCGATCGAAATCGTCACGCCGGCGGGCTCGATCTCGCGGATGAGCGCAGCCAACTCCGCGCAGCGCTCGTAATTGTGCTGCTGCTGTTCGCTCAGCGTGGCAAACGACAGGTCGACCAGCGTCGAGGTGTCGATGTCGATGTTGCCGTACCCGGCCGCGACGGCCTGGCGAATCAGCGTCTTCAGTCCATCGACGACGCCCTGCGGGTCGGTGGCGTATTTCTTGGCGTCGGCCTGGTAGTGATCGCCCTGGATGAAGATCGGGCCGGCGCACCCCTCTTTGATCGCCGCGGCCATCATCACCGTGGCGAACTCCTCGCACGTCTGCTCGGTGTAGCCCATCTCACTTCGGGCGAGCTCGAAGATGAACGCTCCGACATTGCGCCGTCTGGCGGCAGCCGTGACCGCGCGCGCCATGTCGTACGCCATGGCGCGCACGTTGATCGCTGGCACGGTGAGCCCGGCGTACTCCTCGCGGGCGCGCGCCTGATAGAGCGGATCGATGCTCGCGCTCTTGATGCCGAGCTCCCAGCCGGCTTCCCAGATGACCCAGCGGGCGGCGGCCTGGACGTCGCCTTCGCCGAACACGGCGGTGTGCACCAGCCGATCGATCGTCTCCGCGCGCAGTGCCGTCGGGTCCTTGACTCGGACGCCACCGTTAAGATCGAGTACCTGGCGGGTGCCCTGGATCAACTCCTGAACGGATGCGAACGTCATCGTTCGTCGCCTCCTACGTGCAATCTGGCGCAGTATAACCCTTGCGTTGACGACCGAACCCCGCTCGAACCACCCGAAACTGGTGATCGCGCTCGAGCGCCTGACGACCGCGGATCTGGTCGGGGCGTGCGCCCAGCCGGCGCCGCCCGAGCTGCTGCAGGCGATCCATGAATTCAACGCTGGCGAGTTTTTCGAGCAGCACGAAACGCTCGAGCTGCTCTGGCGAGCCACGCCGGACGAGATTCGGCACCTGTACGAGGGCATCCTGCAGGTGGGCGTCGGCCTGCACCACCTGTTCAACAAGCACAACTTTCGCGGGGCGGCGGTCAAGCTCGACCACGGGATCCGGCTGCTGGACGCGTTCCCGCCGGCTTGCCACGGGGTTGACATAAGACGCTTGCGTCAGGACGCGACGGCCGCGCGGGCGCACCTCCTGGAGCTCGGCCCAGAGAACCTCGCGGCGTTCGATCGCACGTGGATTCCGCGGATCCACCTGGTGGGCGAGCAGTGACCCGCTTCGCTGCGCTCGCTCCTATCAGCGGACGTGTTCCAGATTCCAGAAGGGCCTACTACACGAGCCGCGCGCATGCGGCACGAGTGCACGCAACGCACCGAGGAGCAACAGCACAAGGCGGCAGCGCGTGACCCGGACGGACGAGGCGCTCGGGACGGATGGCGGGGCAACCGGGTCGTGCGCGTGACCCGGACGGACGAGGTGCGCGGGACTCATAGCCGGGCAACCGGGGCGGTGCGTCTGCTGCTGGCGGCCTGGCTGATCTTTATGGGCGTGCGGACCCTGGGCGGTCTACAGCATCAGGCGAGCGCCGACCTCGGCCCGCCGCTCGGGGTGCTGTTGCCGCTGGCCGGTCAGGGCGTGCCGCTGGGGGTGCTGCTGCCGCTGGCTGGCCTGTCCTTCACGCTCGGGGTCTTTTTGCTGACGGGATTCATGACCCGAGTGTGTGCGTTGATCCTGGTGTGCCTGGGCGTGTGGGACTGGCTGAACCTGGGCGTCGGCGTGATGCCGGCGGTGTTGGCCCTCGTCGGCCTGTACCTCATGCTCCGCGGCGGCGGCGCATGGGCAATGGACATCTACGTGCAAAAAGTGCAGGATCGCGCTCGGCGCAAAGCCGCGATCAATTCACCTCAATCGTCGTAAGCCCGGTTTCGAGCGTCAGGTCAACCTTGTTGGTCGCAGTGTCGTACCCCGGCGACTTGTACAGGCCTTCGCTCACCAGCGGGAAACGGTCCTGATCGATATCCACGGTTTCCAACCCGCCAGAGTGGCGAATCTGCGCACCGACGCCCTGCGGCACCTCGATACTGATCGTCGCCGCGCCACCGCTGATGTGCGCGGTGGTGAGCCCGGCCGCCTCAGGCAACCGCAGCCACGCCGAGGCAGCGCCAAGCGAGACGTCCATGCTGGCGACCTTCAGGTTGGAGAGATCCAGGTGGGCGTTGGTCGCGCCCATCTGGACGTTCAACGACGCAATTGGCACGGTCGGGTTCAAGTTGAGGTCCATGTGGAGCGCATCGGAACTGCCGCCGACGAACGGGACGAAGCTCGGGCCGCCGCCGGTGCGCGCGCTGAGCTGATATTCGAGCCGACCGATTCCGCCGACTGTCGGTACGTAGCGCGGCTCGGGGGTGAGCTCGGCTGGCCCCGAGTAGTCCATCACCGCGAGCTGGTCGGGTCGGGGCGACACGAGCGGGCCCATATTGAGCTCGCCAGCCCCGAAGCGTACGGTCACGGCGGCCTGGGTTGCCCCTCCGAGGTCAGTTGACGTCGAGCGGTCGACGGCGCCCGAAGTGGTGCTCGGCGCCATGCTCAGGCCGAGCGCGAGCGTCCCGCCGACCAGTACCAGCGCGCCCAGCAAGGCCACGACGGGCCATGGGACGCGGTTACCCAGAAGCAGCTCGATACCTGCCAGTACCAGAATCACCGGCCACAAGCGCCACAGGTTTTGCCAGGCGTTCGGGGGCAGGTAGCCGGTGTTCTGGAGCAGAAACACGCTCCCGATGAAAATCAGGACCAGCGGTCCGACGACCCCGCTCCGGCGGTGTCGTCGGGGTGCTGGCGGCGGACCGTAGGCTGCGCTCGAGCTCAACGGCCCCACCGCGACTGGCGGGCCAGCAGAATGACGCCCAGGCCAATGAAGATCACCGGCCACATCAGGTGCCAGTCGATCAGGCGGAACAGGCCGGAATTGGCCAGCAGCAGCAGCACGCCGAGCGCAACCAGCACGAGGCCAGTCGACTTGGGGTGCCGGCTGTGGTGACGATGCCGATAGACTTCCTGCTCAGCCCACCACGCCTGTTCAGGTTGTGGGGTAGTGTAACTGCCCGGCGCACCCTTGTCGGTGGCGGGATCGCGGCCGGACGCGCCAGCGGTGGGCTCGGTTGGGCCAGGCGCGCGCCACCCCTGGCTCGTCCCGCGCATATCGTCCGCCATGCGGCGTGCCTCGTCGGCCAGGCGCTGAGTTTCGTTGTGGAACTCTTGCGACCAATCGCGCCAGGCGCTCGGACCAGCGTCGGTGAGGCGATCTTCGCGGGGTAGAATGATCCACGCCAGAATGTAGACGGGCACCGCCAGGCCGCCGCTGACGACGGCCGCCGCAACCCACATCAGCCGCACCAGGGCGGGGTCGAGATCGAAGTACTCGGCCAGGCCGCCGGCAACGCCGGCCCACATCCGCTCGCGGCTGCTGCGGACCAGCCGCCTGGGACGGGGTGGTCCCGGCGGGACAGGCACATACGGTGGTGATGGGGGTACCCCGGGTGGTGATGGCGGCGGTGGTGCGAATTCAGGTCCCATGCACGTTCCTCCTGTGGTCCCGCCAACCTGGCGAAGGGTCGCCATACCCGACGGGCGTGCAGTATCGTCTCGTGCCGATGAGACGACGCTCGGTCGCTCGTTGTTGCATCGGGATGCCCTGCGTAGCGCGACGCTGGCCGCAACTAATTCGGGGTCGCATGCGTCATAGCCACGTCAAGATAGTTCCATCGGGATCCAAGCGTCCCGGTGCACGGCGCGAGTGAGGCATGGCCGAACCGAGCGCTGCGCTCGTCCAGCGGGCACAGGCCGGTGACCGGGAGGCAGTGTCCGAACTCGTCCAGAGCCAACAAACGTACGTGTACAGCATTGCGATGAGCCTCATGCACAACCAAGCCGACGCAGCCGACATGACCCAGGAGGCCTTCATCCGCCTCCTGCGCTCGCTGGGGACGTACCGCGGAGAGACGAAGTTCACGACGTGGCTGTACCGGCTGGTCACCAACATATGTCTGGATGGGCTGCGCCGTCGCGGCCGACCTGTCGAGTCTCTGGACGAGCAGGGTAGCGGTCAGGCGGGTGAGAGTGCCCAGACCTCGGGCGAACGGCTCGCCGATAGCGATCGCTGGACTCAGCCCGAAGAGCGGCTCGAGCTCCGCGAGTCCGCAAGCGAGGTGCGCGAGGCGCTGGCGAGTTTGCCGGCGACGCAGCGGCTGGCACTGACCCTGCACTATTTCGAGGACCTGCGCTACGAGGACATTGCGGAAACTATGGGTTTGCCGTTAAATACCGTCAAGAGCCATATTCGACGGGGGAAGGAACGGCTCGCTCAAGTGCTCACCAATCCAGTGGAGGAACAGCCGTGCGCTGCGCGGACGTAACTGAACGACTGCTGGTTGACGAGCAGGGGGGCGATCCCGACCTCGATCGGCATGTCGCCGAGTGCGTTCGCTGCGCGCACGTCGCCAGCCAGGTTAACCGGCTCGACGGCGTGCTGGGGGCAACCCTGATTGTCGCGCCACCCCTCGAGCTGCAGCGACAGCTGGCGCAGCTGGTGCTCGAAGCAACGCGTCCCAAGCAGACCTGGTGGGCGCGGGCATCCAGCGCACTCGGCCAGTGGAACCCGGCCGAGTGGCTGGCGCAGCGGCCGCAGATGGTCGCCGTCCAGGGGCTGGCAGCGATCATGCTGGCGCTGGCAAGCTGGCAGGTCTTCGGCTGGTTGACGGCCTTCCGACCGGTCGTCGGGGACGTGGCCCTCGCGGTGGAGCTCGTCGCCGCCTCACCCGCGGCGGTGTACCTGGGCGGCTTGCAAATCGACCTGCAGAGTCTGGGGCTGTGGTCCCTGGTTGGGATCGCTGGCTGGCTGATTTCGGAAGACGGCTTGATCGGGCGTCAACTGTCGTCCAGACGGCCGCTGCCGCTGCCCTGACCGTTCGGCTCGTCGTTACTCACCAGGCGTCGAACAGTCGCGCCCGCGCCGGCATTCTGCACACCCCGCATGGCGCCATCGAGACGCCGTTCAGCTGCGTGGTCGGCACGGCCGGGAGCGTCAAAGGCATGACGCCCGCCGAGTTGCGCGCGCTGGGCGCCGGCGTGTTGCTGGCCAACACGTATCACCTGCTGTTGCGGCCAGGACCCGACGTCGTGCGCGAGCTCGGCGGCCTGCACCGCTTCATGGCCTGGGACGGGCCGCTGGTCACCGATAGTGGCGGCTTCCAGGTCTTCTCGCTGGGTTTCGGGCTGGAACACGGCGTCGGCAAACAGATCGGGATGTTCCCTGGCGAATCGTCCGAAAATATGCCACCGCGCACTCGCAATCAAGCGCCGCGGCTGGTGCGGGTGGACGAGGACGGGGCGACCTTCACCTCACACATCGACGGCTCGCGCCAGCGGCTAACCCCGGAGTCGTCGATCGCCATCCAGGAGGCACTGGGCGCCGACATCACGCTGGCGTTCGACGAGCCGACTTCCCCGCTGCACGACGCCGACTACACCCGCCAGGCAATGGAGCGCACGCATCGGTGGGCCAGGCGCTGTATCAGCTCGCGCCAACGCAGCGATCTGGCGCTGTATGGCATCGTGCAGGGTGGCGCCTTCGAGGACCTGCGCAAAGCCAGCGCCCAGTTCATCGGCGGTCTCCCATTTGACGGCGTCGCGATCGGTGGGTCGCTCGGCAAATCGAAGGCCGAGATGCACGCGGTCATCGAGTGGTCCACGCCGCGGCTCCCGCCAGCGTGGCCGCGCCACCTGCTGGGTATTGGCGAGCCGGAAGATCTGTTTGCCTGTGTTGAACGCGGCATCGATCAGTTCGACTGCGTCGCGCCGACTCGGCTCGGGCGCCACGGCCAGGTGTACACAGCGGACGGCCGGTTGCACATGACGAGCCCCGAGCTCAAGGAGGATCCGCGGCCAATCCAGGCCGAGTGCGGTTGCTACACGTGTGCCACCAGCTTCTCACGCGGGTATCTGCGGCACCTGTTCGCCGCGCACGAACTGCTGGCGTACACGCTCTGCAGCCTGCACAACCTGTACTTCATCCAGCAGTTGATGCGACAAATCCGCGATGCCATCCGCGCCGACCGCCTCGCGGATCTGCGAGACCAGTTCTTGAGCCGCTACGCCGCGGGACTAGCCACCGCCTGAGGCGAAGCTGCGGCCTGGCTCGACCATCGCGGCGGGGTCGAGAATACGGTCGAGGTCAGACTCGGACAGCGTCGTGCGCTCGCGCGCGAGGTCGCGGATGGTCCGACCGGTGGCGTACGCCTCCTTGGCCAGGGCGGCCGCGGCGGCGTAGCCGATCTCCGGTGCGAGCGCGGTGACGAGCATGAGCCCCGACTCGACCAGCTCGGGGCCACGGCTGGTCGCCATCAGTCCGGCGACCAGGTTGTCGGCAAAGTTGCGCGTGGCGGTGCCCGAATAACGGATCGAGTGCAACAGACTGCGCGTGGCCAGCGGCAGCATCATGTTCAACTCAAAGTTGCCGTTCTGGCCGGCCGTGACGATCGCCATGTCGTTGCCAATCACCATCGCGCACACCTGCGACAGGGATTCGGCAATGACCGGGTTGACTTTGCCCGGCATGATCGAGCTCCCTGGCTGCACGGCGGGCACGTCAAGCTCGCCAAGACCGGCCCGCGGCCCGCTCCCCATCCACCGCACGTCGTTGGCGATTTTGAGCAGCGACACGGCCACGGTGCGCACCGCGCCGCTCGCGGCCACGACGTTGTCGATCGTCGCCTGAGCCTGGAAGTGGTTCGACGTCTCCCGCGGGACGAGACCGGTTCGGTCGGTGATGATCTGGCACACGCGCCGCGGAAATTCGGGGTGCATGTTGATGCCGGTGCCGACCGCGGTGCCACCGAGCGCCACTTCCTGGAGCTCCTGACTGGCCGCTGCAAGACGCTGGAGCGCGCGGTCCATCTGGCCAGCGTAGCCCTGGAATTCCTGGCCAAGGCGAATCGGCGTGGCGTCCTGAAGATGCGTTCGGCCGGTCTTGATAATCGGCCAGAACTCCTGGCGCTTGTCGTCGAGCACGTCGCGCAGGTGCTTGACCGCTGGAATCAGGACCTCCTCAAGCTCGGCCAGATTCGCCAGGTGCATCGCCGTGGGGATGACATCGTTGGAGGACTGGCAGATGTTGACGTCGTCATTGGGATGGACCAGTCCCGAGCCAAACTCACCGCCGAGCAATTCCGTGGCCCGGTTGGCGATGACCTCGTTGGCATTGGTATTGGTCGACGTGCCCGACCCGGTCTGGAAGATATCGAGCACGAACTGATCGTCGAACAGCCCCGGTGGACCCGCTACCTCGGCCGCGGCTTGCGCGATTGCCTCGGCCTTACGAGCGTCGAGGAGCCCGAGGTCGCGGTTGGCGATCGCCGCCGCATACTTGATGGTGCCGAGTGCCCAGATAAATCGTCGGTCGAACCGCTCGCCGCTGATCGGAAAGTTCTCGAGCGCCCGCTGCGTAGAAGCACCGTAGTACGCGCCTTCCGGGACTTCCAGCGGTCCCATGGAGTCGCGTTCGATACGCTGAGGCGGCACGGACCGCTTGCGGGTGTCGATGGTCAACCCGCTTATTCTAGCCGGCATGTGCTGTACGCTGGTCGGGTGCCGTCTGGGGCGTCGGCCGGAGAAGACACACGTGTCTGGGTCGGCCGAGTCGCGAGCGGACACGCGGCGGAACACGCGCGCTTCCTCGAGTGGCTGAATGGTCCCGAGGCCGAGTCGATTTTCCGCCGGCGGCGGTTGACAGAATACCTGCTGACGGAAGAGGACGGGACGGTGACCGTAGTCTTCAAGGCGCCGCACACGGGCGATCCGCGCATCATGATCGACTTCCTGCGCTACCCGGGCCTGTGGCCGGAATACTGGGAGTTCGTCCGCGGCGGTCGCGGCGAGGACGAACTCCCAGCCGTCTCAGACTCGCCCGCCGCGGCCGTCAAAGTCCACTGGCGGCGCCCCGCGGAGCCCGGGACCTAGTCGCCATGGATCTCGGGCTGCGCGGTCGGGTTGCCATCGTCACCGGCTCGAGCCGCGGCATCGGGCGCGCGATCGCTGCCGCGCTGGGCGCCGAGGGCGTGCGCCTCACCTTGAACGCGCGTGGCGCTGAACCTTTACGGGCCTTCGCCGCCGAGCTGACCAGCCGTGGCGGTGATATCCTCGCCGTCGCGGCTGACGTCACCACCTCGGCTGGCTGCCAGCAGGTCTTCGATACGACCCTGGAGCGCTTCGGACAGGTCGACATCCTGATCAACAATGTCGGTGGCGGCGGGCCGACTTCCCTCGGCGCAGTTGACGACGAGTGGCAGGCCGCCCTCGATCTGAATCTCTGGCCGGCGCTGCGTCTCACCCGCCTGGTTGTCCCCACCATGCAGCGCCAGCGCCGCGGCGCGATCGTCATGATCGCGTCGATCTATGGGCGCGAGGCGGGCGGCCGCATCGGCTATCAGATGGCCAAGTCGGCCGAGCTCAGCCTGGCTAAAGGTCTCGCGCGTGAGGTCGCGCCAGACGGTATTCGGGTGCTGAGTGTCGCGCCTGGCTCGATCATGTTCCCCGGCGGCGGCTGGTGGCAACGACAGCAAGCTGATCCGCAGGCGATAGCCGAGTTCGTCCGGCAGGACATGCCGCTTGGCCGCTTCGGCCGCCCTGAGGAGGTCGCCGACGTCGTGTGCTTCCTGTGCTCGGACCGGGCGAGCCTGGTCACCGGGGCGAGCATTCCCGTCGACGGCTGCCAGGGACGGAGTCTCATCTAGTGCTGACCGCCGAGCAGCGCGAACGACTGATCGAACTGCGGCGGGATTTTCACCGCCATCCGGAGCTGGCGCACCAGGAACATCGAACCGCCGGAATCGTGGCGGAGCGCTTGCAGGCGCTTGGTCTCGACGAGGTGCGCACGGGCGTCGGCCAGACTGGCGTCGTCGGCGTGCTGAAGGGCGGCCGGCCCGGTCGGACGGTGCTGCTGCGCGCCGACATGGACGCGTTACCGCTAGCGGAGACAGACCGGGGCCAGGCGTACCTGTCGGTGAATCACGGCAGCCACCATGCCTGCGGCCACGATGGCCACGTCGCCATCCTGATGACGTCCGCCGAGCTTCTGGTCGCACGCCGGCGCGAGCTGCCGGGGACGGTGACGTTTGTCTTCCAGCCAGCCGAAGAGCGCGTCGGCGGCGCCGAGGGAATGCTCGAAGACGGCGCACTCGAACCTCGGCCCGACGCGTGTTTCGGACTGCACCTCTGGAACGACCTGAAGGTTGGTCGGGTGGACGCCCAACCTGGCCCCGTGTACGCGTCGTCTGACGCGTTCGCCATCACGCTGACTGGTCCGGGCGGCCACGCGGCGATGCCACACCAGGTGCCCGATCCAGTGGTGGCCAGCGCGCAGTTGATCGTCGCCTTGCAGACGCTTGTCTCACGCGACTCGCCGCCCCTGGAGCCTGCGGTCCTGACCATCGGGAGCGTGCATGGCGGCACGGCCCCGAACATCATTCCGACGCGCGTCGACCTGCAGGGCACCCTGCGAGTGTTTGACCCTGAGCTGCGCGGGCACTTGCTGGGTCGCCTGCGCGAGCACGTGCATGCCATCGCCGCTGCCTGTCGGGTCGACGCCGAGTTTCGCATGACCGAGTCTTGCCCGGCGTGCGTCAACGATCCCGACATGAGTGCCCTCGTCCATGAGGTTGCCGAACGCATCGTCGGTCCGCCACACGTATTTGGCGCCACGCGGACGACGGGCGCCGACGACATGTCGCTGTTTCTCGACGCGGTCCCAGGCTGCTACTTCTTCGTCGGCTCAGCCAACGCCGAACGGGGGCTCGCCAGTCCCCACCACAGCCCGACCTTTGACTTCGACGAGCGCGCCCTGGATATCGGGGTGCAGGTGCTGACCAGCACCGCGATCGCCTTTCTCGAACGCGGATGACCGACGCCGAGCGCGTCCTGCCGCTATTTCCGCTCGACCAGGTCGTGCTGTATCCAGGCATGCCGCTGCCGCTGCGCATCTTCGAGGAGCGCTACAAGGTCATGATTGGCGCGTGCCAGGTCACCGATCAGCTCTTCGGTGTCCTGCTGATTCGGAACGGCAGCGAGGTTGGCGCGCCGGCGGAGCCCGAGCGGGTGGGCTGCACGGCGCGCATGTTGCGTGTCAATCGGCTGCCTGATGGACAGATGCTGATCATGACCGTCGGGGAGCAGCGGTTCCGACTGGTGGGCCCAGCGCGAGTGACGGCTGAGGGGTACCTCGTCGGCGACGCGCGGATGCTCACCGACGCCGCGAGCACGCCGATCCCGGCCGAACTGCTGTCGAGCATCGCCGAGGAGTTCGGCAAATATCAGGCCAGTATGCTGGCGATGTCCGATCGCAGCGCGGCGGGGCCGCCGCCCGAGCTCGCGGCCGACCCGGTGCGGCTCTCGTACCAGGTAGCGTCGACGCTGCAGGTCCATCCGCGTGAACGCCAACACCTGCTCGAGCTGGATGACGTGGCGATCCGGCTGAAACAGGAGCTGAGCGTGCTGCGCCGCGAGAACCGACCGTTTTCGATCGGGCCGTTTTCGATCAACTAACTAGCGGTCACGTGCTGGTCTTGCGCCCGGGTGCGCTGGGGGACACGCTGCTCGCCGTGCCGGCGCTGCGCGCCTTGCGCGGACGGTTCTCGCCGCTGACCCTGGCGGCCCATGGCGGCGCCGCTCGACTGCTCGTTTCGGTTGGCGAGGTTGACCGCGGCATAGCGTTCGACGACCCATCGCTCGGCCGGCTGTTCAGCGGGGAGCCGATTGCTGAAGACGCGATCGTTGCCTGGATGGCCCGCGATCGGTTGCCGGCCGGGCAGCGCGCGTTGGTGGTGGCACCATCTCGGCCGGCAGGCACCGGGCTGCACTGTGCGCAGTACCTCCTCGACTCGGTCAAGCACCTGGGCATCGACCCTGTCCTCGACCAGCGCCCACTCGACGTGCGTCCAAATGCCTCAGACGATGTGCTGATCCACCCGGGCAGCGGATCAGCGGTTAAGAACTGGCCCGCCGCCCAGTTTGCCGCGATGATCGAAGCTCTGGAGGCTCCAGTGAAGTTGATTGTTGGCGAAGCCGATGCACAGGCTGCCCAGGCGGTTGAAGCAGCTCTCGGCCGGGCCCTGCCGCGCCTCGAGAACATCCCGCTCGAAGCGCTCGCCGGTCGCCTGGCCGGCTGCCGCGCCTACGTGGGCAATGATTCCGGAGTGAGCCACCTCGCCGGTCTCTGCGGCGCCAGGACGATTGTCCTGTTCGGCCCTACGTCACCGGAGGTCTGGCGGCCCCTGGGACCGCAGGTTCACGTCGCATCTTTTGACACGCCCCCCGAGCGCGTCGCCGCGCTGGTCTGACTTGCGGGCCGCTACCAGGTCCTCGCCTTACACCCTCTCCCAGAGCGAGAGGCTCGCCCTAGGGTCGGGTGCTCGCGCGGGTGGGCTTGGGCGGCGCGGCGGGCCCTGTCGTCGGCTTGGGCTGCGCCGCGGGCGCGGCTGTCGGCTTGGGTGCCGCGGCCGTTGGCTGAGGCACCGCGGTCGGCGGTTGCGGGACGGCCGTTGGCTGGCTTTGCACTGGCCGAGCCTGGGTCGGCCTCGGCTGAGCCGTCGGCTGGTCGGCTGCCTGATCTGCGCCCGGGGTCGCCTGCGGGGTCGCCTCGGCGGTCGGCCGTGGGCCAGCGAGCACCGTCCCCTTCGGTGCGTTCTCGGCGAAGAAGATGTCGTTCCAGCACAGCGGCGCGCCGGGCCGCATGTGGGTGTCCCCGCACACCTGCCGCTCGACCAGTCCGTCGGGTCTGGGGAAGTCCTCAGGCTGCATGCCGAAGTAGTCGAACGAGAGTTTCATCGACGCCGGCCAGACCTTGGCGGCAGTGAGCGTGCTCAGCGTCTGGTGCATGGGGTGCCCGTCGGCGTTGCCAACCCACACGACGATGGCCAGATTGGGTGTGTAGCCATCTGTCCACGTGTCGCGGTAGTTGTCGGTCGTGCCCGTCTTGGACGCCGCGGGCCAGAGCGGCGCCTTTGGATCATCGCGCTGGTGGAGCATCAGCGGCGTGTTCGGCCCGTAGGTGAAGAGCTTGGCCGCCGGGTCCGAAAGGATGCTGGTGATCATGTACGCCGCGCGGGCATCGATGACCTGCTCGCCCTGGGGGACTTTGTAGTCTTCGACGACGTTGCCCTCGGCGTCGACGATGCGCGTGATCGCGACCAGCGGGATCTTGAGACCGTTGTTGGCAAAGGTGGCGTACACCTGGGCCATGTCGATCGGTTTGACCTCCGCACCGCCGAGCGTCAGGCTCAGACCCATCGTCTTATCGGAGCCCGGACCCCACGTTGTCACGCCGAACCGGGTGCCCATGTCGACTGCGTTGGCGACCCCGACGAAATCCAGAGTCTTGACGGCCGGGATGTTGAGCGAGTCGCCCAGCGCACTGCGAATGGTCGTCTGGCCGTGAAAGATATTGTCAAAGTTGCCAGGGCACCACTTATGCGTAGGCGTGTCGTTCCAGCAGGTCGGCTGATCGTCGATGGTCGTCGCCAGCGAGTTGCCCTTGAGAAACGACGTCGCATAAATGACGGGTTTGATCGATGATCCGGGTTGACGCTCACTGGTCAGCAGGTTGACCTGACCGTCGATGGACTCGTCGTTGTAGTCGAGGCTGCCGTTGAAGGCGAGGATCTCGCCCGTCTTGGGGTTCACCGCGATCTGGGCGGCGTTGGTGGCGCCCTGGGTGGCGATGGTTGGCTTGGCATCCTGCAGCACCTGCTGCATCTTGTCGTTGTAGTCGAGGTCCAGCGTTGTGTAGATCTTCAAGCCGCCCTGATACAGCGTCTTCGAACCGTATTTCTGCTCGACCAGGTCGCGGATATACATCACCCAGTGCGGCGCCTTCAGCTCGACCTCGTGGGTTTTGATCTGCAGTTGTTCGGCGTACGCGTCACGCGCTTGCTGCTCGGTGATGAACCCGTGGCGGGTCATCTGCTCCAGGACGTACGCCTGACGCTCCTTGGTCACCGTGGGGATGCCGTCGGCGGTGCGCGCAGTGTCCACACGCGTGGGGTCGTACTCAGACGGGGATTGCACCAGGCCGGCGATCAGCGCGGCTTCGGCCACGTCGAGATCGCGCGCATGCTTGTCGAAGTAACTCTGCGAGGCGGCTTCGACGCCGTAGCTCTGATTCCCGTAGTAGACCTCGTTCAGGTACATCTCCAGGATCTCGTCCTTGGAGAGTTTTTCGTCCAGCTGATAGGCCAGGATGATCTCGCGCGCCTTGCGGGTGAGGGTGACTTGCTTGCGCTCCTCGGGCGAGAGGATCACGTTGCGGACGAGTTGCTGGGTGATGGTCGAGGCCCCGGTCTGGCTGGTGCCGCTGCCGGTCAGGAGCGCCGAACGGAGAGTCGCACGCAGGTCGACGCCGCGATGCTGGTAAAAGAACGCGTCCTCGGCTGCCAGCGACGCGTCGATCAGGTTCTGGGAGATTTCGCTCAGGGGAATCACCGTGCGCTTGCCGCCATCGGGGTCGTAGAACTCCCACAGGAGCTGGCCCTTACGGTCAAAGATCTGCGCCGTCTTGAAGCTGGCGTGGTTGCTGATCTCGCCGAGCGAGGGCAGGTCGCGGGTGAGCATGGCGTAGCCGGTGGCGGCGCCCTGCAGCAGGACAAAGATGCCGATCAGCCCAACGCCGATCATGGCCACGAGCAGGCCCGAGCCGATCATCAGCGGCATCTTGAGCTTGCCAGTCGAGGCGACGCGCTCGCGGTACTGCCTGGCGGCCTGGAGCTTGTACAGCCGTTGCAGCCGTTCCTGAGCGCGCACCTGGGCGCGGCGTCGAATATCCAGGCCCTGGGCGTGGCCGTTCCGATGTCGACCGTTGCCGTTGCCGTTGCCGTTCGAGTCGCCGTACCGCTGCATGCGCTCCCGTATACCTGGCTGATCGCCGCTAAGCGCACAGATGATGCCACACGCCCGGCCCGCCCGCCCGCATCGCTGTCGCTCGCTCCCTCGCGACGTTCAGGAAGCGTGAGGCGTCCAGTACGCGCCCGACAGGGCCGAGCTGTTTATCTGCCCGCATCGCTTCGCTCGCTCGGCTAGGAAGCTTGAGGCGTCCAGTACGCGCCCGACAGGGCCGAGCTGTGTATGTGCCCGCATCGCTTCGCTCGCTCGGCTAGAAGCTTGAGGCGTCCAGTACGCGCCCGACAGGGCCAAGCAGTGTATCTGCCCGCATCGCTTCGCTCGTTCCCTTTGCGACTGTCGGGGGGAAGCGGGATGGGTCCGCTACGCGCCGCTACGGCGAGAAGCCTTCAGGACGCACCGGTGCGGCTACGGCAACAACGCCCCGGATTATTCCGTGTGTCCCGAGTCTCGAGACGGAGCGAGCGAAGCGCGGCCGGTTCGGGCCTTTTCGGCAACGGCACCAACGCCACAAGGCTTTCCTCTTGTCGCGTGTCTCGACACGGAGCGAGCGAAGCGCGGCCGGTTCGGGCTTTCGGCAACGCCACCAACGCCACAAGGCTTTCCTCTTGTCGCGTGTCTCGAAACGGAGCGAGCGAAGCGATGCGGACAGTTCGGGCTTCGCATGAGGTGATTACGCCCGAGGAGTTACGCGTACGGTGCGCTCGTTCGAGTAGCGCACCAGGCCGGGGGGCGCGTTCGGGATTTTGCGTACATGGCGGCGCGGGGTGACGTCGACTTCGACGGCGCCTGAGGCCCGGGACGCGGAGTGCCAGGCGGCGAGCTGGGCGGCGCGCTCGACGATTTCTTCGGGCGGGACCATCCCAACCCGCTGGGTTCGAACAATGACGTGCGCGCCCGGCACGCCGCGTGCGTGGAGCCACAGATCGTCCCCCTGGCCAACGTCGAACGTCACCGCCGCGTTGCCGGCGGCGCTGGTCCCCAACAGCGCTTCCCAGCCGTCGCCCAGCGGAACCCGACGGTACGGGGCCGACGTGCCGGTCTGTTTCGCGCCTTTGCCGTCCTTCGGCGCTTTCGCCCCCGTCGCCGCGCCAACTTCGCGCCGCAGCGCGCGAATCGCATCCATCTGGTCGGCAACTTCGACGAGCGTGTGCAACTCAGCCAGATGCTCCGCTTGCTGAGCGGCCTCCGCGAGCAGCACCGGCACGCGCGCTTCGGCTTCGCGAGCTTTGCGATAGCGCGCAAAGTACGCCTGCGCGTTTTCCACGCCGGTCAGCCGCGGGTCGAGCTCGAACCGTTCACCCTCGACCGACAACTCGGTCGAGCCGAGCGGCAGGTCTTGATGGTGGGCCAGGATCTGCTCGCCGCCGCGCCGGAGTGGGTCACGCTGCCCCTGGCCCGATGCGAGCTGATGCTCGAGCGCGGCGATCCGGCGCTGGGTCGTTTCCATCGCCCGCTCCAGGGGCGCCACGAGCGCCCGCCGCTCGGCCAGCAGGAGGTCGCCGCGCCGGGCTGGGCCGAGGTCCGCTAACCGCGCGTAGTACGTGTCGATTGCCGCGGAGATCGTCTCATACGGCACCAGGCTCGCGCCCGCGGCCTCGAGGTGTCGTAAGCGGTACGGGGCAAAGGCCACTGGGCGTTCAGCCTCGATGGCCAGGGATGGCTCCCAGCGCCGGGTATCGATCACCGCCATGAACTCCAGCACGGCCGCGATGACCCCCGGCCAGTCGACGCCCGCCAGCGGCGTGCCCGCCCCACCCGTGGCCCGAAAGGCAATTTCGCGACCGGCGAGGGGCGAGAGACCGGCGATTCGATCGGACAGGAACCTGGCCAGCAGTCCAGACTGGCCACTCGCCGCGGCCGCCAGGCCGTCGCTCGAGAGTTGCTCTGGAAACAGTCGATCCTGCGCCGGCGGGGCCGCATATGCCAGATGCGGCAGGATCGGCCGCCGCGGGTTGCGACTGGGCGGGGTTCGCCGCGCGGCGTCCATGATGACCCCGTCCTGCCCGACGAGCACGAGATTGCTGCGCCTTCCCATCACTTCTACAATCAGCAGAAATCTGTGTTGCTGGCCGGAGGCGTCCCGTTGTTCGCAGTCGAGCTCGAACACGCGCTCCAGCCGCGGCTGGCGGACCGACCGGATGTGCGCATTCCGCAGGTACTTGCGGGCGACCAGGGTGAATGGGGTGTCGCGCTCGAGTCCGCGTGCTGGAAGGTGGGGCATGCGCTGCACGCGACAATCGTCCAGGTCGGCCGACAGGAGCACGTTGGTGCGCCCGGCGTGCGACGCGAAGACTTCCACAGCCAGACTCAGCTCGTCGGGAAAGACAAGCTTCTGCAGGCGAGCGTCGGTCATCAGCGGCTCGAGCTCGTCGCGCACGGCGGTGAGCGTCAGCGCGTCAAAACTCATTCGTCGTAGTGGCCGACGACGACGAGCCAGCACCGAACACGTCCGCCAGTGGGCTGGTGTTCGTGCTTTCCGGGCCGTCAGGGGTTGGCAAGTCGACGCTCATCGAACAGCTCAAGCGTGATCAGTTTCCCATCACGCACTGTGTCACGGCCACTACGCGCCCCCTTCGCCAGGGCGAGGAGCACGGCGTCCACTATTACTTCCTGTCCGAGGCCGAGTACGACGCGCTACTCGAACAGGGCCAGTTCCTCGAGCACGCGGTGGTGCACAACCGCTATCGCTATGGGATCCCGCTGCACAGCATTCGCGACGGACTGCGTCGCGGCAGCGATGTGCTTCTGGCGCCGGACGTCCAGGGGGCGAGCACGGTGCGCTGGAAGCTGCCCAACGCGGTGACGATCTTTCTGCGGCCGCCGTCGCTCGAGGAGCTTGCGCCGCGCCTGGAAGCGCGGGGCACCGAAGAGTCCGACGAGCGGCAGCGGCGGCTCGCGACCGCCGAGCGCGAGATGCAGCGCATGAGCGAATACGACTACGTCGTCATCAACCACCGCGATCGCCTGGATCAAGCCGTCCGCGACCTCAAATCCATCGTCATGGCCGAGCGCTTTCGCGTCTGCCCGCGCACGGTCACGCTCGATTGAGGCTCGGCATGGCTCGCCTCGGAGATTCGAACCGGGGTCGGACTGGCACGGCGATCGCTCGGGGCGTATCGGCTGGCCGCATTGCTGCGCTCACTCCCCTGGGGGCTTTTCTTCCCACTTGCAATAGAAAACTGCCTGTGAGCAGCCGAGCGGCAGTGAGTCGGCGACGCGTGTGACAACGAGGGCTCAGGGCTGACTCGGCGTCGGATCCTTGTGCTCGGCGGGGCACGGTCGGGGAAGAGCGCGTTCGCGGAGCGGCTGGCGAGCGAGTGTGGCGGGCCGGTGTTGTACGTGGCCACGGCAACGGCTGATGACGACGAGATGGCTGCGCGGATCGCGCTGCATCGCGCGCAGCGGGCTTCGACGTGGCGGACATTAGAAAGTCCGACGAATATCGGCGTGCGGGTGCGTAGCGAGTTGGGCGATGCGACCACGGTGCTCGTCGAGGATCTGACGCTGCTGCTGGCCAACTTGATGGCCGAGGACGACACCAGTGCCGAAACTCGGGCGATCGCCGAGGTTAACGCTCTGCTGACGTTAGCAGCGCACGTGGTCGTCGTGTCCAACGAGGTGGGCATGGGCATCGTCCCGCCGTACCCCCTGGGGCGCGTGTTTCGAGATGCGCTCGGCCGCCTCAACCAGTTGGCGGCGACGGCGTCCACCGAGGTGTATCTGCTCGTCGCCGGCCTTCCGCTGCAACTCAAATAGCGGCTACAATCGACTCGCTTTTACAACGATGACAACGTTTTTGATACGCACTGGGAATTAGCTGGTGAGCGCAGTCTTGGTGCTGAACCAGAACTACGAGCCGCTGAATGTCTGTAATGCACGGCGAGCTCTGGTCCTGGTGGATGGCGGCAAGGCGGAGGTGCTCGAACACGCCGAAATCCCGATCCGAACGCCGAATCGCCTCTTCCCACGACCATCCGTCATTCGGCTGGTGTACATGATCAAGCGCCCGCGGCCCCGAGTGCGCCTGACGCGCCGCGAAATCTTCATCCGCGATCACCAGGCCTGCCAGTACTGCGGTATTCGGACCCGCGACCTCACCCTGGATCACGTCGTGCCACGCCACCGCGGCGGCCGGCACAGCTGGGACAACCTCGTGAGCGCGTGCCGCACGTGCAATCATCGCAAGGGCGGTCGAACGCCCGACGAGGCGCGCATGCTCTTGCGCCGCCAGCCGACCGAGCCGCGCGCCACGAGCTACTACCTGTTCCACCAGTACCTGGAGAGCGAGCGCTTCTCGGGCTGGACGAAGTTCATGCCCGAGTGGGAGCGCGACGGCGTCGGAAATTTCCGCCGCGCCGGCTAGCGAGCTTGCTCGCTGAAGAACAGGCTGCGTAGCCGCGGCTCGTGCACGCTGCGGGTCAAGGCCACGACCTCGTCGCCCGCCTTGAGGACGGTCGCCCCATTGGGAAAGAAGGCTGAGCCGCTGCGGATCACCACCGCGACCGTGCTCTCGGGGGGCAGGTCGATTTCACGCAGAGGTACGCCGGTCACCTGACTGCCGGCCGCGACCAGGGCCTCGACCACCTCGATATCGGTATTGCGCAGCCTGAGCAGCGGCACGAGATTGGCCTGTGGGATTTCCTGTTCGAGCACCGACAGCATCACCTGCGTCGCGTTGACCGTCGCATCGATGCCGAGCATCCGAAACAGCTCTTCGTTGCGTGGATCGTTGATCCGGGCGATCGTGCGCTGCGTCCCGAAGCGACGTTTGGCGACCTGGAGCAGGACGAGGTTGTCCTCGTCGTCCCCGGTCACGGCGATGACGACATCGGCGCGCTCGGCGCCGGCCTCGGCCAGCGTGCTCGCTTCGTCAGCATTGCCGCGCAACACGACGTTGCCAAGCTCGTTGGCGATGAACTCAGCGCGCTCCGCGATTTGCTCGATGATCAGGACTTCGTGGCCCTGCTCGATGAGCTCGCGAGCCAGAAAGAAACCGACTTTGCCGCCCCCGGCGATGATGGCGTACATGGTCGGCGCCGCTTATGTCGCGAGCGCCGGCGCCGGTTCGCCGGTGAGCTCTTCATAGAACGAATTGGCGCCGATGATCGTCGGGCTGATGGCTTGCAAACCGAGCGCCGCGAAGGTGTCCGAACGCAGTGGATCATAGATGCGGGTGACGACCCGCTTGACCCCGAAGACATGCTTGGCGATCTGACTGGCCATGATGTTGCGGTTATCGCCCTGGGTCGCGGCGACGAACGCATCCGCCCGCTCGATCCCGGCTCGCTTCAACACCTCCTGGTCGATGCCGTTGCCAAGGACGGTCGTGCCCCCGAAGCCCGGGCCCAGGCGGCTGAATGCCGACGACTTGATGTCCATGATGACGACCTCGTGGCCGGCATGCGTCAGGATCAACGCCAGCCGCGCGCCGACACGCCCACAACCCATGATGATGACGAACGTATTGACCTCCTGACGGCTGGATGCGTCTAGCGCCCGCGCTCACCGGCCGAGCGAGACGGGCCTGGCGCAGCGGCCACCCCGGGCGCGGCACGCGCCAGCCAGACCCGACACGGTGCGTTCTTCAAGACGTACGGGGCCGTGTGACCCATGTCAAATTCGCCAAACTTGCGGTTGTACCCGATGCCCATGACGATCAGGTCGACTTCGCGCTCGAGCGCTTCGTCCACAATCGCCGTACCCACGTCTCGGGCTTGTAAGATCTCGGTCGCGAGCTCGACGCCAAACGCGTCAGCAGCCCGTTCTGCGCGGGCCAGCACAGTGTCGCCCTTGGCCGCCTCGGGCGGCAGATCGACGTCCAGCGGCAACGTCCGCTTCACTTCGATCACGTAGATCGCATACACGGCCGACTTGCCCCGCCGGGCAACCTCGCAAGCCAGGGCCACGGCCTCTTCGTCGGTGGGATTGCCGTTGACTGGAACCAGAATGCGACTCGCGCGAATCACGGCGTCCCGAGGCGATTGTAGTGCATTGGCCGGCTACGGGGTCAAACGCTTCACACGCCGAGCCGCCGGGCGGCGCGCAGCAGCCCGACGACGCTCAGCGTGCCCTCGATTCGGCCATCCATCGCTGCGTCGATAGCGTCCGCCAAGGGGACGCGGCGGGCGATCATGTCGTGTTCGGCGCCGTCGCGGTGATGTTCGACCTGGACGGGTGAGAGCCTCCGCGCCAGAAACAGGTGATACCGCGCGGTGACCGTGGCGCTCGAGAACCCGGTGCCAAGCGACTCCCAGCTGGCGGCTTGCATGCCTACCTCTTCGGCCAGCTCTCGTTTGGCGCCGTGCAGCGGATCCTCGGAAACCTCGCAATGGCCGGCCGGGATTTCCCACGAATTGCGCTGCCATGGATAGCGCCACTGGCGCACCAGATGCACGTGCCCGTCGTCCGAGAGGGGGACGATGGCCACGACCGGCCACGGCAACTGCAAGTAGGTGTAGCTGCCTGGCTCGCCGTCTGGTTGGAGCACCTGGTCCTCGTACAGCCGGACTCGCCCGTTGTCGAAGATGATGCGGCTCGACTGCGTCTGCCACGGATTCGGACCGGTCAGGTCTAGCAGATCAGTCATATTCGAACTTCAGCGGCAAGCTCACCGCGTCCGGGTTCCGGTAGATTCCGGCGGCCAGCGCTCCATCCTCCTGACTGATCCAGTTCACCCTGTACAACGCGCGGCCGATGCGAAACGCTTCGCCCTTGTACACCACGTAGTCGTGCGGGTCGCTGTCCGAACGGATGAGCTGGCCCAGCAGGCGCGTCTCACGCGGTTGGCGCAGCGCGGCATGGATGTCAGCGTACAGGGCAGTATCTGGCGAATCGGCGCCTGCACGACGCTTGATCGACTGCAGGACCAGGACGTACTCCTGACCCCCGGGCAGACCGTCGCCGAGATGCCAGACCTGCAGCGCGGTGAATTCGTTGTCGTAGCTCAGTGCGGATGGCGGGTGGTTCGGGTCGGTGACGTTCTGCACCACCTGCTGCGCGTTGCTCACCGCGCGGCTGGCCTGCGACGCCACGCCGCCGAGTTGCGAGCTCACGCCGCCGGCGACCTGGCCGGGTACGCTCAACAACGGAGCAATCGCGAGCAGCAAGATGACGACTGTCGCCAGAATCGACAGCAACAGCAGCAAGATCACGATCTGTACCGCGGTGCCAACGATTCCGCGCCCGCCCGCCGGCCGGCCCGGTGCAGAACTGGTTGGCAATGGTTCAGTGCTCACGCGTGATTCCCAAAACGCACATTGCAAGATCCGTGTCGTGCGATAATGAACGCCGGTCCGGCCACTTGAGATGCTAGTCCGCTCGCTGCGCCCCCTCGACGTGGTGGCGCTTGCGTCGTTCCAGCGTCGCGCAAGTGCCACCGAGATCACTGCGCACAACTGGCCGCGCGTGGAGCCAGAAAGTCGCCGCGTCCCGTACCTGAACATGTTCTCTGCCTCCCTCGCACATCGTCCGGGCGGCCAGCGCGGCTGGGTCGCCGAACAGGATGGTCGGCTCGTGGGCCTGGCAGTGGCCCGGCCGAGAGCGGGTGGGCTGGTCTGGGACGTAGCCAACTTGCATGCACGCCCAGGCGAGGACAACGTGGCCGCGGACTTGCTCGACAAAGCCGTGAGCAGCGCCGGCTCGCACGCCGCGCGGAGGGTCTTCCTCGAGGCGCCGGTCGGGGGCCGCGGTCAGGACGTGGCGCGGCGCGCGGCGTTTGAACGCTTCACCTCGAGTGAGTTGTACGTGCTGGCGCCCGGGTCCAAGGCTGAGCGCACCGATCTGTTCGAGGCACGGCCGCGCCTGCGGGCTGACGAGCTGGCCCTGTTCCAGCTGTACATGGCCGCCGTGCCGGCCCCGGTTCGCGCCGCGGAGGCCATGACGCAAGAAGAATGGGGCGCCCTGTACCCGGGCCGGAAACGCTGGCAGCCGAGCTTCACGGGGTCTCGCCAGCAGTACGTCTGGGAGCTCGGCACGTCGCTGGTGGGCTGGTTGGAGGTCACGTTTGGCCAACGCAGCCAGTTCATGGAACTGCTCGTCCATCCACGCTACGAAGACGCCGCGGATCGATTGGTGCGGTACGCGCTGCTGCAGGTGAGCCCCAAGGCACCCGTCTACGCCGTCGTCCGTGAGTACCAGCCGCACCTGGCGTCGGCGCTCCAACGCGCGGGGTTTCGGCTTGCCGCGCAGCACGAGCTCTTCGTAAAACTTCTCGCCGTCCGCGTTCGCGAACCTCGACTGGCGACAGCCAACGTGGTGGGCGGCTGAACAGCATGGCCATGCACGACGCGCCCGCCCGCCTGCCCATCAACCTGAATGGCATTGCCGAGATCGTGGCCGACGATCTGGATCAGCTGCTCGCCGTCCTGCCGCCCCACATCTGCGACCCGCTCGAGGCGCTCCAGGACAAAAAAGAGCTGCTCGAAGTGGTCATGGACCTTGGCCGAGAGCCGGAAGCGCGCCTGCCAGGTCGCGAAGTGCTGCTGTCCACGCACACCGTTACCGAAGAAGACATCGACTACGTCGTGCAGCGGATTGGCATGTTCGGCGACGACAACCGCGCCGGCATCGAGCGCACACTGCACCGCATCTCCGCCATCCGCAACCGCGAGGGCCGCATCGTCGGCATTACCTGCCGGGTCGGCCGGGCGGTCTTCGGCACGGTCGCCATCATCCGCGACATCGTCGAGTCTGGCAGCAGCATCTTGATGATGGGTCGCCCAGGCGTCGGTAAGACGACCTTGCTGCGCGAGGCCGCGCGCGTCCTGGCTGACGATCTGCGGAAACGGGTGATGATCGTCGACACCTCCAACGAAATCGGCGGCGATGGTGACATCCCCCATCCGGCCGTCGGGCGGGCGCGCCGCATGCAGGTGCCGACGCCGTCCATGCAGCACGCGGTGATGATCGAGGCCGTCGAAAATCACATGCCCGAGGTCATCGTCATCGACGAGATCGGTACCGAGCTCGAAGCCAGCGCGGCCCGCACGATTGCCGAGCGCGGTGTGCAGCTGGTGGCCACGGCGCACGGCAACACGCTGGAAAACCTGATGATGAACCCGACGCTGTCTGACCTGATCGGCGGGATCCAGAGCGTCACGCTCAGCGATGAGGAAGCGCGTCGGCGGGGCACGCAGAAGTCGGTCCTGGAGCGCAAGGCCCCGCCCACCTTCGACGTGGTGGTGGAGATTCAGAACTGGAGTCACGTCGCCGTCCACGACAATGTCGCGGACGTCGTCGACGGCGTGCTCCGCGGCCAGCCGGTGCTGCCGACCGTTCGCCGCCGAGCCGCCGACGGCGAGGTGCTCATCGAAGAGCCGGTCATGCCGCGGGCGCATCAGACCAGTCTGCTGGACGTCGACCGGCCGACCTTCAGCCCGGCCACCCGGGCGGGCGGGGGACGCGCTCGGTCCGCGGTCGTCACCGACGAGTTTGGCTTCGAGGAGCGCCGCGCCGCGCCGACGATCGACCGCCGTCCTCCGCTCGAGCACGACCCTGGCGCGGCCAGCGCGAGCCACCGCAATGGGCGCCAGGCAGTGCGGATCTACCCGTTCGGGGTCAACCGCTCGCGCCTGGAATCACAAATCCGGAGTCTTGGCCTACCGGCCACCGTGGTCAGCGATCAACACGAGGCCGACGTCGTGTTGACGGTGCGCAATTACTATCGCCGCAAGCCCCAGGCGCTGCGGGACGCGGAGGCGAGCGGCGTGCCGGTGCACGTGTTGCGGTCAAACTCGGCCGGTAATATCGAGCAGGAGCTACTGCACATCTCGCATCTGGATGCGGCGCCGGTGCCAGGCGCTGGCCAGAATGCGCTGCATGAGACCGAGGAAGCCATCACCCGGGTGCTCGAGACGTCGGCGCCTGTCGAGCTCTCCCCCCAGAGCGCGTACATTCGTCGGCTACAGCACCAGCTCGCCGAGCAGCACAGCCTGTCCTCGCGCAGCACCGGCAAAGAGCCGTATCGTCGGGTCCGGATCTCCAAAGCGGACTGATGAGCGCTTTTCAGCGTTTCAGCCTTCGGGTGCCAGCCGGGCGGCAGCAGTTGCCGGGGTTTCCACGCTCGCTGCGTGCCTGCTACGGCATTCACCGGAAGTGAAAGAGAAGTTTCGCTTGCCTAGCAGCCGGGTCGCAGCGCCTGCCGGGGTGTCCACGCTCGACACTGCTGACGGCTGACGGCTGACAGTTCACTGTTTCGTGTTCATCACGTTTGAAGGCACCGAGGGCTCGGGCAAGTCGTTGCAGGCCCGCTTGCTCGTCTCGCGGCTTGCGGCACACGGCGTGCCCGTGTGTGCCACCCACGAACCTGGCGGCACGCCGCTGGGCGATTCGGTGCGTCAGCTGGTGCTGTTGCGCGATGATCTGCGTGTCGTCGCGCGGGCCGAGGCGCTACTGATGTGCACGTCGCGAGCGCAACTGGTCGAGGAGGTCATTCGACCCGCGCTGAGCCGCGGGGAGGTGGTGGTCTGCGACCGGTTTGCCGACTCGACGCGCGTGTATCAGGGCGCGGGCCGGGGACTGGATATGCAGGCGCTGAGCTCGGTGATATCCTTCGCAACCGCCGGTCTGCAGCCAGATATGACGGTCCTGCTAGACCTGCCTGTCGAAGTCGGATTGGCGCGCAAACACACACAGCAAGCGGGGTGGAACCGATTCGAGGCTGAGACGCTGGCGTTTCACTCAGAAGTGCGCGAGGGGTATCACGCGCTGGCCGAGAGTGAACCGCGGCGCTGGCACTGTTTTGACGGGGTGAGACCGGTGGATGAGTTGGCTGAGGACATCTGGCGCGCGGTTGCCGCGCGAATGGAACTGACGTGAAGCTCGTCGTGGCCGTGGTCCAGGCCGAAGACGCCAACGGATTGCTGTCGCAGCTCTCGAACCGCGGGTTCCGCGCCACGCGGATCAAAACCGTCGGCGGCTTCTTGCGTGAAGCCAACGCCACGGTCCTGTGCGGCGTCGAAGAGGCCGAAGTGGACCTGGTGGTCCACACCATCCGCGAAAGCTGCACCACCCGCCAGCAACAGATCACCGCGATCCCCGCGGTCATGGAGCCCGGCGAGTTCTTTCTCCCCTACCCCGTCGAAGTCGAAGTCGGCGGCGCCACGATCTTCGTCCTCGACGTCGAACGCTTCGAACGGGTATAGGGTCGGCTTACGTCCAATTAAAGCTTTTCCAGACCCAGTCGAACAGGGCGATGCAGTCGGCGGCCAGGTTGCGGCTGCCCATTAATGACACGTAGACACGGTGGCCGTCGCGAGTAGCGGAGGCGACGATCGTGCGGCCGGCGATCTCGGTGTAGCCAATTTTCACGCCATCGGCGCCGACGTAGCTGGCCAGCAGCGGGTTGAGATTGTGCATGTAAAAGTCGTCGCCGACGAAGCGGGACGTACTGGCCAGGCGCCGGAACTCGGGGTTCTGCATCGCGTACCGCGCCAGCAGGGCCATGTCGTACGCACTGGAATAGTGCTCGTCTGAATCCATGCCGCTGGGCGTCACGAAGTGGGTGTCCCGCAGATGCAGCGCGGCCACTTTTTCGTTCATCCAGATCACGTACTGTTCGCGCGACCCCGCCAGCGAAACCGCGATTTGCTCGGCGGCATCGTTGCCGCTCGGCAGCATCATGCCGTACAGCAGCGTCTCCAGTTTGACGTGATCGTCGGGCTCGAGGCCCATGATCGACGATCCATCACACGCCGCGAGCGCCGTGGCGCTGACGGTGGTGGTGTAGACCGTCGAAATGTCCGGGCCGCGTTCCAGGGCGACGATGGCCGTCACGATCTTGGTAATGCTGGCCGGCGCTTCACGCGCAAAGGCGTCCTGGGCGTAGAGCAGGTTGCCCGAGCCCTCGTCCAGCACGGCGACGTGTGCGGCCGTCACGCGCGGCGCTGGATCCGCGCCCTCTCGGCGCGGGCCGCCGTTACTGGCGGGGGTCGGCTGGGTCGGCACCTCAGGTCGCGTGATGTGCACGAAAGGTGCGGTCGGCGGCAGTGGCAGGTGCGCGGGCGGTGAGGCAATGTCACACTCGTGCTGCTGCGCCGCGCGCGCGGGATCTGGCGTCGCCGTGGGTGGCACCGCTGTCGGCGAGGGGACGATCGTGGGCGTCGGTACCAGCGTCGGGTGCGGCGTCGGCACGATGGTCGGTGGCAGCGTGATCGGCGGCACGGGGGTGGCCAGCACGGCGGGCGCTGGCGCGGGTGCAGGCGGCGCAGCGTTCGGCGGCGTGCTCACCGCGGGCGCCTGGGTCGGCGCTAACGGCGCCGCGCCCGCCTGGCAGCCCGTCAGCAGCCCAACACAAGCGACGATCGATGCCAGGCCTGCCCGCATCCTGAATAGATTGTGCCGTGCCTGCCGGCGCCAGGCCCGAATCGGCCACGCGGCGGCCGGACAAACGTGTTACGCTGAAAGCCCGTGGATCACACGGGAGCGGCGCGGGCGACGAAATACATTTTCGTCTCTGGCGGAGTTGTTTCGTCGGTTGGCAAGGGGATAACCGTCGCGTCGATCGGTCGACTGCTCAAGGCACGCGGTATCTCCGTGTGCATTTTGAAGCTCGATCCGTACATCAACGTCGACCCTGGCACGATGTCGCCGTACCAGCACGGCGAGGTCTTCGTCACCGATGACGGCGCGGAAACGGACCTCGACCTCGGCCACTACGAGCGCTTCATCGACGAGAACCTGACGCGCTTGTCGAACGTGACCACCGGGCAGATCTATTCGGCGGTGATCGGCCGCGAACGGCGCGGCGATTTCCTTGGCGGCACGATTCAGGTCGTGCCGCACATCACCAACGAGATCAAGGAGCGCATCGAGCGTGTCGCTCGCCAGACCAACGCTCAGGTGATCATCGCCGAGGTCGGTGGCACCGTCGGCGACATCGAGTGTCAGCCCTTCCTGGAGGCACTGCGCCAGATCCATCGCGAGCTCGAGCGCGATCGGACGCTGTTCGTCCATCTGACGCTGCTGCCCTACGTCGGCGCGACGGGCGAGCTGAAGACCAAGCCAACCCAGCACAGCGTCAAGGAGCTGCGCTCGATTGGCATTCAGCCCGACGTGATCTGTGCGCGGTCGGACTATTCAGTTCCCGACGACATGCGGGACAAAATCGCGTTGTTCTGCGACGTCGAGCGTCGCGCGGTCGTGCCATTGGAGACGGCGGACACGATCTACAGCGTCCCGTTGATCCTCGAGGAATCGGGACTTGGCGACTTCATTGTCGAGCGCCTTGGTTTACGCCAG
>DATGER010000184.1:0-12991 GCA_035309865.1 Chloroflexota bacterium
GATCTGACTGGCCGAGTTCTGGGTTTTGTCGGGCTGCTGGTGGCCGTCCTGCTGCTGCGCGGCCGAACGGCTAAGCCGACCGACGAGCACGCAGGCGCCTGAACAGCAGGGCCGCGAGGAGCGCTGCCGCGGCGCCGAGGATGATCATCCACGACGGATCGTCGCTCGATTCGGTCGCGGCGGCGCGCTGTTGGGCGCTCTGTTGCGCGGTCACGGCATCCGCGCGGGCAGTGGCTTCAGCGGCCCCCGGCATCGGCGCGTCGGGGGCCATGTGCACGGCCGGCGGTAATGGCGTCAGCTCCGGCGGCGGTGGCGCTGGCGTCGGCAGCACCCGGGCATAGACCGGCGGGAATTCGGCCGTGCGGAGGTGCGCGCCGCGGGCCACTGGCGCCGGTCGACGCGTGAACGCCAGGGCCTGGCGGGGCGACGCCGCGGCCTGCCACGCAACCAGAAAATCCGCGTCGCTCAACTCGAGGCCGTACCCGAGGCTGGTCGAGAACGACGGATCGCTGTAGACGAGCCCGGTTGGCGTAGTGCCGATCAGCACCAATGGCTGGTCGCCGATGGCCTCATTCGCCGGATGACCCGGCAGCCGGCGGGCGGCGACCAGCGCCACGATCGGCTGACCGCGTTCGATGCTGGCGCGGATGTCCGCGATCGACCACTGCGCATCTTCGAGCGGTCGCGTGTCGTCTGGCGCCGGCAGCAGCACCGGCGGCTGGATCGGCGCCGGCAGCAGCCCGGCGTCCCACGCGCGATTGGCGTACTCAGTCAGCCCGTCAGTCGCGGCCTCGGTCGGTGCGGGCGGTTCTGGTGGCAGGCCAAATGCGGCTCGAACCATGGTCAGCGCGCTGGTTTCGAGTGTCGTCGGCGAGATCGGCGCGCCCGGCGGTCGTCCGTGCCATGGGACACCGAGCCAGTCAGCCTGGGCGTCGAGGGCACGCGCGCGGGATTGCAGCCGCACATCCCGACCGGCGGCGTAGTGCATCGGGGTGCTTGGCTGGGGGTCGGGGCCGGTATTGAGCACGTCTGGTGTCGGCGCGCCTGGCGCCATGCGGTCGTAGCGCACCGCAAGATCGAGCACGAGGTCCACGTACCAGTCGGCATGGTTGTAGGCGAACAGCGCGGCGCGCGGGTCGCGCTCGAGTCCCGACTGGCACAAATACGTGGCGATGGCCGGCAGGGCGTCGCGGTAGTCGTAGGTGTTGCCGTCGTTGCCAAACGACTGCCAGCTGCTGGGCAGGAACTGTCCGTAGCCGAGCGCGCCGGCGGACGACGGCGCCATGTTGCGTCCGAAGTCGGACTCGACGCGAGCGATGGCGGCCAGCAGGTGCCACGGCACCCCGCAGCCCGAGTCGCGGGCGGCGCGGTCCATGGTCGCCAGGTGGTCGGCGGTATCGGTGGGAACGTACGCCTGCCAGTCGAGTGCCGCCTCGATGGTGTCGTCGGCGCCCTGATCGGCCGCTGGCTGGCTGTCCGCCGTTTGCGTTGGCGTGGTGTTCCTGTCCCGCTGGCCGCCCGGCGGCTGCGGTCCACTGGTGTTCCTGTCAATGTGGGCTAACAGTGTCGGCGTTCCCGTGGCGTTCCTGGCGGGTTGGCCAGATGGTGCGGGAGTTCCCACCAGGGTCCGATCGGACGGCGTGGCCGTTTGCGGCGAGCCGAGTGACCCACGGGCCGCCGGACTGGGGCTCGCCGCGATGGCCGGCGCGCGCTGAGGGCTCGGGCTCACCAGCGTCGCTGGACTCGCGGCGGGCGCGGGCATCGGAGTTGGTGCGGCGCGCGCGGCAGCCGGCGCGAAGCTGCTCAGCACCACTGCCCCGACAGCCGCCAGAAGCGACGGGCGGATGCCTCCAGCCTAGCATCAGACCGACTTCCGCGCGGGCGCCGGCGCATTTACCATTTCGACACAAAACGCTTCGACCGCGTATTTCGTATCTTGGTTAACTGCCCGCATGTGGAGGATCGCCATGTTGCCTGTTCGTCTCCGCCACGGCTGTTCGTTTGGCCGACCTGTAGCCGGGATCTTGCTGGCCGTCGGGCTGCTCGTCGGGCCGGGGGCGGCGCAGGCGGCCCCGGGCACCGATCAGGGAGCGCCAGCGCCGGTCGTCTGGGCGGTCACGCTGAACCCGACCGCCGCGTACAGCGCGCCGAGCACGGAGGCCGAGGCGTTTGGCGATATCGACCCGTCGGTCACCCTGCAGGTGCTTGGATACCAGGGCGATTGGGCGCACGTCTATAACCCGCGCACCCGCACCGTGGCGTTTGTTGCCAGCGATCAGCTCGCGCCGGGCGACCCGCCGTCTCGCTACGTGCTCATGCCGCCGCCGCCGCTCAGCGACGAGTTCGATACCACCGGTGTGGTCACCGATGACGCGCCGCTGGCGGTGTACCCGAGCCCCGCCGACGAGGCCACCGAACGCGAGTTGAATCCGAACACGTGGCTCACGCTGACCGGCGCGGTCAACGGCGAGGACGGCTCGCTCTGGTATCGCACCGATAGTGGCGACTTCGTCCCCAGCGACGCGGTGTTCGTTCCCGAGCGCACCGAAGACTTCACCGGGCACTGGCTGGATGTCAATCTGAACACGCCGGCGCGGGTGACGGCCTACGAGGGCGACCAGCCCGTCAACTCGTTCCTGACGATCAAGGGCGCTGGTCCGCGGCCGACGCCGACGGGCGTGTTCACGATCCTGCGGCGCGTCGCCAACGAGACGATGAACAGCGACACGATTGGCATCCCGCGCTTCGGGCCGGGCGGCTACTACCTGACGAATGTCCTGTTCACCCAGTACTTCACCGGCGACGGGGCCAGCCTGCACTACAACTACTGGAGCAACGCCTGGGGCTACCCCGGCAGCCACGGGTGCCTGGGGCTAACGTACGGCGACAGCCTCTGGCTCTGGGGCTGGGCGCACGTCGGGACGCCCGTCGTCATCCACTACTAGCGATCAGGCTGCCCGCATCGCTGCGCGCGCTCCCTTCGGGACTCGACGAGCAAGCGCAGCGACACTGCGTGGGTCCAAGGTCGGAAGTTCCAACCACCCCCTTCCCTACGGGTTTGGAAGGGACCGAGCGCAGCGATGCGGGTAGTCGACGGCTTCAGGCGGACAGGACGCGCTCGACCACCTCCGCAGGTAGCGGGCCGCGTTCGGCGAAGCGAATGGCATCTTCCAGATGGGCGAGGGTTGAATAGCCGACCAGGACGGTCGAGACGCCTGGCTTGGACAGGCCGAAGCGGATCGCCAGTTCTATCGGGCCTGCGAGCCCAGCGTCGCGTGCTAGGGCTGAGAAGTGCGCGGCGCGTTCGAGGTCGGTCGCGTAGGACCCGCCGCTGACCAGGTTGCCGCCCGGGTCGCCGGCGTTGGTCGCGCGGGCGGGGACCGCCGTCAACGCGCCCGCCGCCAGCACGCGAATGACGATGACGCCTCGCTCGGCGCGCGCCGCCGAATCGATCAGGCCCTCGAAATCCTGCTGGCCGCCAGAGTGCCCGGTGAACCCGGCGCTCGGGTTGAGCACGTTGAAGTAGGTCTGCACGGTCTCGTACGGCTCCGCCAGGACCACCTCGCGCAGCGCCGCGGTTTCACCCAGACCGGTGAAGCCGGCGTGACCGACCAGGCCCGCCGCGATCACCGCCTGCAACGCACCCGCGACCTCGTGCACGACGGTCCCCATCTCCAGCGACCCGGCGCGCGCGATGAGCGCGATCGGATTGTGCAGGTGCAGCACGTCGACGTTGTCTCGTCCCAGGCGCTTCAGACTCGCTTCGAGCGAGGCGCGGACGGCTGCCGCGGGGTTCGCCAGGTCCTCGGGCCGCAGGCGAAACTTCGTTCCGACGACGACCTTCGACCACGCACCCAGATCGCGCATCACCGCGCCGAGGTGCTCTTCAGAGAGCCCGTCGCCATACGAGGCGGCGGTGTCGAAGTACGTAATCCCAGCGTCGAGCGCCCGCGAAACCGCCTGGCGCTGCTCGGCCGGGTCGCCGCCGACCATCAGTCCGCCGACCGCCCCGCAGCCGAACCCAAGCGCCGAGACAGTCAAGCCGGTCTTGCCCAGAGGTCGTTGTTCCATGGCTACTCCGGAAGGCTTATTCCACCAGATAACGCCGCATCGTCGGCAAAATCCCAGGTGCGAAGTCGACCAGGCACCAGGCGAATCACGACCATGCCGGCAGTCGCGCTCGCCATGTAGACCTGCGTCCGACGCTCGCCAAGGTAACGCGTCGCGATGCGCTGAAATGCCTCGCGTGCAAACTGCGGATCGCGAACGATCGTCGGCGATCCGCTGACTTCGACACCTCGAAAGGGCGCCTCGTTGTCGGATACGACCGCCGCCGCGTGGCCCTGTTGCTGGATATGGCGCAGCTTGACGTCGTTTTCGCCAGTGAAGATGCTGAAGCCGCCGTCGCGCCACTCGTGCCAGACGGGCGACAGCAGTACCGACCCGTCACGCCGATAGGTCGCCAGCGTCGCATTGAAGGGCCGCTCCAGAAGATCGCCCAGTTCGTCGATCGAAAGGTCCTTGCGCACACCGCGCATCCTATACCGACGGCGGCGGCAGGCCGGCGCCCGGCCAGGGCCCCGGCGTCGCGTCGGGCAAGTCCTCCCAGTCCGTCGTCTGGTCGAAGACCCGAAAGCCGCGGGCGCGATAGTTCGCCAGGGCATTCGGGCCGTCGAGGCTACAGGTGTGAACCCACACGCGCCGCGCCCCCTGCTTCCACGCGTGCTGCACGCCGGTGCTCAGCAGATACCCGCCCAGTCGCTGACCGATGAAGCGCGGCAACAGGCCGAAATAGACGATTTCGACGTTGTCGTCCGCCTGCAGCTCCAGCTCGACGTAGCCGGCAGGCGTGCCAGAGACGTACAGCACCAGGGTCTCGACCACCGGGCGGTCCAGGTACGCCAGCCAGCGCGCATAGTCCCAGTCCAGTCGCCGATACCAGTACCACTGACCGCCCGCCGCGGTGTACAGAAACCGGCTCAGCTCCGGCGAGGGGATGTCGGCGCGCTCCACACGCACGCTGGTCAGCGGACACGGCTGGGCGCGCAACTGCTCCGGGCTCAGCATTTCTAGCGACCAGGTGGTGACCTCGGTTCGCATAGGCGCGCTTCAGAGCTCCTCGGCGAGACGTGCGACGTATGCACGCTCCTCCACCCCGAACCACGGCGGCGAGCCCGCCTCGGCGTTCTGCCGCGCGTGCACGGGGCTGCTCGTCGCTGGAATCACGGTGGTGACGCGCGGGTCGCTCAGCAACCACTTCAGCAGCGCCTGCGACCAGGTGACCACGCCATACAGCGCGAGCGGCTCCAGTTGTTCCGCCCGCGGTGATCGCGCGGCGAGCGCGCCCGCGCCCAGGGGGCGCATGACGATGACGCCGATGTCCAGGTCGGCTGCCAGCGGCAAGATGCGCTTCTCGACGACTCGATCCAGCGGGTTATACGGCACCTGCACGCAGGTGATTCGGCCCGAACGCATGACGTCCATCAACTCTGCAAAGGCGGTGTGCGCGTAGTGTGTTGCCCCGATGGCCCGCACCAGATGCCTGTCTCGAAGTCGTTCGAGCGTTGCCAGACGCTTCGGCCAGGCGACCAGGTTGTGAACCTGGTACACGTCGACCAGGCCGCCGAAATAGCCCAGGGCCGCCTGGACCTGTCTGTCGGCCATGGCGTCATCGGGTGTCCAGACCTTCGTGGCCACCAGCGCCTGCGCACGTCGGCCTGACAGCGCCGCGCCGAGCACCTGCTCGGCCGCGCCGTACATCGGCGACGAGTCGAACAGGCTCGAGCCATGCTGCAGTGCGACATCGACGACGCTCTGCCGGTGGGCCACTGTCTCTGGGGCGCGCACGTCAAACGTCTTCCAGGTGCCCATGCCCACCACGGGCACGTCGAGCCCTGAGCTGGAAACTCGACGCCGCTCCAATGTGTCGTCGAGGATACCCTCCGACGGGCTATCAGAGCGCGCAGTGCTTGCGATAGTCGTTGAACGCCTGGGCGGCCACGTCCGATGAATGCGCCAGCACGTCCAGGTTCTGGAAGAGGTCGTGATCGGACAGCGACAGTCTGGCCGCAACCTGCCCCGCCGACGGCAGGCCACCGAAACGCTGTGACAGCCACCGCAGGAAGCGTTGTTCGACGCCGTACGCTCGCTGTTCGCGCGTGATGCAGTCCGAGAAACTGGCTGTCCCGTAGAGACCGGCGCTGTCATCAGCAGCGTGCTTCATCTCGTGGGCAAGAACGTCGGCGACCATCCACGTGGACGCTTCGGTGAAGTCCGGGTTGACCTGGATAACGCGTCGAGTTGGGTTGAACCCGGCGAACGCGACGCCGTCGGCCTGGCTTGCGGTAGTAATGGCGAGACCATGCGCGCCGGCATCTTTCAAGATGCCCTGACCTTCGGGCCACTGCCATACCCACCAGATCGCTTCGATGAAGCGGCGCTCAGTTTCGAGGCCCGGTCCGACAAAGGCGTACTGAACGAAATCATTCCCTTGCGGTTGGTTCCACTCCGCCCACCACGGGGACGTGTCGCTGCAGGTGGGGTTGCGCGCGAGACACCAGAACTTTGCCTCAGGCTCACCCTCGTCACGTCCGGGCTGAACGCCGCCGAGGTGCACTTCGTCGTTTGGCGGAGCGATCGTCGGCCAGATATAGCTGGTTGGTGCAAAGCGAGACGGGGCGTCATCCGCATTGGCGGGTGGATCGATGCCTGATCCTTGCCAGTACACGAGGCCGCGGCTGGTAAGTGCCCAGTGCTCGGAGCCGTTGGTGAACGTCGGGGTGTTGGTGGACTTGCGCCAGAACGCCAGGCCTGTCCGCGTTTGCTGGTGCACGTCGCCGGTCCCCCGCGAATCGGGGAATTCGCACGTCGCCGCGGCGCCCATCGAATCGCCCAGAAGTGCGCTGAGGTCAGCGAAGCCGAACACGAACTGAGGAGTCTTGCCGGACGGGCAATGGTCGCCGTCGTCGGCCGACGCCGGCATCGCGCCGCCGAGCAATGTCCCGGCGAGGACCAGTCCGAGAATCAATCGCAACGCCGTGCCTTCTTTCGTGCGCACCGAGCGCGCGTGCGGACAGTCAGCGGTGGCGGTGTGATTCCGGTGCCGACCGGCGTGTGAGACCGGTGGCGGCGGGCGCCCGCGGCTCAGGCGCGAGCAGCGCCGCGCCGACGAGCGCTACTCGAGCGTTCGGCCGGGCTGCTGTTGGTACAGCTCGACCAGCTCTTTGAGGGTGGTGGCGTCCTCGGGGCGCTTGTCGGCGTCGCGGAAGCGGATGACGCGCGGGAAGCGCAGGGCGTAGCCCGCGGTGTGGTTCGGAGAAACGGTGATCTCGTCCGCCAGTACTTCGAGCACGATCTTTGGCTCGACCCAGACGCTGGGAGTCACGGTCGAACGCACGCGGGCAGGCCGTTCCTCGGACCGAAACGGCGCGGCCCGCTCGCCGACTTCGCGCCACTGCTCGTCGCCAAGGCCGGTGCCGATCTTCGTGACGGTCACGAACTCGTCGGCATCCTGGTCGTAGACGCCGACCAGCAAGGCGCCGACGCCAAGCTCGGCCCGCTTTCCACGGCCAAGGAAGTAGCCGAGCATGACGCAGTCGATGGTGTCTTCGAGCGCCCCGCGCGAGTGTTTCTTGAGTTTGACCCAATTGAAGTTGCGCGCCCCGGCCTGATACGGCGAGTCCACGCGCTTGACCACGAGCCCTTCCAGGCCGCGCTCCAGAGCGCTCTCGAACAGCTCTTCCAGCCGCTCGGCGTCGGCCAGAACTTCGCCGCGTTCGGCCTGCAGCACCTCGGTGCCCTTGACTGTCGACATCAGGGTGCCGATGCGCTGGTCGAGCGGTTGATCCAGCAGCGCCTCGCCGTTGAGGTACATGATGTCGAAGACCATGGCTTTGATCGGGAGCTCGGCCTGTAGCTCGCCGATGCCGTGTTTGCGCCGCCGACGGGTGGTCTCCTGAAACGGCAGAAACTCTTCGGACAGCGGGTTGAACGCCAGGGCTTCGGCGTCCAGGATCGCCGTTTGGGCCTGGACCTGGTTCAGCACCCCGTCGACCAGTTCGGGAAACATCGAGGTCATCGATTCCAGGCTGCGCGAGAACAGCCGCACCTGCTCGCCGGGCGGCCGGCCGCGGTCGAGGTGCAGCTGTACGCGGACACCGTCGAACTTGAGCTGGGCGTGGGCGCTGCCGCCGAGCCGGTCCAACAGGCTCGGCACGTCGGGCAACCGTTCGGCGAGCTGCGGCCGGATCGGTCGACCGACGACCACTTGCAGCTTGCGCACGCCGTCGATGCCTTCGGTCCACAGGGTCTGGCCGAGCAGGCCGAGATCGGACGTACGGTTGTAGGCATCTTCAAGCGCCTGCTTCTCGGCCTTCGTGCCGCCCAGACGGGCCTCATTGAAGGCCGCCAGCACTGTCACGTCGCCTACGCCGAGGCGGCTGGTGCCGAGCGGGATGCGCACCAGGTGTTTACCAGAGATCGGGTCCAGGCCGGCGAGGAGCTTCGTCAGGCCGGACACCTTGGCGTCGGCGCTGCCTGAACCGCTCAGATCCGCCAGGGCGCGCAGATCGGCGAAGACCTCGCGCGCGGAGCGGTCATGGCCGGCCCCGGTACGTCCGGCCGCTGTCGCCAGCTCGGCTACGACCAGGCCGATATCACCCGCGGCCGCATCCTTCAGGCGCACTTCGCTTTGCGGAACGTCGAACGCTTGCGCGACGGCCTTTTCGATCGAGCGTTCGCCGAGCCCGAACTCGACCGGCTCGTACAGTGGCGCGACGCGTCCCTGCAGGAGGTAGCTGACTTCGGCAATCTCGTTGGCGTCGACACGCTTCAGCAAGTCGGCGAGCAGCGTGGTCAACTGCTTGCGGCTGGACGTGTGCTCCAGTTCTTCGAAGCACTGGGCGAGCGCGGCAAAGCTCAGCATCGGCTGTCCATGTTATGTGCCCAGTTTGCCGGCGCGGCAGTCGGTTACGATGGCGGCCGAAATGATCTCGCTCGCCGACGTGATGGGCGCCGCCGACCGGATTCGGCCGTTCATTGTGCGTACGCCGCTCGAGCGATCGGTCGAGCTGTCGGCGCTGTGCGGCGTCGACGTCTGGCTCAAGTTCGAGTGTTTTCAGAGCACGGGTTCGTTCAAGCTGCGTGGGGCGTTGAATGCGCTCCTGCTGCTGGACGAGGACACCAGACAGCAGGGCGTGATCACCGCCTCGGCCGGCAACCACGGTCTGGGCGTCGCGCGGGCGGCGGCGCTGGCGGGCGTGCCCGCGACTGTTCTGGTACCCGAGACGGCCTCACGCGCCAAGGTCGAGGCTTTGCAGCACTCAGGGGCCGAGCTCATCCAGTTCGGCGCGACCTATGACGACGCCGAACGCGAGGGACGCCGGCTGGCCAACGCGCGCGGACTCTGGTTCGTGTCCGCGTACAACGACCCCGCGGTGGTGGCTGGCGGCGGGACCATCGCCCTCGAGGTGGTCGAGTCCATGCCGACCCCCGGCACGCTGCTGGTCCCCGCTGGCGGAGGTGGACTCATCGGTGGGATCGGCGTGGCGGCGCATGGGGTGGATCCGGGCATCGTCGTCCAGGGGGTGCAATCGGTGGCGTCGCCAGCGCTGCACGCGGCGCTGGCCGCCGGTGCGCTGGTCGACGTCGAAGTACACCCGTCCGTTGCCGACGGTCTGGCCGGCAACGTCGAACCGGGCAGCATCACCCTCGACCTGCTCAAGCAGCACGTGCGCGAAGTCATGCTCGTCGAGGAGACCGAAATCACTGGCGCGATGCGCTGGCTGCTCGAGCACGAACACGTGCTCGTTGAGGGCGCGGCGGCGGTGGGGGTGGCGGTGTTGCTGGGCGGCTGGCGGCCGTTGGCAGGTCCGGTGGCGGTGCTGTTGACCGGCCGCAACGTTGCGGCGTCGGTGCTGCGACAATACGTCCTTGGCTCTTTTTAAGAATCTCGACGAGGAGCACGTGTGACCATGGCGTTGTTCGAATATCGCGTCTACGAAGTCGTGCCGGGGAAGTTGCCCGCGCTCCATCGACGCTTCCAGACAATGACCCTCGGCCACTTCAAGCGCCACGGCATTGGTGTCGTCGGCTTCTGGGACGTCGTCGTCGGGACGACCAACGAGCTGCACTACATCACGCGCTTCGACGATCTCGCGCATCGTGACAAAGCCTGGAGCGCCTTCCAGGCCGACGAGGCATGGCTTCGAGATCGGGCCGAGACCGAGCGTGACGGGCCACTCGTGGCGCGCGTCCGCAACCAGTTCTGGAAGGCCACCGAGTACTCGCCGACGCAGTAGGTAGTCGGTCCAACCGCGGTCAGTTGGGCGTTAGCGAAGTACTACGAACGCGTTAGGCTCGCCTTAACGACTTGGCCGGCACACTAGGAACAGCCCCTCTACTCGCCTGCCGGAGTCGCCAGATGCTGCAACCCATCGTCCGCACGTTCGTACTCGCCGACCTCAAGTGCTACATGTGTGGCGCCACAGCGGGCTCGCTCGAGCGAGAACGGAGGAGCACGACGCCACAGGTGGCCATCGAACGTGCTGGCAGGGTGGGCAGCATCGTGGCGTGGGAGACATCGCGCCTGCGGTGCCCACGCTGCGGCGGATCGGTCTATGTGGACCAGGTGGAGATCGTCGACCGGCGCACCGAGCCGGTCGAATGGGAGGACGACGGGCCCCGCCGCGGCCGACCACCAAAGTGGCTGGTCGAGCAGCGTCGCCGCAAGCGCGGACTCGTCGACGAGGCGTCAGCCGTCAGGAGTCAGGGGTCAGGAAGCGCCGTTCCGGGGCCGGTCGTGGTTCCCGCGCCGCCCCCGGCATCGATGAAGCAAATCGCGAGTTAGCGCCCGGCGACCAGGGCCTGAGCGCTGCATGCTGAGTCCCTACCGCACGCGACAATCGACTCAGCTCCACCAGCGCTCGGCCGATCTCAGTCGGGCCGACGGCGCGACTGGCGGTCCCGCGTCGCGGCCGACGGTGGCTGACTGGGACCTCGGCCACCTGGAAGCCGAGCTGGCGCGCGCTGACCAGGAGCTTCGCGTTGAACGCCAGGCTGGCGTCACGATGCTGAACGTGCACCTGCTGCCACACCGCTGTGCGAAACAGCTTGAACGGACAGTTCACGTCGCGGGCAGTCCGGCCGAATAACAGCCCCAGCAACGCGTTCCAGCCCCAGCCGTACAGGCGACGGTCGAGGCCATCGGCCCGCCGCGGACGAAAACCAATCACCAGGTCCGCGCCGTGCTCGATCGCATCCAGCAGGTGGTTCGTCTCGCGCACGTCGACTTCGCCGTTGGTCCCGATGGCCAGGATCAAGTCGTACGTGGCGGCGTCAAAGCCTGTTGCCAGCGCGGTTGGCTGGCCCACGGCACTGCGCGCGTGCAGACGCGATCGCAGACTCGGATACCGAACTCGCAGTTCGGCGAGCGCGTCTTCGACATGCGGTGGAGCGCCGACGTCGACCACGATGATCTCAAAATTGCCGTACACCAGGCCGTCGAGCACGGCCGCCAGATCGAGGACGGCTCCTTCCAGCTCCCGACCATCGTCGGATGCCAGCACCGCGGTGATGCCGGGCAGCTGCTCTCCCTGCTGTTGCTCGCCTGGGTGCATTGAGCCTCGCCAGAGTATGTCCGGCGAGTGCTAAGGCCCTGCTAATCCGGGGCAAAGGCTCTGCTAAGTATGTAAAGTGGGCTGGGTCAGTCCGGGCGCTCCAGGATCGTGGCGATGCCCTGGCCGACGCCGATGCACATCGTCACCAGCGCGTAGCGCTCGGCGGTCCGCTGCAGTTGCAACGCGGCGGTCCCTGCCAGACGCGCACCCGAGGCGCCCAACGGGTGGCCGAGCGCAATTGCGCCGCCATTGGGATTCACCCGCTCCTCGTCGTGCCAATCGACGCCAAGCTCTTCCAGGCACGCGATCACCTGGCTGGCAAAAGCCTCATTCAGCTCGACGATGCCCATGCGGTCGATGCTCATCGAAGCTCGAGCGAGCGCCTTGCGGGACGCTGGGATCGGGCCGAGGCCCATCTCGTCGGGCTTCACCCCGGCGACGGCGGTGCTGACGATACGGGCGAGCGGTTGGAGTCCGAGCGACCGTGCGCGGTCCGCTGAGGTCACCAGCAGCGCCGCGGCGCCGTCGTTGATGCCCGACGAGTTACCGGCGGTGACCGTACCGTCCCGTGTGAAGGCCGGCTTGAGCCTGCTCAGCGCTTCGACGGTGGTCGTCGGACGCGGGTGCTCGTCGCGCTCGACGGTCACCGCTTCGCCTTTGGCCTGGGGCACCTGGACGGGCACGATCTCCTCGCTCATGCGGCCGCTGTCGATCGCGCGACCGGCCTTTTGCTGGCTCAGCACGGCGAGGGTGTCCTGGTCCTGGCGGGAGACGCCGCGGCGCTCGGCGACGTTTTCGGCGGTCTGGCCGAGGGTTCCGGTGTGGCCGTCGGCTTCCAGCCCGGGATGCGGGAAGCGCCATCCCAGCGTCGAGTCGGCCATCGGTGGCAGGCCTCTCGGATAGGCCGTGTCTGGCTTGAGCATCACCAGCGGGGCGCGGGTCATGCTTTCCACGCCGCCGACGACAAAGACGTCGCCCTGACCGCTCCAGATCGCCTGGGCGGCGGCGTTGACCGCCTGGAGGCCTGAGCCGCAGAGCCGATTCACCGTCTGGCCCGGGACCTCGACGGGCAAGCCAGCCAGCAGCAACGCCATGCGGGCCACGTTGCGGTTGTCCTCGCCGGCCTGATTGGCGCAGCCCAGGATGACGTCGTCGACGTCGGCCGGATCGAGCCGGGTTCGATCCAGCAGCGCACGAATCGCGAGCGCGGCCAGCGTATCGGGCCGCACGCTGGCCAGCACACCAGCGTAGCGACCAATTGGCGAGCGGACGTACCCCACGATAACCGCGTCGGAGCTCATAGGCTGCAGGGTATCGCGCTTCCATCAGGCGCGACGAAATCGCGTGCCCGCATCGCTGCGCTCGCTTCCTTGCGG